>JAZLKD010000059.1:0-36530 GCA_045597415.1 Treponema sp. | reverse complement strand
GCTAAAGAACTTGCTTCGTACGGTGACATTTTTGTTAACGATGCTTTCGGTACAGCTCACCGTGACCAGGCTTCTACTGCTTCAATTTCTAAGTTCATGGGCTGTGAATCTGTTGGCGGGTTCCTTATGGAAAAAGAAGTTAAATACATTCAGCCAATGGTTGAAAATCCACCAAAACCACAGGTTGCCATCATTGGTGGTGCCAAGGTTTCTTCAAAAATCGCTGTTCTTGAATCACTTTTGAAAAATGCTTCTGCACTTATCATCGGTGGTGGTATGGCTTATACATTCCTCAAGGCACAGGGCTTTGCTGTTGGTAAGTCTCTTGTTGAAGATGATTTTATTGACACTGCTAAAAAGCTTCTTGCTGATGCTGAAAGCAAAGGCGTAAAAATCGTTCTTCCTGTTGACCATGTTGGTGCTACAGAATTCTCTCCAGATGCAGCTCCAGTTGCAGTTGACGGAAAAGATATTCCTGCTGACCTTATGGCTATGGATGTTGGTCCAAAAACAATAGAAGCTTACAAGGAAGTTCTTTCTACAGCTAAATCTGTTGTATGGAACGGTCCTGTTGGCGTATTTGAATTTGAAGCATTTGCCAAGGGAACTGCTACTGTTGCTCAGCTCGTTGCTGAAGCTACAGGCCGTGGTGCTATGACTGTAGTTGGTGGCGGTGACTCTGTTCCTGCTGTTAACAAGTTCAACCTTGCTGGCAAAATGAGCCACGATTCAACTGGTGGTGGTGCTTCCCTCGAATTCCGTGAAGGAAAAACTCTGCCGGGTATTGCGATATTAGCTACAAAATAGGCGTTGAGAGCCGACACCTTCGGTGCGGTCTAACGCTGTTATACAGGGATTCCTTTCGGAACCCTGTAAACTAATTTCAAGGCCGACACCATTGGTGCGGCTTAAATCATAGAAGGGCTCCTGCTTTTTTTTTGGGCAGGGGCTTTTTTTTGTGCAGTGTGTTTTTGATGATAAAAGTGGTTTTTACAACCTGACACCTTCGGTGCGGTCTAACGCCGTTATACAGGGATTCCTTTCGGAACTCTGTAAACTAATTTCAAGGCCGACACCTTTGGTGCGGCTTAAATCATAGAAGGGCTCCTGCTTTTTTTTGGGCAGGAGCTTTTTTTTACGGCATGCACTTTCGTCCTGAAAAATTTGCGTCATTTGTGTATTCCCTGCATTTTTTTGACAAGCGGGGAGTTTAGGGTTAAAATTAAATTGCTAACTATAAAAAATTGCGCGGAGGATTTTATGCGCACTAAATACATTGCCGGCAACTGGAAAATGAACATGGACAAACAGAGTGCCATTGACCTTGTAAAACAGCTGGTAATCAACCTAAAAGACTGTGACCGCAAAATTATGATTGCTCCACCTTTTGTGTATCTGGATGCAGTCAGTGAACTTGTAAAAGGCACTAATATTCTTCTTGGAGCGCAGAACATTGCAGCTACTGACAATGGTGCTCATACAGGTGAAATTTCTGGAAAAATGCTCAGGGATATCGGCTGTCAGGCTGTAATCATCGGCCATTCAGAACGCCGTTATGAATTTGGCGAAACTGATGAACTTATTAATGAAAAAGTTCTTAAGGCTCTTGAAAACGGACTTGAAGTTGTACTTTGTATCGGCGAACTTCTGGCTCAGCGTGAAGTAGGGCGTGCGGAAAAAGTCTGCGAACGGCAGATTTGTTCTGCATTAAATAGCGTTACACCCGAACAGATCAGCAAAATTACAATTGCCTATGAACCTGTATGGGCTATTGGTACAGGTCGGACAGCAACTCCTGAAGATGCTCAGAAAATCCATGCTTATGCCCGTTCCGTTATTGCTAAAATGTACGGACAGGAAGCTGCAGATAATATTCAGATTCAGTATGGTGGTTCAATGAACGCAGGTAATGCTGCCGAGCTTCTGAGTATGCCTGATATTGATGGTGGTCTTATTGGTGGTGCTTCACTTAAACCGGATACCTTTACTCAGGTTGTAACTGCTAAAGTTTGACCTTCATTGACCTCTCTATCGGATTTCGATAGAATTAAAAGGTATTTATTATAATATTTGGAGAAAAAAATGATTACATTTCTTTTGGTTGCTTTTGCAATCATTTCAGTTATTCTTGTTTTGATGGTGCTTGTTCAGAATGATGAAAAGAACGGAATGGGCGGAATGATGGGTGGCGGAAACACTCAGGCTTTCGGTGCTAACTCCGGCTCAATCCTCAAAAAAGCTACGGCAGTATTTGTTGCTTTGTTCTTCATTCTTGTAATTGTACTTGCTTTTACTCTTAAAGGTGAAAAACAGAATCTTGAAGATAATTCTGATGACAATCAGAAAACTGAGCAGACTTCAGGTACAACTGAAAATACAGAAACACCTGCTGAAGCACCTGCTGCAGCTAACTAATTTTAACGGTAGATTATGGTTCTCGGTCAGATTTTTTCAGAAAAGGCAATCATCGTAAATCTTGAAAGTACAGAAAAAGATGAACTCTTTGAAGAAATGGTTGTAAAATTGCAGGAAGTTTATCCTGAACTGGATAGAAATGAAGCAGTTCGCGACCTTAATGACCGTGAATCAAAAATGACTACAGGAATCATGCATAATGTTGCAATTCCTCATGCTGAAGTAAATAATTTAAAAGGTACAATCGGCGCAATCGGTATTACCCGCGAGGGGATCGATTATGATTCCCTTGATAAAGCTCCTGTTCATCTTGTTTTTATGCTTCTTGCAGGAAATGGTGAAACTGAAGCTCATATTCAGATTCTTAAGCAGCTGGCAACAGTACTTCAGATTCCAGGTTTTGTACATGATGTTCTTGAATGCAAAACTGCTTCTGAAGTTTACAGACTTCTTTGTGCTTCTGAGGAATCTGTCTGCAAATAATTCTGCATAGGGGGAGATTTCTATGGCTGAACGCGAAACAGAAATTATCAATCATCTTCTGGAAGTGGAAAAACAGTCCAGTGAAATATTGAATCAGGCTAAAGATCAGGCTGATAAAATTATTTCCAAGGCCAAATCTCTCGCTGACTCTCAATTCAAAGAAAAATACACAGCAATCGCACAAAATCTTGAACAGGAATATCAGGTAAAAACTGTTTCTCTGGAGAAAGAATATTCTGCTCAGGTAAACGACTATAAATCTAAAATTACAGCTTCTTCCCAAAGTGTGGATTCTTTTAATTCCTTTCTGGAAAAAACTTTATCTGGCGTAATTTAAGGACGTTCCTATGGATAATGGTGCAGCTGGTGCTTTTGTTTATTCCAAAGCGAGCGGGATGCTTGCAAAATCTTTCATCGGCAAAAATGCTGTAAAACTCTTTAGTGTACGTTCCCTTTCTGAACTTTATACCCTTCTTTTTAATGAAGAAGTTCCTGCAGTTCCTGAATCCCTTCTTACAAAAAAAATTGAACACAAGGCAGAAGAAAAGTTCTTTTGCGACTATATTAAACTTGTTGAATGTTACGATGAGCCCTGCAGTCTTTTAATTGATTTTTTAAAATTCTACGATTATGAAAATCTTAAAGAAATGGGAAGTATTCTCTCTCTTGGTGAAAAAACTGTCCCATCATTTGTTACGCCACAAAAATATTCTGTTTTAAATTATGGAAAATTTCCTGATTTAAAAGCTGTTACAAAAAATTCCTCAGTTTCATGGTATAATAAACCTGTGAGTGCAGATGAAATCCAGCTTTCTGATAACAGGCTTGATGTTCAGTACATTCATGAAATCTGGGATGCGTGTTTCCAGCTTCCATCTGATATTCAGGATGATGTTAAAAATCTGATAAAAGATGAAGTTGTCATGAAAAACGTGTTGTGGGCACTTAGGCTGAAAGTTTATTACAAAATGGAAGCTGAAGAAATAAAACCTACACTTGCATTTCAGAATCAGAAGTTAATGGGAAAATCAGACGTCTTTGCTTCTGATGCCCTTAAGATCCTTGATAAAGATGTTGAAAACTTTTCAGACTGGCAGGACTGGAAATATAGAAAATTCCTGAATCCTCATCTGGATGGGGAGTTGTGGAGCGTTGATCCTGCCTGGATTGAACGAGCCTGGAAACATTCTTTAAACGTAAAAACAGAAAGACTGTTTCATAAACAGCCTTTGAGTCCTCTTTGTCTAATTAGTTTCTTTAAACTTAAGCAGAATGAACTGGACTGTATAACAACCGTAGCAGAAGGGTTGAGACTTGATGCCGATCAGGAATCAATGATGGAAGCTTCCGGTTATTCTTTGGCACAAGAGAGGTAGACTATGGCAAGAACAGCAAGAATGACACTTGTCGAACTGATGGTTCTTAAACAGGATATCAGCGACGTAATTTACTATCTCGGTAAAAAGGGATGTTTTCAGTTTCAAAGAAATAATACTGATGGAAAATCTGTAAACAATCTTGCAGAAGAAACTCTTGCAAAGTTAAAAAATGCAAGATCTTACCTTGAAATTACAGATATTGACAAAGATTTTGTTCAGCTGTCATCAAGGGCCGATGAACTTTCAGAAAAAGAAGCTCAGATAATTCTTGATGCAGTCGAAAATTTGCGCACGAAAGAAACATCTCTTCGTGAAGAACTTAAACGCGTTTCAGATGCAGCAACAGAAGCTCATTCTTTTGCAAACCTGAAAACTGCTTTCGGTGACCTTGAACATATGTCTTTTCTAAGTCTGCGGGTTGGAAAAATTGATCCTTCAGTTGTTCCTCAGTTAAAAAATGCAGCAGGCGACAGAGCCGTAATAGTTTCTCTTGGAGAAGATGGTTCCCGCATTCTTGCAGCAAGCAGCCGCAAAGGTCGTTTTGCTCTGGATGCGGAACTTAAAAAGTTTGGGTTTGTAAATATGGAAATTCCGCAGGATTTTAAGGGCGTTCCGGAAGATGTCCTTAAAGGTCTTGATGAACAGAAAAATCAGGTAAAGGCGGAACTTGATAATTTTATTGAAGAACGCAAAAATCTTGCAAAAACACAGCGCGATACTTTGCGTAAGCTTTTAGGAATCTATTCTCTTGAATCGCAGCTCATTCAGTGTGAAGCTTCTCTTGAATCAACAAGTCTTGTTTATAGAATTACAGGATGGATGGCAGAAAGTGACTGTCACTCAGTAATGACAGAAATTGATTCCCTTACAAAAGGACGGGCTGCAATCAGGGTTTACGAACCTGGTGAAATTCCTTCTGTTCAGAGCGGGGAAGAAAAAGTTCCTGTTAAACTGAAACATGGAGCTATTGTAAAGTCTTTTGAGCGAATGATTTTCAGCTACGGTTCACCTTTGTATGGAACAATCGATCCGACTCCCTTTGTAGCAATTTTCTTTACAGTCCTTTTTGGAATCATGTTTGGTGATGCAGGTCAGGGACTTGTATTCCTTCTGGCAGGAATTCTACTTGGACTTAAAGTCGTAAAAATTGAAGGCTGGAACAAGTTTGCTCCGATTTTTATGTGTATCGGTGTTTCAAGTACTATAATGGGACTTTTGACAGGTGAATTCTTTGCCACAAAAACTGCTCTTGTACCTGTTTCAAAGTTTATTACCGGCCTGTACGGGGAGCCGCATTCTCCGATCCTTAATATGGAATTCTGGGAATCTGCCAGCCCTATGACAATTATTTTTGGAATATTCGGCGTTACAATCGGTCTTGGTTTTATAATCAATTCAATCGGGCTTGTAATCAATATTATTAACAGATTCAGCCGCCGCCAGTGGGGAAGTGCAATTTTTGGCAAAACTGGAATTGCAGGTGCTTTGTTTTTCTGGTATGTAGTTGGTTTTGTAATTGCGGTTGCAGCTTTTTGTCATGAACCATCGCTGTTTGACTGGATTTTTATCGGAACATCGCTTTTGTTTGCTGCATTTGGTGAACCTTTTGAGCGGCTTTTAGACGGTCACCGGCCTGTAATTGAAAACGGTGCAGGCTCTATGATTATCGGCGGAGTTGTTGAACTGATTGAAGTTATTTCAACTTATCTTTCAAACTCAATTTCCTTTGTCCGTGTCGGAGCATTTGCCCTTGCTCATGCAGTTCTTGGATTCATTATCCATATGATGAGCGAAACATGCGGACCTGTGGGCGGAGCACTTGTTCTTGTAATCGGTAATGCAATCGTAATTGTCCTTGAAGGAATGATTGTTGCAATTCAGGTTATTCGTCTGCAGTATTATGAATTTTTCAGTAAATTCTTCAGTGAAACAGGACGAGAATTTGTTCCGTTTGCATTTGATTACAATTAATTTTCAGGAATCACGACAGAAGCATTTTTCTGCCTTAAAATAAATATAAAGGGGTTTTATATGTTTAAAAAATTTTTTGTTATTGCTGCAGTTCTTGCATTCTTTGGATGTGCAGCTTCAGTATTTGCTCAGGAATCTGTTCCAGCTGCTTCGGATGAAACAGTTGTTGAAGCTGCTGAAACAAAAGCTGACGGTTCTTCAATGAAGTATATTGCTGCTGGTCTTGCAGTAGGTCTTGCATGTATTGCCGGTGGTATGGCTGTAGGAAAAATCGGTGCTGCTGCCATGGGTGCAATGAGTGAAAATCCAGAACTTTCCGGAAAAGCCCTTCCATTCGTAGGTCTTGCCGAAGGTATCTGTCTCTGGGGATTCCTTGTAGCCCTTTTGATTATCATTCTTTAAGTAAAAAGATTTTATTTCATGCAGTATTTCGTAATTGGTGAACGGGAGCTGGTTCTGGCTTTTAAGCTTGTTGGAGTTGAAGGTGATGTTGCCGTGACACGGCAGGAAGTCCTTGATGCTTTTTATAAAGTGACGGGGCAGGGCGCAGTTCCTGTGGAAGAACGGCCAAAAGTTTTGATTCTCACAGAAAATGCGGCAAGTCTTATTGATGAAGAAGTTATTGCATGGCAGAAAAAGGCGGATTATCCCCTTATCGTAGAAATTCCAGGCATTCACGGTCATCTTGAAGGAAGAAAAACTCTTACAGATGCAATTCGTGAAGCCGTTGGAATAAATGTTTAGAAATAGAGTTTTAATATGGAAGAATTACGTTCTACTGAGATTCTTGATCTTGAAATTGAAAATGATGCCAAAAAGCGTGCAGAAAAAATTCTCAATGATGCACAAAATGAGCAGGCAAGAATTCTCTCTGAAGTTGAAACAAATGTAAAAGAAGCTGAAGATAAGCAGAAAAAATATTATCAAGATAAATTGAACCGTTTTGAAAATAATTTGAAGGCTGCAGTACCTCTTGAAAAAAGACGTTTTCTCATTGATTTCTATTATAATTCAGTTTCAAAAGCAATGAATGATTACTTTGCTAACCTTTCGCAGGAAAAACTTCTTGAATTATTACGTAATAAGAGCGGAGCCTGTCTGAAAAAATTTGATGATAAAAATTTTGATGTACTGTATTTTGGACTTGAAGGAAAATCTGCAGAAAAAGAACTTAAAACTCTTCTTGGAAACAAGCTTGCATCTGTAAAGGAAACTTCGTTTGCTTTAAGCGGTGAAGAACCATTTCCCGGCAATGAACTTCATGCAGGCTATATTTTAATAAGTACTGACAATAATGTGAAAATTCGTGTGACGGTTGATCAGATTGTCCGTGAAATTCGTGAAAAATACAATTATCAACTTACTACTGCATTATTTAACGGAGGACTTCCAGAATGATTAAAGGTAAAATTACCAGAATTTCAGGACCAATCGTTTATGCAGAAGGGCTTGATGCCTGTGGTCTGTATGAAGTAGTTGATGTTGGTGAAAAACGCATCATCGGTGAAATCATCCGGCAGTCAAAAGGTAAGGCTACTATTCAGGTTTACGAAGATGACACAGGAATGAAAATCGGTGAAGATGTAATTTCTGAAGAGCGTCCTCTTTCCCTGCGACTTGGACCTGGTCTTGTAGGAACAATTTACGATGGTATTCAGCGTCCGCTGGAAGCAATGTTCAATGAAGCCGGAGCATTCTTAAAGCCTGGCATGCGCACAGAACCAATTGATGTAAATAAAAAGTGGGAATTTAATGCCCTGCCTGAATCAAAAGAAGGAATGGCAATTAAACCTGGAATGATTCTTGGAACAGTACAGGAAACTGCTTCAATTCTTCATAAAATTATGGTTCCGCCAATGATTAAAGGCCGTGTGCTCAAGACATTCAAGGGAAACGGCAGTTATACTGTTGATGAAGTAATTGCAACAACAGAGCTCGATGAAGAAATTAAATTGAGTCATTACTGGTCATTGCGTGTTCCTCGTCCTTTTGAAAAGAAACTTGAAGTTTCTCAACCTCTTATTACAGGTCAGCGGGTAATTGATGTTTTCTTTCCTCTTTCAAAAGGTGGTACTGCTGCAATTCCTGGCGGATTTGGTACTGGGAAAACCATGACTCAGCATGCCGTTGCAAAATGGTGTGATGCTGATCTTATTGTATATATTGGATGTGGTGAACGTGGAAACGAAATGACTGACGTTCTTACTGAATTTCCAACATTGATAGACCCGAGAACTGGTCGTTCTCTTATGGAACGAACAATTCTTATTGCAAATACTTCAAACATGCCTGTTGCAGCCCGTGAAGTTTCCCTTTATTCAGGTATTACTCTTGCTGAATACTATCGCGATATGGGAATGCATGTTGCAATTATGGCAGATTCAACTTCACGATGGGCAGAAGCTCTCCGTGAACTTAGCGGTCGTATGGAAGAAATGCCTGCAGAAGAAGGTTTCCCGGCATATCTTCCGACTCGTCTTGCTGAATTTTATGAAAGGGCAGGTCGTGTAAATTCTTTATGCGGTCAGGAAGGTTCAGTTTCTGTAATTGGAGCTGTTTCTCCTCCAGGCGGTGATTTTAGTGAACCTGTTACCCAGCATACAAAACGCTTTATCCGCTGTTTCTGGGCCCTCGACCGTGAACTTGCCAATGCCCGCCATTATCCTGCCATCGGATGGATCGATTCATATTCTGAATATTCTGGCGAAATTAAAGAGTGGTGGGATAAACTTGACCCTCGCTGGGCAGAAATCCGCCTCAAGGCACTTGATCTGTTAAAACGTGAAAACCGTCTTCAGCAGATTGTGCGCCTTATTGGTCCTGATGCCCTTCCGGATGCCGACAGGGTTGTTCTTGTTGTTGCTGATATGATTAAAAACGGTTTTTTGCAGCAGAATGCTTTTGATGCAATTGATGTGTATTCCGTTCCTGAAAAGCAGATTGCCATTCTTCTTCTTATGATGCAGTTTTATGAAAGGGCTGTGGCACTTATAAAAGCCGGATGTCCTCTCTTAAAAATTGTAGCCATGAGTGTAAAAGAACAGATTGTGCGATTAAAGACAACTGTTCCAAATGAAAAACTGGAAATGGTAAAAGAAACTGAAGGTGTGATGGAAGAACAGTTCAGTGCTCTTGAAAAAATGTACAGAAAATAAGGTAAAAATATGAAAGGTGTTGAATACAAAGGTGTCTCATCTGTAGACGGACCAATTATTGTTGTTAAAAGTACAAGAGACATTTTTTATAATGAAATTGTTTATGTTCGTGACCGCTCTGGCGCAAAAAAAACAGGACGTGTAATTGACCTGAACAATGATACTGCCATTGTACAGATTTTCGGTTCGACTACGGGAATTGACTTAAACGAAGCCAGTGTAGAATTTCTCGAAAAACCAATGGAACTTGCTGTTGGCGACGGTCTTTTAGGACGAATTTTTAACGGACTTGGAGAACCGATTGATGGTCTTCCACCGATAGTATCAAATAAGGCAATTGACGTAAACGGAATGCCGATAAATCCTTTTGCCCGCATTTATCCAAGGGATTTTATTCAGACTGGTATCAGTTCCATTGACGGAATGAATACTCTTATCCGCGGACAAAAACTTCCTATTTTCTCGGGAAACGGTCTTCCTCATAACCATCTTGCGGCTCAGATTATTCGGCAGGCAAAAATCCGCAATAGCGACGAAAAATTCGTAATGGTTTTTGCCGGTATGGGGATTAAATATGACCAGGCTCAGTTCTTCATTCATTCTTTTGAAGAATCCGGTGTATTGAGCAACGTTGTAATGTTTCAGTCTCTTGCTGATGCTCCTTCTATTGAACGTATTATTACACCACGCTGTGCCCTGACTGCAGCAGAATACCTTGCTTATGAAAAAGGAATGCATGTACTTGTTGTAATGACTGATATGACAAACTATTGTGAAGCATTGCGTGAAATCTCTACTACTCGTGGTGAAGTTCCTGGTCGAAAAGGTTATCCTGGATATCTGTATTCTGATCTTGCTGAACTTTATGAACGTGCCGGAAAAATCAAGGGATCCAACGGTTCCATTACACAGATTCCGATTCTTACAATGCCAAACGATGATATTTCTCATCCTATTCCTGACCTTACTGGGTATATTACAGAAGGACAGATTGTACTTGACCGACAGTTGAATCAGAGTGGTGTATATCCTCCTGTAAGCGGTTTGCCTTCTTTGAGCCGTCTGATGAAGGATGGTATTGGAGAGGGAATGACCCGAGAAGATCACAGTGCCGTTTCAAGCCAGCTTTTTGCCAGTTATTCTAAAGTTAAATCAATCAGAAACCTTGCTGCAATTATCGGTGATGAGGAGCTTGGTGAAGTAGACCGAAAATATCTCAAATTTGGTGATGCTCTTGAAAAAGAATTCTTCTCTCAGGGTGAATATGAAAACCGATCCATTGAAGAAACTCTTGATTTAGGCTGGCGTCTTATGAAGCTTCTTCCACAGGATGAACTTTACCGCCTCAAGCCTGAATTTATTGAAAAATATATGCCAAAAGACTAGGGACAGAAATAAAGTCTGAAGATAGAAGAAACGATGGCTAAGTTAAATGTTGCTCCTACAAAATCAAATCTCCTCACATTAAAAGAACAGCTTTCTGTTGCAGTTGATGGTCATGATCTTCTTGAACAGAAACGTGAAATTCTTGTAATGGAGCTTATGCGCATTGTTGAAAAGATTAAGCTTCTGGAAAGGGATATTGATAAAACAATTCAGCAGGCATATCCTTCTCTTAAACACATGCTTATGACTGTCGGAGAAGAACGTATCGAAAGAATCAGTCATGGTGTCCAGTATGATTTTCATATCAACGAAAAACAGGTGACAGCCGGAGGAATGAAATTTAAATCCATCGATGTAACTGTTCCAAAACAAAAACTTTTTTACTCGTTTATGGGAACTTTTGCAGACAGTGATAAAGTGATAGTTGAGTTTTTTAAGCTTCTTTCACTTTTGACACAGATGGCAAGTATCAGAACTATGGCATGGCGCCTTGCAATGGAAGTTAAAAAAACTCAGCGCCGTGTTAATGCTCTTGATAAAATGGTAATTCCTCAGACTGCAGAGACAAAAAAATATATTGAATCTGTTCTTGAAGAGCGGGAACGTGAAAATACTTTTACTCTTAAGGCCCTTAAAAACCGAAAATCGTAAATGATTCTGGAGGTGAGTTTTGGCAAAATCCATAATTAAAAAAGTAACAGTTGCAATCAATGGTTCAGATCAGTCTGAAAAAGCCGCCATGTATGCAATTATGCTCAGCTGTCAGATGGGATCCCGGCTTAAAGTTGTAAGTGTTGTTGATACGGCAACTATAAAACAGCTGATGTTTGCAAAGATTCTTATTCAGGAAGAAAGTGAAAAATACCTCAATGCCTTGAGAAATGAATGTAAAACAAATCTGGAACATATAAAGGAACTGGCTTTGTCCAAAGGCCTGAATATTGATACGGAAATCCGGGAAGGAGCAGTCTGGTCTCAGTTGATTACAGCTTCAGATGAATATGAATCAGACCTCCTTGTAATCGGCGGCCGTAAGCACAGTGCTACAGGTGCTCATGATCATTTGTCTGCAATTAATGCAGAAATCCTTGCCAACGCCAACTGTAATGTTTTTGTAGTGCGTGAAACTGATATTGACCGCAAATTCAAGATTTTTTAATAATTTGTTAATTCTTTTACTTTTAACATCAGGTCTTCACCATAGATTTTTGAAAAAGAATCAATTACGGATGAACAGTTGTTTTTTAAATCTTTCAGATCTGGATATGTCACGGTCATTCCATTTGACTGCAATTCTTTTACAAAATTTATAGTCTGTTCCTGTACCAGGTTTCTGTTGAGACTCTGGGCATGTTCTGCAGCAGTTTTGATGATTTCCCTGTCAATTTCCCCAAAATTTTCCCACAGATCCTTTCGTATTACAACCGGCATAGCATCGTAACTGTGATTTGTAATTGCAAGGTAGGCCTGTTCTTCATAAAGTTTTGCATTGTAAATAACTGGAATCGGGTTTTCCTGGGAGTCAAAAATATTCTGCTTTAATGCATTTTTTAATTCTGTGAAAGCATAAGGTTTTGGATTTGCCTTCAATGCACTCATTGTTTCCATGACAATCGGATTTGGCGGAGTCCGGATATTCAGGTTTTCCATATCCGATGCTTTTTCTATCGGTCTTGAAGTTGTCGTTACACATCTGAAACCGTTATTAAATGTAGAAATTACAACCATATTGTAGTCTTCAAGAGCAGCGTAAACCTGTGAACTTAAAGGGCTGTCAATAAAGTTCCATGCTTCTTCAAAGGTGTTAAAAAGAAATGGGATTGCACTGATACCAACACGTGGTGAATAAATAGAATAGTTGGCTGCACTTGAAACGGCAATATCCATATTTTTGTCGATGATATTTTCAATCAGGTCTGAATCATTTAAGTTTGGAATGATTTCAACTGAAATTCTTCCTTTTGTTTTTTCTTCCACTTCTTTTTGGAATGCTTCTGATGCGATGGCTCTTGGAGTCCCCAGATCAGTAGAAAAGCCTAATTTAAGGACGGTTGAATTTTCGCGGAAATTAATGTTTGTAACCTGTGGTTCTTTTTTACTGCAGGAAACAGTAAGTAAGAGAAAACCTGTAATCAGACAATAAAGGAACTTTTTCATTGGTAACTATTATAACACTATTAATTGTAAAAAGCACAAAAAAATAATATTATTAAATTACTTTGGAAGATTGTTATGAAATTCTTGGAGTCCGTAAAGATGCAACTGCAGCTGAAATAAAACGGGCTTACCGTCAGAAAGCAAAATTATTACATCCAGATGCCTCACAGTCAGAAACTACGGAAGCTTTCAGAAAACTTGTAGCGGCTTACGAAATTCTTTCTGATCAGAAGCAGCGGACAATTTTTGATGAATCGTTCCATATGAGGCATGCTTACCGGCACCGTGGATCTGAAAATTCCTTTGATTACAGAAAATGGCTTCTGGCCCGCAGTGATGAAGAAAGCCGTGCAAAACTTATATTTTTTGATCTTATGCATAATCGTGAAGATGATGCTGTAGCTGAATTTAAGCGTATGTCTATGGAACATGCAGGATTCAGGCTTGCAAAATGGTTTATCCGTGAAGATTTTATGGATTATGGTTTTATCCTTGCAGAAGAACTTATAATCCGCAGTGAATATTACGATGCTTTTGTTCTTCTTGAGCAGATTATCCGTATGGAATACGATTTTCATTATTTCAGGATATTTTTCCCGGAAGTACTGGACCTTGCAAGAGTTGTATTGAAGAACAGGCTTGAATGTAATGTTGCTGATGAACTTTGCCTTGACTGCTGGGAACGCGCCCTCGAACTGGGGTTTGGAAAACAGGATGATGCGATATTCCTTAAAAAAATGGCTGGTGCTTATCGACGTATCGGAGATGAAAGAACTGCAAGAATTTGTGAAGAAGAAGCCAGGTCGCTGGCAGGTAAACAGATATAAGGGGCAGGATAAAAATGCTTCTTTTGTATTTTTTAATGGTTATGTCTGTAAATTATGTTGCTGCGTTGATTGAGTTTGTTGAAATCAAATAAGGAGTTTATATATGATTCGCTTAAAAAATGATAAAGAAATTGAAGGAATCCGAAGAAGCTGTCATGCACTGGCAGATTTGTTTCGTGAAGTAATTCCTCATGTTGAACCGGGAATGAGCACAAAAGATGTGGATGACCTTGTTGTAAAATTCATAAAGAAAACAGGCGGAAAACCAGCCTGGTACAGGGAAAATTTTCCGGGGGCTGCTTGCATCAGTATCAATAATGAAGTAATTCACGGTATTCCTTCTAAAAAGAGAATCATTAAAGACGGAGATCTTGTTTCCCTTGATATAGGAATTGATCTGGACGGTTATATTTCAGATTCTACTCATACAGTTCAGGTTGGAAATGTATCTTCTGAATGGAGAAGGCTTGTAAAGGCAACACGAGAAAGCCTTACTGCCGGAATTGCAGCCTGCGTTGCCGGAAACAGAATCAGGGATATTGCCAATGCCGTTTATAATGTTGCCCATGGTCAGTATGGTTATGGTGTTGTAGCAGATTATTGCGGACACGGGGTAGGTCTTGATGTTCATGAAGATCCGTCTGTTCCAAATCTTCCTCAGTCTGGTCCAAATCCTCGTATTCAGGCTGGAATGGTTCTTGCAATTGAACCTATGATTAACCTCGGTACAGGAGATGTTACACTTGCTCCTGATAAATGGACAGTTCTTACTGCAGATGGAAAATGTTCCTGCCATGAAGAACACACAGTTGCTGTTTTTGAAGATCATACAGAAGTTCTCACAGCCTGTGACGACCTGATCTGTTAGTTTTTTTTTTGTAACCTGCCAAAACAGATTGTTGTTTATTCATTAAAAGTGGAGGACAAATTAATCATGAAAATTTCTTCAAAAATTGCCGGTATTACTGCAGCTGTCGCACTTGCTTTTGCTGCATTTTCATTCGGTTGTTCCAGACTTAGTGTAAAAGGCTCTGCGGATACTGCTTTTGCTGATAATTCACCTGCCGTACAGATTCCTTCTGAATCCCTTAAAGTAGTTGAATCCCTGCAGAATGCATTCCGTTCAATTTCAAGTGGAGTTCTTCCTTCTGTTGTTGAAATTGATGTTGTTGAAAAAACTACCGTTCGTGACAATTCTTTTTTTGATATGGAAGATATGTTTCCGTTTTTCTTTGGTTCACCAGATCCAAAATCCAAAAAGCCTCGTTCACGAGAATATGAACAGAAAGGGCTGGGATCAGGTGTAATTGTACGCCGCACAGGTAATACATGCTACGTACTTACAAATAATCACGTAGCCGGAAAAGCTACAACAATTAAGGTTAAGCTTAATGACGGCCAGGAGTTTGAAGGGAAACTTATTGGCGCTGATGAACGTCAGGATATTGCCCTTGTTAGTTTTGAAGCAGATAAAAATGCAAAGATTTCCGTAGCAAAACTGGGGGACAGTGATAAGGTTCAGACTGGTGATATCTGTCTTGCCATGGGGGCTCCTCTCGGATATCGTCAGTCAGTTACTCAGGGAATTGTTAGTGCTACAGGCCGTTCCGGTAATGATATCGGTAATATGAATAATTTTATTCAGACAGATGCAGCAATTAACCAGGGAAACTCAGGTGGACCTCTTGTAAACATTTATGGTGAAGTAATCGGTATCAATACATGGATCGCTTCTTCAAGTGGTGGAAGCGTAGGTCTTGGTTTTGCATTGCCAATCAACAGTCTTAAAAAAGCTATTGAAGATTTTATTACCAATGGAAAAATTACATACGGCTGGCTTGGAATTTCTCTTGTAGAACTTTCAGAAAATTACAAGGAAAGTCTTGGTGTAAAAGACAGGGAAGGAGCTTTTGCAAGTCAGGTATTCCTTGATTCGCCAGGAGCAAAAGGTGGAATTCAGGCTGGAGATTTTATCATTGCCCTCAATGGTGAAAAAATCAAAAATACTGATGATCTTGTTCTCAAGGTTGCTTATCTTCCTGTTGGAAAAGTTGCTGAATTCAAGGTCCTTCGTAACAAAAAGGAAAAGGTTCTTAAGGTTACAATTGAAGAACGTTCTGAAAAAGTTTCTGCTGATAATTCTAAATTGTGGCCGGGCTTTGTTGCCGCTCCTTTGACAAAAGAAATCAGGGAAAAGCTTAAGCTGGATGAAAAAATTGAAGGTGTTGCAATTTCCGGAGTTCTTGAAAAATCTCCTGCGGCAGCTTTAAGACTTCAGGAAGGTGATATCATTACTGCAGTAAATGACAAAAAGGTTAAGGATATTGCAGAATTCTATAAGCTTCTTGATATTTCTTCTACTAAAGAAATCTGGTTTGATGTTTATAATGACGGTCATACAATCAGTACGGGGCATTATAAATTTTGATAATATAAAGATATAAGTTTGTTTATTGACTAAGTACGAGGTTTTTTGGTAAAATCTCGTACTTATATTTTTAAATTGAGTCGTTAGAGTATTCCGTTACACTTTCCGGCGAAAAAGAGGTAAATTAATGTACGCACTTTTTGAATACAAAGGCAAACAGTACAAAGCTGAAAAAGATGCTCTCATCCAGGTTGATAAAATCGACGCTGCTGAAGGCGACAAAATCGAGATTGACACAGTTCTTCTCGTAAGTGATGGTGACAATGTTAAAGTTGGAACACCATATGTTAAAGAAGCAAAAATCGAAGTTGTTGTTGAAAACGACATTCGTGACAAGAAAGTTCTTGTTTTCAAATACAAGAGCAAGAAAGACTATCACCGTTTCATCGGTCACAGACAGGAATATACAAACGTTCGTGTTAAGAACATCATTGGCTAATGACTGAAATAACACTTATCTGTGAAAAAGGCGGCATGATAAAAAAATGTCAAGCTAACGGACATGCCGGTTTTTCAGTGAAAGGAAGTGATATAGTCTGTTCTGCCATCACAGTGTTGATGAGGACAGCCGGTCAGCTTCTTGCACAGAATGACAGTGTTAAGTTAAATGCCGATATAACTTCCCGCGGGAATCTCGCATTCTGTGTGGAGGTTTTGCAGAAGGATTCACAAACTGAATCTTATCTGAAATGCATTGGAGATTTTTTAAGAACTGGTTTTCAGTCCTTGCAGAAAGAATTTCCACAAAATGTAAAATTGCGGGAATTAAATGAGTAAATTAGCGGAGGCTTAAAATGGGACGCAGTAAAGGTGGTAGCGGCGCAAAAAACGGCCGTGATTCAAACCCAAAACATTTGGGCGTTAAAGTATATGGTGGACAGGTTGTAACAGCTGGTTCAATCATCATCAAACAGCGTGGAACAAAAATCTTCCCTGGCGACAATGTTAAAAGAGCCGGAGATGACAGCTTGTTTGCAACAGCAGACGGTGTTGTTAAATTCCACGAACGCAAAAACAGAAAGTACGCATCAATCGTACCTGTTGAAGCATAATTGTAAAAATCGAATGATTTTTTAGATGAAGAACCCGGATGCAGCCTGGCTGTTTCCGGGTTTTTTTGTGATGGGTGCAGTAAGTTTTTACTGCTTGGGTTTTAGTAAATTTCAGGTGGATTCATGAATCAGTTTGCAGATGAAGCAATAATTGAAGTTCAGTCAGGGAAAGGCGGTAACGGTTGTATCGCATTTCGTCGGGAAAAATATATTCCAAATGGCGGTCCAAATGGCGGAGATGGCGGGAAAGGCGGAAGTGTAATCTTCTGTGTTAAACGCAATCTCAGAACATTGTCAGCTATGCGTTTTAAGCGCTTTTTTAAGGCAAAAAATGGTGGAGACGGAATGGGATGGAACCGTCACGGTAAAGATGGTGAGGATATTGTAATTCCTGTTCCTCCTGGAACAACTATCCGTGATGCAGAAACTAACGAACTTATCCGCGAATTTACAACTGAAAGTGACAATGAACAGTTTGAATTCTTAAAAGGCGGTAATGGTGGATGGGGTAACGTTCACTTTAAATCTTCTACAAATCAGGCTCCTCGTGTAGCTCTTAAAGGAAAAGAAGGTGAATACCGCAAACTTAGAATTGAACTTAGTGTAATGGCAGATGTAGGACTAGTCGGCTTTCCAAATGCAGGAAAATCTACACTCCTTGATGCCTTTACGAATGCCAGACCAAAAATCGCTCCATATCCGTTTACAACAAAAATTCCAAATCTTGGGGTTTTAAGGGCTGATGAAGAACGGGATGTAATCATTGCTGATATTCCTGGGATCATTGAAGGTGCCAGTGAAGGTAAGGGGCTTGGTATACGCTTCTTGAAGCATATTTCCAGAACTGCAGGTCTTATTTTCATGATCGATTGTTCTGATGATGAATGTTTTAAGGCTTATGATGCCCTCGTTGCAGAACTTGAAGGATATTCAAAAGAACTTCTTCTTAAACCAAGAATGGTTTTATGTAACAAAATTGATGTAGAAGGTGCAAAAGAACGTGCAGTTCAGGTCAGGGAAGCTATTCTTGCAAAAGAAAAGGATACAGTTGTAATTCCTGTATCAGTTGCAGCTCATATGGGAATGAATGATATTCGTCTTGCAATCCTTGATATGGTTTCAAAAATGGACGGTGAAGAAGTCGTTAATGAAGACGGAACAAAAGTTTCTTCCAATGGTGGCTTCCTTACTGCTAAAAAAACAGGATTTGCCCTGAATCCTACATTTATGGAAACACGTTCGGTGGATGAATTTCAGGAAATCCAGTATCCGGGAAGTGAATCTTGAAAATAGCCTGTCTTGGAGGAAGTTTCAATCCCATTCATCTCGGACACCTGATTCTTGCAGAAAATGTCTGCTGTCAGCTGGGGTATGATAAAGTTCTTTTTATTCCTGCTGCAATTCCACCTCATAAACAGATGGCAGTTGAGGTAAGTGCTCAGGACAGATTGAATATGATTAATCTGGCAATTGAAGGTGATGACAGGTTTGCAAGTGAATCCTGCGAAATTGACAGACAGGGGGTTTCTTACACTTTTGATACTGTCAGGTTTCTTCAGGAAAAATATAAAAATGTTCTGGATGGAAAAATCGGCTGGATTATCGGAAATGATCTTGTGACAGATTTCAACAAATGGTACAGAGTTGATGAACTGACTCAGATTGCGGATATTATTGTGGCTTACCGACCTGATGATAAAACTTTAATAAAGGAAGCTGAAAATAAACCTGTGGGTAAGTTTGGAACAGGGGAAGACTGTCTTACTCTTGAAACGTTCCCTTATCCATATAAAAAAGTTCTTAATCCTGATGTACTGATTTCCTCAAGTCAGGTCCGTCAGGCTGTCAAAAGTCATGGAGCTTTTAAATATCTTGTCGGTGAAAAAGTTTTTGACTATATTTTAAAAGGGCATTTATATGGAAATTGATTCAATTGATGAACTTATTGAAAAAGTTGAAAATCATACAAAATCCGTTCTCTCGCAGAAAAGATATGAACATTCAGTTCGTACTGCGCAGACATGTGCTCTTTTGTGTGAAAATTATCATATGAATCCTAAAATCGGATATCTTGCAGGAATTGCCCATGATATGTGCAAGGAAATTCCCCCTGAAACAATGCTTGAAATGGCAAAAAAGGACGGAATGGCTATAAGTGAAATTGAGCAGAATAAACTTTCACTTCTTCATGGAAGGGCAGCTGCTGTTCAGCTAAAAGAAATGTTTGGAGTTGAAGATAAAGATATTCTTGATGCAATCGCATGGCATACTTTTGGAAAAAAAGGACTTGGTAATCTTGGAAAACTTCTTTTTGTTTCAGATAAAGTTGAACCAGGAAGACCTCAGTCTACTGAAGATTACAGAAAAGAGCATTTTTCAAAATCTCTTGATGATCTGACTTTGAGTATTTTACAGGAAAATCAGGAGTATCTTGAAGCTCACGGAAAAACTCCTGCAGCTTTTTCTGTTGAATTGATAAATGAAATTCTGGAGGCAAAAAAATGAGTTCTTCTTTTGGACGATCTTCGCGCGGATTAAAATATTTTGCTTATATTCTGGCATTTCTTATTTTGATAGATGTTGTGGCTTTTTTTCTGTATAAAGTCTTTTCGACTAAAACTCAGTCTAAGATGGAAGATCCTATTAAACGTACGATTTTTGTTCTTAGTGATGATGAAAAAGTTTTCTTTACCGAAGTTTTTGTATTTTATCCTCTCAATCAGAAAGGTTTTGCCATTGATGTTGCAGGAAATGTAGGGGCAATTTACAAGTCATTGAACAGGGTAGACCGAATTGATTCAGTATATTTTGAAAAAGGTCCTGAAACTTATCGTGATGAAGTAGCTAATATTCTTGGAATCAAGTCCAATGAAAATGAAATGGATTATATTCAGATTAATTTAAAGGACTTTAAAGAACTTACAGATCTTCTTGGAGGATTAAAGCTGTTTATTCCTTCTCAGGTTGATATAAAAAGCAATGATGGCGAACGATGGCTGCTTCCAAGCGGAGCTGTTACTCTTGATGGTGATAAAATTCATACTTATCTTTCTTATAAAGATGATCAGGGAGTTTTTGAATCAGTTGAAGACAGAAGAAAGAATGTTTTTGTTTCTCTTCTAAATGCTCTGGCAAGAAACAGTCAGTATATGCAGAATCAGGAACGCTTTAACCTTTATAGAAACCGCATAAATACAAGCATGACTGATAATGAATTTCATGAGTTTATGGTACAGGTTTCTAAAAGTGATTTTGAAGGTTTAAAGCCTGTTTCCATTAACGGTCAGTCAAGAAGAGTTGAAGGTGTAAAGGATATTCTTCTTTTTCCTGAGTTTGACGGTCGGGATATTAAAAAAGTTGTTCAGCTTAAGACTAATATTCTGACTTCTTCCAGTGGTGAAGATGTCAGCCGTATTTATGTTCTTGAGATTCAAAATGGAAATTATAACTCGTCTATAGCACAAGGTTTAGGACGCAATACAAGTGTTTATTTTACAGGAGCAGGTTACGATGTTCTTACTGTAAAAAATGCCGATCATGAATATGAAAAAACTGAAATCATAGATCATATCGGACAGCCTTCAATTGCTAAAAATATTGGTGACTATATTGGTTGTACTAATATTAAAGAAGATGAAGTTTCTGAAGATGGTTCATCAGAAAATGTTCAGAAGAATGTCGATTTTACGATTATTCTTGGTGCAGACTTTGACGGAAGGCGAGTTAGATAGTAATATTTTATAGGGAAGGAGATAAAAATGGCAGAAAAGACAGTAAAAGATCAGGCAATGGAAATTGCACAGCTGCTTGAAGATGGAAAAGCAGATAATGTTTCAGTTATAGATGTTCATGAACTTAACAGCTGGACAGATTTTTTCGTTATTGCAACTATTCACAGTTCCGCTCACTGGCAGGGACTTGCAAAACAGATTAAAGATTATGTTAAAGAAAATGACATGACAATTCATCTTACACACAATAAAGGGTCTCATGGAGATGACTGGAATCTTATTGATATCGGACCTGTTGTAGTACATCTGATGTCGGAAGGAGCCCGTCAGTTCTATGAACTTGAAAAATTGTGGCATGCTGGAACACAGTTAAAATAAAATGTTCAAAAAGGGGCAGTTCATTTTAAAGAACTGCTCTTTTTTTTGCCGGTCATGCATTGAATCTGAAAAAATCAGTCTGAAAAAGAATTATTCTTCTTCAAAATCTTCCGCATCTTTTATTGAATCATCTGAAATTTCTGCCAGAGGTTCATCATTGAACTGATCTCCCAGTGCTTCATCTTCTTCAAAATCCATAAGGGTTGGATCTGATTCAACGTCAATTTCATTATTTTCTTTATCATTATCAGGTGGATTAAGCATAATTTAAATTTAGTTTTATTGGAAAACTATGTCAATTACCATTTAATTGACTATTTCAAAAATTTTAGTATAATTTAATAGATATGTTGTCGAAGATAGTCCTTTCTGCAAGTGCAAAAGTGAATCTGGGACTCCGGGTTCTGCCAAAAAGAAAAGATGGTTATCACAATATTGAAAGTATTTTTCAGACTGTGCATCTGGCTGACAAGCTTATAATTACACCGTCAGAAAAAATCGGAAACTGTACCGTGAATTGTCAGGGTATGGTTCTTGAAGATGATAATACTTTGACAAAAACATACAACGCTTACTGTAAGCTGACAGGTTTTAATTCCGGTGTAGATGTAGAACTCTGCAAATTAATACCTGCTGGCGGCGGATTGGGTGGCGGTTCTTCTGATGCTGCCAGTTTTTTACAGGGGTTATGCCGGTTAAACGGACAGACTCTTACAGATGAACTGGCCGATGAAGTTGCATCCAGAGTTGGAAGTGATGTTTTCTTCTTTCTCCACTCTGGTCAGACTGAAAATACACCTGGTTGTGCTCTTGTAAGTGGTCGCGGTGAAATCTGTAAAAAGATTAAGCCACGAAAAGATCTGTATTTTGTACTAATTTTCCCTGAAGTGCATAGCTCTACAAAAGAAGCTTACGCACTGATTGATGAAGCATACGAAGCAGGCAGATTTACGGTCTGTCCTGAGTATGAAAAACTTGAAGCGATTTACAATTCTCCGGTTAAAGACTGGACTTTTGAAAATTCGTTTACAAGTGTTCTCATTGATAAATATCCTGTTATTGCAAAGGCAATCGGGGATATGAAAAGATCTGGCGCTTTGTGGGCTGATATGTCTGGTTCTGGAGCGACTGTATTCGGTGCATTTGATTCATCTGTTGCAGCTCAGAAAGCACGAACTTTGTTGCAGCATAGTTGGAGGATAGTATGGTAATTACAGAACTTAGAATCCGTAAAGTTACTGCTGAGGGTAAGCTTAAAGCTTATGTTACAGTTACATTTGATGATTGTTTTGTTGTTCATAACGTAAAGATTATCGAAGGTAAAACAGGTCTTTTTATCGCCATGCCAAGTCGCAAAACTTCTAATGGCGAGTATAAGGATGTTGCTCATCCTATCAGTCCGGAATTCAGAAACGATCTTCAGGAAAAAATTCTGGCTGAATATAATGCAGGTCACGTTGTAGAAGGTGGGTCTGAAGACGACTGATTCTTCTCTGTGACACTTGATGTTGTCAATTTTGGGCCGTCGTCAAGCGGTAAGACAACGGCTTTTGGTGCCGTCATTCCACAGGTTCGAATCCTGTCGGCCCAGTTAAATGAGTACAGGTGGTACTCGTAATTAAGTTCGGCTGGCTAAACTTAGTTTTAGAAGACCGTTCAAAATTATAAGGAGATCTATAAAATGGATCAGTTTGTAGTAGACGCAGTTAAACGTCTTGAAACAGGAAAAAAAGCAGCAAAAGCTCTTCGTGCTGCTGGTAAAATTCCTGCAGTTGTTTACGATGAAGAAGGAAAAGCAACTTCACTCGTAGTAGAATCAGCTCAGTTCAACAAAGCCTGGAGAAATATCACAAAGGCTCAGCTTGTTACATTGAACGTAGATGGAAAAGCATTGGATGCTTTCATCAGTGATGTTGAATATGATATTAAGACTGATGCAGTTCTTCATGCAGATTTCTTTGCAGTAAGCAACAAAAAACCAGTTGTTCGTAACTATAAAGTTCAGTATACAGGTACTGCTGCAGGTGTTCTTAAGGGTGGTTTCATGGTTAAACACGTTCCAGAAATCAAAGTTAAGGCACTTCCAAAAGATCTTCCAGTTCGCGTTGTAATCGATGTATCTCCAATTAACATTGGTGATGAATACAAAGTTGCAAACCTTGAACTTGGTAAAGGTGTTGAAATCCTTACACCAGCTGAATCTGTATTGATTACAGTTGCTCCAGCTCGTTAATTTTAACTTGCGTTAAAAATGAGTCCCCTTGTTTGTAGAGGGGACTTTTTTTATATCCTTTATTCTTGTAATTTTATTGATTATTGAGTTTTCCGGTTAATTATTTTGTGTGAATTTGAAAAAAGAGTAGTAAAAGCTTTTAAGAACAGTAATTTTTCATCTCTTCTCGAAAAAAAATCCAGAATTGGAGCTGCTGTCAGTGGCGGTGCAGATTCTGTAAGCCTTTTATTCGCACTTTCAGCAATTTTTGGAAGTAAAAATGTTTTTGTAATTACGGTCAATCATAATATCCGTGCCTTTGAAGAGTCCATGGGAGACTGTCTTTTTGTAAAAGAACTTTGCACTAAACTTGGTGCTGCCTGTTCGATTGTGGAACTTCCTATTGGTGAAATTGAAAAAAAAGAGCAGGCTCGTGACGGAGGAACTGAAGAAGCTGCCCGTTATCTGCGGTATAAGGCTTTTGAAAATTTTATTGAAGAAAATAATCTTGAATGTCTTTGTCTTGCCCATAACCTTAACGATCAGCTGGAGACGCTTTTAATGCGGTTTTTACAGGGAAGCGGAGTTGAAGGTGGTGGCGGAATAGTTTCAGAGCGTGGAAAAATTTTCAGGCCTCTCCTTGAAATTGAAAGAAAAGATATTGAAGATTATCTGTCTTTTTTAAAAGTGCCTTTCAGGACAGATTCTACAAACAGCGATGATTCTTATCTTAGAAACAATATCAGGAATAATCTTGTGCCGCTGCTGGATTTAAAATTTTCCGGGTGGAAAAAAAGTATTCTGGCAGGCAGGGAAAAAGCTTTTGAAGATGAAAGTACTCTTTCTGAAATTGCAGATAAAATTTCCTGGCGACTGGCAGAAAATGAATGGGCTGTGGCAGATTATTCTTCAATTTGTAATACTGATTATGGAATTTTCCGAAGAAGTGTTTATAACGGATTAAAGAAACTTAAAATCAGATTAAGGCTTTCCCATGGTTTTTTGCGGGAACTTTATGAAAGAATCAGGCAAAGGGAAGATTTTTTTCTGGAGTTTAGCGGTGAAATTTTTGAAAAAACAGGAAATGATTTTTTTATTAAAAAAAATGGAATTTCAAAGACGGAAGCTTCTTTTTTCTGTATAATAGAAGAAGATTGCGAAAAATTTGAAATTCCTTCCTGTAAAGTTGAAATTGAGACTGATAAAGATGGAATTATTTTACGCAGCAAGATTATTCAGAAGAAATTAAAAGTAATCTGTAAATTTCCCTGTGTTGTCCGGTCTTTTGTTCCTGGCGACAAAGTTTTAGATTCAGAAGGAAAACTGAGGGAAGTTAATAAGATTTTAAAAAACTGGCATGTGACAGAAGACTGCCGTAAACTTGTTCCTGTAGTGGAAGAATGCGGAGAAGAAAGCAGAATAGTTGCAGTTGCCGGAAGTCTTTCTGGATATTCAGACTGGATTGTCAAAGGAAATATTTAATGTTTAAAAAAGTTTTTTTGGGGCTTACAGTTTTTGTTTTATCTGGATTTTATCTCTTTGGAACAACTTCTGCTAATTCTGCAGATATTGCCAACAGACGTACTGCCATCAGGTATCTTCAACTGGCTAAAGATTTTGCTTCTCAGAAGAACTGGGATCTCGCAGAAAGTAATTCTTCCTTGGGAATGAACTATGACAATTCAATCAGTGACCTGTGGTATATTAATGCAATTTCCAAAACTAACAAAAATTTTCCTAAAAGGGATATCAAAAATCTTGTTCAGACTGCCCTTATTAAAAATAACTGGGTTGATTACAACAAGGAAAATGCAAAAGTTCTGTATGCTGATATTCTCTGTTCAACCTGTAAGTTTGAAGAAGCTCTGAAAATTCTTGATGAAGAAAGACTTGTTTATTCCGCTGATGCTGAACTTATCAGAAGCCGCTGTTATTACAACTTAAAAGGCGCCGAAAATCTGGAAAAAGCACGGTCAAAAATTGAAACTGCCCGTCGTGTCTATCCAAATGATGCAAGATTTATTGATTTATTTTTAAAATTTGAATTTAGTATCAATGAAGTTTCTGATGGCGTTCGTCCTGAAAAAGTACAGAAAATTGCTGATTCCATCATTAAGGCAATTCCTGATATGGCAAAAATTGATACTGAGCTTGAACTCTATGCATCTTTTTTTGCAGAAAAAGAAAAACGTATCCGCATGCTCAAAAGCTATAATGCACGTGGAAATAAATCTCCTTTGTATGCAATAGCTGCTCTTGAAAACGGATTAATGAATCAGGAAGATGCCCTTGATTATTATTTGAAATTTGCAGAAAAAGAATGCAATCATTCGCAGCTTGAAAAAATAGTAACTATGATAACGGATGAGGCTTCAAAAGATTATCTCCGGCAGCATCTTGAGGCTTATAATGGTGTTATTTTCAGTGATACTGATGGAGATCTTGTTCCAAACCTCAGGGTAAAATTTATGCGTGGTCGTGCACAACAGATTGTTTTTGACAGAGACCAGGATGATGTTTTTGACTGGGATTGTGAATGTGATTTTGGTGCACCTGTGTATGTTCATTTTGCCGATGAGTTTTCAACGGTAAGATACGGCAACTGGCCATCGGTAACGGATATTGAGTATTACTGGGATTCAAAAGAGTGGGTTAAATTGCATGTTGCCTCTGAGTCCATGAATTATTCTCCTTTTGGAATGAAGCCTAATGATGTCATAAAGAATTGCCTGGATTTTGATTTTTATTATCCATTCATCATTGAACCATACAATATAATCGATATAGATACTGTTCTTGATTGTGCTTTGAGTATTAACGTTCCTTCTCAGGAAGTTGATTATGATACTCTGAAAATCAGTATTTTCAATAAAAAAGCACAGATGATCAGATATTATAAAGGGGAACAGCTGTATGCCCAGGCTCAGTGTGATGAGAACGGACGTCCAGTTTCAAGAATTGTAGACCGTGATATGGACGGACTTTTTGAAACAACTGAATATTTTGGCTGGGATTCTCAGAATGATACCAAAAAGTATTACTCAAATAATGACAGCCTTGATATAACAAAAAATATTTTTGGTCTCTTTGGGGAGCTGGCCGGAGATTTTGTCAAATCCGGGTTCTATCTTAAAATGATTCAGGTGGATTTTAACGGCGATACAGTTCCTGATTTTACAGAAGAATATATAAAAGGTGAAGGAAAAATTTCAACCTGGGATTTTGACAACGATGGAATTTGGGATACGCGCTACATAAAATATCCTGCTTCAGAAGATGGTGTTCTCAGGGAAGAATCATTGTTTAATAATACATATAAAAAACGTATACAGAGCGTTCTTTTTGAAAATTCAAAACCAGTCCTCGTTAAAGATGGAGAAAATGAACTGTCAGTTACCAAAGGAACAAAAAATCTGTATTGGATCGGACAGCCAGGAAGTGAAGAAACTGCAAAAGAAATATTCAGGAAGAATTATGAACAGGGAAATGTTCAGATTGTTCAATGTGGTGCTGTACGAGTTTTTGTAATCAGAATCGGTGATATGATTTTTGGTGAAATCATAAGCGATAATCAGGATGAGTAAAATGAAAAATCAAACCGGGATTTGGAGTAAAACATATCTCTTTATAATCATGATTGTGTTTTCAGCCTGTTCTTCAATTAAAGAACCTGTTTCTGTTTATGAGGAACCTGATTATACAATTGAAGATGTCCGTAAAGAGGAAATAAAACGCATTGAAGAAATGGTTGAAAGCAACAATGTTCAGGCTTTGTTCAGAAGTGCGCTTCTTGGTGACAAGGATACTTTACAGAAATGTTATGAATCTGTAGCCGATGAATTCAACAAAGAAATTGAAGAAAAGGACTATTATAATGCCAGACGATTGTACAAATCCCTTGAGGCTGTAAATTATCCTGAGCTTGCGTCTTTATCAAAATCTCTAGAACAGTTGAACAGTCTTTGTAATGAAAATGTTCCAGGATTATCTGGTAAGAGTTCAAAATTGCAGGTAAAAGTTTCTGAATTAATTAATGGAACTGTAACGGTTTGGGTTGATAAGGGGATTAAAGTTCAGAACGGCTTTGCATATGCTGACAGGGTAATTGGTTCAGGATTCTTTATTTCTAAAGACGGCTACATTATTACAAATAATCATGTAATTGCTGATGTTGTTGATCCTAAGAATAAAGCTTATTCAAAATTGTATGTAAAACTTGCCCAGGATAGTGAAACAAGAATTCCTGCAAAAGTCATTGGCTGGGATCCTCTTGTGGACCTGGCGCTGCTTAAAGCAGAAGTTGATGTTCCTTATGTTTTTAATCTTGGTTCCAGTGAAGAACTGAATGTTGGTGAAAAAATATATTGTATAGGATCTCCTGTAGGACTTGAGAGAACTTTGACATCTGGTATTGTAAGTGCGACAGACAGAAAACTGTTTACAACAGGTTCCGTTTTGCAGATTGATGCAGCCGTAAACTCCGGTAACAGCGGTGGTCCCTGTATTGATGTTTATGGAAATGTTCAGGCTGTTGTTTTTGCCGGAATGCTTCAGTTTGAAGGTTTGAATTTTGCTATTCCTGTAGAGCATTTAAAAGCCCTCCTTCCGGCACTTTATCATGGCGAAAAAATAGTACATCCATGGATGGGGGCTTATGGCCATACAAAAAAAGAAATGGGTAAAGCAACTGGTCTTGAAATTCAGTATATACTTCCAGGCAGTGGTGCATGCAGGTCAGGTCTTTCTGTTGGAAATATAATTGTAAAGGTTGATGACAAGACTGTAACTACATTGGAAGATATGCAGAAAATTCTTCTTCATTCCAGTCCTAAATCAATCATCAAGGTTGAATATTTAGATGGTGAAGAACTTAAAAAAACTTTTGTATATCTTTCTAATAGACCTGATAATCCTGGGTACACAATTTACTGCAATGATATAATTGCAGGCTCATTTACACCGATCTTCGGATTAAATCTGGCAAGCATAAGCCAGTCAGGTAAGAAAAAGTATACAATAAAATCTGTGATAAAAGGTTCTGTAGGTGATGAATCTGGATTTTCCGAAAATGAACCTCTGGACATTATGAGTATTGATTTTAATGCAGAGAAAACTTATATTTCTGCACAAGTATATTCTAAAAATCGTAAAAAGGGATATCTGGATGTGAGTATGGTTATTGCTGCTCCACTGGACAGCCCGTATTACTTTTGATAATTGAGGAAAAAATATGGACATGAAATATAAACGCAATTTTTGTATTGTAGCTCACATTGATCATGGAAAATCGACTCTGGCAGACCGGCTTATTCAGAAAGCACAGATTATTGATGACCGCCAGATGATGAATCAGATTCTCGACAATATGGATATTGAGCGGGAACGAGGCATTACAATTAAGTCACAGGCTGTTACAATTCCATATAAGGCAAAAGATGGAAATCTATACGAACTTAACTTTGTTGATACCCCAGGCCATGTAGACTTCAGTTATGAAGTTAGCCGTGCCATTGCTTCCTGTGAAGGAGCTCTTCTTTTGATTGATGCCAGTCAGGGAGTTGAAAGCCAGACAGTTTCAAACCTGTTTCTTGCTATGGAACAGGATCTGACAATTGTTCCTGTAATCAATAAAATTGACCTTCCTTCTGCAGATCTTCCTGCTGTTCACAAACAGATTGATCATGATCTTGGTCTCGACAGTGCAGATGCAGTCCCTGTTTCCGCAAAAACAGGCGAGGGAATTGATGAACTGATGGAAGCTATTGTTACAAAGTTTCCAGCTCCTTCCGGAGACCCCAATGGAAAGGCTCAGGCTTTGATTTTTGACTGCCATTATGATGAGTACCGTGGAGTTATCATTCATATCCGTATGATGGAAGGAAAAATTAAAAAAGGCGATCCAATTCGTTTTATGTCCAATAATACAGATTACAAATGTGAACAGATTGGTATTTTCAAGATTAATTATGAAGAAAAACCATACCTTGAAGCCGGTGATGTAGGTTATATTATTTCAGGAGTAAAAACCGTAAGTGATGTCCGTGTAGGTGATACTGTTACTGTTTCAACAGATCCTGCTTCTGAACCTTTGCCTGGTTTTAAAGAAGTTAAACCTGTAGTTTTCTCTTCGATTTATCCTATTGACTCTAATGATTATGAAGAATTGAAAGAGGCAATGGAAAAACTTAAGTTAAATGACGCTTCACTTATTTATGAAAAAGATAATTCTGTCGCCCTAGGAAATGGTTTCCGTTGTGGATTTTTGGGATTGCTTCACCTTGAAATCATTCAGGAACGTCTTGAACGGGATTATGGTCAGTCTGTAATTTTTACTGCTCCTTCTGTACAGTATAAAATTCAGATGCAGAACGGTGAGGAAAAAATAGTTGATAATCCAACAGAGTTTCCAGAAGCCAAACTTCAGCAGGCGTGGGAACCTTATATCAACGCATCAATCATTACACCGTCAGAATATATCGGCTCAATTATGAACCTTTGTACAGAAAAACGTGGTGTACAGAAAAACATGACTTATCTTGATGAAAAGCGTGTTGAACTGATTTATGAAATGCCACTGGCAGAAGTTTTATTTGACTTTTATGATAAATTGAAATCTTACAGCCGTGGGTATGCTTCATTTGATTATGAAATTACTGATTATCAGCCAACAGATCTTGTAAAGGTTGATATTCTCTTAAACGGAAAGCCTGTAGATGCCCTTGCTCAGCTTGCTTATAAGCCTAATGCTGCAGTCAGAGCTCGAAAAGTGTGTGAACGGCTTAAGGATGAAATCAGCCGTCAGCAGTTTAAGATTGCAATTCAGGGAGCCATCGGTTCACAGGTTATTGCCAGGGAAACTGTCAATGCCGTACGAAAAGATGTTCTTGCAAAATGTTATGGTGGTGACGTTACACGAAAAAGAAAACTTCTTGAAAAGCAGAAGGAAGGTAAAAAACGCATGAAGATGATTGGAAACGTAGAACTTCCTCAGAGCGCGTTCCTTGCCGTTCTTAAAGAAAAAGAAGAATAGAAAAAATTATTCTGGATTGTTAAGGGCTGTATCTATTTGTTTTATAAAGAAATGGATTTCAGCCTTTATTCTTTTTAAAAATGATGTCGAAAGATTGAATTGTGTGCCATCTGGAAAATGTAGCCACAGGTAATCTTTGTCTTTCAGAAGATTTGTGATCTGGTCGGACAAACTTTCATCATTTCTTTGTTGCGAAGATTCCCCATTGGATAATAAATCCAGAGTCGTTAAGAGTGCCGATTTCTGGGAATGATAAAATTCAATGATTTTTGTTTTCCTGGTGCTGTTGTTTTGTTTTTCGCAAGTTTTAGATTTTTCCCAAATAATTGCATTTGTGCATTCAATAACTTTTTGAGGAATGTTTAATTTAAGGCCAGTTTTACCGGCATCAAAAATATTCTTTTCTCTTGAAAAATTATCAATAAAAGCTTTTGCGTAGCTTGAGAGAACAGGCGTAGTCCATACAGGATTATTATTTTTTCCTGCTGCTTTGAATACATTTTCTCCAAAACTTGCGTCATAATTGGCGACAGAGTTAAGTCTTTCTCCCCGTACAATGCGCATTATATGTGGATTTGTGCCTCTTGCATGGGTAAAGCCGGTAGAATAGCTGAAATCCAGTCCCACTACAAAAACTGGAACTGAAGAAGAAGTCCTTAACCTGAGAGCCAGTTCAATTGCAGTAAGTCCTACAGAACCATTCGGGTTAATAAAATTTTTTATGATTCCTTGATTGTAAAGATTGTCCAGCAGTGAGTTTGATGAATATTTTGTGGAAAACCAGATTATGTTTTTGTATAATCGTGTCAAAGCTGACCTTGAAGCAATATCCATAAATAGGGGAGTATCATCACTACAGCCTATGAACATTTTTTCGATGGCAATCTGACTTTCAAGACAAACAATTGCATCAATTTTGATTCCCCGTTTTTTTAAGGGCATTAAAGCTGCATCTGAAGCAATAACAAAATATTTTTCGTTAACGCAACTCCAGTCAAAATCATCCAGACTTTCACCTGCACCACATACAAGAAGAGGTTTATTTACAGTTTTTTCAAAGTATTCAATCCAGTTGTTATGTGCAGTTTTAATGAGATTCCTGAAAATATTTTTTGCATACAGTTTTCCCATTTTTCCTAAAGTTACTCTGTTTTTCCAGAATGTGGAAATGAGAAGTGTTGTTGCATTTAAAATTGCATTGTATTGTTCCGGAAAAAATTGAACGCCAGCACAAAAATCTATTCTTATGGCCCGCCGGATTTTTCCACTCTGGCATATTTTTTTCAGATAATTGTCCAGTTCTCCGATATCGTCCTGTGTTGAAAACCTGAAAAAAAGTTCCTTTGTAGAATTGTGTTCTTTTGATACTTCAAAAAGTTTTTTGTCGGCTTCTACTGCAACAACAGTGCAGTTTTGAGGTAAAATTTTTTTAAGCTCATCAAGGCCGTACCATAAACCAGGACTGAAAATAAAAACAAGAGTTCCCGAAAGAATCTGCATATTCTGGATTATTGAATTAATGCTTCTTACCGGATTGTATTTAGAATAGAGAAGCCGACCTTTATAGTCTATAGATTTAAAAACAGAAAAGCCCTGACCTGCACAATCTACAAGACAAGGCTTTTCATTAGTATCAATCATCAGCAATTAGTTGTTACGTGGAAGGTGTTCGTAAGTTTCAGCAAAATTGTCTTTTACGTTTTTGCCTCTGATGACATTCAGGAGAGAAGAATACATATCAAAGTTAGCTGTATTTGATTTTACTGTTTCAGCATCCTGTGGTTTTTCTTCCTGAATACCTGTAAGGGAAAGAACGAGAATGTTGTGACCATAAGAAACAGGTTCTGAAATATCACCAGTATTTTTAAGAGAGAACATTGTTTTGAGGATGTTTTCATCTTTTGATGCTCTTGAAAGCTGGTAAATGTCTGTTGGCATTTTGTCAGCAAGAGGTGAGTCGTTGTAGTTCAATGGGAATGCAGGAATTGAAACTTTTGTTACATTAAATTCTTTGCATGCTGCATTGAAGCCGTTTTTCTTTGCTGATTCAGCAAAGTTTGTTGCCTTTGAAGTCCAGAATTCATTGATTTTAGCTGATTCGTATGCAGAAATGTAGCTTGATACAACGTTCATTGAAGCTTCGTCTTTAGCTGAGGCTTCAGTTTTGTCTCCGTCGCAGCGGAATACAGAATATGCATCGTCAGTTTTTACAGGTTCACTGTATTCATCTTTTGCAAGGGAAGCAATTTTGTTAACTGCAGCTTCATTTTTAAGAAGGTCTGCAAGCTGGAATCTGTAAGAAATCTGTGATTTTCCCTGATTTCCAGAGTAGTAGTGAATGCATGATTCAAAAACATTATCAAATGTTTTAGTTCCTTCTTTGATTTCTTTAAGGGCCGCTTTTGCTTCTGATTCGCTGGCAAAAGTAATTACTGAAAGGTCATATTTTGTGAAAAGTTCTTTGTTTTCATTCATGAAAGCTTCACATTCTTCTTTTGGAAGTGAAGTTGTTTCAAAGGCAGCCATATCGAATGAGTGCTTTTCAGTTCCAAATTCTGCAAGGAATTTTTCTTCGGCCGGTGAAACTTTTGTACCGTAAGTAAGTTTATCAGTGTTTTTCAAAAGATCTGGCATTACAATCTGCTGAATGATATCTGCATAGCCGTAACCGCATGAAGCCTGTTCTCCAGAAAGGCGGAGTACAAGACCATTAAGCTGATTTCCGTCAGTGCTTCCAAAAACATCATTTACATAACGGAATCCAAGAAGGAATCTTGCAACATTGCTGTAAAGTTTATTGCGTTCATCCATACGCATCTGGTCGCGTGCTGCAACAGGAAGGTTTGGATATCTGTTGTCATATACTTCTTTTGAAAAGAATGAATTTGCAGTAAAAAGTTTTGAGATTGAAGATTTGATTACTTCAGAAGAAGGAACAAAACCTGCAGCTTTTGCGTTATCGTCTGCGTTGAGGGCTGCAATAGTAAGGTTGTAAGACTGATAAAGGCTTCTTACATCGTCGTCTGCTGCCTGATCACCAGAAGCGCGGAGTTTTGCATAGATACTGTTAAAATCGTCATTTGTATAACCGATTTCAACATTTTTGTATTTTCCGAATACATTTGCACTGATGCTTTTCCCCAGGAAATAGTCAGCTGCAGGACCTGCTACAATAAAGAAGATAATAGCAAGGAAGAAAATTGTAATCGAACCGATTCTAAGAAATTTACTATTCATAATAAATAATCCTTTTTTAAAATTAATTTAAAAATATGTTCTTTAATTTTATCACGGTAAAAAATAGAAGTCAACGAAAGAATGAGCTGTCTGGCAAAAGTACAAAAAAAAACCTTCAGATTTCTCTGAAGGTTTCAAGCGCGAGCAGCGGGGCTCGAACCCGCGATCTCCGGCGTGACAGGCCAGCGCGATAACCAGCTTCGCTATGCCCGCTTGATGTATTTATATTATCTGAACCAAAAAAAAAGGTCAATAGCAAATTTATAATTTCTTAAAAAATTTTTATTTTTTTTGTTTATCAATTTTTTTTAATCTGTCGAAAATAGTTATAGAAAGAAAAAGTTCGGTGCAGTGTTCTTTATAAAGGAATGGTTCCTATATGAACATTGTTTGTTATTCAAAAGACAGTGAAAGATGCCGGTATTTCGTTCCGGTCCTGGAAAAACATAACTGTAATTGCATTGTGTTTAATGATGAAGTCAAGTTTCTTTTTTCCCTTGCCAGCGAATCGGCTTCCTGGAATGTTCTTCTTCTGGATTTTCAGTCTATTCCCCATTATTCCTTTAATATTTTTAATTACCTTATAAAACTTAATCTTGAAATTCCTGTAGTTTTTTACAATGACCCTATGGCGCCTGCGCAGAATAAAGCCCTTTACTGGAAACGGACAAATGAAAACATGTATTTTTCCAAAAAATTTGATAAGTATTCCGATATTTTCAGACTTATTGAAAATATTCTTGATTGTCCTGTATCTGAGAGACCGGCTCATGAAAAATTAAAGATGAATCTGGATATTTTGCGCCAGAAATTTGGACTTACACCAAAAATGTTCAGACTGTTTCAGTTTTTTTATAAAAAGCGGGGAAGGGAACTTTCTGTAAAAGAACTGTCTGGTGTGCTTTGCGAAGGAAAAGAACTTAGCAGTGAAAGCATCTACACTTATATTTCCCGCCTTAGAAAAATCCTTTTAAAAGAAAAGCTGGTCAAAATCGATATTGTCCGTACCGCTTTTGCCAGCTATCAGATGATTGTTCAAAAATGATTATTTAATGTTTTCGTTGATGAACTTCATCTTAAGTTCTTTCATTGCCTGTGTGAGGGAAACTTTGTAGATGTGTGGATTAAGGATTCGTTTGAATGAAGGATCCAGAGATTCCAGCTGCTTCTGCATTGTTTCCCTTGCAATTCTAAGCTGTTCTGATTCAGGAATTTTTGGAGAAACACGTTTGCCGTTTTCTACAACTTTTTTGAGCATGCATTCAACTTTTGCAGCCTTGTAGTTGAACTGACGGTAATCTACCATTGTGTGGAAGTAGCGGTAATCTTTGCCGGCTTCAATAACTTCGTTTTCAAGTGAAATAATGTCTGCCTTTGCATTGCCGTCATCGTCGTAGAGGCGGTAAACATTTTTGATTCCAGGGTTTGTGTTTTTTTCAGGATTGTCAGAAAATTTCATTGCAGGAACCATCTGGTCTGTTTCCTTGTCATGGCGTGCACCAAGTTTGTAAACACCTGTAAATGATGCTTCGTTTCCACCTGTTACCATGTGAGTACCAACTCCCCAGCTGTTGATTGGAACTCCGTCTTTTACCAGAGTTGAAATGATTTCTTCTGTAAGTTCATTGGAAACTGTAATTGTTGCCTGTGGGAATCCAGCTTTATCCAGTTCCTTACGGACTTCATTTACAAGATATGAAATATCTCCTGAATCGAGGCGTACGCCAAAGTTATAGCCTTTTTTTACAAGTTCTCCGCCTGCAATGATTGCATTTTTGATACCGCTTTTAAGTGTATCGTATGTATCAATGAGGAAAACAGTTTTTGAAGGATAGAGTTTTGCATATGCACGGAATGCATCAAGTTCACTTGGAAAAGCCATAATCCAGGAATGAGCCATTGTACCCATTACCGGGATTCCATAGATTTTGCCTGCGATTGTATTTGAAGTTCCTGCAGCACCGCCGATGAATGCTGCACGGGTTGCGCTCATGCCGCCGTCTGGTCCCTGTGCACGTCTAAGTCCAAATTCCATGATTCCGCCTTTTTTGCTGGCAAGCCAGACTCTGGCAGTTTTTGTTGCAATGAGGGACTGAAAGTTGATGATGTTAAGGATGAGACCTTCAACAATCTGTGCTTCAATAAGGTTTGCATGAATGCGCACAATAGGTTCCTGTGGAAAAATTACCGAACCTTCGTCAAATGCGTACATGTCACCTGTAAACCTGAACTCTTTAAGATACTCAAGAAAGCCTTCTTCAAAAATATTCTGAGATCGAAGGTATTCAATGTCACTTTCTGAAAAAGTAAAGTCTGTAATTGCATCAAGAAGTGTTTCAAGACCTGCAAATACTGCAAATCCGCCCTTGAAAGGCTGTCTGCGGAAGAACATGTCAAACACAACCTGCTGATCCATACCGTTTTTCCAGTATCCCTGAGCCATTGTCAGTTCATAAAAATCAGTAAAGAGGGCACTGTTAACTACATTTCTGTTTTCGTGTGTCATAAGTTTTATAACTCCTGTTTTTTATGGACGAAATGTTTGCTTCAGGTTAGTTCATCATCGTATGTGAAAAAATCCGCATTTCGTAAATAATATTAAAATTATACTGAAAAGTAATTTTGAATTGAAGTGGGGGGGGGCTTGGGGAACTCCCCAGGAGAGGGGGCAGCGTAAAAGGACGGTAGT
>JAZLKD010000058.1:0-14165 GCA_045597415.1 Treponema sp. | reverse complement strand
TTCCGTCGAATCAGAGTACCACATTTTCCTGATGTATATATCATGACATCTTGACGCGTCAGGGATTGCAGGGGCGCGCAGCGTTGTTTTGCGGCGGTGGGTGTATTTGGTCAGGCTCTGTAACCGCCTTAATCGAAACCACCAGAGCAAAACAATGGAGGCGGCAGCCGGAACCCCGGAAAGCCCGGCCCTCACTGAAAGTGAGGGGACGCCCATATTTTAAAAATCAATATCCAGATTAAACATTCTTTCGGCACCAACACTCGTCATCGGACCATGGCCGCTCATAATCAGGGTGTCTTCCTGCTGGGTAAGGATTTTTGTGCGCAAACCTGTCAAAAGTGTCTTTTTTGAATAGCTGGAGTTGGTTTCGCCGATTTTGCCTGCATGAATTGTATCGCCGGTAAAGAGAACGTTTCCGATTTTGTAAACCATGGAATCTGCTGTATGTCCCGGAAGTGCAAAATGAGTCACATTTAACCCTGCAATTTTGATTGTCCCGTCTCCTTTGATTGTCGAAGCTGGACTGCCTGCAATATCGTAATCGGCAGCATAAACCTGAATGTCATAAATTTTCTTGAGGGTGGCAAGTCCCTGCAAATGTCCCGGATGATTGTGGGTGATGAGGGCTGCAACAAGATGATAGCCGCCGTCTTCAATCTGGTCGATCATTTCCTTGCGGATTTTCCCTGGGTCAATTATCAGTGCCTGTCTTGTTTTGTCATCAGTTACAACGTAGCAGTTACTGAAACTGTCAAGATTCATGTGGAAGTAAACTTTCATTTTTCGCCTCCCTGCTGTGTATCCAGTTCATCAAGACCTGTAAACAGTGCAGAACCGCGTTCGTCAAAAACTGCTTCGTTGGTGTTGGACATTTTAAAATTAATGTTCTGCTGCTTGATATCGTAGAAAATTGTTTTTTTGATGTTGCAGTTGTGGAATGATGTGTTTACAAGATTTGCCTTGATGAAGCGGGAGTTGTAAAGGTCGGAGTCGTCAAAACTTGTCTGGTACGACTGGATTCCGCCGAAGTTGTTCTGAATCATATCGCTGCCGGTAAAAAGTGTGTGGATGAATTTGGAGCCGGCAAAGGATGTGAACTGAATGTTGCTTTTTGTAAGGTTGCAGTCAGTGAAAATTGCAAAATCAAAAGTACACATTCTGGCGCGGATTTCTGGTGCCTGGATGCTTGTAAAGAAGCAGTGCTGAAAACAGCAGCCGTAAAAACGTTTGCCTTTTAAGTCGATGTTTGTAAATGTCAGGCCGGAAGCATTGAGGCTGACGATTTTGTCGTGAGTTTTGATGTAGTCGTAAATTGTCTTTTTTATTTTGTCCGGATCAGGAGTGTGCTTAAAACAGAATTCTCCTGTTTCGCGAAGGACTCCCTGTTCGTCAACTGTTGAAAGGGCGATTTTCATACAGCCCGGATGATGGCAAATGTTAGTTCTGAACATTCTTTTATTATAAATCATAGTGTCCGTTGTAAAAAGTGTAAAATATACATAAAATAAAAAACAAATGATTGACTTTGCTTTTTTGGACAGTGGAACAGGCGGTTTGCCTTATATGCTCGCTCTTAAAGATAAACAGCCTGATGCAAAATGTGTTTATCTTGGAGATACGATTCATTTTCCATACGGACAAAAGTCTCAGAAAGAAATCATTGATTGCAGTTCTCAGGCCATTAATCTGATTATTTCACGATGGAATCCAAAGGCTGTTGTTGTCGCATGCAATACAATCAGCGTTACGGCTCTGGAGCAGCTTAGAAAATCCTTCGATCTTCCTATTGTGGGTACTGTTCCTGCAATAAAACTTGCGGCCAGTGTTACACGAAACAAAAAAATTGGTCTTCTTGCAACAAATGCTACAGTAAATCATCCGTACTGCAAAAAACTTGCACAGGATTTTGCAGAAGACTGTGAGGTTGTAAACCGGGGTGATCCTGAACTTGTGGATTTTATCGAAAAAGATTTTTTTACATCAACGAAGGAAGAAAAAATCGCAGCCATAAAACCTGCCATGGATTTTTTTGCAGAAAAAGGCTGTGATACTGTAATTCTTGGCTGTACACATTTTACACATATTTCAGAAATTGCCAGGGAAGTGGCTGGAAAGCAGATGACAATTGTGGACAGCCGGGACGGAGTTTCAAAACAGGCATTGAAGCAGCTGGAATTGTCAAAAGTGCAGGGGGAATGCAAAAACGGTTTGGCGGATAAGGATGTCAAAGACTGTACATTTTTTGTTACAAAAGCAAATCCTGCAGAAGAAAAAGAATTTGTTTCCCTTTGCAGTAATCTGAATATTCCGTGGGGCGGAGTTGTTGAAAATTAGGAAGTAGGAATTAGGAAGTAGGACGTTGGAATTAGGACGTTGGAGTTGCTGAGGGGAAATTGTCATTTCGACCGGAGTGGAGAAATCTCCTTTTTTGAAAAGTATAAATTATGCAAAAAAAGCCCGCTGGTTTCGACAGGCTCAACCGGCGGGCTTTTTGTATTTTTTTTACGTTTAAGCTGTATTACAGTTTTGCTGCAATAGCGTCAATAAATTCCCAAGAATTAACAATTGATTTTGCTTTTGGTTCAGCGAGGCGGGCGAGGTCACCTGTCATTACGCCAGATTCAATAACGTCGAGAGTTGCTTTTTCCAGTTTTTTTGCAAAGTCTGCAAGTTCCGGTGTGTTGTCCAGTTCTGCGCGTTTTGCAAGAGCACCTGTCCATGCAAAAATCAATGCAACAGGGTTTGTCGAAGTTTTTTCACCAGCCTGGTAGCGGTAGTAATGCTTCTGAACTGTACCGTGGCTTGCTTCGTATTCAAATTCTCCGTTTGGTGAAACGAGGATAGAAGTCATCATGGCAAGAGAACCACATGCAGAAGCAATCATGTCAGACATGACATCGCCGTCATAGTTTTTACATGCCCAGAGCATTCCGCCTTCAGATTTCATGATACGTGCAACAGCATCGTCAATGAGAGTGTAGAAGTATTCAATTCCTGCAGCTTCAAATTTTGCCTTGTACTGTTCATCGTAAACACGCTGGAAAATAGCCTTGAAGTTTCCGTCGTATGTTTTTGAAATAGTATCTTTAGTACCAAGCCAGCAGTCGATTTTCTGATCAAGGGCATATTCAAAACAGCATTTTGCAAATGATTCAATAGAAGAATCCATATTGTGGATACCCTGAAGGATTCCAGGACCTTTCATTTCCTGAATAGTCTTGCGGATTACAGTGCCGTCTTTTCCTGTAAATACAAGTTCAGCAGTACCTTCGCCCGGAACCTTGATTTCGCAGTTCTTGTAGACATCACCGTAAGCATGGCGTCCCAGAACGATTGGTTTTTTCCAGCAGTTTACAGAACAATGGATGTTATTTACAAAAATTGGTGTACGGAAAACAGTCCCGTCCAGTTCTTCGCGGATAATGCCGTTTGGTGAACGAGTAAGCTGTTTAAGGTCGTATTCTTTAACACGGGCAGCATTTGAAGTAATTGTTGCACATTTAACACCAACCTTGAGGCGTTTGATTGCAGCTGCAGAATCATAAGTAACTTTGTCGTCAGTATTATCGCGATTTTTGAGACCGAGATCATAATATTCAGTCTTAAGGTCAACAAAAGGTTCAAGAAGTTTTTCTTTGATTACAGCCCAAAGAACGCGGGTCATTTCATCGCCATCAAGTTCTGCGATGGCATTTTTCATCTGGATTTTAGCCATTTTAGTCTCCATTAGATTAATCTGAAAATATTATACAGAAAAAGTTTTTTTTACAGAATACAATTTAATAAAACTAAAGTTTAAAAAAAGGGCGTCCGCCGCAACCTGCAGTTGCAGCGCCGGGTGTTCTGCACTTCGCTGACCGCTCATCCTCCTCGGCTACGCCTGCGGTGGACTAAAGGTGCGCCATACCCTGACGCGGGAATAATTATGAAATAGTCATTTTTACCGAAGTGGAGAAATCTTTTTTTTGTCAACTGCTGCGCGAAACAAGGATGAACGTGGATGAACCTGAATAAATGCGGCGGTAAAAGCTGTTGCCGGTTAAGGAGGTGTGCTCGGGAGACTCGCCTATCAACAGTCCACCGGACTGTTGATTTTTCCTGCGGAAAACCGGCTCCCTACCTGTCTGGGCAAGCCCAGCGCAATTTTTTTAAAATAAAAAAGCTCTCAGTTGCCTGAGAGCTTTTACTTTTTACGACCCCTGCTGGGCTTGAACCAGCGACACACGGATTAACAGTCCGTTGCTCTACCGACTGAGCTAAGGGATCATCGATTTATTCAATCTCCGTTCTTGTGAACGTATAGATATAATATAGATTATGAAAAAAAGTGTCAATACTTGAAATTCAAAAAAATTGAAAATTAATAAAACAGGATGAAAACAATGATATAATAATTGCGACGGTTGAACATTGTTGAAAACCTTCCCATACAAATTGGAGGAATACGGTGAAAACTGGCACGCAAAAGTAAAAATTGAATCTGCTTGTATTTCCTGCGCCCGATTGTAGTGGCGGCGGCAGGCGTTGCGGAGCAATGGAGCGCTTTTGCGCGGAACCAGGGAAAGCGGGAACCTGCCGTTCAGGCAGGTAAGCCCTTAAAATTTTTATTTTTGTTTGCCGTTCATTTTTTACGGACACAACCTTTTTTTTATAGTAAAATATATTTCTATGGGTAACTTAAAGGATTTAACATACGGAATTGTCGGACTTGGAATCATGGGAGGTTCCATTGCAAAAGCTATCCGTCAGAACATTTTGAGCCAGAGTGGAAAAACCGGCCGCATTTTCGGCTGCAACAGAAGTACTGCCTGTTTAAGTCAGGCTTTAAGTGAAGGTGTCGTTGATGAAGTCTTTACTTCTGATAAAGTGCAGGAAATGCTTCCTGAATGTGATGTTGTTTTTGTCTGTCTCTATCCCCATGCAACTCTGGATTTTTTAAAGGTTAACCGGGATTATTTTAAAAGTGGTGCCATTGTTACAGATATCAGCGGTGTAAAGGGAATTTTTGAAAAGGAACTTCCTTCGATCCTCAGGCCTGATGTTGATTTTATTATCGGTCATCCTATGGCTGGCGGTGAAAAAGAAGGTTATGGGGCTTCTAAGGCTGAATTCTTCATTAATCACAATTATATTTTGTGCCAGCAGCAGTTCAATACGGATGAACATCTTGATTTAATGCGCCGTCTCATTACTGAAATGGGTTTTTCAAGAATTACTGAAACAACCTGTGACATTCATGATTATAAAATCGGTTTTACAAGTCAGCTTTGTCACGTAATTGCCTGTGCCCTTGTGGATAGTGTTCAGGATGAAGGTATTACGGCATTTGGCGGCGGAAGTTTTGAAGACCTTACACGCATTGCCATGATAAATGCTTCTTTGTGGACTGAACTTTTTGTGAGCAATAAAGATAAGCTTGTGGAACATATTGAAAATTTTGAAAAACAGATTGCTGCTTTTAAAAAGGCTATAAAGGCCGAAGATGCTGATTCCCTTATGAAATTAATGGAAGAAAGTCGTGAGAAGCGTCTGAAAATGGGCAGTGTACGAACTGTTGCTAAATAACGGGAGCTGAATATGAATATTGATCTTTTGGACAGTGCAATTCGCCGTGTACCGGATTTTCCAAAACCGGGCATTCTTTTTTATGACATTACAAGCATTCTTACTGATGCTGCAGCATTTAAAGCTGTTCTTGAAGAAATGTATGCCATTTACCGTGAAAAAGATATTGATGCCATTGCAGCCGTAGAAAGCCGTGGCTTTATTTTTGGTGCACCTCTGGCAGAAAAACTTGGTGTTCCTCTTGTTCTTATCCGCAAAAAGGGAAAACTCCCCGGCGAAAAAGTTGAACAGGAATATGCCCTTGAATATGGAACTGCTGTTATTGAAGTGCACAAGGCTGATGTTAATGAAGGTGATAAATTCCTTATTGTTGATGACCTGATTGCTACAGGCGGGACCCTTGATGCAACACGCAGGCTTCTTGAAAAACTTGGTGCAAAGGCTGAAGAAGTTTTTGGTGTTATCGGTCTGCCGGATTTGAAATATGAAGAAGTTCTTGCACCGATGAAAGTTACGACACTCATCAATTATAATGGTGAATAATTTTAAGGCAGCGGGCAGAACTCATGCAGACAGTTTACATAGTCGAAGACGATAAAAATATTTCTGAAATTGAGTTTTTTGCCTTAAAAAATGCAGGCCTGGAACCTGTCTGTTTTAGTGAGCATGATTCTTTTGAAAAAGCTGTGGAAAGACGGGTTCCGGATCTTGTCCTTTTAGATATAATGCTGCCTGGAAGTGACGGTCTTGCAATTTTAAAAAAACTTCGCAGCTGTGAAAAAACTAAAAATGTTGCCGTAATCATGGTGACTGCAAAATCAACTGAACTGGACAAGGTACGCGGCTTTGATTCTGGTGCCGATGACTATATTACAAAACCTTTTGGGCTTATGGAGCTTGTAAGCCGCGTAAAGGCAGTTCTTCGTCGTGGTGCAAACGCCATTGACAATCAATCCGAAATCATCACTTTTGATTCAATTTCCATAAACACGCAAAGCAGGATTGTAACTGCAGACGGTTCTCCTCTTGAACTTACTTACAAGGAGTTTGAACTTTTGTACCTTCTTGTAAAAAATGCCGGCAATGTCATTCCCCGGGAAATCCTCCTTGAAAAAATCTGGAATGCCTCCAGCGACGTTGAAAGCCGGACTGTAGACATGCATATCAGGACCCTGCGCAAAAAACTGAAATCTGCCGGTGACTGTATTGTAACTGTGCGCAATGTCGGGTACAAAATGGAAAAATCAAATTAAGATACAGTTATTTTTATTTTGATAATTGGTTATAATAAAGTTATGGAAGAAAAAGTTCTGTCAAAACGACACCTTGGTGTGACAGTTGCCATCGGTGTAATCTGTCTTATTCTGAATGAGCCTTTTATGGCCAGCTGCTCTGCCGGTTTACCTGCCGGTGTTATTTCAATCCTGTATCTTTGTGTTTCTTCCATTCAATCTGGAACAATTCTTTTTGCACTTCCTGTTATTGCCGGAGTTCTTCTTGCAGGTTTTGTTTATGGAAAATTCATCAATAATCTGCAGGATAAAAAGTGGATTGTAATCTGGGCATCTCTTTTATATATGGCAGGAAAAGCCCTTACAATTGCCAGTCAGTTTTTTGGTGAATGGTATACATGCCCTCCTGACCAGCTGGAAAAATTCTTTAATTATTTACGGGACACTGCCGGTAACAGGGTGTATGAACTTTGTTTTTCTACAGTGTTTTTTGCTTTATTTATTGCCATCAAAGTATATATTATTGATAAGAAACTTGAAGAAGAGTAACGGGCTGTAACTGATGACAAATCCTTATAAGGTGCTGAAAGCAAAATATCCTCTTTTGACTTACATTGGTGTTCGTCTCGTTACAATGGCAGCAATCCTGTTTCTTCTTGGATGGGCACTTTTTGGTTTGATGGCTTTAGCTCCGGGTGATGTTGTTGACCAGCTGATGCAGCAGCAGATGATCAGCCAGAGCGGGGATACTCCAAAAGGTGGAGCTGGAACTGATAAAAATTTTGATCAGGAGCAGTATGACAGACTCAGGGAAGAAATGGGATTGAACAAATCTTTCACGGCCCAGTATTTTGACTGGCTTGGAAGGGTATTTCTTCATGGCGACCTGGGTAAAAGTTATCCAAGTGGTGCTCCAGTTTCTTTTTTGATCGGGTCTTCAATAGTCAATTCCATTGTTCTTAATCTTCTGTCACTCATATTCATAACTTTGTTCAGTTTTGCACTTGGAGTTTATTTTTCAAGTAAGGCCGGAACGCGAATTGATGTGGGGGCGACTTTTTTTGCCCTGTTTTTTCACGCTTTTCCCGGAATGCTTCTTCTGATTCTGTTTCAGCTCTTTGCCAGCTGGTCCGGACTTTTTCCAGTAAAAGCCTATCCGGAATTTGCATTCGCTGATTCTCCTGTACGGTTCGTTTTCAGTTATCTGCACCATATTTTTCTTCCTTTGTTTGCCTCTTTTTTAGGCGGAATCGGAAGCACTATGCGCATGATACGTTCAACTATGCTTGATCAGATGGGACTCCCGTACATTACAGCCCTCAGGGCGCGGGGAATCAGTGAAAAACGGGTTTATTTTAACCATGCTTTCAGGAATACTTTGAACCCGTATATCACGGGAAGTGCCAATCTTCTGGCTTCTTTGTTCAGCGGTTCGCTGATTCTGGAAATCCTTTTTGCTTATCCTGGAATCGGCCGTCTTATGTATGAAGCTGTTGTCCGTCAGGATGTTAATCTTGTTCTTGCCAATACCATGTTCATCAGTTTCCTTGTCCTCCTTGGTATGGTCGTCAGTGATATTCTCCTGGCAGTTGTAGATCCTCGAATCAGGTACGGTAAAAACTAATGAAACAGTTTTATAAATATTTGAAATCACGACCATTGGCTTTTGTCTCATTCTGGGTAATCGTTATTTTGTACCTGGTAATGGTTTTTGCTCCGTTTATTGCGCCATATAATCCAACAACTCAATTTGACGAAGAAACTTATCATCCGTCTAATATCAGTCTGTCGTGGACAGGTTTAAGGGCCGGTGAATACAGGGCATTGAATCCTGTTACATGGGAATATGCAAAGGTTAAGGATTTATCCCACAAAGTTCATTTTTTTGTGAAAGGGGACAAATATAAATTTTTAGGACTGTTTGAATGCCAGCGCCATCTTTTTGGTACTGAGAGCGAAAACGGTGAACGTGCGTATCCTGTTTTTATTTTTGGTGCTGATGACCTTGGCCGGGATCTGTTCAGCCGTATTGTTTACGGAAGCCGCATTTCCTTAACTGTCGGAATCATTGCCAGTATGGTTTCGCTGTTTCTCGCCATCATTTTTGGCGGTATTGCAGGATTTTACGGCGGAAAAACTGACTGGACCATCATGCGCATCTGTGAATTCTTTATGCTTGTTCCGGGATTGTACCTTATTCTGTTCCTTCGCTCCCTTTTGAATTCAAAAATGGATTCAGGAACAAGTTATATAATTATTACAATGATTCTGGCTCTCATCGGCTGGCCTGGCACTGCAAGGACTTTGCGCGGTATGGTTCATGCCATCAAAAGGGAAGAATTTGTACAGAATGCCAGTCTTGAAGGAATCGGAGCAATTCCAATTATTTTCAGTCACATCATTCCACAGATGGCAAGTCTTCTTATTGTAAGTACAACTCTTGCCGTTCCAGGTTTTATTATGAGTGAAACAACACTTTCGTATCTTGGACTTGGAATTGCAGATCCTGCCGTAAGCTGGGGAAGCCTTATTAACAGTGATATCCTGACAGTGGCAAACCTTAAAAATTATCCATGGCTTTTGATTCCAGTTTACATGCTTCTCATTGTCACACTGGGATTTAATTTTGTCGGTGATGCGTTGCGTGATTTTTTTGATCCAAATCATGTTGTGTTTAAAAAGTGGAAACTTAAAAAATTATTAGTGCCTCAGGAAAAATCTGAAATGGAGAAGGTGGATTTTGATGATGATAACCTTCTCGAAGTCAGGAACCTTAAAGTTAAATTTTCTATTTTCCGCGGAAAGGAACAGACGTTTGTTCACTCTGTCAGGGGTGTTTCATTTTCCATGAAAAAGGGGGAAATCCTTGGTATTGTAGGTGAATCAGGCTCCGGTAAAACCGTAACTACAACTGCAATTCCTGCCCTTCATCCTGTAAATGCCCTTGTTGAAGGAAACATTTATTATAATGATGAATCTTCATGGGTTGAACTGACATCCCTCTCTCAGGAGGAACTCAGATATTATCGCGGCCGTCACATCGGAATGATTTTTCAGGAGCCGGGAAGATCCTTTGATCCTCTTCAGAACATGGAATCCGTATTCTTTGAAACTTTTGCCAATTCAGATCCTTTAATTACAAAAGAAGAAGCTCATAAAAAAGCTGCAGACCTTCTTTTAAAAGTTGGAATCAATGACGCAGAAAGCCGCCTTAAGAATTTTCCTCATCAGTTTAGTGGAGGACAGCTGCAGCGAATCGGAATTGCACTTAGTCTTGCACAGGGATGCCGTCTTCTCATTGCTGACGAACCTACAACAGCACTTGATGTTACAATTCAGTCGCAGATTGTAAACCTGTTAAAAGAACTTAATAAAACGGAAAATCTTTCAATCATCTTTATCAGTCACAATATTAATCTTGTTGCTGATCTGTGTGATAATATGGTTGTAATGTACGGCGGTTTGATTATGGAACAGGGTACCAGTGAACAGATCATGAACAGTCCACGACATCCATACACACAGGCACTTCTGGCAAGTACACCAAGATTCGGCACTCATTATTCAAAAGAAAAACTTGTTTCAATTCCAGGCCGTGTTACAGACCCTGCAAATCCTGAAAACGGCTGTCCTTTTGAACCAAGGTGCAGTTTTGCAAAAGAAGAATGCCGGATTGCAGGATGCAGGTGTTACAAAGCAGAAGAAAAGGGGAATTAAAAATACTGGAGCATTAAATTATGGTAGAAATTACAAAAATGGAATTCAACAGCTGGACAGAGTATGATAACTGGCTTATTGAAAATTATCAGAATCATGGTATTTTCAGTGTGAACGAAGTTGACGGCAAAATCAAAGTTGAAATGTGTGCAAAAGCAGACTGGCCAAAATTAAAGGAAGAACTTGCTGCAAAAAACGGAGCACAGGCATAAAAAATGGCAGATTCAATTTTAAAGGTGCAGAATTTAACAAAGAAATTTACTCTTGATGCAGGATTTTTTGCAAAGCAGGATAAATTTGTCTATGCGGTGAATGATGTTTCCTTTGAGATTGAGAGGGGCATAACTTATGGTCTTGTTGGTGAATCAGGCTGCGGTAAAACAACAACTGCCCGCCTTATAGTCGGAATGTATAAGGCTGATGACGGAACAATTAATTTTAACGGAAAAGGCATAAAATATATTTTTCAGGATCCTTCACGTTCTTTAAATCCAAGAATGACTGTTTATCACATTCTTACAGACGGTTACAGACATTCAAAAAACTGGCCTGGAGAAGAAATTGCCCGTAGGGAAGCCAGTGAACTTCTGGAGGAAGTTGGTCTTGATAGAAATGATCTGGACAGACGGCCTGGTGAATTCAGTGGCGGACAGAGACAGCGGATAAGTATTGCCCGCGGTCTGATTATGAAACCTGAACTTTTAATTTGTGATGAAGTTGTCAGTGCCCTGGATGTGAGCATTCAGGGGCAGATTCTGAACCTTCTGCAGGATTTAAAAGAAAAGCGTAATCTGTCGTTTCTGTTTATTGCCCACGACCTTCGTGTCTGCTGTTATTTCTGCGATACTATTGGTGTTATGTACAGCGGTGTTCTTGTGGAAGAAGGTCCTGCCGCAGATCTTTATAAAACCTGTTCTCATCCTTATACTCAGCTTTTGTTTCAGGGGGCAATGGGTAACATTTCTTCCGACAGCGGAGAAGTAAAGACTGTTCTTGAAAATCCGTCAGGCTGTCCTTTTGTGCACCGGTGCCCGAAAGCTTCTCAGCAGTGCAAAACTTCAATGCCTCAGTGGAAAGAAATTTCTGCCGGACATAAAGTCAGATGTTTTTGCATTTAAGGACATATTCTGAATAAATTTGGTATAATGAAATTATGGCAGAGATGAACGAAAATTTACAGCTTGCAGAAAAAATCAATTCTTCCCTTGATGAAATCAGTACGCTTTTAAGCCGCAAAAGTGATAAGGAATTTATCCTTGAATTCTTGAAGTGTCTTTTTACAAAAGCAGAAATGGAAGAAATGGCTAAAAGATGGATTCTCGTACGTGAACTTGATCAGGGGGTAACTCAGCGTGAAATTGCAAAAAAATACAATATGTCCCTTTGTAAGATTACACGCGGTTCACGGGAACTTAAAAAAGAAGATTCTGCTTTCAGAAAAATGCTGGATATTTATAAATCTTCGGTAGAGGGAAAAAAGGATAAATAAATGGATGCTGCTCTTTATCTGATACCTGTACCTCTCGGTGAAACTGAGCACAGTCAGGTTTTGCCTCAGTACAATCATGACATTATCTGCCGTGTTAAGCATTTTATTGTTGAAAACAGAAAATCTGCCATCCGCTTTCTTGTAAAAGTTGATAAGGAAATTGATATTGATTCCCTTGAGTTTTATGAACTTAGTGAACATACTGATTCAAAAACAAACATTGATTACATGCTCAAGCCTTTAAAAGAGGGAATGAGTGTTGGAGTTATCAGCGAAGCCGGTTGTCCTGCAGTGGGAGATCCTGGAGCACTTGCTGTGGAAAAAGCGCAGAGAATGGGACTTAAAGTTGTTCCTTTAGTTGGTCCTAATTCCATGATTATGGCGATTATGGCCAGCGGGTTTAACGGACAGAATTTTGCCTTTAACGGATATCTGCCGGTTAAGCCTAACGAGAGGTCGTCAAAAATAAAATCTCTCGAAAGCCGTGTATGGAAAGAAAGTCAGACTCAGCTTTTTATTGAAACTCCATACAGAAATACGCAGATGGTTCAGTCAATTTTAAGTGCCTGCAAACCTGAAACAAAACTTTGCGTTGCTGCAGGAATAACTACTGCAGATGAATATATCAGGACAAAAACTGTAGCTCAGTGGAAAAAAGACGGAATTCCTGAATTAAAAAAGATTCCGGCAATTTTTCTTTTGTATAAATAAAATATGGTAGAAGTTCACGAAGAAGAAAACAGAAAAATAAAATGTCTCCTTGTCGGCAAACCCCGCACAAGCCTTACAGAACTTGAGGGACTTGTTTCCACCCTTGGCATGGAAAATGTCCGCTCTTTTAATCTGACCCGCCTTGAAGTCCATCCGGCTTTTGGAATGGGTTCTGGTAAGGCTCAGGAAATCAGTGCCCTTGCAAAAGAACTTGAAGCCGATTGCATTGTTTTTGACTGGGAACTGGATCCTACAAAACAGCGCAACTGGGAAAAATTAAGCAGAATTCCATGTTTTGACAGGCAGGAAGTAATTTTAAGGATATTTGCACAGAGAGCTCAGACAAGGGAAGCCGTTCTTCAGGTTGAACTTGCAAGGCTTTCCTATTCTCTGCCTCGTCTTGCCCACATGTACGGTGATATGGCACGTCAGCGCGGCGGTAATTACGGTTCAAAAGGAAGCGGCGAAACTCAGCTTGAGCTTGACCAGCGTCAGGTAAGGGAAAAAATCCAGAAACTTAAAAAAGAACTTAAGACAGTTGTGCAGAATCGTGAAACAATGCGCAAAAAACGTGAAAAAGTTCCATTTCCAAACTGTGCCCTGGTAGGGTATACAAATGCCGGAAAATCCAGTCTTTTAAATGCCCTCACTGGTGCTGAAGTTTTTGTTGAAGATAAGCTTTTTGCGACTCTGGATCCTACTACACGAAGGCTCACAATTAAGACGGGAGAAACGATTCTTTTGACAGATACTGTTGGTTTTATCAGTAATCTGCCTCATTCTCTTGTTGATGCCTTTAAGTCTACTCTGGAAGAAGCCCTGCACGCTGATGTTCTTTTAATTGTAATTGACGCAGGCGATCCTGATGCTCCTCAGCAGTACAAGACGGTTTTAAAAGTTCTTGAAGAAATTAAGGCTGATGAAAAAAAGCGGATTATTGTATTGAACAAGACTGATACTCTCTGGCCGCAGGATGTAAATCTTGCCAGACTTGAGGAATTACTGCCCGATGCCGTAAAAGTAAGTGCCAGAACACGCGACGGTTTTGATGAACTTATTGAAGAAATTCACAAAAATCTGCAGCAGAAAGAAAAAGATTTAAACGAAGGCGAATCCTTCGGCACATTTAAATTCAAAAGCTGGAAATAATGAATCGTGCCTTGACGCGGCAGGGATCACCACGGAAGTGGTACCCCGCGTGTCAAGGTTTTAAGCGCAGCGTGCCTCCTATGATATTTGTCAATATCATGACGTCCTGATTCCATATTTTTATGATGCTAATGAAAGAGCTTCTTCTGCTATTTTAGTTATAGCAGGAGGAGTTCTTTTTTCATATGATGTTCCATTTTTTAATAATGTATACATCAATTCCGCAAGCTTTCTTGCTATTGCAACAATTGCTATTTTTTTAGATTTACTTTGAATCTGAGTCATATAAAGATATTTAT
>JAZLKD010000057.1:0-108052 GCA_045597415.1 Treponema sp. | reverse complement strand
TCACTGGGCTGACCAGCAGGCAGAACGCATCATCAAGGCAAAGGGAGACCGGGATTCCTACACTTGTGCTTCCGGAATTACTCCTTCGGGAACTGTTCACATCGGTAACTTCCGCGAAATCATTACTGTAGACCTGGTTGTTCGGGCTCTTCGTGACCGGGGCAAGAATGTACGCTTTATTTATTCATGGGACGACTACGATGTTTTCCGTAAGGTTCCTGCCAACATGCCAAAACCTGAAGTTCTTGAAAAATATCTTCGTTATCCTATTACAATGGTTCCAGATACTTTTGACCGTGACGAAAACTATGCACGTCACCACGAACAGGACATTGAAATGCAGCTTCCCCGCGTTGGTATTCATCCTGAATTCCTTTATCAGGCAAGCCGCTACCGTGCTAACCGCTACACTGAAGGTATGAAAATTGCCATGCAGAAGCGTGATGTTATCAAGCAGTGTCTCAACGAATACCGCGACGACGATCACAAAATGAAGGACAGTGACGTTTACTGGCCTGTGGCTGCTTTTTGCTGCAAATGTAACAAGGACGAAACTGAAATCACTGAATATGATGGCGAATACGGAATTACTTACAAATGTAATTCCTGCGGTCATGTAGAAAAGGGTGACCTCCGCACTTCAAAAGAGTTTAAGCTTGGCTGGCGCGTTGACTGGCCTATGAGATGGAACGAAGAACAGGTTTGTTTTGAACCAGGCGGAAAAGATCACATTTCTCCGGGTGGTTCTTACGATACAGCAAAACTTGTTTCAAAAAGACTTTACAACTGGGATGCTCCTGTAACAATGAAGTATGACTTTGTTAAGCTCAAGGGTGTTCCTGGAAAAATGTCTTCTTCTAAGGGAAAGGTAATTTCTCTTGTTGATGCCCTTGAAGTTTATCAGGGTGAAGTTCTCCGCTACATTTTTGCTTCTAACAAGGTTGACCATGAATTCTCAATCTCATTTGACCTTGATGTTATTACTCTTTACGAAGCTTATGACCGCACTGAACGCCTTGTATGGGGAGTTGAAGAACCAAAAGAAAAGGATCCTGCTAAGCGTGAACAGCTTCTTCTCCGTGAAAAGCGCCTTTACGAATTGAGCCAGATTGACGGTATGCCAAAGGTAATGCCATATCAGGTTCCATTCCGTCTTTTGACAACTCTTCTCCAGACTTACTCTGGTGACGTGGATGCCGTAATTGCTTCTCTGGGTGATGTAAAGCCTGAACAGGAAGAAACTCTCCGCCGCCGCTGTGCCTGTGCCTGGTACTGGATTAATGAATCTGCTCCAGACTGCGCTCCTGACATGTGTTTTGCCCTCCGTGAAGACGGTTCAAAGGCAGAAGATATTACAGGTGACATGCTTACTGCTGTTAAACGTGTACGCGACGAAGTTGTACCTAAGGTTGGAACTTTTGCCATGGACAAGGAATGTCAGCAGGCTATGTATGACATTGCTACAGAAATGGGTTTGGATGCAAAGGCTCTCTTTACAGCTCTCTACCACGCTTTAATCGGAAAAGATCAGGGCCCGCGCCTTGCAAACTTTATGAAAATCATCGGTAACGAAAAGCTTACTAAGATTCTGAGCGTTTACTGATTTTAAGGTAAAAGTCTAAAAGAATATGCAGCCTGTTGAAATTATCAGCAGGCTGTTTTTATTTGGATTTCGGTTATCTGCTATAACCTGATATAAAAGCCTGGTTTTACATTGAAAATCGCATATTTTCGAATTAAAATTAAAAGGTATGCGCAAACTTAAACTTATTCTTTACATTTTTCTTGGATTAGGAATTCTTTTTCCTGTCATTTTTACATTGCATCAGCTTGGTGTTTTTGAGAGGGAGCCGTCTGTAGACATAATTAATAATGTTCCGGAAGACGCACCTGTATTGCGCGTTGTTGCAGATTACGATTTTGCTCCATATTCATTCATAAACTCAAAAGGAAATTTATCTGGTCTTGATGTTGAGCTTATAAACGAAATTGCCACAAGATTAGGCTATAAGGCAGAAATCCTGTTTCTCGACTGGCAGGGATGTAAAAGCCGCCTTCAGTCAGGTAGTGCAGATTTAATTCTCGGGCTTGAGATTTTTTCCCACATGGCAGGCGTAAATAAAACTGTCGCTGTTTCGCAGGATGAACTTGTTGTCTTTGGAAAAGATGAAATCAACGTTGTTTCACAGTTGAAGGATAAAAAAGTTGGTCTGATGATAAATTCTGTCATTGAACTTGTCTTTGACCTTAATTGTAAATATCAGGAATATTTTACAAATACTGATATCCTTAGGGCTGTTGAAGAAGGAAAAGTCGATTATGGTATCTGTCATGGTTCTGTAGGTAAAAAAATCATCGAACGTTACGGCTACAAATTAAAACCAAGTTCAGTCCTGATGCAAAGCTATCCATCGATAGGGGTGCGAAAAGGGCTTGAAGAATTGCATGGGCTTATCAATGAGACAATTCGTCAGCTTGGTGAAGAAGGATTCATTAATAAGCTTGATGAGAAGTGGCTCGTTCAGTACACAAGAAAAAGAAGTCTTTCAGAGGTTTTTAAATATGAAGTGCGCTTCTATCTTATTTATTTCTGCTGCTTTATTGTTACTGTCTTTATCATGCATGTGCTTTATATCGAAGCTTATCATAAAGAAAAAGAATATAGAAAAACTCTGGAATATCAGAATTCCATGCTCCGGCAGTATCATATTGTAAGTGCAATTTCAGGTGTTTATATGACAACTCATGTTATTGATCTTGTTAATGATACTGTTCTTGAAATGAATACTTTGGAACAGGTAAGACAATACGTCAATAAAAACAGTGATGCCTGCATTCAGATGGAAAATGTCATGAAGAGAACTGTACAGCCTGAAGATGTGTTTGATGCACTGGAATTTACAGATCTGCGCACAATTTCAAAACGCCTTACAGGGAAAAAGAGTCTTCTTGCAGAGTTCCGTGGTATCGATGTCGGCTGGTTTAGTGCTCAGTTTATTCCGCTTGAATATGATTCGGAAGGAAACATTACTGAAGTAATTTTTACAACCCAGAGTGTTGATGATGCACGAAAAGAAAAAGAACATCTTCAGAAACTTTCTACTGTCGATGAACTTACTCAGCTTTATAACCGTCATGCTTTTGAAATGAAAATTCAGGAGATCCATGATTCAAAAATTGACAAAGTTTCTGTTATTGAATTTGATGTTAACGGGTTGAAGCAGATAAATGATAATGTCGGACACAAAGCAGGTGATGAACTTATCAGTGGCGCTGCTTCATGTATTGCAAGAATTTTCTCTCCTATTGGTACCTGTTACAGAACCGGCGGGGACGAATTTACTGTTATTGTCTGTGACAGTGACGATGATATTTCTTATGCCGTTGAACGGTTTAAGAAGATTGTCAGTCAATGGCAGGGAGAATATGTGCCTGAACTTACAGTGTCAACCGGTTATGCATCTTCAACAGATATTGAAAATTATTCACACGAGAAATTCGCGGCACTTTTTGAACTTGCAGATAAACGCATGTATGAAGATAAATCTAATTTTTACAAGACAAAAGGTGTAGATCGTCGTGGTCAGGCTGAAGCTTTTATGGCTGTCCGTGATTTGTATACAAAAATCCTTAAAATTAATCTTGGGCTTGATGAACACAGAATCATAAAAACCAATGAAGATGAAAAAATTGAATCAAAAGGTTATTCTGAAAAAATATCCCTCTGGTTAAAGAATTTTGCTCATTCAGGGCAGGTTCATCCGGATGATCTTGAAGATTTTATTAAGACTACAGAAATTGAGAGCCTTAAAAAATATTTCCTGTCGGGTAAAAAAATATTTTCAATTAAATACAGGCGAATGATTGACAGTGACTTTGTTGATGTTGTAATGGATATTGTTGCTGCTAAAGATTATTCTAAGGATAATCAGATTGTTTTCCTTTATGTAAAACCTCTTGTTTAGGCAAGATTTGATGACAGCTTGTTGAGAAGTTCAACAAGCTGTTTTTTTTGCTCTTCATCAAAATCAATCCAGCAGGCCTGTAAAAGTTTCTGGGACAACTCACTTGTTGCCCTGGTATATTTTTTGCCCTGGTCTGTAAGGGTAATCAGTTTTTTGCGGCTGTCAGCCTCGTCCTTTTTTAATTGAACAAATCCTTCTTTTTCCAGTTTTTTGATGAGGGCAGTTGTAGTCGATTTATCCCTGTTGATTTTCTGACTTAATTCGCCAGGGGTGAGGGAAGAACTTTTACTGAGGCAAAAAAGAATGTTTGCATGACTTGTCACCATTTCTTTAAGTCCAAGATTTTTAAGTTCTTTTTGAAGAAAATCCTGACTTTGAGAGTGAATGTGAGAAATTAAACTTAATATCTGAGACTGATCATACAACATAATATTTTTTTATGGCAGCTTTTCCTTATGAAAACAACAATTTTATGGACATAATCATTATATTAAATTCACAAGATTTTTTATATAATGTTTGTATGTTAAAACTTCCTTCTTGTAAACTTGATGTTAAACTTATAGCTTTTGATCTTGATGATACTCTTTTGAATGATGAAAGAGTAATTACTGAAGATACAATAAAATACATCCGTAAATGTGCTGAACGGGGCATTTATATCGTTTTATGCAGTGGTCGTGTTGAAAATGCAATTCTTCCTTATGTGCGGACTCTGGACATTGCCGGAATGGAATCCGGAAGGTATCTGATTGGAATAAATGGCGCCAGCATAATGGATCTTCATACACGACAGCCGGTTTTTACTCAGAAACTTGACGGTATAATTCTTAATAAAGTTTTTGAAGAGGCTTCTGCCAGAGGATTGGGATGTCATGTATGTGACGCTGATACTATTTATGCTGACCGTGATACAGATTGGACCAGAAAAGATGCAATAATGTGCGGAATCAATTTTAGAAAGATTGAGAATTTTGCTGAGTTTTTAAATAAAGGTCATCCTAAGATTCTGGTTCCAGGCCCGGAAGAAGAAATTGCTTTATTTTTGCCTCAACTTAAGGAACTTCTTAAGGGCAAAGCTGATGTTTTTACAAGTAAACCTTTTTTTCTGGAAGTGATGCCACTTGATTGCGGAAAAGGACAGTCTATTTTGAAACTTGCTGAAATTCTTAATATTCCGCAGGAACAAACAATGGGATTTGGTGACAGTTTTAATGATGAATCTATGATTCGTCTTACTGGGCATGGAGTTTGCATGTGTAACGGTCGTGAAGAAATAAAACAGATTGCCAGATATGTAACCCGTTTTTCCAACAATGAAGACGGAATTGCAGATTTCCTGAATGAATTCGTTTTGTAGAATTATTCGCAAAAATCGTATATAATGAATAAATCTGTTTTGTGAGGTACGTTTATGCTTTCAGATATTGAAATTGCCCAGAATAACAAGATGGTTCATGTAACTGAGGTTGCTGCTAAAATTGGCATAAAAGAAGACGATCTTGATCTTTATGGCAAATATAAGGCCAAAATTACAATGGCCCAGCTTCGTACTCTTCAGAATAAGGCAGCCGATCCAAAAAATCGCGGTAAACTCATTCTTACTACAGCTGTAACACCAACTCCAGCCGGTGAAGGTAAATCAACAGTTTCAATTGGTCTGGGAGATGGTCTTAACAAAATCGGTAAAAAAGCTATCATAGCACTCCGTGAACCTTCTCTGGGACCTTGCTTCGGCGTTAAAGGTGGAGCTTGTGGCGGTGGTTATGCTCAGATTGTTCCAATGGAAGATATTAACCTTCATTTTACAGGTGATATCCATGCAATTTCCATTGCTAACAACCTGATTTCTGCAATCATTGATAATCATATCCAGCAGGGAAATATCTTAAGAATTGATGCAAGAACCATTACATGGAAGCGCTGTGTTGACCTTAATGACCGTGCCCTGCGTAATATTACAATCGGTCTTGGCGGAAGAATGGATGGTATTCCACGTGAAGATCATTTTACCATTGCCGTAGCCTCTGAACTTATGGCAATTATCTGTCTTTCAACTTCAATTTCAGATCTTAAAAAGCGTATTTCAAATATTACAATCGGACAGACTTATGATAAACGTCCTGTAAAATTTGGCGAATTAAAATGTACTGGTGCCATTGCTGCATTGTTAAAAGATGCCATCAGACCAAATCTTGTTCAGACCCTGGAAAAAAATCCTGTGTTTGTTCATGGCGGTCCATTTGCCAACATTGCACAGGGTACTAACTCAATCAATGCAACATTGAGTGCTCTTGCAACTGGTGATTATGTAGTAACAGAAGCCGGATTTGCAGCAGATCTCGGTGCTGAAAAATTTATGGATATTAAATGCCGTATTGCTGGAATTGCTCCTTCTGTAGTTGTTATTGTTGCTACTGTACGAGCATTAAAAATGCATGGCGGAATGGCAAAAGCCGATCTTTCAACTCCAAGTGTTGCAGCTCTTGAACGTGGTTTTGAAAATCTTGCCGTTCATATTGAAAATATTGCAAAGTTTGGTGTGCCGTCTGTAATTGCGGTAAATAAATTTGTAACCGATACTCCGGAAGAAATTGAACTTTTGCAGAGACTCTGTGAGCTTAAGGGTGCAAAAGCCGTTCTCTGTGAAGGCTGGGGAAAAGGCGGGGAAGGCATGACTGAACTTGCCAGGGTTGTTGCTGAAACCTGCGATAAAGGTGAAGCTAAATTCAATTATCTTTATCAATCACACCTTTCACTTGCAGATAAGGTTCGGCAGATTGCAACAAAAATTTACCGTGCAGCAGATGTTGATTTCCCTCCTGCTGTGATTAAAAAACTCCGGGAATATGAAGAGGCTGGTTATAAAGATCTTCCTGTATGTATTGCAAAGACACAGAATTCCATTTCGCATGATCCGAAACTTGCTGGTGCTCCAAAAGACTATATTTTCCCGGTTCGCGATGTTCAGCTTTACAGTGGTGCAGGTTTTGTAGTAATTCTTGCAGGCGATATTATGACAATGCCAGGACTTCCAAAAATTCCTGCAGCCGTAAATATTGATGTGGATGACGATGGAGTCATTCAGGGGTTGTTCTAATGATTGGTTTCTTTTTAAAGAAAAATTTTGCTGATGGCTGGGACCATTTTTTAATGCTTCTGGCTTATAATGTTGGACTTTTATTGTGGGGTGGTGCCATTGGTTTTTGCTGGTTTGAAACAAGTACTTTTGTTGAACAGTATAACACGCTGCTCCCATGGATTACTTTGATGGTTGGAATCGGCCTGTTCATGATTCCTATATTTGCTTTTGGAGCTAATGCGCAGAAAATTGCTGATTTTAATACGCCAAGTGTCAGTTTGTTTTTCAGATCGATGAAAGTTGTATGGCCGATCGCCTTTGGATTTGCATTTCTTGCAACTGCTGTGAGTTTTGCCGCTATTAATGCCATTCCTTATTACTGGACTAATAAAAGTCTTGGAATTGCCGGGCCGATTATTGCTGAATGTATCGGTCTCTTTCTGGCTGTCAGTGTAATTTCAATGCAGTATTTTATTCCTCTTTACTTTTTGCAGGAACAGAATGGTTTTAAAAAATCCCTGATTAAAAGTTACATTGTCTTTTTTGATAATCCAATGTTCAGTATTTTCCTGTTTTTGTATAACGGTGTTCTTTTAATATTGTCCTGTATTCTTTTGTTCATTGTTCCGGGAATTAATGGAATTACTTTAAGCACAATGAATGCTACAAGACTGCGGTTGTACAAATATGACTGGCTTGAAGCAAACGATGGATTGAATGATATTACCAAGAGATCAAATATTCCCTGGGATGAACTTCTTGCAGAAGATAAGGAATCTCTCGGTCCTCTTAAATTTGCATCATTCCTTTTCCCTTGGAAATAAAAATCCTTTACCCCATAAGTGGCCGTCACCTGGATTTTTAAATATCCACAATTCATAGCCGCACTTCATGATGGAATAATCGTATTTTAAAAGTTCACTTGCAGGATCAATAAATGTGACTTTGGTGAACTTTTCATTTTTTAAAGTATCAACAAGTTTTGTAAATCCAAAAACTTCACTACCGATTTTGTCGCCTTCCTCAATTGTGTTGAAAGGGTAGAAGAGGGCAGGAAAAGACTGAGTTTGAGAAAACTTGATTTCCATAATAACCGGTTTTGGAACAGCATATATAAACGAGTAGAATATAAGAAGGCTTAAAACTAATAGAAATTGCTTCATAATCTTATTATCGGCAAAAAAAAGGCTCTCGACACTTTTTGCCGAAAGCCTTTGAAAATCCATATAAAAGGATTAATTATTTAGTCATCAACAATGTTTTTGAATCAAGTTTAAGACCTGTATCAACATTCTGTTTGTCGCCAATCTTGAGAACTTTTACAGAAACTTTGTCAGATTCCTGAGAGAGGTTTACAACTGCACCAAAGTATTTTTCCATTGAAGCTGGAACTGAGTCAGCGAGTTTGTCGCCTTCAGCGTTAGCAGAAGCCCAGATTGTTACACCTTCAGCAGCAGCATACTGAGCTACGGCATTGATGTCACCTTCTGATACTTTAGAGAAGTCGATTCCATCCATTACAACGCCAGAAACAGCGATTCCGCCGGCTTTGAGAGCGTTCAATGTATTTACAACCTTTGAAAGAGTGAAGTTATCGAGAGAGAAGTTAAGGATTGTTCTCTTAGAAACAACTTCGTTTTTGAGTTCTGTAGCGTTTCCAATGTTCTTCTTTTTAGCAACTTCTGTAAAGATACCATCGTACCAAGAAATTACGTTAGAAGAGTGGAGATCGAATGTTACGTGAACAAGCTGTTTGTCCTGGAGAAGTGTATCCATACCAAACTGTACAAGCACAGATGTTTTTCCCAAACCTTTCTTTGATGTTACGAGACCGAGTGAACCTGCTTTGAGACCACCAGTAGCTTCATCAAAAAGACGAACTGGGCTTTTTTCAAAAAAATCCTGTTTTACCATAGTTTTCTCCTTAAAATTTAGTTTAACGGCCAACAGATTTGACTGTTAACCGTTATAGGATGGTGATAACTATTAGTTACCAGCCTTTTTTTCTTCCTGGAATTTCTTCTGGAGTTCTTCAGCTACGTTACCTGGAACGCGACCATATTTCAAGAATTCCATTGTAAATTCTGCTTTACCCTGTGTTGAAGAGCGAAGAATTGTAGAGAAACCGAACATTTCTGAAAGTGGAACTTCAGCGTTTACTACAGACATGTTGTTTTCATCAGTTGTTTCAAGGATTACACCACGGCGCTGGTTAATAAGACCGAACATGTTACCCTGGAATTCTGTTGGACCTTCGATAGAAACCTTCATGATAGGTTCAAGAATTACTGGCTTAGATTTTGTATAACCTTCGCGGAAAGCAAAGAGAGCAGCCTGCTGGAAGGCGTTATCTGAAGAGTCAACCGGGTGAGACTGACCATCATTGATTGTACATTTTACACCAACGATTGGAGCACCGATAAGAGTACCTTTTTCCATAGCCTTTTTGAAACCTTTGTCACAAGAAGGAATGAATTCGTTAGGAATAGCACCACCCTTGATTGAGTCTACAAATTCGTAGTCTTTATCTTCGATTGGTTCCATGAATCCGGCAACTCGACCGTACTGACCAGAACCACCAGTCTGTTTTTTGTGTGTGTAGTTGAATTCACCACGAGCTGTGATAGATTCACGATAAGCTACTTTTGGTGGAGTTACTTCAACTTCACATTTGTATTCACGCTTCATACGTTCAACGTATACAGCGAGGTGAAGTTCACCCATACCCTTAATGATTGTTTCATTAGATTCTGGGTCAAGTTCTGTCTGGAATGTTGGGTCTTCTTTTGTAAAGCGGTTAAGGGCTTTGGCAAAGTTAGCGGCCATAGACTTATCTTTTGGTTTGATAGCCTGTGAGATTACAGGTTTAGGAACGAACATAGAAGTCATAGCTACGTTGATACCTTCAGCACAGAATGTATCACCAGAAGCACAGTCTACACCGAAGAGGGCACAGATATCGCCTGGTTCACCTACTGAAATATCTTCCATAGCAGCAGAGTTCATACGTACGAGACGACCAACCTTGAAGCGTTTTCCTGTGCGAACGTTTGTAAGTTCACATCCCTTTGGAAGACGACCCTGGTAGATACGGATGTATGTCAACTGACCGAACTGACCGTCATCAAGTTTGAATGCCAGTGCAACACATGGCTTATCTGGAACGTTGAAAAGTTCAACCTGTTCTTCATTTTTGTCGAGATCGAGACCGTAGTTGTGAACTTCAGTTGGATCTGGGAGATAGCGGAGTACACCGTCGAGAAGTGGCTGAATACCTTTGTTAACGTGAGCAGAACCACAGAATACACCAACGAACTGTTCTGCAAGAGTACCCTTACGGATAGCAGCAATGAGTTCTTCTTCTGTTGGTTCGATACCTTCAAGAGCTTTTTCCATCAAAGCATCGTCAAAGTTTGCAGCTTCTTCAATGAGTTCCTGGTGATATTTAGCAGCTTCATCTTTGAGGTGAGCAGGGATTTCAGCGATGCGGAGTTTTTCACCGTTGTCGCCGTCGAAGTAAATAGCCTTCATGCCTACGAGGTCCACTACACCTTCGAGTTTGTCTTCGAGACCGATTGGAAGTTCAACCATGTGTGAGTTCAAGCCGAGTTTATCGCGGAGCTGACCACAAACACGGATTGGGTTAGCACCCTGACGGTCACATTTGTTTACGAATGCAACACGAGGTACATGATAGCGTTTAAGCTGACGGTCTACAGTGATTGACTGTGACTACACACCAGCAACGGCACAAAGAATCATGATAGCACCGTCGAGAACGCGGAGTGAGCGTTCAACTTCTACAGTGAAGTCTACGTGACCCGGTGTGTCGATCAAGTTAATTGTTGTGTCTTTCCACTGTACCTGAGTAGCAGCTGACTGGATTGTGATACCACGTTCACGTTCCAGTTCCATGTTATCCATTACAGCACCAACACCGTCTTTACCACGAACTTCGTGAATAGCATGAATCTTGTTACAGTAGAACAAGATACGTTCAGAAGTTGTTGTTTTACCTGAGTCAATGTGGGCACTGATACCGATATTACGTACTTTAGTAATATCAAAAGCCATATTGTTACCTCTCAAAAAAAGATTTACAGATTTATCCGACTATACTACTGAAAAATCCAATAATTTTCAATACTTACAGCCATTTATGATGTGATGAACCTGCATTTAAAATAAAGCGATAAATATTTTTGAGAAAGTCTGTAAGTCAGGGAAAGATACTGCGATTTTTTAGTTTTTCCGCCTTTTTTTGTAATGTCTGTTCCTCCGGCGGCCGTTAAAGCCTTGAATGAAGCAAGATTTGCTGAAAGTGACAGCGTTAAGTTTTCTTCAGGAACAGAACCTGTTTTGAGTGGCGGATAATATTTGTAGCCGATTGAAAAATCTGAGCGGAATGATGAACTGAAATAATCTGAATCCAGGGTGATTCCGTAATATTTTTGTGGAGTTGAAGCTTTGTCGGGGGGAGTTCCGCTCAGAAGAATATTTGCTGCCGTAAAATCCAGCCTGGACTTGAAAGTACGGGTTTCAATTTCGCCGGCAAAACGGGCTTTAAAGACTTCCAGTGTTTCAGGATGTTTTGTAGCTGTTACTTTGAAGGTGTCAGTAAAATATGCTCCGAAATTTAAGGCTGATTCTCCGTCATTGAGAAGTAAAGAGGTCTGGGGATTAAATTCAAACTGTTCTACTGTACGGCATATTGAAGCGGCTGTAATTAAAGGTGAACCTGCCGGCTGTCTGCTGCAGAAAGGAATTGCAAAATATGAACAGTTTATGAGAAAAGGGCCGAAGGAAAGTACCGGTGATATTTTGAACCACATATTCCATTGTGGACAGTCAGCAAAGGTGTATGGACTTTGGGCAAAACCTGTCTGGAACCTGAATTTTAACAGGGGACTCTTAAAATAATTCTGAAAAAGTGCAGAATATTGCCATTGAAGGGGAAATGTTCCGTTCTGTTTTGTTAAGGCGGAAGTTTTTCCTTCAATCTGGTAACGGCCTGCAATCATTGATATGGTATCAGAAATATGGGCAGAAAAAGTTTTCTTCAAAGAAGATGAAATGAAAAAAGACTTGTCTTCAATAACTGATCCTTCAGCTGAAAAAACTGTTTCTTTTTGATTGATGGAAAAGGTTGTTGCACAGGAAATGGGCTGGACTGAACTGCTCATTCCTGGAGAAGATACGGAAGCTGAAACTGAAAGTCCAAAGTTGCGTGTTAAAGGAGAAGAAACAGTTGAAGGAGCGGGATTTTTAAGTTTTGAGACGGCTGAGGAGAAAACATTTCTTCCGTAATAAAAGGTCAGGGGAGAAGATGGTGAAAATAAAGAAAGTTTTGTGCCCCATCTGTAATTATCAAAGATGATGGTGTTGTCTTCCTGTGTCAGTTTTGTGAAAAACTGAGCAGATAAATGCGGGCTCTTAAAAATAATGCCGGAATTTGCGCCTGATTTTTCATCCTGAAAGTCACCTGAAAATTTGCACTCGATATGAGGGGGCCGGGACTCGCCGGCAAAAACAGTTTTACCTGCGAAAATACATGTCAGTATAAAAAAACATAATTTCTTCATACCTATGTATAGGGGAAGAAACAGTAAAAAATACGCTTTTTAAATAAATTTTTAAAAAAAAGTTGTGCAGGCTGTGTTCAAAAAAAGTTGTTATATAAGGCAATGCTGCCATAAAAAAATTGAACAACAAAGCCGCTCGATATCGTCGCTAATGCTGTATTGTTATTGAAACTATTTGAATGTCCGCATTATGCGGACCTAACAATACAGGATTGCTTTATTTTTTGGCAGATGAATTAACGATGTAGCTTGGTGTGCTGCTGAACTGGTCTATTACTGCAAGGCGCTTCTGCCAGTATTCAGCTTCGCTTGATGTTGTGTATGGACCGATGCGTACACGATAGAAAAGTTTTCCTTTAGAATCTGTGTATGTAAATACTTCGTTGTTCATTTTGTTTGCTTCAAGAATCTTGCGGGCATTGTCAGCACCTTCTTTGTTTGTGTAACTTGCAGCCTGAATCCAGAATCTGTCAGGTGTTTTTGGTGAAGCAGGTTTTGCTGTTTTTGCCGGTGTTTTAGAAGCTGTTTTTTCTGTTTTTACGGCTGCTGATTTTGTCTGTGTTTTTGCAGCCGGTTTTGATTCTGCTGCAGTTTTTTTGCTTTCTGCTTTTTTAGGGGCAGGTGTGTAGTAAGAATCATCTGTTACCGGTTTTGATTTAGCTTCTTCTTTTGAAACAGTTGAAGAAACAGACTGTGCCGGTGAAGAATATTCTACAGAAGTTGTTACTGCATCCTGATTTTTTGCCATCATTTTATTAAGGTCAAAGTTGTATGTAATCTGTCCCTGTTCATAAACAGTTGTGTTGTTTGCATAAACAGTAAGGTTTTCGCTGTGAAGTTCATTTGGAGCAGCGGCTGCTGAATCAGATTTTGCTGAAAGTGCATCATTTGAAACAGGATCTGTTACAGGTGTTGCTGCTCCCGAAAGAAATGGTGTCTGCTGAAGATTAAAAGTCTGACTGTTGTCAAATGGCGAAGCAGCTGTTGATGGAGAATCAACTGAAGTCTGGATTGCAGATGATACGAAACCTGTTTCTACCGGATAACCAGAAGAAACCGGACGGAAAATTATAAGGGCAGCTCCAACTACTACAAGAAGGAAAATTCCTGCTGCTGCTACAATCCAAAGTGTTCTTTTCTGTTCCATAATTAAAAACCCCTCGAAAAGACTTGTAAAAGTCTCTTTTCATACTTTCAATATCGGATTTCCACAAAAAAAGTTTAGTTTTTTTTATGAGGCAAAAAAGATTGAAAAATACTCAGATTATGGATTTTCCAGGGTGATTATTGGTTTGCCTGTTTTCTGGTAGCATTCGTAGAGATCTGCCTGATTCTGGAATCGTTGAAGAATCTGCTCTTTTGTAAGGTTGTCTCGTTCCATTGCACGGTTAAGTCTTGTCTCTTCAGGGGCAGTAATAAATAGAACAAAGTCGCATTTATCCATCAGCTGAGGTGTTTTGTAGAGGACTGTTGCGTTAATGATTACGGAACTGCCTTTTTTTGCGGCTTCTTCCATAAATTGTTCTGTAAGTTCAATTACTTTGGGATAGACGATGGATTCCTGTTTTGCAAGAAGTTCCGGGTTTGAAAATACCAGGCTGCCGATCTGGCGGCGGTTTATGGAACCGTCTTTATTCAATATTGAATTTCCAAAAAGTGTGACAATCTGGTCCCGGCAGAGTTCGATGGCTGTGTGAACGGTCTGATCCAGATCTATGGTTACTGCAGAAGGTAAGGTTTTTTCAATGATTGAGGAAATGAAATTTTTCCCGGCAGCCATCTGTCCTGTTACACAGATTGTAACGGGGCGTTGCGGGGAGAGAAAAGGAAATACAGGTTCCTCCCCGCTTGAGGGGGCAGCTCCAAAACAGGAAGTTTCATCCTGTGAAACTTCCTGTTTTGGAGCGAGGGGCAGGCGCCCCCCAAATACTTTCATCAGCAGTTCAATATTCATCATTTAGTGGAATTCTCCCCAGGCATAACCGTGTTCAACAGAAACCCGCAGCGGTACATTAAGCTTAACTGCATGTTCCATTTTATCTGTAATGAGTGTAATTGTGGCTTTGATGATTTCAGGATCATCTGGACATTCAAGAATAAGTTCATCATGAACCTGAAGCAGCATTCGGGCAGGAGATGAAGTTTCTTTAAGTGCCTTTGCGACATCAATCATTGCCTGTTTTACAATATCGGCGGCACTTCCCTGAATCGGTGAGTTTTTTGCGATGCGGATTGCGCCTTCTTTTTCCATGTGGTTTTTAGAATTAATTGCAGGAATGTAGCGGCGGCGGCCTTTGATTGTTTCAATATAGCCTGTCTGCTGGGCCTGAGCTACGTTTCTGTCAAAAAAGTCACGGACACCTGCGTAGTTCATGAAATAATTTGCGATGAATTCCTGTGCCATTGTGCGGGAACAGTTGATTTCACCGGCAAGACGGAAAGCACTCATACCGTACATAAGTCCGAAATTGAGGGTTTTGGCATTGCGGCGCTGTTCAGGAGTTACTTTATCCATTGGAACTCCGTAAATGACCGATGCTGTTGAAGCGTGGACGTCTGTTCCTGTGTTAAATGCCTGGCAGAGATTTTTGTCACCGGACAGATGGGCGAGGACTACAAGTTCAATCTGGGCGTAGTCGGCAGAAATGAGGACTTTGCCAGCAGGAGCTTTGAATGCCTGACGTATGCGGCGTCCCTGCTCTGAACGGACTGGAATGTTCTGAAGGTTAGGGTCTTTTGATGAAAGACGGCCTGTAGCTGTTCCTGACTGCATGAATGTGGTGTGGATGCGGTTTTCTTCGTCTGTGAGCTGTGGAAGTGTTTCAACATAAGTAGAAAGAAGTTTTGCATCGGCACGGTAGTCGAGGATCATGCCGGGAAGAGGGGAATCGTATTTGAGCCCTTCCAGTACGTCTGTGTCTGTTGAGTAACCGGTTTTTGTTTTTTTGCCGGGTTTGAGTTTAAGCTCTTCAAAAAGAACTGTTGAAAGCTGTTTTGGAGATGCGATGTTGAACTCGTGGCCTGCTGTTTCATAAATCTTTTTTTCTGATTCTACAAGCTGGGCCTTGAGTGTGACTGCATAGTCTTTGAGATAGTTTCCGTCAAGATGGATTCCGTTAAGTTCCATTTGTGCAAGAACAGGAAGAACTTCCATTTCCATGTTGCGGTACAAATCCATAAGTCCGGCAGATTCAAGTTTTTCGCTTAAAAGGAGCCAGAGCTGGAGCGTAAAGTCGGAATCTTCTGCTCCGTATTCTGCGGCTTTTTCAAGGGGAACGTCGGCAAATGTCTGTTCTTTTCCAACAAGCTCACCGAATTCAATTCCTTTGAGGCCAAGTTTCTGTTCTGCAAGGGTTTCAAGGGCATACGGGTTTTTGCCGGGACGGTCCGGTTCCAGAAGCCATGAAGCAATCATTGTGTCGCAGAGTGTGTATTTGTACTGACTGCTGTCAAGAACGTCGAGTCCGTTGGAATGAAGGACTTCAAGGTCGAATTTTGCATTGTGCATTACGATTTTAGTCTGGGATGAAAAAAGTTTTTTGAGGGCATCCAGGGCTTCTTTTTTGGAAATCAGCGGTGGAGCAAAGAGCGGTTCGATATTTAAAATCAGGGGAATGTAAATTCCCTGGCCTTTCTGAAAACTGAGGGAAAATCCTACAAGGTTTGCCTTTAATGTGTTGAGGGAATCAGTTTCTGTGTCAAAGGCAACTGTTCCGCTGGCAATGGCGCTGTCGATGAAGGCGTTTAACCGGTTAATGTCAGTGCAGGCTGAATAATTGCCTTTGTTCTGAACAACTTCCAAAGCCGGTTCGTCGTTTATTGCTGGCGAAGGAGTGGAAGTGGCAGATGGAGATGAAGCAGAAAGTTCTTCCGGTGAAGAGTCGGATGTTCCTGCTACACCTTTTTGAAGTGCTCTGTAAGTTTTTGCTAGGGCTGGAAGTTCCCGCCTGGTCATTTCGGAAGCAAAGGCTTCGAAGTTGAGGTTTGAAATGTCAAAGGCTTCGGCTTTAAGCTCTCCTTTGTCGTCGAGCCAGCCGGTGAGGGGTGCTTCTTCATTCAATGTTGCAAGCCAGAGGGATTTTTCTGCATCTTCTTTTGAACTGCGGATTTTTTCGCCAATGGAACCTTTGATTTTGTCGGCATTTTCGTAAATGCCTTTGAATGAACCGTATTCGTTAATGAGTTTTACTGCAGTCTTTGGTCCACATCCTGCAACGCCCGGAATGTTGTCGGCAGTGTCGCCCATAAGGGCAAGAAGGTCGAGGATTTTTGCAGGTTCAACTCCCCATTCTGCCTGAACGTCGGCAGGAGTAAACTCTTTCCAGATCTGGATTTTGTCCGGCTTGAGCATGTGGATGTTGTCATTGGCAAGCTGCTGAAGGTCTTTGTCTGCGCTTAAAATTACGCAGTGGCGGCCTGCTTTGTCACATTTGCGGGCAATTGTTGCAATTACGTCGTCGGCTTCAAAACGGTCAACTCTGGCAACAGGAATTCCCAGAACTTCCAGACAGTCTTCAATCATGGGAAACTGGGCTTTTAAATCTTCGGGTGTTTTTGCCCTGTTTGCTTTGTACGGGGCGTAATTTTCATGGCGGAAAGTTGGAACACGGCTGTCCATTGCCGCAACAAAATATTTTGGTTTGAACTGTTTAAAAAGAAGGCTTAAGTTGCGGAAAAAACCGAAAAGTGCCGAAACGTTGCTGCCTTTGCTGTCGGTAAGCGGACGGGTAAAAAAAGCGTAATATTCGCGGAAGATGAGTCCGTAGCTGTCCAGGATAAAAACTGTATTTTCGTCTATAAAATTTGCCATAAAAAACATTATAGCGGAAATTTATTGAATTAGGAATTAGGAAGGAGGAATTAGGAATTAGAAATTGAGCGATGGGCAATGCACAATTTTGGTGGTTGCGGATTGCGCACTGTGAATTGTGCATTGCGGATTGCTTATTAGAATTTGATTGTTACTGAGATGCTTAATGACTGTTCCCAGACTTCTTTGAGGCTTACACCGTCGCCGCCTGCTGCTGGAGGATCATTTTTATCAAAATCATCATCTGTTGGTTTGATTGCAGCGCAGAGGTCGATTTTAACTTCCGGAGAAACTGAAATTCCACACCCCATGAAGAATGAATTCTGGAAGTCACCGTTGTCACCGTCTTTTACAATTTGAGGAAGGTTTGTCTGGATTCCGGCTGCAAATTCAAATCCTGGTTTTACCTGTGCTACGATACCGTTGCGCATGTTGAAATCCATTGTTGTTTTGCTGTCATCAAAATCACCTGTCCACATTGTAACTGGTGTTCCAAAGTAGAATCCGTACTTGAGTTTTTCTGAAATCTGTTTCTGCATCTTGAAGTATGGAACAAATGTGATTGAGTTTCCGCTTATAGCATCGAGGTCAAAATTTGTTACATTAAGTACAAGACCTGCCTTTGTTGATTCAAATCCTGTTGCAGGTTTTGCAGCTGATTTTCCTTTTCCCTTGCCACGTGTTTTTGCTGCAGCTCCAGATTCTCCAAAAGTGTAAACGGCTTCAGCATTAAAGTTTATGAAAGAAATATCAGTTCCGCCAACTTCAGTCCAGAAATATCCTGCGCCTGCATCAAAAGCCCAGTTGGCATCGTAAGTCATACCAAATGCACCATCAACATATTTTACAGTTGTATTGCCAATGGAACCTGGAACATAGAAATCGATTTTACCGAATGTACCTTTTACAGCTTTGTTTTCCCAGGCATACATTCCGCCAAAAAAGTTAACGGCATTTTCTTCCCAGAGGTTTCCTTCCCATGCACCGTGAATGGCTGCATCGTTTTTAAGGTTTGTTGCGCCTGCAAGGTTTCCGTAGTTTTCAGAATCGAGGGAAACAAGGCCGTAACCTTTTTCGTAGCTTAATTTAGCCCAGTCAAGAATGTTCATAAGGTAGAAAGAATCATTTTCTACAGCAGAACCTGAAGCCTGATAAAGTTTGTCACTCATACCTTCAGCAGCAAATGCTGATGTTGAGAGAAGTGCTGTCATCGAAAGGCCAGCGAACATTTTTGTAATTTTCATAAAATTTCTCCAGTTTTTTTTACGGACATAGCCTTTTTAATAAGATTGAAACAGTATGGCGATTAACATTTGTTTTTTAAAGCAAAAAAATCCCCATGGAGGAGGGGATTTTGCTAAATTGATATAAGGTTTTAATAAAATGGAGATTTTATGCGTTTATCAGGATTGATGAACCTGTAACTCCGTTTGTGTCAGCGTAAACAGAAGATTTTCCTCTGTAAGGGTTCATTGCCTGCATTGTTGAAAGCTGTCCCTTAATCTGTTCCATGTGAAGTTTGAGGAGACTGCGGTTCTTTTCATTCTGGCGAAGAACTTTATGCTGAAGTTCGGCAAGGCTTTTCTGCATTTTAAGAACTGAATTTTCCTCTGTGTCAGGAATTCCAGGTCCTGCAACAACGGCATTGTACATATCCTGCATCGGAGCAATAACTTTCTGCAGGCTTGAAAGGTTTGCAACAATCTGGGTTTCAAGTTCAGCGTGGGCCATTACTGCATCTGTATCGTCCATCTGGATTTTTGTATGCTGTTTTTCAAGAACGTTGAGGTATTCCTGAAATTTATTGCGCTGCTGCTGTAAAAGTTCCTTGAATCTTTTGAGGATTGCAACTCTTTCTTCAATCTGTTCCTGTGTCAGTGTCATAAATCAGCCTCCCTTTGTTAAAAAAACTTACCCCTTAATGTTGAGGGCTCTCTGTCCAGGTGTGGCCGGTGTTGTTGTAGACTGTGTTGAAGCAATCTGCCATGCCTGATGAAGTGAATTCATAAAATCAAGGACATCCTGAATCTTCTTTTTGTCTTTATTGATGTTTGCACTTAAAAGTTCCTGGTTAAAGAAAACGTAAAGTGACATAAGGTTCTGACTTATCTGGCCGCCTTTATCCATATCAAGACTGACCTGAAGTTCGTTGATGATATCCTGTGTTTTTACGATAAAATTTCCGAATTTTTCGATATTTGGCGGAAGAATTTTGTCGTCTGCTTCAAAACATGCCATTGCGCCTTTAAGGTTTTTGATTGCACCTTCGTAGAGAAGAACTACAAGTTTTCCCTGGCTGGCAGTTGTTACATTTGCAGTCTGGTAAGCTGCGTAAGGGTTTCCGTATGCCATTTTAATATCCATCCATGATTTGAGTTTTTTGACGAATTTGACGGTTCGTCTTTTCAATTTTCGGCACCAGAGAATAAAACATAAGAAAATATGTTGTTAATTTGTTGTTTTTTTTCTATTATTAAAGCTGAAATATTCTATATAAAAAGGTTTTTAAATGGCAAAGAACAGTAACAATGACGAACACGATCCATACAACTTTTTCGGTGGTGGAAGCGGAGATGATAATAATAATGACAAAAATGATAAAAAGCCTGGAAAGTTTCCGTTCTTTCCTATTCTGCTTGCAGTTATAGCGGTTTTTGCTTTTGTCCACCTGTTTATGGGATCTGACAAGGGGCAGCCTTTAATTGATTTTTCTGAGTTTAAGCAGAAAATCAGCAGTAAAGAAATTGTAAAGGTTGAAATCTCTGAAAATATTTTTACAGGATATGGCGAAGAAACTCCTGAGCCTGTTGTTCCTCCTGCAAATCCAGGTGAAAGAACAAAAGCTCCTAATTCATTCAGCCGCACAGGGTTTTTGTCTCTGAACCAGTTTAAACCAAAGTTTCCGGAATACAAATCCATTGGTGTTGTTTCTGAAGGGTTCCTTGATTTTCTTGACCAGACTGTTGAATCTTCAAAAGATGAAGCAGGACAGCAGCACTTTACTTACCGTTTTGTTCCAAAAGAACGCAGTTATTTCCTTGATATTCTTCTGCAGTGGATTCTTCCTTTTGGATTAATTTTCATCATGTACTTTTTCCTTATCCGCCGCATGGGTGGTGGAGCCGGATCTGTTTTTGCCGGCGGTTCAAAATCAAAGGCCGTTGATGAAGGCAAAGTAAAAACACGTTTTTCTGATGTAGCCGGTGTTGATGAAGCTAAGGATGATCTTGTTGAAGTTGTAGATTTTCTGAAATCACCTAAAAAATATACAGATATCGGTGGAAAAATTCCAAAGGGTGTTCTTTTAGTAGGACCTCCGGGAACTGGTAAAACCCTTCTTGCAAGAGCCGTTGCAGGTGAAGCCGGCGTTCCATTTTTCAGAATCAGTGGTTCTGACTTTGTTGAAATGTTTGTCGGTGTAGGTGCAAGCCGTGTTCGTGACCTTTTTAAGCAGGCCCGCGAAAAAGCTCCTTGTATTGTATTTATTGACGAAATTGATGCTCTTGGAAAAAGCCGTTCAAGCGGATATGGTGCCGGTAATGATGAGCGTGAACAGACATTGAACCAGCTTCTTGTTGAAATGGATGGTTTTGACAATGAAAAGGGACTTATCATTCTTGCAGCTACAAACCGTGCAGATATTCTTGATGCAGCTCTTCTTCGCCCGGGCCGTTTTGACCGTCAGGTTCCTGTTGAAAAGCCTGATGTTAAGGGACGTGAAGAAATCTTACGCATTCATGCAAAGAACGTAAAGCTTGATTCTGACGTTGATTTTAATTCTGTTGCTCATGGAACAACAGGTTTTGCCGGTGCAGATCTTGCAAACGTTGTTAATGAAGCAGCACTTCTGGCAGTTCGTAATGGACGTAAAAAAGTTACAATGGTTGATTTTAATGAAGCTATTGATAAAGTCAGTATCGGTTTAAAGAAAAAGAGCCGTAAAGATAATGAAAAAGAACATCGCCTTGTTGCAGTACATGAATCAGGTCATGCTCTTGTTGCTGCCTTTACACCTGATCACGAACCTGTAAACAAAATTACAGTCGTTCCCCGTAGTCATGGTATTGGCGGATTTACACAGTATCGTGAAGAAAAAGAAAAGAATTTCATGACTCAGAAAGACCTGATTAATGAAATTGATTCAATGCTTGGCGGACGGGCTGCAGAACAGGTAATTCTCGGTGATGTTTCAACAGGCGCTTCCAATGATATTGCACGTGCAACAGAAATCATCAAGAGCATGATTGTAGATTATGGTATGAGTTCAAAATTCAAGAATATGACACTTGGAAAAGGTGTTCTTGGAAACAGGGGCGGAGAACCAAATCTTGTACGGGAATTCTCAGAAGAAACTCAGAAGTATGTTGATGAAGAAATTGCCCGCATTATGGGTGAACGCTACGAATATGTTGTAGACCTTCTTACAAAGAAGAAAGATCTTCTCGATTATGTTGCAAACCGTCTTATTAAAATTGAAACAATGGATGGAAAAGAATTTGCAGATATTATCAAGAGTTATGAAAGTCCTGGCAGGGTAGCAGATGATTCAGACAGGGCTGAAGAAAGTGCAGAAACAGCAGATTCAGATGCAGAAATTGCTGAAGTAAAAGCTGATGAAGCAGAAAAAACTGAAGCAGAATCAAATGCAGATTCAGAAGCAGAAGTTACAGATTCTGCAGCGGAAGATGTTGAGGAAAAATAATTATGAAAAAAGTTCTTTCTATATTAGTTGTTTTAGCAGCATTTGTATCTGGAGTTTTTGCCCAGGAAATCAAGACTGCGCCAAATTATTTTGCAGATGTTTCAGCTGTTTACGGACAGATAAAATCATATGAAGCTGAAATTGAAATAAAAACAAAATCTCTGCGCATGAAGGCAAATGTTTCTTACAAAAAACCGAATCTCATGCGCATGGATTTTTCAACTCCAAAAGATCAGACAATCTGTTTTAACGGTGACCTTCTGACAATTTATCTTTCAGATCAGAATGCAATTTTGACACAGAATGTTACAGATTCAGGTTCAGCAGGAAGTGCAAATATGGCAACTTCCCAGGGACTTTCTCTTTTGAGCCGCTATTATGCCGTAAGTTATGTTACAGGTCCAGATCCTGTTCTTCTTGAAGACGGTTCAGATGAACTTGTAGTAAAACTTGAATTCAAACGCAAAAATCTCAGTGAAAGTTTCAGAAGCATTAAAGTTTCAGTAAGTGCAGAGACAAAGCTTATCCGCCGGATTGAAGCAATTACAGGAACTAATGAAACATTCAGCTTTGATTTTACGAAATACGTGCTTAATAATGACATTCCTAACGAACGTTTTATTTATACAGCACCATCATCTGCCAACGAATACAACAATTTCCTTTTTTCGGAGTAAGTTATTATGGAAAGTTACGGAGCAATTCTCAGAGAAGCTCGTGAAAAACAAAATTTGGAATTATCTTCAATTTCAAAGGATACAACAATTTCAGTTCATTTTCTCAAGGCTCTTGAAGATGAAAAGCCAGAAGTTTTTCCTGGAGAACCATATCTCGTAGGTTTTTTAAAGACCTATGCCCATTATCTTGGAATTGAATCTGACCGTGTTGTAAATCTTTACCGTGCAAAAACAATTCAGGAAGCTCCTGTTCCGGAAGGACTTATTGTTCAGGAACCTCCAAAATATAAAATGCCTCTCATTATCGGAATCATTTCTTTTGTGATTGTTGCTTTGATTACAGCTATTATTCTTCTAATTTGTTTTAGCGGAAACGGCAGCGGTGATAATGAAGTTAAGAAAAATGTGGCAAAAAAATATGAACTTACAGAAAAGCCTTTGCAGACCCGCTTGTATAAAGGTGATCAGCTTGTTTTAAGTTCTCAGGGAAAAAATGTAATTCTGACTGTTGCCGAAACTGCAGGTGCTTTGTGTTTTGAAACACCAGTTGGAAAACAGTACATCGATCTTTCTGATGAAGTTGAACTTGATATTGATAATGATAAGGTTCCTGATCTTATTGCTTATCTGTCTGATATTGCTCCAAAAGACGGCGATGAAAACCGTGGTGCTGAAATCAGAATTATGCTGAGGGATGCAGAATCTGCTGCTATCGGTGAAACTGATGAAGCTGAACTTCAGAGTGTTGAAGAAATGAACGATAAAATCAAAAAAGTTGTTCATGAAGATACAAGAACTTATCCATTTACACTTATTGCTACTTTCCGTGGTGGAACTGTATTCCGTTATAGAACAGATAATAAAGATACTGTTGAAGAATTTATTGCTTCTGGTGAAGAAGTTCGAATGACAGCCAGCAATAAAATCCGATACTGGGTTGCAAATGGTGGAGCCGTTAAATTACAGGTTGTAGCCGGATCAAAAACATATGATCTTGGTGTACAAAAATCGGGTTCAGTAGTTGTTGAAGAACTTAGATGGACTAAAAAAGATTCTGCAACTGGCAGACATAAAATTGTAGACATCGATGTTGACTAAATTTTTTATTGACCAGCATGGTTGTGCAAAAAACCAGGTGGACGGTGAACTTTTAATTGCTCACCTTACAGAAAAAGGCTATTCTCAGACTTTCAATGCAGACGAAGCAGATCTGATTATCATCAACAGCTGCGGTTTTATTGAATCTGCAAAGGTTGAAAGCATAAATGCAGTTCAGGCGGTCAGAGAATGGTATCCTAAAGCAAAAATCCTCCTTGCAGGTTGTCTTGCTGAACGTTATGCAGAAGATTTAAAGGACAGTCTTGAAGAAGCTGACGGTTTTTTTGGAAACGGGGATTTGTCACAGGTTTATAAAGTGATTGAACCTTTGATGAAAGGTGAACGACCTGTGCTTGTTCCTGAACAGAAAGGTGTTTGTGGCGGAAACCGTAATATGCTGCTTAATTTTTCAGGAAGTACTTTCGTAAAAATTACAGAAGGCTGTAACAACCGCTGTTCTTTCTGTGCAATTCCTGTAATCCGCGGTGAACTTAGAAGCCGGCCTGCTGAAGAAATCCTTTGTGAAATAAAGGAGCTTGTTTCCAAAGGTATATATGAAATTAATCTTGTAGGACAGGATCTGGCAGCTTATGGAACAGGACGAACTGATAATGTTTTTGGTACAGGACGCACATTCCTTCCTAAAGGAACTCCGGGAGATCTTTCTGTTGAAGGCGGTGACAATTCCATTAACGGTGATGATTCTGCTGACAATGGTGCTCAGGAATCAGGCTTGTGCACTTTAATCAAAAAAATCAGTCAGATAAAAGGAACATTCATCTGCCGTCTTTTGTATATTCATCCCGATCATTTTAATGAAGATATTCTTCCTGTAATGAAGGCCGACAGCCGTTTTCTGCCATATTTTGATATTCCTTTTCAAAGCGGTGATGACCAGACAATTCTGAAAATGCATCGTGTGGGAAGTCAGGCAAAATATAAACAACTTATTGAAAAAATCCGTTCATATTTTCCTGATGCTGCAATTCGAACAACTTTTCTTGCAGGTTTCCCTGGTGAAACAGAAGAAGCGGCCCAGGCAACAAGAGAATTTTTGCAGGACATCAAAACTGAATGGAGCGGTTGTTTTCCTTATTCAAAAGAAGATGATACTCCGGCCTATGATTTTAAACCTCAGGTTCCTAAAAAAACTGCTCAGAAAAGGGCTGACCTCCTTGTCGAAATTCAGGCTCAGATTACAAGAGAAAAGCTGGCTTTAAGATGCGGTAAAGATTATGACATTCTCATTGAAGAAGTTCTTGCTGCCAGTGAAGATAATCCTGATGAGGGAATGGCTATCGGCCGTGCATGGTTCCAGGCTCCTGAAGTCGATGGAAGTGTAGTTGTCCGCTTTGATGCTTCAAATCCCGAAGAAGCAAAATGTTTTGAATCCGGCCGCATTGTAAAAGTTTATATTACAGCAAGTGGTGATGTAGATTTGACAGGTGATTTTGTAAGTGATTCTCAGTTAAATGAAACAATTGCAAAAACTTCACTGAAATTTGCACAAAACGAACAGTAATTATTATTTTCTGGAGAAATCATGGGGTATCTTGATGTTTTAAATGACCAGCAGAAAGAAGCTGTTGTTCACAATGGTTCACCTCTTTTGATTCTTGCCGGAGCAGGTTCTGGAAAGACTCGTGTAATTACTACAAAAATTGCTTACCTTATTGATGAATGTGGAGTTGATCCATATCAGATTCTCGCCGTAACTTTTACAAAAAAAGCTGCCCTTGAAATGAAAGAACGTGCTGTGGCTCTGGATCAGCGTGCCCAGTATTGCCAGATAAGAACATTCCATTCCTTCGGGTCCTGGTTTTTGCGGTTAAATGCTGAGCATGCCGGAATTGAACCTAATTTTACGGTTTATGATGACGATGACATGGTAACTCTTGTGGCAAAATCCTGTCCGCATCTGACAAAAAAAGAAGCTTCAGTTTATGCCCATGATATTTCCCTTGCAAAAGATTACTGCCTTTTGCCTGATTCACCAGGTTTGTCTGACATTGATCCTGATCCTGAATTTCCTGTTGTTTACGATGCTTACCAGAAACGTCTGCGCGAAACAGGAAACTGTGATTTTGGGGATCTTATTCTTCTTCCTTATCTTGTTCTGAAAAACAATGAATATGTCCGACAGAAGATGCATGCCAGATTTCAGGTTCTTATGGTAGATGAATATCAGGATTCCAACATTGCTCAGTTTAAATTGCTGGAAGTTTTAAGCGGAGTACACGAAAATACAGGAAATTATATTTGTGTTGTCGGTGATGATGATCAGTCCATTTATAAATTCCGTGGTGCTGAAGTTCAGAACATCCTTAATTTTCAAAAAATATTTCCCGGTACAAAAATTGTTCGTCTCGAATCAAATTACAGATCTACTGCACAGATATTAAAAATTGCTTCAGATGTGGTAAGCAACAATGAAGGCCGTCTTGGAAAATCTCTTATTGCAGAAAAAGGGGAAGGCCGAAAACCTGTTCTCGCTTTTCTTCCCAATCAGGACGAAGAAGCTGAATTTTGTGCAGACCTTATAAAAATGGCCCATGACCAGCAGGGTGCAAAATATTCTGACTGGGCAATCCTCTATAGAACAAATGCTCAGTCCCTTGCTTTTGAATCCACTTTTCTTCATAGAAAAATTCCATATCAGGTGGTCGGGTCCCTTAAATTTTATGAACGTGAAGAAATCAAGGATCTTCTTGCATATTTGAGTCTCATTGCAAATCCCCGTGATGAAATTGCTTTCCGCAGAATCATCAACAAACCGACCCGTGGAATTGGAAACGGAACCCAGGATAAAATTATTGACGGTTACAGAAGCAGTATGATTGCCCAGCTTGCCGCTGATGATATTCCTGTTGAAGTTGACGAATCTTCTTTTGGAGAATCAAAAAATGCTGCAAACCTTGTGGAATTTATAAAAGGGGATTCCCTTAAGCTGTCAAAAAAAGCCCGGGAAGGTGCGGATAATTTTGTCAGCCTGATGAGTGAATGTAAGGATCTGATAGCCGGTGAAGAATGTACAATCCGGCTTAATCTTCTTGTCGATACAATCATTGAAAAGTCAGGTTTAAAAGAACATTACGAAGGTGAAGATGCCATTGCCGGAACTCAAAAAGCCCAGAATATGCAGGAATTGAGTAACAGTGCCTCTTTGTATGAACTGACAGTGGACGGACTTCTGGAATTTCTTGATCACATTGAACTTGACAGGACTCTTGAAACACCTGATGAGGAGGAAAATGAAGACCGTGTAACTTTGATTACACTTCATAATACAAAAGGGCTTGAGTTTCCTCGTGTAATCATGACGGGAATGGAAACAGGAATTTTCCCCCGACCTGATAAAGCTGGAAGTGAACTGGAAGAAGAGCGCAGGCTTTGTTATGTTGGAATTACCCGTGCAATGAATGAATTATATCTTACCAGTTGTTCTACAAGGCGTATGTATGGGAGAGTTGATTTTATGGGGCCCAGCTGCTTTCTTGAAGAAATGGACCAGGACGATTTAAAGATTATCGGTAAAAAGCCAAGTTCATTCAGAAGTAACAGCGGTTTTCATGGGGGAGATTTTGGAGCCTACGGGTTAAGTCATCCTGATACAGAAAGTGATCCTGTTAAGCGGAAATACTGCAAGGGAACAAAGATTTTTCATGATGAATATGGTTATGGAATTATTGTTGCGGCAAATGAAACTGACGAAGGTGAATATTCAATCAGTGTGAGTTTTGAAAACGGTACAATCAAGAGATTCCTGCCGAAATATCAGCAGAAATCTCTTGTTGTGATTAAAGATTAATCTCTCTGTCTGTTAAAGACTGTTTTGAACAGGAATAAAATTCCCATGAGGGCGATGACACCAAAACTCCATGAAATAATTCCACAGGTTAAAAGTCCAAGCCCCTGAGTTAAGCCTGCTACAATGTATGTAAGGAAAGAAACTCCTGCAACAGTGAGTGCGTACGGAAGCTGAGTTGAAACGTGGTTTACATGGTCACATTGAGCTCCTGCACTTGCCATGATTGTTGTGTCCGAAATTGGAGAACAGTGGTCACCGCATACAGCACCAGCCATACATGCAGAAATTGAAATGATTCTTAATGCTCCTTCAGGGAAAGCTGCGATACAGATTGGAATCAGGATTCCGAAAGTTCCCCATGAAGTACCAGTTGCAAATGCAAGGAAGTAGGCAATTACAAAAATAATGGCAGGGAGCATCATCTGAAGACCACCTGCGCTGTTTGCTACAATTGATGCGACATAATTTTTGGCTTCAAGGGAATCTGTCATTGATTTGAGTGTCCATGCAAGAGTCAGAATGAGAATTGCAGGAACCATGGCCTTAAAACCGTCAGGAAGACAGAGCATTGAAGATTTAAAACTCAAAACACGACGGGAAATATACCAGATGATTGTGAGGATAAGGGCTGCAAGGGAACCGATTACAAGACCTGTTGAAGCATCGGAGTTGGCAAAGGCTTCGACAAAGTTATGGTACGAATCTCCTTCTGAAAAAAATCCGCCTGAATAGATCATTCCGATAACACAGAATACAATCAGGGAAAAAATAGGGAAGATAAGGTCAAGGACTGTTCCCTGTCGTTTACCGTCTGAAACAGGATGATTATTTTCTGCTGTATCTGCAGCATCATTTAATATGGCTTTTGCTTTTTCATATTTTGACATGGTTCCATATTCAAAACGCATGAAAACCATAGCGAACATCATAATGATTGTAAAAAGTGCGTAGAAATTGAAAGGAATGGCCTTGCAGAAAAGTGCAATTCCGTTTTCTCCTTCTGTAACAAATCCGCTTACGGCCGCAGCCCATGACGAAATAGGTGCAATGATACAGATAGGAGCAGCAGTAGAGTCGATAAGGTATGCAGGTTTGTCTTTTGAAACACCATATTTATCAGTAACAGGCTTCATAACTGAACCGACAGTAAGACAGTTAAAATAGTCGTCTATAAAGATAAGGATTCCAAGAAAAATTGTTGCAACCTGGGCACCGGTTTTTGACTTGATGTGCTTTTTTGCCCAGTTACCAAAAGCTGCAGAACCGCCTGCTTTGTTCATAAGGGCAACCAGTGTTCCAAGAATTACAAGGAATACAAGAATACCTGCGTTCCATTTGTCGCTTAACTGTGCAATAAGGCCATAACTTGCAGCATCATCGCCTTCTCCAACAGTTTCGTTTAAAAGATGGGAAATAAAACCTGTCAGGCCTGTTCCCATGTCAATGGCATAAAATCCGGCACCAATGAGAATACCGATAAAAAGTGAAGAATATACTTCTTTTGTAAGAAGAGCCAGAGCAATTGCCACAACAGGTGGCAAAAGTGACCAGAATGTTCCGATTATATGATGATTCATTTTAAAGTCCTTTTTATTTATTTACTTTTTTAACTGGGAAAAATCTGTTTCCAGTGGGTTTTCAACACCGTCTTTCTGTAGTTTTTCAAGAACTTCAATGGCGTATTCAAGTTCTTCCATAGAGTTTGCAGAAACATAAGTTTTCATCTGCAGCAGGGCTTTTATAGCCTTTTCATTAGTCATGATAATTTTCCTCCTTGTTATATAGAAAATTGTTCATATACTTTTAATTTTACCACTATTTTGATAAAATGGAAGTTATGAAAACTGTAGACGAAACAACTCTTGAAAACTTGCTTTATCTCAGCCGTCTTTCTCCAGAAAGTACTGATATGGCAACACTTAAAAAACAGGTAGACGAAATCGTAGGCTACTTTGACATTCTTTCAAAATATGATGACTCAGAAAATCCTTACGATGCATATCCTTCAACAGAAGCTGAAAAACTTCGCGATGATACAATTGTAAACGGACTTGATATTCCAGACGTAAAACAGGTAACAGATAAATTTATGGACGGCTACTTCCAGGTTCCAAAAGTTCTTGGTGAAGGTGCTTAAAAATTCTTTGCATTTTTAAGGTAATAGTGAACAGGTAACAGGTAATAAGAATTATTATGAAATATTTTACAATTGAAGATACAGTTGCAGCCCTCAAAAAAGGAGAAATTACAAGTGTTGAACTTGTAAAGGAAGCAATCACAACATTTGAAGCTGACAAAAAATCTGATAAGCCACTCAATGCTTTTCTTGAAATTTATGATGATGTTACAGCTCTTGCTGAAAAAGCTGATGCAGAAATTGCTCAGGCAAAGACAGCTGGAACTGTAGACAAACTTTTTGAAGAAAAACCTCTTCTCGGACTTCCTTTTGCCAACAAGGACAATATTTCCGTAAAGGGAAAAGCCCTTACATGTTCTTCAAAAATCCTTACAGGCTATAAAGCTCCATATAATGCTACAGTAGTAAATCGTCTTATCGCTGCCGGTGCAATTCCTCTTGGTCGCTGTAATCAGGACGAATTTGCCATGGGTTCATCTACAGAATATTCCAGCTATGGACCGACACGCAATCCTATTAACCGTGATTATGTATCAGGCGGTTCTTCAGGCGGTTCAACTGCTGCCGTTGCTGCAAATCAGGCTCTTTTTGGACTTGGTACAGAAACTGGTGGTTCAGTTCGTCTTCCGGCAAGTTATTGTGGTGTTTACGGACTTAAACCAACTTATGGCGTATTGAGCCGATGGGGTGTTGTAGCTTACGGTTCTTCACTTGATCAGGTTGGACTTCTTGGACGTTCACCCAAAGATATTGCCGTTCCTCTTGCAGCAATGAGTGGAGCTGATTTTTATGATGATACTTCAGCTGATCTTCCTGAATCTCAGGCTCTCAAAAATCTTACAGCTGCTGACGTTTCAAAACTTAAGATTGCAGTTCCAAAGCAGTTTGAAGAAGCTGAAGGTATGGATGGCGATGTTGCAAAAGTTTTTGCAGAAGTTAAGGAATGGTTTGTTTCTAAAGGTGCAAAAATTGAACTTGTAGACCTTCCTGTTCTTGAGGCATCAATTGCTTCTTACTATGTAATTGCCCTTTCAGAAGCTGCTTCAAATCTGAGCCGTTTTGATGGTATCCGTTATGGTAAACGTGAAGATAACGGTAAAGGTTATGACCAGCTTTATGTAGATACACGTTCTGATGGATTTGGTCCTGAAGTAAAACGACGAATCATCATTGGAAACTATGTTCTTTCTGAACAGTTCTCTGGTGATACTTATAAAAAAGGTATGTCTGTTCGTGCACGCATTCAGAGAGAAGTTGCAGCAGTATTTGAAAATTATGATCTGATTCTTTGTCCAACTTGTCCGACAGCTTCATTTAAACTTGGTGAAAAAGTTGATGATCCTCTTGCAATGTATCTGAGCGACCTGTTTACAACTTTTGTAAACCTTGCACGTATTCCGTCAGTAAGTGTACCTGCAGGTTATACTTCAAAGGAAAATAAGGCAGCAAGTGATATGCCAGTCGGAATCCAGTTTGCAGGTAAAATGTTTGATGATGTAAAGATTCTTCAGGTTGCACAGGCCTGGGAAGAAGATCATCCTGGCTGTGGAGTTCCAGTTAAGAATTAAAAATAAAGAACTAAGAAAGGCGGTGGTTTGATTTTTTGTTGAACCGCCGTTTTTTTTTACAGACATAGCTTTTCCTTTGTATTTTCCTGGCCTGTTCAGAAAAAAATCCGTTTGAGATGAAAGAATTAGAGTTTAAGCATTAAAAATGATATACTCTGCAAATGCATTATAATTCTGTCATTCCTGCCAGGTTTGTTTCCCGTCCAAACCGTTTTATTGCTCATGTGATTGTTGACGGCTGTGAAAAGATTGCCCACGTTAAAAATACAGGCCGCTGTAAGGAGCTTCTTGTTCCCGGTTGTACAGTTTATCTTGAAGATTTTGCAGGAAGAATGGGAAGCCGAAAATTGCAGTATTCTTTAATTGCAGTTGAAAAAGTGTGCGAAGATGGAAAAATCCGCCTCATTAATATGGACAGCCAGGCTCCCAATGGAGTTATTAAAGAAGAATTTGTAAAAAGCGGTCTTGTGTTCAAAGCGGAAACAACTTATAGAGATTCCAGGTTTGATTTTTATTTTGAAAAAGATGGAATTTCTCCTTTGGAAAGAGGTTATCTTGAAGTAAAGGGCTGCACTCTTGAAAATCAGGGCCACTGCCTTTTTCCAGATGCGCCGACGGTCCGTGGTGTAAAGCATATTAATGAACTTATTGATGCAAAAAAAGACGGTTACTGGGCAGGAATCCTGATTCTCATACAGATGGAAGATGTTAAGGATTTTGCACCTAACGATAGCACACATAAAGAATTTGGAGATGCCCTTAGAAAAGCAAAAAGTGAAGGTGTGGAAATCCTTTGTTACAACTGTAAAGTTACGCCCTGCAGTCTGGAACTTTTGGATAAAGTGCCGGTAATTTTGTGAAATGTGGTATAATAAAAAATATGAAAATTCTTTCTAAAATATATTTGTTTTTTCTCTGTGCTCTTTCTGCTGGAGTTGCTGTTTTTTTTACTTACAGGTGCGTTGAAGCAAAACATAAGGTTGTTGTTCCTGTTGAATCTTTTGCAGAAGGTGTAATTCTTGCTCCTGATGCCGGTCTGAACCTTTTGGGGCGCGATGAGGAAATGCACAGGATTTCTTCCATATCAAAAGGTGAAGTCGTTAAAATCCTGCAGCTTAATGGAATGAACGTTGCAACCAGTTCTGTTAATGATGAATATTATCACTGTGTTTACAATAATATTGATTTCTGGATTTATGCTGATTATATTGCTGTTAATGCCGTTCCTGCCCTCATAATTGAAAAGTGTGATGTTTTTGAAGAAGAAGCCTGCCAGGGAAATCCTCTTGCAACATTAAATTTTGCTTCTGTAATTGCAGCTTCTGTTCCTGATGAAGAAAAAGATGTTGCGGCTGTTTTCTGGTATGACAGTAAAGAAAAAAAAGTTCTGTCAGGTTTTACTTACTTAAAAAATGTTTCAACTTACATGGATGATGTTCAGGTTGCTGCAATTATTGAAAAACTGCGTGTAACTTACCGTGCAGTTCCAAGAAATGAATTGTTTAAAAAAGCCTTCAGCTTGAATCCAAGTCCTAAAATGAAAAAGATTCTGGAAGGTGAGCAGGTTGAAAAAATCCAGTACAACTATCAGGACGTAATAAAAGCTCTTCCCGGAAAACGCTATCAGGTGAATGTAGGCGAATTGAATACAGTTGACCAGAGCAAAGATCCATTTAAGAATTAGCAATTGTGTTGGAGTGGAGATGATTGAGATTCTGGATCGGATAACTGGTTTGAAGGATGGAGCTTATAAGAAGTTTCAGTCTTCCCTTATTCCTACGATTAATCCTGATACTGTTATCGGTGTCAGAGTTCCGGCTTTGAGGGCTCTGGCCAAGGAATTGTGGAAGGAAAACTGCAGTAAAGTTCCTGAGGGAAAAGTGGCAGAGTTTTTGAAGGAGCTGCCTCATAAATATTATGAAGAAAACCTTCTTCATGGATTTTTGCTTGAGTTTATCAAGGATTTTGATACTGCCGTAAAGGCGGAAGATGATTTTGTTCCTTTTATTGATAACTGGGCCGTGTGTGATACAACTCATCCAAAGGTTTTTAAGAAGCATACTGGTGAACTTTTGCCGTGGATCATTAAATGGATTGATTCAGGAAAAACTTATTCGATCCGATACGGCGTCAACATGTTAATGTCTTTTTATCTTGATGACAGCTTTGAAGAAAAATACAGCGACATGGTTTGTAAGATTTCCAGTGAAGAATATTACGTGAACATGATGCGTGCCTGGTATTTTGCAACGGCTCTGGCAAAGCAGTGGGATTCTTCCATAAAATATATAGAAGAAAATAAAATGGATGTGTGGACTCACAATAAAACAATTCAGAAAGCCTGTGAAAGTTTCAGGGTAACAGACGAACATAAAAATTATTTGCGAAAATTAAAACGTTAAAAGTTGTTTTGCGCTATCGCTTAGGGATTGGAGGGGCGCGGAGCGTTGGTAAGCAGCCTGCTGCGTCCAATGAAGGCGAAAGCCGGAACCCCGCAAAGCCCGGCGGCAGCTTTAGCTGCCGCAAGCGCCATATTTAAACAATTTTGCTTTTTTGATATAATAAAAGAACTATGGCTATTGATAAATATGAAATTGTAATCGGATGCGAAATCCACACTCAGCTTTTGACTAATACCAAGGCTTTTTGTGCCTGTGAAAATAAATATGGTGGTATGCCTAATACTCGTGTTTGTCCTGTTTGTCTTGGACTTCCTGGTGCCATGCCACGCATTTCAAAAGGGTATGTTGAACTTGGAGCTGTTGCCGGAATGGCCCTCAACTGTAATATTGCCCGTTTTACAAAATTTGACCGCAAACATTATTTTTATCCTGACCTTGCAAAGGGTTACCAGATTACACAGTACGATATTCCACTTTGTACTGACGGCTATGTTGATCTTCCTATGGCAAAATATGCAAAAGATGAACAGGAAGGCGGTTCAAAATTCCGTCCGAACAATTTTAAGGGTGAAGCCTGTGTTGTTGAAAGTGCCGGTAAAAAATACCGCCGTGTAAGAATTGAACGCATCCACCTTGAAGAGGACGTAGGTAAGTCACTGCACCTTCAGGGAAATCACTCATATATCGACTACAATCGCTGTGGTACTCCACTTGTTGAAATCGTAACAAAACCGGATATGACTTCGCCTGATGAAGCTGCTCTGTTCATGCAGACTGTTCAGGAAATTTTGCGTTATGTAAAAGTAACAAACGGTAACCTTGAAGAAGGTAACATGCGCTGTGATGCCAACATTAACCTTAATGTCTGGGAAGACGGCAAGCTTTATCATACTCCGATTTCTGAAATAAAGAACCTTAACTCTTTTAAGGCTATCCGTGATGCCTGTACTTATGAAGCTCAGCGTCAGCTTAAAGAATTTCAGGAAGACCGTCAGGAATTCAATGCCGGATTTAAAGTTACAATGGGCTGGGATGAAGCTAAGGGACAGACTGTTGTACAGCGTACAAAGAACTCTTTTGTAGACTATCGTTTTGTCGTAGAACCTGATATTAAGCCTTTTGCCGTTAATGAAGAACTCATCGCCCGTGCTGAAAGCAGGGTTGGCGAACTTCCTGAAGCTAAACGTATCCGTTTGCAGAAAGATTACGGCTTGTCTGACTTTGACGTAGAAACTTTGACTTCTACACGCGACCTTGCTTTGTGGTTTGAAGAAGCTGCAAACGGGGCTAAGGATGTAAAAAAAGTTGCAAACTGGATTCTTGCAGAACTTCTTGCAGTTCTTAATGAACAGCGCAAAACTATAAACGAAGTAAATATTACTCCAAAACATATTACAGAACTTGTAAATTCAATTGCAGACAAAAAAATCAGCAATGCTCAGGGAAAAACTGTATTTGCAAAAATGCTTGAGTCTGGCAAACTTCCTGCTGTAATCATTAAAGAAGAAGGCATGGAAACTGTTTCTGACAGCGGTGCAATTGAAGCTATCGTTGACAAAGTAATTGCTGACAATCCAAAGGCTGTTGAAGACTATAAATCTGGAAAAACTAATGTTGTCGGATGGCTTACAGGTCAGGTCATGAAAGCTTCTCAGGGAAAAGCTAATCCTGGAATGGCCAGCAAACTTGTTGGCGAAAAACTTGCTAAGCTGTAATCAGAAAAAAATTAAAATATGACAAAGGTTCAAAATTTAGCATCACTGATTACTTCAAAATATGGCACCATAAAAAGGGCAAGAGGTCCCTATCTTTATACTGCCAGAAGAGTACGCCTTACTGATTTGTTTCAGGAAGGCGGAAGGGCAATTTTAGGGTGGGGCAGTGAAGGAACAAGTGCTTTTACTGTTTTAAAAAATGTTATCAGTCGCGGTGTAAGCGGAAGTTTTGATACAGATTTTTCATTGAATGCCTTTGGCGGAAAATCTCAGTTGAGCCGCAGTGTTTCTGAACTTTTTGCAGGTGACAGAACTGCCTGTATTTTTGCAGACAAAAAATCAGCCCTCTCTGCAGGTCTTGACATTTCAAAAGATTCCGTAAATGTTTATAAACCATGGAACAATTCGGAAATTGACTGGAGGAGCGTTGACTGTATTCTGTTTCAGCCGGTTCTGCCGTGGGCGCAGTCTTCATGGATTCTTGCTGTAAAAGATGAACTTGTCAGCGGACAGGATTTGTCTGAGATAACTGTAAAACTTCCTTCTCCTGTCGAAGCTGCAATTACAAGGTCAGTTTATGATCTTATTAAGGCATTGCAGACACGCGAAGAAAAAAACTGGTTTATCTGGGATAAAGTGCTGACAAAATATTTCATCCGTAAGGGGCCTTATCTTACTCCAAAAATGCCGGAAGAAAAATATCAGGCATTTGTTGAACATTGTCTTGAACAGGGAGTTGTCATCAGTCCTGATTACAATCAGCCTTCAATAGTTCCTTTTGGCGCCGATAAAGGTGCATTTGCAAAACTGGAGAAAAACGAATTCAAATGGTAGGTTCAGAAATTGCTTTATATGTAGTAAAGCTTGCTCTTGGTGCCGTTACTGCTTTTCTTGCAATAATGTTGTGGAGTAAGACAAGGGATGCGGCCTGGATGAGTCTTGTTGCCGGTGCTGTTACCGGGTATGCTGGACTTGTCTACGAGATGCTTGAAAAAATCGGAATTATCACCGGAGTTGGACTCAGTCTTTTTGGAATCAATCTTTCCGGCTGGCTTTTTGCAATTATTCCTTCTTTGTTTTTTATTCTTGCTTTTATTTTATTATTGTGGAGAAACAGATAATGACATCAGCTGAATTCTGGCAGAGATATATACGTGATTCCAAACAGAATGAAGAAAATGTATGTTATTCCGGTGAACTTTGTTTTGAAGATCAGGGTGTAACCGGGTTGACTCAGCTTGATCTTGTGCTTGCTGAAAAAAAGACGGCTCTTTTTACCCCTTATGAATCCTTTGAAATTAATCTTGAACCTCTTCCTGTTGCCGGTGAGAATTATGTTGTTCTTGATTCAGGTGACAATCCCCGGGCAATTATTGAGGTTGTTGATGTAAAGGTTATTCCGTTTAATGAAATAAGTCCTGAACTGGCACTGCGTGATGGGGAAGATGAATCTTTTGAAATGTGGAAAGAAAAGGAAACGGAGTTTTTTACTGAAGAAGCTGAAATCTGTGGATTTAAATTTACAAAAGACCTGAAGGTTGTGTGTGAAATTTTTCAGGTAGTTTACAAAAAGTAGTTTTATTTTATGAAACTTTATGGAATGGTGGCTAGGATTATCAAAGTCACCATTTTTTTTAGACATTTGCCAGAATGGTGTTATACTTTCAGATAAGAGTTTATCAAAATTATTATTAAAAGTTCTGCCTTTAAGGTGGAAAAGGGGATTTTATGGCAAAATCAAGTTTTAACCAGATCTGGTGGATTGTTTTTAACGTAGCCGTAGGTTTGTTCCTTGCTATTGGTGGTATCTGGGCTCTTCAGGGTGGAGGAGATTCAGCAGCAGCTGCTGTTGGAAAACTCTTTGGTTCTAATATCATGGTAACAATCTTTGGTGTTCTTGAACTTCTTTCAGGGATCTTTATCATTCTTCAGCTTATCATCGGCTCAAGACTCCGTGATATCAGCACAATCATCAAACTTATCATCGTTATCATCTGGGCTGTAGCTGTTGTTGCTGGTGTTTTCAGCAGAGGCAACATTCTTGCACTTGGAAACATTTACAAGCTTAGCCTTGATCTTATTGTTCTTACAGCTCTTCTTGTTTCAAGAGACTAAATCAAATCGTTTTAACTAAAATTCAGGAGGAATTTTAAAATGGCTAAACCAAAAATGAATCTTTTGTATGTAATCGGTTGTGCAGCAATCGTTATCGGTTTCTGTATCCCAATGTTCAAAATCGGACCTTTCACAGTTAGCGGTCTTGATTATATCGGTGACTTCAACAGTACAACAATCTGTGCACTTCTTGTTCTTTGTGGCGGTATTGCAGGTCTTGTTTGCAGCTTTGTTCCTGTTAAAAATGCAAAACTTATTAAAATCATTGCTGTAGTTGCAGCTCTTGTTGGTATGCTTTTGCTTTTTGGCGTAGATTCTCGCCTTGGTTTTAAAATCCTTGTAAAAGTTGCTTACATCGGTTTTTATGCAGTTCTTGCAGGTATTGTTCTTGCTCTTGCTGGTGCCTTGACTGAAAAATAAGTTTTTTAGTTTAAAGTAAAAAAAGGTGGTTCACAAATGAACCACCTTTTTTTTTATCTTTGAGTGATTCCAACGCGAGTCGAACGCGCGACCTTTCGCTTAGGAGGCGAATGCTCTATCCAGCTGAGCTACGGAATCAAATGTGTAATCAGTATAACAAAAAAAGGCACACTGTGGAAAGGTGCCTTTAGAATTACTTAATTTTTTTCAAAGTCTACAATTAAAACTGTATCATCATATGTGTTTTTTTCTTTGTATGTACATTTCCAGTCTGTATATTTGTAATCATCTGTTTCAGTCGGAATCAGGAAGTTTTGAGCAAGATTCTTTGTCTGTGACAGTGAGAAAAAATTAGGATGGTTTTTTGCAACAGTAGTATCAGTATTGAAGCAGTAAAGTTCGTGCAATGTATCGTCAGGGGTCAAGGCAAAATTAACTTTTATTTTTGCAGCAGGAGTTCCTGTAAATCCGATGGAACTTGAACCTCCATTACTTGCACCGTTGTCTACTGTTAAAAGTCCTGTAATTTTTGCTCCTTTGCCAATATTTAGTGTTGAACAGTTATCAAGTGATTCAAAGTTAAGTTTTACATTACCGTCTACAATTGAATTGGAAGAAGAAGTGTAAATGCAGTCGCCGTTTTGAACTTTGTCAGTAAGGTCAATGTGACCGTCAGAGATGCTTATATCGCCTTTAATTGTAGCGCCTGCAACTGCTATTTCCCCGGTTCCGGTAATATTACCCTCAATTACAGAATGGCCGGTAAAGATTGAAACACCTTTATCCTGATCCAGGAAATTTGTTCCGCTTTTGTATGTAATATTGCTGAACAAAAGGTTTGATGCCTGCCCATCTGTTGCGCTTGTTGAAAAAAGAGAGTTGTCATCCTGGTATGTTCCGTCAAAAGAGCCGTTATAAAAATAAAGGTTTGTGTTTTGACTGATATAAAAAAGAGTAGAAATGCCTTCTTTTCCAGTTATTGTGTTACCGTTGAGGTAGATATGAGCTGAAACCGATTTTGCTTCTGCATTAGAATAGTGCGAAGTCATTATTGCATCTTCTTGGGCTGTTCCCATTATGATTCTCGGCCAGTTTGCAGGTCCGCAAACGCCTTGGTCTTCTTTTATGTCATAAGCAAGGTCGTTCCCTGCAATATGTGATAACGCACTGTTTATATCCTTTGCATACCAGATGTTACCCTGAGGTATTTCATATGTTCTTTGTGTTTGGTCTTCGTCAGTTTCTGGTTTTCCGGCAGTAATTATACCGTTGGTTGGATATGATGTGTAAGTATCGTTACCTGGAGCAGATGTAAAAGAATCAACTGTAAAGACAGAACCTTCCATGTGACCTGTTTCTGTTATGAGTGTTTTTTTGATACCTGTAGTCGGGAGACTGTATTTAATGTAATAGAGAGTCGGACTTTGAATTGTTTCACCGTCGTAAGTTGATGACTTTGATGTTATTTTAATATCAATTTTCTTGGTGTTTTTTAAGTTAACATTTTTTGCATATCCGCTGAAAAGGGCCAGTTCCTTTTTGTTCTGTGTCAGGGCGTCGTCAATTTCAAGAAGAATATTGACTGTTCCTTTTGCAGGAATTTTGTTAAGTGAAACACTGAATCCTGTAAAAGGCTGATTGAAATTTACTGAGGTTTTAAGAGTAATATTAACTGCACCGGAAATATATGCAGTAACATAGAGACAGTTATCCTGGCTGGCATTTGCAACGGCCCTTAAAACAGGTTCGTAACTGTTTACAGAATCTTTACTTAAAGTGATTGTAATTGATTCATCTCTTGCGTCAAAGATGTCAGAACATGAAGAAAAAGCAGCAATCAATGAAAAACCTAATAAGATTTTGAAAATTTTCATAAACTGATCCTTAATGAATTAAAAAGTGTAATAAACTCCGCGGTCTGCAAAACCTGCAAATCCGCTTTTTAAAACTCTGTCTGAAAAATCTTCTTTGTTGTCTCCGTAATGGCAAAGAAGCATTTTTGATTTAATATTTTCCGGCAGCTTTTCAAGTTCTCCGATAAAAGCATGAACTCCACCTTCATATAACTGGCAGTCGTGGAAAATGGCTTCAATTTTGTAATTGCTTTCCATATAATCCAGTAATTCCTTATCAAAACGGGCATCTCCAGTAAAGAGAATTCTGTCATCAACAAGAATACCAGTGGAATAAAAAGCATTTTCCCATTTTCCATCCGGACTTGGGATGTGATGGGTTCTGAAAATCTTTAAGTTGATTGACCCCACATTTGCCTGATACATCGGGCGAGGAGTTCCTTTTAGTTCAACAGGTTTAATCTGATCAAAATAGTCTTCAAAAGTAAAAAGCTTTCCATAGCTGCTTGTTTCACCGTAAGCACATCCGCCTTTTAAACTCTGATTCCACAGAATTTTTTTGTATTCATCGGTGATTACAACTTTTGGTCTGTTATTGGTAATGTATTTTCCTGCAAGTGCCAGATGTTCAACTCCGCCAATATGATCTGCATGGCTGTGAGTAATGAGAACATTTTTTACATTGCTGATGTTTGAGTTGTAAGTAGTCATTGCATAAGGGCAGATATTTCCGCAGTCAACGAGAAGATGGTCAATTCCCTTGATGATGAGAAGATTGTTCTGAAAATACTTTGTAGAGAATGCGCTTCCTGTTCCTATAAAAAAGAACTGGAGTTCTCCCGAATTTGTAAAACTGATAGTTTCCTTAAATGCTACTTTTTTCATATTTAAACCACTATTTTTTAATTATAACACTTTTTGTAAAATTTTTCTTATATATATGTAGAAATTTGTATAAGAACTTATTTTAATAAATCAGGCAAATCGTAAATATCCTTTACACCATCTACAAGAATTGCACCGCAGCCTGATTCCAGGGGGAGTGCAAGGTCAATGTCGTACCTGTCGCCGATACTGATGCAGTCACTGAATTTCAGGCTGCGGTTGGTTTCAGTGGAGGCAGTTTTTAAGGCCAGATCAAAAATCTCTTTTGCAGGTTTTGAAAGTTTAAGGGTATCAAGACCGATTATGTGAGTTATCAGACTGGAGATTCCGATTGCCTCCAGTGTTTTTCTGGCTGGTTCAACAGGATTATTGGTAACGCAGATTAAATAGTATTTTTCCTGGAGAAGTGTAAGGGCTTTTATGAGTTTTTCATCCCGCTTCAAATACTTAAACGGATCAAAAAGTTTTTTCCGCCATTCAATGCTTGTTTCAATGGAAATTCCAAAACTGGTCAAAAGATTTCCAAGGCTTATTTTTTGGCCGTTGTGGTCCTGAGCCCACTTTTTCCTGAAATCACTGACAAGGTTTCTTGCTTCCTGATGGGACATGCTGTTTATTTCGGCAAAATGCCTGACCTGACTGTCAATCTGTTCAAAAGCATATTCAGGACAGGTGTATAAAGTTGAGTCAATGTCAAAAATCAAAACTTCTGGTTTTTCAGGAAGATTCCAGTATTGCATAAAGCTTACTTATGATCCTGAGGAACACTTGGAGTAAACCTGTTTGTTGTTTTTACAAGGCAGAAAGCAGCTTCTTCCAGGGAATCAAAATCTCCTAAAGCAAGACGGCCTAGAATGTGGTCGCCGATAAGTTCAGCATCAGGAAAATCTGTAACCCGCATAGGAATCCCCATGGTGTCGCACTTAAATTGTGTCCATCTCTTGTTGAGGGCCTGTCCGCCTGTGACCGTAATATATTTAGGATCCGGCAGGTGAGCCGCCTTGCATGCTTTGTTAAGAATATTTCCTGCAGCATAGGTTTTTATGGCCATGTCACGGAGAATATCGTAACCAACTGCATATTCTTCCTGATTGTCAAAAATCAGGTCGTAAAGTTCATCATAAGAAACTGTTCTGTTAAGTTTTTCTTCTACAATGGATTTATATTCTTCAAGACGTGTTCCGCTTTCAGGAATAAGGACGCTGGCATTCCAGAGTCCTGGAATAATTGAAGGAAGGGTGCGGATCTTGTCACCGTAAAGAGGCTGAGGAGTACAAAGGTTGATGCCTTCGCTTGAACCGGCCCTGTCGCACATAAAACCTTCTTCCAGAGTGTTTGTTCCGATGAGAGCCACGATAAAATCCGGACCACCTGTAATTACAAATGTTCCTTCTAGAAGACCAGTCTGAAGGGCTGCGCTTTTACAGATTTTTCCTGCAAAGTCGCCCATTTTTATGTATGGAGGGAGTTTTTTTATTTCTTCACTGTTAAAGCCGTTGTTTTTAAGTTCTTCTTCGGTCCAGTAAGCTTCTTTGTAACGTTCTTCAGGAAGAATTGTCCAGGCATTTTCTGTCAGCTGCCAGATTAAATATTCAGGGCCGGAAAAAACAGCATTGGAATTGTTCCACTGTTCAGGGTAGGTGTTTTTAAAAGCTAAAAGCCGTGGAATAAAAATAGATTTTGTGCTTGAACTGTAAGCCGGATTGATTTCTTCATTCCACAGGAGTGTTGTTCCGTCAGTAGAAACAAGAGTCGGTCCGTTGCCGGAAATTACAACACACTCAACTTTGAGTTCTCCCTGGTTCTGGTCCTTCAGCAGTTTTACGGCTTTAGAAAGACTTGAAAGCCATTGCTTGCCGGCGTTGAGGGATGGATTTTCATATTCAACACGGACAAAACCTTCAGATTTGCCCAGTTCGTTCATCAAAGCGGCTTTTAAAGAAGTTGATCCGATGTCAACGCACAAAACACTGTCTTTCATAAAAAATACTCCTATAGATGCGGGTATGATACTATAGATTATAAACCATTTTTTTCAAAAAAATAGGGTGCACTCCTTTAAGTGCACCCCCTTTTATAAAAACTTTAAAGATTATTCTTCAACGTTTTCTTCCAGTTCTTCAGTTGGATTTTCTTTCTTGATGAGTTTTTCAATGATAGTTCTGTTGTCCAGAAGATCAGAAAGACTCTGGTTGTGGTGAATGCGTGTAATAACGTTTGCAAAAAGACCTGTAACGTTTGTACTGATGAACCATTCTTTGTCTGCAAGGTCTGGATGATAAACAGCATTTGTACCGATGATGCGGTAGAACTGACCTTTTTTGTATGCTTCATCAAAGAGTTCGATGGCATTTCCTGTAAAGAAAGGGAGGGAAATTGCAGCGATTACTTTTGTAGCACCCTGTTCCTGAAGGAATGACATGGCTTTAAGAAGTGTACCGCCTGTTCCAAGCATATCATCTGCAAGGAAAGCAACCTTACCTTTAACATCTCCAAGAAGCTTAACAGACTTGATGTTTGTAGATTTTGCATCCTGAGTTACGATTGAGTAGTCGCGTTCTTTGTAAATCATTGCAAGAGGAACTTTAAGGCCTGTTGCATAGAATTTGTTGCGGTCAATGGCACCTGTATCAGGAGAAACAACTACGAGATCTTCTTTATCAGGACCAGAAAGGTTAACAACTTTTGTCATTTCACGGATGATCTGGTAAGAAGCATGGAGGTTATCCAGGTGAGTTGTATTGAAAGCGTTAACGATTTCACGTGAGTGAATGTCAAGAGTGATGACACGGTTAACGTTTTTCATTTCGTAGATGTGGCAGAGGAGGGCAGCAGTCAAACCTTCGCGTCCCTTCTTTTTGTGCTGGCGGCTGTATGGGAATGCAGGAAGAACAAGAGTGATGGATTTTGCTCCGGCCTGCTGAACAGCATCAATTGTAACGAGAAGAGTCATTACATGGTCATTTACAGAGAAAGTAATAGTGTTCTTTCCGTTGTTCATTTCAATAGGGAGGTGGTTTTCTGCATCCTGGAAGATGTAGATGTCTTTACCACGAACAGAATCCATAAGTTCTGCTTTTACTTCACCGTTGGCAAACCATGTGAACTGTGTATTTACCTTAAAGTTTGGAACACGGTATTTGTCTGTAGTTCCGCGCACTGTAAGGTCAGAAGTTGTCATGTCGTTGTGGAGGTTTATATCCTGAACAAGCTTTTCTTTGTCGATATTGTAACGTTTAGAAATAACATCGTTTTTCAATGTAAAACGGTGTTTGTACATGTGGCGAAGGTGAGTGATAACTTCATCTGCAAATGCAGCACCGCCTGGACAAGCAATAATACCAAGATCAGTTGGTTCAGAATAAGGCATTTTCTGTTCCCCTTAAAATAGTGATTAAAAAATATGCAAAAAGTTTATCATTTTCGACCGATTTGCGCTAGATGTAGCGGTTATTTTTAGTTTTGAATACGCAAAATTTTTTAAGGAGGGGAAAGCCTTCCCCTCGCTCCAGCCAGCGGTAGTTTCGGCAGGCTCAACCACCACTGTCTTCCGCTGCCCCTTCTGCGGGCTCAGACGCCGCCCGCAACGCCTGCTTTTTTACAGGCCGCTATTTACCGACACAGGCATTTTTCTTACAATAAAGACATGACTTTAACAATTCTCGGGTCGGGTACAAGTCATGGAGTTCCGGTAATAGCCTGCAGGTGCAGGGTTTGTACAAGTCGAGAGCCTGAAAACAACAGGCTCAGATGCAGTGCCCTTCTTAAAACTGATACAAAATCATATCTCATAGATGTAGGGCCGGATTTCAGGCAGCAGGCTTTGCGTGCAGACATCCGCAGCCTTGACGGTGTTTTTCTGACTCATTCTCATGCAGATCACATTCACGGTATTGATGATTTAAGGATTTTCAGTCACAAAAATTCCAATGCGATGAATCAGGACAAAGCTCTTGTGGAAAAATATCCTGAAACCGCAGGAGACGGCCTTCCTGTTTATACAGGGAGCAATTCAACGAAGCACATCAGGGAATCTTTTCATTATCTTTTTGTCAATCATGACAAAGGCGGCGGGATTCCAAAACTTAATTTCATTGATGTGGATGAATATAATTTTGAAAAACCTGTTGTACTGGATGACTTAAAAATAGTTCCTGTTCCAATGCTTCACGGTAATCACCACACGACAGGCTGGGTTTTTACTGCCCTTGAAAACGGAAAGGAACATTCAATCGCATATCTTACAGACTGTTCCTTTATTTCGGACTTCTCACTGGAACTTATAAAAAAATGTTCTGCAAATCCTGACCATCTTGTAATCGATGCTTTGCGCCAGGCGGAACATTCTTCTCACAATAATTTTGACAGGGCTCTTGAGTATGCAGACAGAATAGGCGCAAAGCATACCTGGTTTACACATATGACCCATGATATGCTTCATGAAGAAATCCAGCAATATATTGATGACAACCTGGCAAAATACCAGAACCTGCAGTCGATTGTCAAAAATAACGGATCAGTTTCTCCGGCTTTTGACGGACTTGTGGTCTCAACTTATTGACGAGATAGAGGTATTTATATATACTGTTCAAACTTGTTACATAACCTTTTCTTTCATCAGGAATCTGGTCTGTAACATTAAAAACCTGGAACCTATTTTTAGGAGAATATAAAATGGCAAGAATTTGCGATGTATGTCTTAAAGGATCACAGTCTGGTAACACAGTATCTAAGTCATACAACCACACTCGCCGTACTTGGAGACCAAATCTTCTTAAAGTAAAGACAGAAATTGACGGCACAACACGTACACTCAATGTTTGTACACGTTGTCTCCGCAGTGGCTTTGTTACAAAGAAGATCAATGTAACACCTGCAAACGCTGGTGCTCCAAAGGCAGAATAAACTAAATTTTTTGGTTGTATTTCCTTTTAATGGACACAAAAAAGCCGGTTCGAGAGAGCCGGTTTTTTTTTTGCTGTTTCGCAGAACGTGTTGCCTGTCACCAATGACTTGCGGAATAATTTTCTGCTTTTATCTTATTTTTTACCGTACTGGGCTTCGATCTCAAGAATCTGGTCGCGGATAACGGCAGCCTGTTCATAATCAAGGCGGTCCGCACAGTCTGACATTTCTTTTTTAAGGGCATCAATAAGCTTTTTGCGCTGTTTTGCATCAAACAGGTTTGCATTTTTCTTGAGAAAGCCAAGTTCAACTTCCGCATTTTCTTCTGCATCCTTCTGCTGGCGTATAAGTATATCCTGCACGGCTTTAGAAACAGTATGTGGTGTAATTCCGTGTTCTTCGTTGTATTTCTGCTGGATTTCCCGGCGGCGTTTAGTTTCTTCAACAGTTTCTTTTATGGCCGGAGTAATTGCATCTGCATACATGACAACCATTCCGTTTTCATTTCGTGCGGCACGGCCTACAATCTGAATAAGTGAAGTAGTTGAGCGCAAAAAACCGATTTTATCAGCATCAAGAATGGCAATAAAACTTACTTCAGGCAGGTCAATTCCTTCGCGCAGAAGGTTAATTCCGATAAGAATGTCAATTTCGCCCATTCGCAGGGATTTAAGTATTTCAACACGCTCAAAAGTGTCAATTTCAGAGTGAATGTATTTTACTTTCATGCCAAAACCCAGAAGATAATCTGTAAGGTCTTCAGCCATTTTTTTTGTAAGGGTCAGGATAAGGGAACGTTCGCCTTTTGCAGTCCTCATCTTAACTTCTTTGAAGATATCTTCCATCTGCCCTTCGCTTGGACGGACATCAATAACAGGATCCAGAAGTCCTGTCGGGCGGATTAACTGTTCAACAACCTGAGTCGACTGTTTTATTTCCTGTTCCCGTGGAGTTGCAGTAACGTAAATCACCTGATTCATTTTTGCATCAAATTCTGCACCTTTGAGAGGCCGGTTGTCTAAAGCAGACGGCAGCCTGAATCCAAAATCAATAAGGTTCTGTTTGCGGCTTCTGTCACCTTCGTACATGGCACTGACCTGAGGAACAGTCACATGGGCTTCGTCCATCATGCATAAAAAATCATCAGGAAAATAGTGGAGAAGTGTGGCAGGCGGTTCGCCGGGTTTTCTGCCTGAAATTGGTCCTGAATAATTTTCAATTCCCGAGCAGTAGCCCATTTCCTTCATCATTTCTACATCATAGGTAGTTCTTGTCCTGATTCGTTCTGCTTCAAGAGGTTTTCCTGCAATTTCAAAACGCTTAACCTGTTCTTCCATTTCTTCAAGGATACGGTCTGTACAGTTGACAAGATGTTCGTGGGGAACAACAAAGTGTTTGCTAGGATAAATATTGATTTCGTCCAGTTCTTCTTCCACATTTCTGTTGAGAACATTAAACCTTCTTATAGAAGAAACTTCATCAAAATCCAGCTCAATTCTGTAGGCTTCATCGGTTTCCATGTAAGGCGGAAAAACTTCAATTACATCTCCACGAACCCTGAAATTGCCTCTGTCTAAAACCATGTCATTCCGCTGATATTGAATGGAAGAAAGTGCCTGGGAAAATTTAAGAGTGTCAAAAACTTCACCTTTTTCAACATGAACGCGCATTTCCTTGTACAGATCCGGCATACCAAGACCGTAAATACAGCTGACAGTGGCAACTACAATTACATCCCTGCGTTCCATAAGTGAATAGGTAGCTTTGATGCGGAGATTGTCGATTTCTTTGTTGACAGAGGCATCTTTTTCTATATATAGGTCACGGGCCGGAACATAAGCTTCAGGCTGATAGTAATCGTAATAAGAAACAAAATATTCAACTGCATTGTTTGGAAAAAAAGATTTAAATTCCCGGTAGAGCTGAGCACTGAGGGTTTTGTTGTGGCTGATGATAAGGGTAGGCCGCTGAACTTTTTCAATAATTTTTGCCATTGTAAAAGTTTTACCTGAGCCTGTTACACCTTTGAGAGTCTGATATTTGTCACCCCGCAAAAAACCTTCTGAAAGTTTTTCTATTGCCTGCCCCTGATCACCGGAAGGTTCAAAAGGGCTTACTACCTGAAATTTACGCATAGCATAATTATACTATTAAGAATGGAGATTTGAAAGTTTCAGAATGTTCTAAATTCTCTAATTCATCAAATTAAAATCTCCACTCAGGTTAAATTATTGGCTAAACAAATTGACAGTTATCTTTTTTGTAAAAATAATAATATCCATGTAAAATTGGTTTAATAGAGGTGGGAGTCTGTTCAACCGTCTGATGGGCAGATACCGTTTTTTTTGAAAAGTCTTATTCATTCTTCAAAAGTAATCTTTTTAAATCATTGAAAAAAATCATATATTCATAATAGGAGAAAACTTATGAGAACATCATTCTTGTCAGGCCGTTTTAAAGTACTTATGGCTTCTGTATGTATTGCTCTTCTTGGTTCTTCATTTGTATCTGCAAAACCAAAGAATCTTGAATCTGTAAAAGAAGAAGACGGTTACTATTACGGTTATGGACGTTCTTCTGATAAGGCTGAAGCTTTATTTGAAGGAAAAAGAGATCTTATTGAAAACGCTCTTACTGCAACACTTAAGGCAAAAAATCCAAGAGCTGCGCATATTTCAGTTAGTGATGAAGCTGTTAAGGGGCGTCTTGAAAAAGTTAAGCCATTCCAGCAGACAAAAGACGGTTCTTTTGTAGCTTACCGTATCAAAACAGACGACTGGGACAAGCAGGAAAAAGTTTACGGTGAAAAAATCCGTCAGCAGCTTACAGGCCGATACGACAGCCTTGGTTCAAAAAAGAACATGACAGACAAATTGAATGAAGCTGTTGCAATCCTTACAGTTCTTTCTGAAAACGGAGTTTCTGAACTTCTGACACTTCAGGCTGATGGAACTGAACTTTTTTCACGCAAAGTTGAATCAATCTGTTCTGAATCTGTAAAAGATCTTAATCTTTCAATTGAAACTAAAGACGGATTTGTTGCAGCAGGTGATAAAATTACAGTAAAAGCTGCTGATTCAAACGGAAAAGCAATTTCAGGACTTAAACTTAAAGCTGTATGGGAAGTTGCAAGCCTTCTTCCTTCTGAAAAAGAAATTACAGAAGTTGTTTCTTCAGCTAAAACTGACAGTCTTGGTGAAATTACTGTAGATCTTCCTCTTGATGGTGAATACAAAAACGTTCCTGTTACACTGACAGTTTCAACAGCATTCTCTGCAGATGCTAAAAATTCTGCTGCAATGAAAAAACTGGACAAGAAAAATACAGTTGACGGTCATTTTGTTTGCAGTGATGACCTTAATGCACTTTATCCTTGTGCTGTAGTTGAAGGCGGTGAATTTAATGCAGGTGCTGTTCCTGGCGACACAAGAGCTTCAAAACGTGAAGTTCCTCATGTTGTAAATGTTCCTGCTTTTGCATGTGATATTGCTCCTGTTACAAACGGTCAGTATGCAATTTACCTTCATCTTACAAGAACTGAAACTCTTCCGGAATATTTTGAAAATAATGATTATAACGGCGCAGATTATCCTGTAGTTGGCGTAACTGCTGACGATGCAGAAAAATATGCCCAGTGGCTCAGTGAACAGACAGGCGCAAAATATCGTCTTCCAACTGAAGATGAATTTGAAAAGGCTGCCCGTGGCGGAAAAGCTTCAATCTACCCTTGGGGTGATGAAGCTCCAAACAAAGCAAAATGTGCCAATTACAAGAAAAACGGTAAATATAAGTTTACTTCTCCAGCAGGAGCTTTTGAAAACGGCAAAAATCCTCTTGGTCTTGTAGATATGGCGGGTAATGTATGGCAGTGGACTTCTACAAGCCGTGCTGCTGAAGCAGAAAGCGGAATGCGTACTGTAAAAGGTGGTTCATGGATGGAAGGTCCTGCAGATCTTCGTATTTCAAATTATAAAGATATTGAAGCATCAAGCGGCAATCCTGATGTAGGATTCCGTTTGGTAAAAGAAATTAAGGAGGAAAACTAATGAAGAAATTAGCTGTCATTATTGCATCAGCTGTTATGACTGCACTTCTGGTTGCCTGTGGTTCATCCGGCGTTACAAAAGATGATCAGGCAATTGAAGCTGGTATTAACAGATGGAATAAAGGAAATCCTGATGGTGCTAAGGCATATTGGGAAGGAATTGAAAATTCAAAAGAAAAAGCAAAGTGGATGGGATATCTTGACTCATACAATGCAGGTGTAAAGGCACTTGATACTGTTGATTCAATTAAAGTTTCAAATGAAGCTAAACTCCTTTCTACATGTAATACAGTTCTTGATAAATTCTCAAAACTGGATGAAAGACTTGTTGTTCCTGAAGATGTAGCTGAACGTGGTGCTGATTTAAGTGCCGGCCGCATTGAAAAACTTCTTGCTGCTGAAAAAGTTTCTCAGGCAAACAAAATGTTCAGTACTTCCATTAAAGTTTACGGTGAAGGTTTTGAAAATCTCGATAATGCCGGAAAACAGGCAGTTCTTGCCGGAACAATCGTTTCTAAAAAATCGGCTCTCAATGCTAAAACAGAAAAAGCCCTTGCAATTGATGACTTTGATGAAAAAATCAAGGCACTCGATGCAAATATTGCAGCATTTAAAGCCGGAGAAAATGAAATTGCCAGCGCTGTAAGTTCTTCTGAAGTAGGACAGTCTGCAGGTGTTCAGGCTAACGTTAAATCTTTCAAAAAAGCACGCCAGGACCTTATTGTTCAGCGATCATCACTTATCAAGGATGCTGCTTACGAATACAAGGACCGTATCGGTGAAGAATTTGCACGCCAGCCTGAAGGTACAGGAAGCAAAAAAGACGGTTCATTCACCCTTGAAGAAATCCGTGCGCACTATAAATCTGTAGAAGCTAACATCAACACAATCAACGACGAACTTGGTGTATTTGCCGCAAAATATCCAAAAGATATCGGTAAGGACATTATCGATGACATTACAGCTCAGAAAGTTGACCTTACAAAAAGAATCGCACAGATCGACAAAGAAATTGCACACGAAAAAGAAGTTGCAAGTCGTGGTAAGACTGTAATGCCACTTATGATTGGTCTCTTTAACCCTGTTCCAGGAACATCCGCTGCAGACAAAAAATCACGTCCTGCAAAATTTGCAAACAACAAGCAGAAAGGTGATGATTACTGGTGGGGAATGGTTTCTATTCCAGCTTCAGAAAGCAATGACATCGTAATCACTCTTAAAGACAACAGAACTGTAAGGGTTTTTGGTGAAAATACCCACTCTGGAAAAGACATTGAAAAGAAAAAGATGAAGAATCTTGTAAGTATGGCTAACAAAGTTGGTAACTCATGGCCTGTTCTTAATGCCGGAAAACAGCTGCCAACAGACAAATACTTCATTGAAATTAAAGAAGGCAAAACTCAGAGCTACTCAGGTGAAGTAGTAGTTTATAAATCATTTATCACAAGGATGCGTTAATTATGGCTGAAAATAACACAAACGAAACTCAGCAGAACTCAACTCCTGCTGGAAATAAAAAGAAGGGAATTATTGTTGGTGCAATTGCCGCTGTAGTTGTTGCTGCAGGTGTTGCCATTGCATTTTTGACAGGTGCTCCAAAGGGTATCACAATGGCAGTTACAAACCTTCCGGATTCCCTTAACCCTGTTCTTGAACAGAATATGACTGCACTCAATGCAAATGAACTTGTATTTGACGGTCTGTTTAATTTTGAAGTAATGGTTGATGACAATGATGAATCTAACTGTATCCGTAAAACGGAATACGCTCTCGTAGATGAAATTGTTCAGGAAGATGATAAAATCACTTTTGACGTTACTCTCCGTGATGGAATTGTATGGCATGATAATACAGAAGAAAATCCACACTTTGTAACTTCTTCAGATGTTGAATTCTCTTTCAATGCCTACATGAATCCAAAAAATAAATCACCTAACCGTGATTATTTGAATTCTTTCATCAAAAAAATTGAAGTTGTTGATGACCTCAATCTGAAAATTGTTTTCAAACAGCCGATTCCAGATTTCCGTGCTTACAACGTTCTTACATTCAAAGTTATTCCATGTGAATACAATGGTGAAAAACTCAGCCTTAATCTTCGTGAAGGTGAAAATGAAAGAAAATTCCAGACTGCTCCAGTTGGTACAGGTCCATTCAAACTTGACACATGGCAGGAAGGAAAATGGCTTACATTCTCCCGCAACGGTATGTACAAAAACATCAAAAAGACTCCTCAGGCAGAAACAATCGTTATTAAGAGAACAATCGACCCTGTAGTACGTATGAACGAACTTGCAAAGGGAACAATCAACATGATTCCTGAAACAAATCCAATGGATCGTTCTATTGCTGCAAAAATTGAAGGCATCAACATTTCAACATTCATGCCATATGCTTTCTACCAGATTGATATCAACACAAAATTCTTCCCTAATGCAGAAGGCCGTCGTGCTATGGCTATGGCTATTGATAAAACTTCAGTTCTTCCTGGCATTACAGATGAAGAAGGTTGTGTAATCAACAATGGCCCGGTTCCTTCAAACACATTTGAACGCAACGTTCCTGAATATGTTGAAGGTCCAATGCAGAATAACCTGCCATACGACCTTTCACAGGCTAACAAGCTTGCAAAAAAAGGCGGAATTGCAGATCAGAATGCCATCCTCATTTTCCCTGACTCGATGGGCGAATTTGGTCAGCAGGTTGCAGACGGTGTAGCAGCCCAACTTAAGAAAATCGGTCTTAATGTAGAAGTTAAACGTACTGGTGACCAGCCTTTTGAAAGAATGGTAAAAAAAGAACAGTCTTATGAACTTGCCCTTATGTACTATGATGGATTCAACAACACATATAGTGAAATTGCTGACATCTATACACGAAAAGGTCCAAAAAACTTTACAGGTGTTTCTGACAAAAAACTTGATGGGCTTATCGATTTGTGGGGAAATACAACTGAAACAGGAAAATGGATTGCTTTGACAAATGCAGTTGATACTTATGTTACCGATATTTGTCCTGCAATTCCTTTGTTCACAGTTCAGAAAGAAGTTTATTCAAAAGGTTTGAAAGGTGTTGTAATTGCATCTGACAATCCGTTCCTTTCTGCTGAAGACTGGGAATTTAACTGATAATAATTATTGAAATTTATAAAATGGCTGTCTGATTATTTCTGCCTGTCCCTGTGGCCGGCGGTTGTTGGACGGCCTTTTTTTAGGAGTTAAAATGCGTTTCTGGCGCTTTTTATTTAAAGAATTGATCCTGCATGGCATTCTTTTTGCTTTTGCAGGTACAATTGCACTTTCTTGCCTTTATCTTCTGGCAACAGGGGCAAATGACAATGTTCCTGCAACAGTTGCAGTGGCCGCTGATGATGTTCTGGAAGAAAATTATGTTGTTGGGGAAGATGCTTCTTTTGTTTTAAGTGAAGTCCTTGCAGATGAATCTTTGATTCAGCAGACCGCACCGGAAGTTCAGCTTCCAGAAACACAAAACAGATTTTATGAAGCAGGTAAATCATTTCTTCTGTTTATTACCGGGCAGACAAACTCTGACAGTGTAGGTCACACTTCAGGACAGATTATTATTGCTGGTGCAAAATACAGTCTGCCTTTGACTTTGATTTCTCTTGTAATGCTGATTCTTGTTGCCCTTGTCTGTTCTTCGTATGCAGTTACAAGCCGTTACATGGCCGTACATTTTGGCGAAAATACTTCTGAAACTGTTGAAAAGGTTATCAGTCTTCTGCTTTCAATTTTTGCTGCAGTACCTCTTTTTGTAGGATTCTGGTTTACTTATGCAGTTCTTTCAATGGGAAGTTCATTTATTTTCATTGCCTTTATGACAATCATTTGTGGTGGCCTTGCATGGGATGCTACAAATTTTCTGAAGAGTGATATGCTCAATCAGGTTAATCAGACTCATGCCATTGTATTTTCAACTTTAGGTCGCGGACTAGGACGATTTTTTCCTATGCCAGGTACATATTCGGGCTATTTGTTCCAGTCAAGTCTTCCACGATTCATTCCTTATCTTGCCGGAAAGGTTCCAGCAATTATCGGTTCAATTACAATTGCCGAAATTGCCCTTGAATTTCCAGGCCTTGGAAAAAACCTTATTGATGCCCTTGTAAAGACAAATACAGATCTTCTTGTAACTTCTGTATTCATTCTTTTGTGTATCAATGCCGTTGTTTCATTTATCGTCAAGACAATTTTGTTCCTGATTTATCCAAGGTGGTACGAAAATGCAATCTAAAGTTTTAAAAACAGTTATTATTGTTCTTCTCGCATCTCCTTTGCTTTTTGCATGGCTGCCTGACAGTTGTGTTCCATCTTTTGAAATGGCCCATGACAAAAAAAATGTACAGGAAAAAGTTTTTGATGAAGACAATAATCCTTTATTTGAAGAAGATGGTGTAACACAGCAGACAATTACAAAGGCCGTTGTTGAACATGTTTACATTGTTTCTCATTATTTCGGAATCAGTTCAAAAACTGAAGTTCATCCTTCTAATACTGTAAGAGGAAACAAGTTTGTTCCTGAAAGCATGGATAAAGTTGAAAAGAGGGTCCTCAAAAAGGTCGAAAAACTTAATTCATTCTATCTGTCACTTTTTGCTTCATTCAGGGAACTTTCAATTACACTTATTACAACACTTATTTTTGCTCTTGTTATAAGTTATCTTCTGGGATATGTTTCAGTTCTTTCCATGACTGCCGGCCGTTCTTTTTCCAATGTGCTTAATGCCATTGAATCTGTGCCTTCAATTCTGATCGCACTGTTCTGTTATGCTCCTGTTTCTGGTGCACTTGCAAGAAATGCCGGTTCGACTTCTGCATGGCTTTCGCTGTTTGTGTTTGTTATTGCTGCAACTGCAACTGTTTTGCCTGAAGCTGTAAGAAGTATTTCAATTCCCTTAAGTGATCTTTATAACCGTAAATATTCAGTTTCTTTCCGTTCATACGGCTTTACTAAAAACAGAATCCTTTCGGTATTGATGAAAACAGGAATCATGAAAGATACCCTTAAACGAGTAGCTGCCGGAATTCTTGTAAAGACTCTTGTTCTTGATACTTCGTTTGGCTATGTTGTTCAGGTTGGTCTTGGTTCTACAGGTACTCCTGCCCATACATCGCCTGGGGCACTTATTGCGGCAAAACGTCAGGAAATTTTGAGTACATTCTCTGAAGACAGTTCTCCTGAAACTTTCTGGATTCCTGCCCTTATTCTTATTGCAATCAGTGTTGCATTCCTTATCGTTTTAAGCGACAAGAAGGAGGAAGCATGATTCCTGTTGAATTAAAAGATTTTAGCATTCATCTTGGAAACAGAATTACCCTTAAAAAATGTGATTTCAGTCTGGAGGAAGGTTCTTCGACTGTAATCATGGGACCGACAGGAACTGGAAAATCGGTTCTCCTCAAATCCATTGCCGGAATCCTGCCGCTTCATATTTTCAGCTTTGAAGGAAACCTTAAAGTTAATGAAATTGAAGGCTATAATGACGGAAAAAAATTAGGTTTTGAGCAGTGGACAAAAATTGAACAGTCTGGGTTGATGTTCATTCCTGCAGAGACTGCCATGGTTATGAATCCTGCTTTGACTCTTGATCAGAATCTGGCTCTTCTTGCTCCAGGATGCCGTCCAAATATCGTCCGCCGTCTTAAAGAATTTTTTACTCTTGATTTTGAAGCTTATGCACGTCTTTATCCTGATGAAATTTCTGGTGGAGAAATGCAGCGAATTACTTTGATGATTCTTCTTTCAAGACAGGGAAATCTTATTCTTCTTGATGAACCTACTGTAAATCTTGACCGCAATCTGCGCAAAAACTTTGTAGAATTCCTCAATAAAGAAATTCTCTCTGATAAATCAAAAACATTCCTTATGGTTAGCCACGACGTTGATTTTATCCGCCGTTTGACTTTGACACAGGCATATATCCTCAAAGAAGGTGATTTGATTAAGCTTGAAGAACTTCCTGAACTTGAAGGCTATGAAAAGCCTGAAGCAAAAAAAGGTGCATCAGGTTCAGCAATTCAGCTGGTAGATGTCAGTCAGTCTTACAATAAACGCGGACTTTTTGGCGAAAAGAAATTTACAGCATTCAAGGGGCTCAACCTTAATTTTGAACGATCAACTGTTTATGGAATTACAGGTCCTTCCGGATGTGGTAAATCATCTACAATTAAAGCTATCCTGCGTCTTCTTGATGAAACAGGCGGAAAGATTCTCATGGAAGATAACGACCTTGTAGAACTTAAACCTGTAGAAAACGGTCGTGACCCAGAAAACTTTAAGCCGTTCCGAAAGAGAATGGCAGTTGTTCAGCAGGATTCACGATTCAGTTTTTTCCCGGACCTTACAATCAGAGAATCGTTTGAACAGATCAGTAAGGCGGGTATTGAAGGAACTATTGAAGAATTTGCTGCAAACCTGGAAAAAGTCGGGCTGACTTCTGCTCACCTTGATGTTCTTCCACAGGCACTTTCTTCTGGTGAATCTAAGCGCGTGGATATTGCTCGTGCTCTTACAGCAAAACCTGACATTCTTTTGCTTGATGAACCTTTTGCCCACATTGACTTTGATACACGGTTAAATGTCATGAAGGTTATCAGTGATTATCTTGCAGAACATGCAACTATTCTTGTAGTTGTAACACATGAAGATTTTGACTTACGATACTTTGTTGAAAAAAATTACGATTTTCCTGAGCTTGTAGGTCAGTTCAAGGAAGAATAGCAGGACTTCGAAAACAGTGTTGTTTTTTAAAGGTAAAGTTGCCTTATGAAAACAACACTGTTTACGAACATAACTTTAATTTATACTTTAAAGATTCCGGCCTGAGTGCAGGCAAAAATAATGCCGAAGAGGGTAAAGGCACTCATAATACTTGTCCATACTACAAGCTGGCCTGCAAGCTCATCGTCATTGTTCATTTCTGTTGCCATTGGAACTGAACTTACGGCAGTAGGAGTTCCAACGAGGGCGATGAGGGCTGGAAATTCGTTTTTTCCAAATCCAAGAAAATATGCAGCTACGAGAGTTGCCACCGGCATTATAACGACTCTGGCAAGAGTTCCGATTACAATAAGGTTTTTGAGGCGGGCGATTGCACTGAATGTAAATGTACCGCCAAGGGCAATCAGGGCAATTGGAGTTGCACAGCTTCCGATGATTTTTATTGTTTCATAGATAAAAGGAAGATGAGTTTTGATTGTAAAAACTTTTACCATTGCAACTGTTCCGTCAGCGGCAACAGATTCTGTGCTTGGAATGAAATATCTGATGATTAAAAATACAAAACCGCTTCCACACCCAATAATCAAAGGGTTTGTGATTATTTTCTTTAATATTGGTACAATGCTGAATTTTTTTCCGTCTTCATTCATAAACATGGTAAGGCTCAATACGGCGAGAATGTTGAATAAAGGAATGAACAGTGAAGAAAGAACTGTGGCAACTGCAACCGGTCCCTGTTCACCGTTTACGAGAAGAGTTACAAGGCTTAAACCGATGATCGCGTTGTTGGATCTGTAGGCAGCCTGAACCATTACGCCTTTCTGCCTTTTGTCTTTTACAAATAATCCGCTGAAAATTGCCGCGATTATAAATGTTGTCATGATTGCGGCAAAAGTGAACAGTGAAATTGGACCATAACCTGCAATTTCGTTAAGGTTTGCCACATTATAAACATTATAGCAAAGCATAACAGGCAGACAGCATCTGAAACTTAGTTTATTCAGCAGCTTGAAAAAATCTTCAGGAAAAATTTTAAGGATTTTTAGCACGTATCCGGTAAGGATTGTTAAAATTACAGGTAAAACTGCATTACTGGTAAAATAGAGTTTAGCAAGCATTTTTCTTCTCTCTTATTTTGGGAAAATTATTTTAACGGAAGCAGTTGCCATAAAACCATCCATTCCTTCTCCAGTGACAAGACTGCCCAGTGGAATGTAAAGTCTTATTTCGCCGCCGATCTGCCATTTTGCGTATTCATAGGTATACGATGCGGTCAGTTCCGGATACAAAAAGTGCAAGTCACTCCAGAACCAGCTGTTGATGGAACTTACATCGTCACTTGCGGTGGTGTTTTCTTCAGATCCTCTTGAACTAGAATCTACACCATCGGACAAAAATCCAAGACGTGCAAAAATTCCTAATCCTGCACCGGCCTGAATTTTATTAGTCTGTCCCCAGGTGTACATACCGGTTAAATCAATCATTGAATTAATGACAGTTGCCGTTCTGTTTTCGACTTCTGCAGGTTTTGCATTTTCCCCGTTCCACAGATAATAGTTTGTACTGAAGCTCATTCGTGTCTGAAGAAGCATGTTTTTATCTTCAAAAAAATTCGCACCTAAACCCAAGGTATAAAAAATCGGAGTAGGGGCACTTGCACTATCTGAATTGTACATAATCTGAGGTCCCATGGTAAAAAAAACGGAACTTGTTTTTTTGCTGGAAACCTTTTCTTCGGAAAGTGAAGTTGAATTTTGCGCAAAAATTCCAAATGAGAAGAATGCAAGAACCGAACAGATAATGATTTTTTTCATCAGCTTTTTATTTTCCAGTTAGAGCGGGAAGTTCGTTGTAAAAAATGTTTCCAAGATCAATTACAATAAAACCGGAACGGCCTGTTTTGTAAAAGTCACTTTCTTCCCATGAAACAACCATAAATCCGTCAGAAATACAGAAGGAATCATAAATATAATTTTTAGGCAGCTTTGGCAGACGGAAAGCAATTGTTTTTCCCTTGTTGAGAATCTGTCTGTTGTGCAGGGCTCCGTTAAAATAACTTGTTCCGTCGGCAAAAACTGTACATATCCAACCGTCAGCAATAATTGCATTGGCAGATGTCGCACCTTTTGAAGAATGGTTTGTGTAGTGGCGTGGACTTATTCCGCCTGCATTTTTAACGGTAATGTTAAAGGCAAAGTCAGAAGGAATTGATTTGAGCAGATTCCTGAGTCTTACAGGTGAAGTTGAAAATTTATCCATAAAGTTGGCATTTCTGAAAGACTTTTCTGAACTTTCTTCAAGATTTACTTTGTCAGATTGAGTTTTTGGTCCCAGATTTTCAAGGTTTGTTGAAGGCGACCATTTAATGTAACGGAACTGAGTTCTGTTGTTTTCTGTGTTTTTGATTGAAGCAAGCCAGTCAGAACCGTCAAAGAAATTGCCTGTTACTTCTTCTCCTTTTTCAAGCTGTAAATCCCCATAAGTAACTGCAGGCATAAGTGATTTTGAATTTCCGCTGATTCTTACCAGATAAGGTCTGTCGTTTAAATCAAGATTCTTTCCGGCTTCTTTATTGAAGAATGAATTTCTTGTAAGGGAAAAATATGCTCTGTTGTCGCTGAAAATAAGATTTCCTGCAGTGGAATTTGAAAAAAGATTCTTGTCCTGAATGAGTACAGGATCACCTTTTCCATTAAACAATAAAACTCCAAGTCTGTTTACGACCATAAATCCCTGGGAATCTGCGCTTGTATTTGCATCGGAAATGCGCAGTGTTTCAGTCCACGGCTTGAGCGAAGCAATTCCGGCTTTTTGAGGCAGTTTTGTAAGTTCAAAACCGTCGTTTGTAAAATAATACCATCTGTGATCGTGGGCATAATTGTCTAATTCGATAATTTCATCTGCAACAGTTTCCTGTTTTTTTGAACAGTCTGTAAGAGAAAAAATTGCAGCTGCTGTTAAAATTGAAAAAATAAATGGATGTTTCATCACTTTATTTTCGGACGATTAGTTATCTGTGCTTAGCGATTTCTTTCTGGCAAAGTTGGTCACAGATTTCATTGTATTCAACACCGGCATGACCTTTTACCCATTTCCATTCAACATTCATTGAAGAATTAAGTTCATCAAGCTGCTGCCACAGTTCCTGATTTATAACTGGTTTTTTCGCAGCAGTCTTCCATCCGTTTTTCTTCCAGTTGATAATCCAGAGCGTAATTCCATTTTTTACATACTGACTGTCAATGTTAACTTCAACAGGACGTCCGGCAAACTGTGGTGTATTTTTTATTACTCCAAGAGCACTGATTGCCGCAGTTAATTCCATCTGATTGTTTGTAGTATTTGGACTTCCACCCGAAAGCTGGCGTGCATCGTTTCCATCAATTACAACGCATGCCCATCCTCCTGGACCTGGATTTCCTGAACATCCGCCATCTGTATATACAATAATTTTTTCCATGTTTTTCCTCTCTGTAAATATAAATATAATAAATATCAGTAATAAGGCATATCAATTGTTATGACGCAGCTTACATCCGGAGCTTCTTCTTTCATTTTTCTGCGTATCAGGGAAATGAGTTCATCATCTGAAAGTTTGCAGCTGAAGGCTTTGACTACATCAAAAATCAGGTTGGAATTATTTTTGCCAGGAACAATTCTCATATCGTGGAGAGTCAGTTCCGGATTGATATCTTTAATGATTTTATTTGCTGTAATTTTAAGTTCATTCAGACGCTGGTTGTTCTGGTCAACGGGGTCCATATGAATAACTGTGTGGCATTTGAACTTTTTGCTGATAAAATATTCTGCCTTGTCGATTACTTCATGAAGATCATAAATATTCTTGTCACCAGGAACTTCTGCATGAAGGCTTACCATAATTCTTCCAGGACCATAGTCGTGAACAACAATATCATGCATGGAAAGAATCGGTTCGTAAGTCAGCAGTTCTTCTTCAATCTGAGTTATGAATTCCTTTGAAGGTGGTTCGCCCAGAAGTGGAGAAATGGTTTCTTTTGCAGAATCATAACCTGTTTTAAGGATAAAGAGACCTACGATTGTTCCTGCAATTCCATCAACTGGAAGAGTAGTGTAACGTGAGGCAATAAGGGAACCAATAACAGTAAGAGTCGAAATCATGTCTCCCAGACTGTCTTTTGCAACGGCTTCAAGGGAAACGGAATCAATTTTTTTGCCGATGAAGTGATTGTAAAGGTACATATAAAATTTAATTACAATGGCACCGCACAAAATTGCAATATTCATGTAATTGACTTCAACTGTCTCATCTGAAGGCGTAAAGATAGTTTCGACAGAAGATTTTATAAGTTCAATTCCTACAATAAAAATCAGCAGGGAAATTATAAGGCCTGAAACATATTCGATGCGTCCGTGACCAAATGGATGTTCCCTGTCCGGTTCCATGGCTGCAAGCTTAAAACCGAGAATTTCAACAATGGAACTTGCGGCATCTGACAGGTTGTTAAAGGCATCGGCAGTAATTGCCATGCTGGAACTTAAAATTCCGAAAGTCAATTTCAATCCAAAAAGAAGAAGGTTCAGAAAAATTCCAAGTGCACCACAGAGAATTCCATAGGCGGTGCGGACATTAGAATCTTTATAATTTGTATGGTCTTTGATGAAAAGCCGGCTTAGAATATTAATCATATTTGTATTATAATAGAAACAGAATTATTATTGGAGATAAAAAATGAAAGAAAAAGTTTTACCGGTTAGAAATAGTAAAGGAATGGCTGCTTCTTTTGCAGCATTCTTAATTGGAATTACCGGAATTTTTCTTCTTTATCTTCAGACAACTTCCGGTAATAAGAATCAGGTTGTTTTTTCTCAGAATGGAACTGATGTTTTTCAGTATGGCAAACCTGATATTTATATTTCCACAGAAATAATTGAGGATGAAAACGGTAAAAAAAATCTCTGGGAAAATGGAGACGGAACCTGGGGCGCTGCCATTGAGTTCTTTGTTCACAACAATACTCTTGCTTTTTTTCAAAGCTATACAGTAGAGATTTATCTTCCAGATGGAACAAGATGGAATAATGAGTCCTGGAACGGAACTTTTATTCATGATGTTGACAAGCTTACAGTTATTCCTGCAGATTACAATTATACGATTGATGGCCGCGGAAATGTAAAATACGGTTTTGTAATTACAACTCCAAAAGGAATTACACCTGAAATCTTTATTACAGATTATCTTATTTACAAAGTTGCAGGTTTCTTTAACAGAAGGGTTCAGGATTCTCCGCTTTTCAGTATTTTTGTAATTATTGCCCTTTGTGGTGTTCTTGCGCTCATTGCTTTTTCAATTACAGAAAAGGCTACTATTGATCAGAAAAAAAATACAGATGAACGTGTGGGCCACTATATCCGTCTTTGTGCCAGTTTTATCGACGTTCGTGATGAATATACAAAAAAACATTCGACACATGTTGCTGAATATTCAAGACTTATCGCTGAACGTATGGGAAAAAATCCGGAAGAGCAGAAGAACATTTATTATGTCGGAATGCTCCACGATGTTGGAAAAGTTATGATCAGTCCAGATATTCTTCGTAAGCCAGGCCGCTTAAATCATGAAGAATGGGAAGAAATGAAAAAACATACGACTTACGGGGCTGGAATCCTGCAGGATTTTAATGATATTCCGAATATCAGGGATGCGGTTCTTTATCATCACGAACGGTTTGACGGCCAGGGATATATGTTCGGTCTTAAGGGAACAAGTATTCCTGAAGTTGCACGCATTATCTGTGTTGCTGACAGCTATGATGCCATGGCAACAGACCGTGCCTATCGTCCTCATCTCAGTCAGGATGTTATTATTGGAGAAATTAAGAAAAATTCCGGCACGCAGTTTGATCCTCAGATTGCAGATATTGCAGTAAAACTTATTGAAGAAGGAAAATTCAATCTGGAAACTTAACGGCCTGAGTTTTTATTTCCACAAACTGATGTCAAAGGAAGCTTCCACAGCATTTTCTGTTGAATCTTCCAGCAGACTCCAGAAATCCAGTCCTGTTCTTTGTTCAACTTCATCAATGGTAACAGCATCATCCCAGAAATTTTTATCCCTGTGCTTTTTGTTTTCAAGAATAAATCCAATGGCAATCGGAGTGTCATTGTTTTGTGCAAGAATTACCTTGTAATAATATTGAGGAATTGAAACTTTATTGTGTCCGATTGATGCATACTGACCGGCAGGTTTTTCCAGAACCGGACCTGAAATTACATAAACTGTACCGAATTTTTCAGCCCAGACTCGAACCTGATGTTCAAGGTACTGCCAGATTTCTCGGTTGAAGGCAGGAAACTGAGGACTCATATTACTCATATAAAAAGTTTCGCTTACGGCTTCCTGTGACATTTCCCTGTCTGCTGCCGGTGTTAAGTGTCCACGGTCGTAACCCGATTTTTTGTAATCTGCCAGGTCTGCAGAACCCGTTGAAATTGAAGGATCAGGTCTGAAATCATCTGTACGGTTTACACGGTTTGCAAGCTGATCTTTTGTAAGTTTGTAGGCTGACCATTCAGCCTGTTCATAGCTTTCCCTGTAACAGATGGAATAATAATTAAAATCCCGGCGTTCGTGGTCGTCTTTGTGATAAGGGCAGAGTGGAATTTCAATTCCTTCAGGAATTTCTCCTTTGTTTACTATTTTACTTTGTGACGGCTGTTTTGAATCCTGCGGCTGTGATTCTGTATACTGCGGCTCATCAGTAAAATGCGTCATAAACTGTTTGTCAGAAATACAGTTGTAAAGGGCGATGACAACAATTGCAATAAAAAATGTCCAGTAAAGGAGTCTAATGATTTTTGATTTTCTTCTAGCCATATAAAATATTTTATCAGATTTTTCAAATTCGCGTTATAATTAAAGTTATGAAACTTGAAAGAAAATCTGGAATTTTATTGCATCCTACATCTCTGCCATCTTCCGCAGGAATTGGAACTATCGGTAAGGTCGCTTTTGACTTTGTGGACTATCTTGCACAAAGTAATGTTAAACTCTGGCAGGTTCTTCCTCTTGGCCCGACCGGGTACGGGGATTCTCCATATCAGTCATTCAGCGCATTTGCCCTTAATCCTCTCTTAATTGATTTTAACGACCTGGAAGAAAGAGGGTGGGCTGAAAAATCTGATATTGAAGTTCCTGAATATATAAAATATGACGGTAATGTTGATTTTGGCAGTGTAGTTTACTGGAAAATGAATGCACTGAATAAAATTGCCCTTAAAGCTGAAAAAATTGTCTCTGACAAAAAAGCCTATAAAAAAGAATTCAGTGCTTTCTGCAAAAATAACGGTTTCTGGCTTAATGATTATGCTTCCTTCCGCAGTATAAAATCCCATTATGATGACAAGGGAATGTGGAATGCAGCATGGCCAAAGGAACTGAAATTCCATGAATCTGCTGCTGTTGAAAAATGGAACGGTGAGCATAAAGATGAAATTCTGTGTTACAAGACAATTCAGTTTTTTGCCTTTACCCAGTGGAATGCCCTTCATGAATATGCATCGGCAAAGGGAGTTTCGATTATCGGCGATATTCCGATTTTTGTTTCCGCAGATTCAAGTGATGTGTGGGCTAATCAGAAATATTTCCAGCTGGACAAAAAAGGCCTTCCCAAAGCTGTTGCCGGTGTTCCGCCTGATTATTTTAGTCCTACAGGGCAGTTGTGGGGAAATCCTCTTTATGACTGGAAAATTCTTAGGGAAGAAAAGTACAGCTGGTGGGTCAGCCGTGTAAAAAAGATGCTGGAACTTGTGGATTTTGTTCGTGTTGACCATTTCCGCGGGTTTGAAAGTTACTGGTCTGTAAAATATGGTTCAGAAAATGCCATAAATGGAAAATGGGTTAAAGGTCCTGGAATTGATCTGTTTAATCAGATTAAAAAAGAACTGGGTGATTTACCATTGATTGCAGAAGATCTTGGTGAAATTACAGATGAAGTGAGAAAACTTCGTGATGATACAGGTTTGCCAGGCATGAAAATCCTTCAGTTTGGATTTGATACTCAGGAAGAACGTGACGGCGGTCTTAAAAACGGATTTTTGCCACATAATTTTACTGATACCAGCTGCATTGCTTATACCGGAACTCATGATAATGATACAACTCAGGGAAGCCTTAATGCCATGAATGATGAATGCTTAAGCCTTGTTGCCTCTTATCTTTGCGGCCGTAAAGTTGACATTAGTGAAGCTCAGCACCTGAGAAGCAGTGGTGAACTCTGTCAGAAACTTGTTGCCTGCTGTTTTGCAAGTATTGCGGATTTTGCCATCGTTCCTTTGCAGGATCTTTACAATTTTGGTTCTGACTGCAGGATGAATACGCCAAGTACAAATACTGCCAACTGGGCATGGCGCATGAGAAGTGACATGCTTTACGGTGAAATTGCAGCACAAAAATCAGACTGGCTCAAAGAATTAAATGTACTGTATAGACGTTAGTTTTCTGATATAATCTTTTTTATGGAATATTTAAAGACTCTCTGGGAACTTTTTGCAGTCCTTTTTAAAATCGGTCTGTTTACTTTTGGTGGTGGTATAGCCATGCTGCCGATTCTCGAAAAAGAACTTGTGGAAAAACGGCATTGGACTACAAGTGAAGAACTTCTTGACTGGTTTGCCATCGGTCAGAGTACACCTGGTATTATTGCGGTAAATGTTTCAACTTTTGTCGGACATAGAAGAGCCGGAATAGCAGGAGGCTGTATCGGCACATTTGGAATGGTGGCTCCTTCACTCATAATAATTACGGGAATAGCTCTGTTTATCAGCAATTTTGCAGATATTGAATGGGTTCAACGCGCCCTTGAGGGAATTAATGTTGCTGTTGCTGCAATCCTCACAAGCGCCGTTTATTCTTTTTCAAAAAAAGCCGTAAAGAATCTTTTTGGTTTTGTTCTTCTTGCTGCATCCTTCATTGCGATTTTTGTCTTTAATGTTTCAACTATATATATAATTCTTGGCAGTGCGTTGATTGGAGTTATTCTTGCGGGAGTTCGCGGAGAATACAAAGAAGAATCTTCTGATAATGGAGAAGTTCACAAATGATTGAAGCAATGATGAATGAAATCAACAGTGGAACTTTGACAGGTGCTGTCTGCCTGACTGGAATTTTCTTTTATATCGGTTTGATTACAATTGGAGGCGGGCAGGTTGCCATTACAGTAATGCAGCAGCTTGTTGTAGACAGATTCAACCTTCTTACTGATGACAAATTTTACAATATGGTAGCCATTTCAGAATCTACGCCTGGACCTATTGGAATTAATATTGCAACTTATATCGGTGTTGAAAAATACGGTGTTGCTGGCGGTCTTCTGACTACTTTCGGAGAAGTGCTTCCGTCACTCATAATCATTATTCTTGTTGCAAAGTTTTTCGGCAAATTCAGCGAAAGAAAAGGTGTTCAGGCTGCTTTCAGCACTCTTCGCCCTGCAGTAAGCGGTGTCATTGCCGTAGCTGCTGCAAAAGTAATCGTTCTTGCCCTTGTAGTCGTAAATGGTGCCGTTTTCAAGATAAATGACATTTCAACATGGAATCAGGGACTGACAATCGGAATTCCAGATGTAGTCTTTTTTACAGCCTGTCTTTTTGTCCTGCTGAAAACAAAAATCCATCCGGTTTTCATTGTAATAGCCGGAGGAATATTCGGTGTTTTGTTCTGCTGATTATTGACCTGGACTTTTGAAAAATGAACGCAGAAAGCAGTTTTTTACATAACGTTTTGCATTAAGCAGGTACCTGGCGGGCATCAAAAAAATCATTGCAAATTTGTCAAAAGGATAGGATAATTTTTATATGAAGATTTTTGAATTTTGGAAAAAAATACCTTTTCTTAAAAAGATTGACATATTTGCTACAGTCTTTGGTATCAGTACAGTTGTTATCGGTGTTCTGTTTATAATTTTTGGATCCAGAAGTTATTTTAATACGTATACAAGAGCCAAACTTGAAGGAATTTCAGAAGTCAAATCTTTAAAATTCGAAGCGGATCTTGGAAATCAGCTTACACTTGTTAAGCAGATGGTAAAATCTAATTCCATTATTGAATATTTAAAAGATCCGTATAATTCATCTAAAAAGAATGCTGCCGTTGAGGAATTTGCCAACTACAAATCTTCCTTTACCAGTGATACTGTTTTCTGGGCTTCTGCAGTTTCAAAAGAATTCTACGAAGATTTAAAATATTCCTACACAATTGATATCGATGATCCTGAACAGTACTGGTTCAAGATGACTCTTTATGAAACAGATGTCTATAATTTCAACATCAATTATAATTCAGAACTTAAAAAGACAATGCTCTGGATAAATGCAGTAGTTCGTGACGGACGGGGAAGACCTGTGGGAATGGCCGGTACAGGTATTCCTTTGAACGGTCTTTTTACAGAAGTTTTCTCAGGATTAGACAAGGATATTACACTTTATCTTTATAATGAAAATCTTGAAATTACAGGTTCTAAAAATCTGGCGGATATTGAATCTAAGCGTGAACTTATTGAAGTGCTTCCTGAAATTGGTCGTACAGATGTAACAAATTCCCGTCCTGTCAGCCTTTCAACTGATGACGGCGAATATATGTTCTATCCTGTTCCAACGTTAAAGTGGTGGATGGCAACATACAGGCCATATACATTTATGAGTATCATTGCCAATCAGATGACACTTCTTGTTGTTATTATGCTCGTCATCAGTGCCGGTATTATCTGCTCATGGGGATTTTTCAGCCGCGGTATTGTTAATTCCATGGCCCATGTTGCAAAATCCACAAAAGATATGGCCAATGAACAGAATGACTTTATTTCAAATGTAAAGGAAATTGTTGATACAAACGTTGGTTCCCTTCGCAATTATGGTGAAATTATGGAATCTCAGTCAGCATCAATCGAAGAATCTGAAAACCAGATTAAAACACTTCTGGAACAGATTCGCGTTATGGAGCGATGCCGTCGTGATTCACTTTCGAATGCTCAGGCTCTTGAAACCAGTTCCGGTGAAGGACAGGTTCATATTGAAAACCTTACTTCAAAAATCAATGAAATTGTAGGCTGTTCTAAACGACTTGTAGAAGCTAACGACCTTATTGCTGATGTTACAAGTCAGACTGACCTTCTTGCCCTTAATGCGGCAATTGAAGCAGCTCATGCAGGTGAACTTGGGGTAGGATTTGCAGTTGTTGCCAAAGAAATCCGTCATCTTGCAGAAAAAAGCCGTGATCAGGAAGAAAAAGTTGAACAGGCAATTACAGACATGAAGAAAATGATTGATCAGATGGTAGAAAGTGCTACAGCTGTTGCAAATTCATTTAATGGAATTGTCGAAAATTCACACAATGTAAATTCAAATTTTGAAGAAATGTCTGAATCAATTCAGCAGCAGAATGAACTTGGATTGACCATTGAAAAAAATCTCAGGGATATTACTGAGAATGTAAATGTTACAACTTCTACATTTGATGCAATGATGGTCAGCAATGAGGAATTGTCTGTTGATGTAAACTCTGCAGCAGGTAATTCTCAAAAACTGCTTAATCAGGCAGAAAATGCATTGAATAATACTGGCGTTCAGCTGGTTTAGTATTTTTACCGGAGAATAACTATGAGTACACATATCAATGCGCCACAGGGTGCAATCGCAAGAAGCATTCTTTTACCTGGAGATCCTCTGCGTGCAAAATTCATTGCAGAAAATTTCCTTGAAAATCCTGTCTGCTTTAATGAAGTCCGGGGAATGTACGGCTTTACAGGAACTTACAAAGGATGTCCTGTCAGCGTAATGGGAACAGGAATGGGGCAGCCATCCCTTTCAATTTATGTTACAGAATTGTTTAAGGACTATGGTGTTGAAAATGCCATTCGTGTAGGAACCTGCGGTGCTGTTTCTGAAGATATTGAGCTCAGGGATACGATTATTGTTAATTCGGCTTGTTCGGATTCAAGTCTGTTAAATCAGAGATTCGGTGGTCTTCATTTTGCTCCGACTTCCGATTTTAAACTTGTAAAAACTGCTGATGAAATTGCTTCAAAAATGGGAATCAGATATACGGTTGGTTCTGTAGCATCCAGTGATTTTTTCTACGACCTTAATGACAACTGGAAAAAATGGGCTTCTTATGGCGTAAAAGGAATTGAGATGGAAAGTGCCGAACTTTTGACTCTTGCTGCTCAATATAACCGTCATGCTATGGCAATTATGACTGTAAGTGATCACATTCTCAAAGGTGGAGCTACAACAGCAGAAGAACGTCAGACAACTTTTACAAACATGATGAAACTGGCTCTTGAAACTGTGGCTGCCATAAGCAAATAGGACAATTCAAAAATCATGATTCTTTCTCTTGGTATAATTTTTATTGCCGGTCTTGTTGTTGCAGGAATCTGCGGCTTTCTTAAAATTCCTAAGATGATCGGTATGCTGGCAGTTGGAATTGCTGCAGGTCCTCATGTTCTGTCTCTTTTAACAGGTGAAGTTTTAAGTATTTCTTCCCAGCTTAGGCAGATTGCCCTGATTATTATTCTGATTAAGGCAGGCCTTACTGTCGATCTTGGTGATTTAAAGCGTGTTGGTCGCTCTGCACTTATGATGAGTTTTGTGCCTGCCACATTTGAAATTGCTGCACATGTTTTTTTTGCGCCTGTGTTTTTTCCGCAGTTTAGTTTAGTTGATGCTGCTTTGCTTGGTGCCGTTTTAAGTGCTGTTTCACCGGCTGTAGTTGTTCCCCGTATGGTCAATTTAATCGAAAAAAATTATGGAACAAAAAAGTCGATTCCGCAGATGATTCTTGCAGGGGCAAGCCTGGATGATATTTTTGTCATTGTGCTTTTTTCGACTTTTCTTGCAATGGCAAAAGGGGAAGGTGCCAGTCTTGCAGGACTTGTAAATATTCCTGTTTCAATTGTTCTTGGTGTTTTGCTGGGAAGTGGTGCCGGATTCCTGATTTCTGTGTTTTTTGAATTTAATTTCAGCCGCAATAAGAAAATAAGGAATTCTGTTAAAATTGTTATTCTTCTTGGAGTTGCATTTCTTATTATTGCCTTTGAAGAACTGGTTAAGGATCATGTTGCATTGTCCGGATTACTGGCTGTTACTGCAATGGCCTGTGTGGTAAAAATCCGCATGCCTCAGGAAGTAAGTGCAAGACTTGGTCAGAAAAGCGGAAAATTGTGGATTGCAGCTGAATTGATTCTTTTTGTTCTTGTTGGTGCTGCAGTTGATATTTCTGCTTTGACCAACGGTGATATTCTTTTGAATGCCGTTAAATTGATTTTCTGTGCTCTTGCAGTAAGATCCTGCGGTGTTCTTTTGTGTCTGGCAGGAACTGATTTGAATTTAAAAGAAAGGTTGTTTTGTGTAATTGCATATCTTCCAAAAGCAACAGTTCAGGCTGCCATAGGTTCTGTTCCTTTAGCGGCAGGCCTTGACTGTGGAAACACAATTCTTACTGTAGCAGTTTTGTCTATTATTATTACAGCTCCAATTGGTGCTTTTGGAATCGATCTCAGTTATAAAAAATTTCTGGAAAATTAGTCTTCAGATTCTTTTTTCCAGCTTCTTGTTAAAAGCGGAACGAGCATTCCGCCGATGGCATTTCCGATTACAGTTACAACAGTGAACAGGAGATTTGCCATGGAAAATACGTGGAAAGATTCAGTGTTGTTAAAAAGGAAGCTGCTTTCTGTGAAAAGCTGATGACCCCATGCTGCTCCATTGTAGAATGAGTTGGCTATGGAGTGATCAAAACCTGCAAAAATAAAAGTCGGAACGTAGATGAAACATCCGATGATTTTTCCCTGTTTCCATGTATCAACTGCAAGGAACATCAAAAGTCCGCAGAAAGTTCCTGAAACAAGAACTTTTAAAAGGTGCATTGAAAGTTTTGGAGTGTAAACCTTGAATGCTTCTTCCCCGATTTTTGGATAAGTGTAGGCAATTACAATTCCAAGAAGGAAAGTTGTCAAAAGGTTAAAGAAGAGTACAAGACCGACAAAACCGATATATTTTCCGTCTGTCAGTTTGTAGCCGATGTATCCGACTTTGCCAGTGTAGAGGTTAAAACCGTAAACACAGATTGTAAAAAGCCCTGCACTAAAGAGAATGGCACCGAGCCATGTGAGGTTTATGCTTCCGCAGTTGATTGTGCGGCAGGCCATGTAAACAGAACCTCCAACTGCAATCAAAAGCCCTGAAAGAATTGATTTTTTAATGTCGTCCAACATTTTTTTCTGCTCCTGTGTATAAATTTATTTAGCTTTTATGCGGATTATTTCACCGTTTCCTTCAATAGTAATCTTTTCACCTGGAAGAAGCACAAAGATTTCTTCTTCATACAGGTACATGTTTTCTTTTCTCGTTCCGTCTGTCAGGGTATAAGTTCCTGCAAGATTTTTGCCGGAAGCGATAAAAAGAAGTTCCAGATTTCTGCTGAAAAAAGAATATCCGCCTTTTACTGTTTTTTTTGTAAGTTCAAAGTAGGGACATTCAAAATTGTCCTGAAGAGGACCGATTTTTTTCAGCCGGACATTTTTAATTGCTTCCAAGCCGTTTTCAATGTGAAGTTCTCGTGGACGCCCCCAGTCATAAAGCCTGTATGTTATGTTGCAATTCTGCTGAACTTCCAAAAGCCTTAAACCGCCGCCAATAGCATGAACAGTTCCTGCAGGAATGTAGATGAAATCTCCTTTTTGAACTTCCACCTGGTTAAGCAGGTTTTCGATTGTATTGTTTTCAATGGCGTGGTTGATTTCTTCATTGGAATAATCTTTGTTAAAACCATAAACAAGTTTTGAGCCAGGCTGAACTTCAAGAACATACCAGCATTCAGTTTTCCCTCTGTTGCCTGAACCTTCAAGTTTCAAAGCGACTTCATCATCAGGGTGAACCTGAACAGAAAGTGTATCATTTGCCTGAATGACTTTTACGAGTAAAGGATAATCTTTTGCAAGCTTAATAAAATCCGGCTGCGGAAGATCTGGATGAACGGATGCAATCCAGTTTTCGTAACCCCAGACTTTTTCCGAGCGGAGGGGATTAAGTTTTATCATCTGATCTATTTGTCCCAGAGTTTTTCAGGGTAATAGCCGTCTTTGATTTTTGCTGCAATGGCGTCTTTTACAACCTGTTTGTCTTCAGGATAAGTCATTCCAAACCAGCTTTCATCGGATGTGAAAACCTTTATTTTGCCTTCTCCGTTTTTGATGATGTCACTGGCAGCAACAGGAAGAAGGGCTTCTGCTTTTGGATCGGAAAGTTTATTTGCCTTAAAATTTTCCCAGTATTTTTCAAAACGGTCAAATGCACTTGGAGCAAAACCAAAGAGGTTCATGGAAACAGTTTCAGCTCCTGTCATCGGAATAATCTGTCCGTTTAAGTCAGATTCAATTTTGTCGCCGCTGAAATTTTCACCTGTGTAATAGATTTTTGTATTTTCTACGATGGATTCAAGATATCCGTCCTTAGTCTGAGCAACACCACGGCTTACTGAACCGTTGCGGCTCATTGTCTTGCCTAATGTGTATCCTACCATGGCATGTTCTGTACAGTTATTATCTATGGATGAGAGATACTTTCCTAAAGTTTCAAATGCGTTGAGGCCGTAATAGTCATCTGCATTGATTACTGCAAAAGGTTCATGAATTGCATCTTTTGCGCAGAGAACAGCATGAATTGTTCCCCATGGCTTTTTGCGGTCAGCACCCTGAGCAACTTTAAGTTCGTCAGCTGTCAAAAGAGCTTCCGGAGTCTGGAATACATATTCAGCATTAAAGTTACGTGCAACACGGTCAAACAGACGTTCCCTGAAATCTTTTTCAATATCCTTACGGATGATGTAAACAACTTTTCCAAATCCGGCTCTTTTTGCATCAAAAGCAGCAAAGTCCAGAAGACATTCTCCGTTTTTGCCAACAGCATCAATCTGTTTAACTCCGCCATAGCGGCTTCCCATTCCGGCAGCAAGAACAAGTAATGTAGGTTTCATAACAATAAATCCTCTATAAAATTGTCAAATAAATGTTCAATATAATATAATTTTTTGTAAATTCGTTCAATAAAAAGTGTAAACCTTAAGCTGGCTCTATGACGTAAATTAAAACTCAATTGTAAACATTCACTAAATCCGCTATAATATTCAGCAAAATATTTTTTAAAAAGGAATTAACTTATGCTTACTTTAAAATTTGGTGGAACTTCTATGGGAAGTGCACAGAGAATCATGGATTCTGTAGAAATCATGATTGGACGTGCAAAAAATGACCGTATCAGTGTTATCGTTTCGGCTGTTGCTGGTGTTTCTAATGCTTTGCAGGCTGCCATCGATGGTTGTGTTACGGGAAGTGATGCCAGAACCTTTGTAGACAGCATAAGAAAAACGCATAAAGAAATCTGTGCAGAACTTCAGTCAAGCGTAAAAGGGTTTGATGCAAAAGAAGTTATGGCTCAGATTGAACCTAATTTTGAAGAACTCGGACGTCTTTTAGCTGGTGTTGCTTCTTTTGGTGAATGTCCAAAATCAATCCACTGCCGTATTATGGGTATGGGTGAACTCTGCTGTGTTCCGATGGTAAATGCAGTTCTTCAGGCAAAGGAACAGAATGTTCTTCTTCTGGACAGCCGCAAATTTATTTATACAACAGGTGACCAGAAAGAAGGGGAACCGGATTATATGCGTACTTCGGAAGCCCTTTCAAAATACCGTGACGGTGCAGAACCAAACCAGGCAAGAATTCTTTTGTTCCCTGGCTTTGTATGTTCATGGACTGCACATACTGACAGCAAACCTCAGATGGGGCTTATGGGACGCAACGGTTCAGATTTCAGTGCTTCAATTATCGGTGCTGGACTTGGTTCTTCAAAAGTTGAATTCTGGACAGATGTTGATGGTATTTACACTGCAGATCCACGTATTATTAAAGATGCAATTCTCGTTGATGATATGACTTACGAAGAAGCTATGGAACTTTCATTCTTCGGTTCTAAAGTTCTTCATCCTAAAACTCTTGCTCCACTTGCAGCAAAGGGAATTGAAGCATGGAGCCTCAACAGTCACAATCCTTCTGCGCGCGGTACACGCATCGGCAAAGGTCCTTTTGAATCAAGTAAGAATGTTGGACCTGTTCGCGGTATTTCATGTCTTAAAAACACAGCCCTCATCAGCGTTTCAGGCAGCGGTATGAAAGGAAAGACTGGAAGTGCAAGCCGTGTTTTTGCAACTGTAAGCCGTGCCGGTATTTCAATGCTTCTGATTACTCAGTCTTCTTCTGAATATACAATTTCTTTCTGTGTACGCCAGAGTGAAGCAAATGAAGTTAAAGAAATCCTTTCCAATGAATTTGCTTTTGAAATCCGTGAAGGTCTTCTCAATAAAATCTCTGTTCTCGAAAACGTTGCAATCGTAAGTATCGTTGGCGATAATATGAAACATAACTGCGGTGTAGCTGCAAAATTCCTTAACTCACTTTCAAGCCGAGGAATTAACGTTCATGCTATTGCCCAGGGGTCAAGTGAACGTTCTATTTCAGCAGTAGTTGGCGGAGAGTGGGGCGATGTTGCCGTTAAATCAGCACATATGTTCTTCTTTAATACAGCCCAGCCAATTGAAGTATTTGCATTTGGTGCAGGAACAATTGGTGGAGCTCTTCTTGATCAGATTCGTGACCAGCATGAAAAGCTTCTTTCACAAAATGTTGATATTAAGGTTTGTGCAATTTCAACTCTTGAAGGAATGATTCTTAACGGAGATGGAATTGACCTTACGGACTGGCGTGAAGATGTTAAAAAATCAGAAAATAAAACAAATCTTGATGCCATCATTGACTTTGTAAAAGAAAATAAACCTCTCAATCCTGTATTCGTTGACTGTACAGCAAGCTATGATCTTCCTGAAAGATATCTGGACATTCTTGAAGCAGGCATGAATATTGCAACTCCAAACAAACGCGCCAACTCAATGACAATGGATTTCTACAAAAAACTCCGTGAAACTGCAAATAAGAATCATGTTCGTTTCCTTTATGAAACAAACGTAGGTGCAGGACTTCCTATCATTGATACATTGCAGAATCTTTTCAGCTCAGGCGACAAACTTGTAGGATTTAACGGAATTATGTCAGGTTCCCTTTCCCTTATTTTTGGTATGCTTGATGAAGGCAAGAAATTCTCAGAAGCAGTTAAAGAAGCAAAGGAACTTCGATTTACAGAACCAGATCCTCGTGATGACCTTAAGGGAACAGACGTTGCCCGCAAGGCTCTTATCATTGCCCGTGAATCAGGTATGGAAATTGAACTTGATGACATTGACATGATCAGTATCTTCCCTAAAGATTTCAATATTGAAGGTACTGTTGATGAATTTATGGCAAACCTTCCGAAAGTTGATAAATATTTTGAAGACAAGATGGCTGCCCTCAAAAAAGAAAATAAAGTTCTCAGAATGGGTGCATCCATTAAAGACGGAAAGGTTAGCGTAGGTATGCTTGAAGTTGGACCTTCTGATCCATTGTTCGGCGTAAAAGGCGGTGAAAATGCATTTGTATTCGAAACTGCCCGCTATTCACCAATTCCATTGACTGTACGCGGTTATGGTGCAGGTGCCGGAGTGACAGCTGCAGGTGTATTTGGTGATGTCCTGAGAACAGTAAGTTTCAATCCAAGTAAATGATAATAAATTAGGAATTAAGAAGGGAAGAGTTGAAAATTAATTCGCAGTTCTTAATCCTGAATTGAATTTATGGTAATTGTATTAAAGAACGACGCTTCTGCCGGCGAAAAAGAAAACATTAAGAATATCCTCAAGAGCAAAAAGTTCAAGATTAACGAAGTAAAAGGCGAAGAATCTACAATTCTTGCTGCCGTTGGTAAACTTGCCATGGATGTTCGTGAAGTTGAAGTTCTTCCTGGTGTTGCAAAAGTAATTCCTATTTCAAAGCCATACAAAATGGCCAGCCGTGAATTTAAGCCTGAAAATACAATTATTGAAATTCCAAATAACCGCGGGCAGATTATCCGTGTTGGCGGCAGCCGTTTAATTTCAATTGCCGGTCCATGTGCTGTAGAAAGCCGTCAGCAGATGCTTGATGCTGCCGCAGCCGTTTCACTTTCCGGGGCAACTCTTCTTCGCGGCGGTGCATATAAACCAAGAACTTCACCTTATTCTTTTCAGGGGCTTGGTGAAGAAGGTCTTAAATACCTTAAGGAAGCAGGGGACAAATACGGGCTTCCTGTAGTAACGGAAGTTGTTGCTGCAGAGTTCATTCCTGTAATGGAAGCAAATGGCGTAGATGTTTATCAGGTCGGTGCCCGCAACATGCAGAATTTTGAACTTCTGAAACGACTTGGGGCTCTTGGAAAACCTGTAATCCTTAAACGCGGTCTTTGTGCCACAATCAATGAATGGCTTATGTCTGCAGAATATCTTTTGTCTGCAGGTACAGATAAAGTAATTCTCTGTGAACGGGGAATCCGCACTTACGAAACTGCAACTCGCAATACACTGGATCTCAGTGCAATTCCTGTTTTGCGTTCCATGACACATCTTCCGATTATAGTAGATCCAAGTCATGCACTTGGTGTTCGTGATAAAATTCCTCCGATGGCTCTTGCTTCTGTTGCAGCCGGTGCAGACGGAATTATTGTGGAAGTTCACTGTCAGCCTGAAAAAGCTTTGTCTGATGCGGCCCAGGCTTTGTATCCTCAGCAGTTTGATAAAATCATGCGCGATATGGAAGCTCTGGCACCTGTTCTTGGAAAAGAAGTTGCACACATCAGAAGTGACAAGGCAATTGAAAAATTAACTGGTGCTTCTGAAAAAATTTCTTCTTCGCTTAAAGAAAGTTCTAAGACAGAGAAAAAACTTAATGGTGAAAAAGATAAAATAAAATGTGCATACAGCGGTTCAAAAGGGGCATATGCAGAACTTGCCGTTGAAAAACACTTTGAAAATCAGGTTGAAGCACTTCCTGTTAATTCCTTTGATGAAATTTTTCAGTCTGTAATTGACGGTAAGGCTGAATATGGAATGGTTCCAATTGAAAATACAACAGCCGGCTGCGTTTATGCCAATTATGACAATCTTGCACGTTATGAAGATGTATCAATTGTCGGGGCAATAACTTTGCGCATTGAACATTCTCTCCTGGCTCCTGAAGGGGCAACAATGGAGACAATTAAAAATGTTTATTCCCATCCACAGGCTCTGGACCAGAGTTCAACATTCCTTAAGCAGCATAACTGGAATCTTGTAGATACTGTTTCAACAGCTACAGGAGCTGAAATTGTTGCAAAAAAAGGTTCTGTTGAAAATGCTGCAATCTGTAATGCCCGTAATGCAGAAATTTACGGCTTAAAGATCTTAAAAGAAGGAACTGAAAACATTCACAACAACTGGACACGGTTTGTGATTATTGCAGCAAATCATACTTCACAGGCTGATCATCCGGCCAGAAATGCCAATATGGCAAGCTTTATTTTTACTACACAAAATAAAGCAGGTGCACTTTATGATGTTCTCGGAGTTTTCAAAAAGGCAAATATCAGCATGAATCGCCTGGAATCCCGCCCGATAGCCGGAAAACCATGGAAATACTGGTTTTACTGCGATGTGGTAATTCCCGAAAGTGAAAAAGATTCTGCTGAATATATAAATGCAGTTAAAAAAGAACTTACTGCTGTTACTGAAGACATTCGTGTCCTCGGCGTTTACAGTGAATAAAAAATAATCTGTGAGAAACTGCGCAGTCTGCAGACAAAAATTCACAGAAATGGAGTTATATATGGAAAGATACGTATTATCTGTTTTGGTTGAAAATCATGCTGGTGTTTTGAGCCGCGTTTCAGGACTTTTCAGTCGCCGTGGTTTTAACATTGATTCTCTTACTGTTTGTGAAACTCATAATCCACAGCAGTCACGCATGACTATCGTCGTCCAGGGAGATGAATATGTTCTTGAACAGATTGAAAAACAGCTGTCTAAACTTGTTGAAGTTATTTCTATTACCCACTGCAAAAAAGAAGATACTTGTGAACGCGAAATGGCTTTGATTAAGGTTAGTGCAAAAGGATCTTCTCGTGCTGAAATCATTCAGGCATGTGATGTATTCCGTGCACATATTGTAGATGTTGCTGTGAATTCAGTAATTATTGAAGCAACTGGCAGCGAAGATAAGCTTGAAAGCCTTATCCGCTTCCTTGAGCCATTCGGAATCCTTGAACTTGTTAAGACTGGTCTTACAGCAATGGGCCGCGGCGAAGAAATTATGAACTAAATAAAATGGATATTGAAAATGAAAGCTATTGAACTTGAAAAAGCATATAATCCTAAGGATTTTGAAGACAGAATTTATAAAGAATGGACTGATAAAGGTTATTTCAAGCCTGCAAGTGATACAGATTCTCCTGTTCATTCACAGTCTAAATCAACAAACATTAACTATACTGTAGTAATTCCTCCTCCAAACGTTACTGGTGTACTCCATATGGGACACGGTCTCAACAATACTTTGCAGGATGTTGTTGTTCGCTATCACAGAATGAAGGGAGACAATACTCTCTGGGTTCCTGGTACAGATCATGCAGGTATTGCCACTCAGAATATCGTTGAAAAACGTCTTAAGGCAGAAGGAAAGGGAAGAAACGACCTTGGCCGCGAAAAGTTCATTGAACGTACATGGGAAGTTACTCACGAACATCATGATATTATCGTTAAACAGCAGAAAAAGCTTGGTAATTCTGTAGACTGGACACGTGAACGCTTTACTTATGATGAAGGGCTTTCAAAGGCTGTACGCGATGTTTTTGTAACTCTCTATGAACGCGGTCTTATGTATAAAGGACAGCGTCTTGTAAACTGGTGTCCTCGTTGTGGAACAGCTCTTGCTGATGATGAAGTTGACCATGAAGATACAAAAGGTGCAATGTACCACCTTTATTACGAATATGCTGACGGTTCAGGAAAAATTGAAGTTGCTACAACCCGTCCTGAAACATTCTTCGGTGATACTGCCGTAGCCGTAAATCCGACAGATGAACGTTATACTTCCATTGTTGGAAAAATGCTCAAACTCCCTATTACCGGAAAAGAAATTCCTGTAATTGCAGATGAATATGTTGATAAGGAATTTGGAACTGGTATGGTAAAAATTACTCCAGCCCACGACCCTAACGACTGGGAAGTAGGTAAGAGACATAATCTTCCGGTAATCAACCTTCTTACTCCAGACGGAAAACTTAATGAAAACGTTCCTGAAAAATACCGTGGCCTTAAACCAGAACAGGCTCGTAAACTGGTAATTGAAGATCTTACAGAAGCAGGACTTTTTAAGGGTGAAGAAAAAATGACTCACTCTGTTGGTCACTGTTACCGCTGTAAAACCGTTGTTGAACCATTCCTTTCTGACCAGTGGTTTGTAAAAATGAAGCCGATGGCAGAAAAAGCCCTTAAAGCATGGAAAGACGGGGATATTGTTTTCTACCCTCGCAAATGGGAAAATACATATACTCACTGGATGGAAAATATCCGCGACTGGTGTGTAAGCCGACAGATCTGGTGGGGACACAGAATTCCTGCCTGGTATTGTGAATGTGGTGAAACTATCGTAAGCCGCGAAGATGTATGCAAGTGTCCAAAATGTGGAAGCACAAAAGTTGAACAGGATCCTGATGTTCTTGATACATGGTTCTCTTCATGGCTCTGGCCTTTCTCAACATTGGGCTGGCCGGAAAATACAGCTGATCTTGCAAAATTCTATCCTACAACAGCTCTTGTAACTGCTTACGACATTATCTTCTTCTGGGTAAGCCGTATGATTATGGCAGGTCTTGAATTTACAGGAAAAGCTCCTTTCCACGATATTTACATTCACGGTCTTGTACGCGACAAGCAGGGACGCAAAATGTCTAAATCACTGGGAAATGGTATTGATCCTCTTGAAATCATTGACCAGTACGGTGCTGATGCCCTTAAATTTACACTTACATATCTTGCAGCACAGGGACAGGATATTCTCATTGACTCAGAAAGCTTTAAGTTTGGTTCAAAATTCTGTAATAAAGTATGGAATGCCAGCCGCTACATTCTTGGTAACCTTGAAGGCCGGAACCTTGTAGCCGTAAAAGACGAACAGCTTACAGAACTTGATAAATGGATTATCAGTGAACTTAACAATGCCGCAAAAACTGCCCGTGAAGCCCTTGATAATTACAGATATAATGATGCAGCAAGTGCAGTTTATGAATATTTCTGGAACAACTTCTGTGACTGGTATGTAGAAGCTACAAAACTTACATTCTGGCATGGAACAGATGAAGAAAAAGACAGACAGATCAGTGTAATGATGAGCGTTATGGAAGAATCCCTCAGACTTCTCCATCCGTTTATTCCGTTTGTTACTGAAGAAATCTGGTCAAAGCTTCCTCTGGCAGAAATCATCGCCAACCGCAAGTCGGCAGGAAATCAGAAAATTCTTTCAAATTCTGAATATAATGCCCTTCTTATCAATGCTCCTTATCCGGAATTTACAGCTGACCGTGCAGATGCAGATATTGCGGATCGCTTTGGTGCATTGCAGGATCTTATCCGTTCTGTACGAGGTTTGCGCAATGAATGTGGTGTTAACCCTGCTGACAAAATCAATCTTGCAGTTCTCATTGTTAAGGGAAGTGCAGCTGAAGTTTGCCGTGAAAAAGTTGATATGATCAAACTTCTGGCAGGTCTTTCAAATGTTGAATTTGTTGACGAAAAACCAGGAAAATCAATCGGTACTGTAGGCACTGGATTTGAAGCCTTCATCATTCTTGATGAAAACATTAACCGGGAACAGCTTTTGATGCACTTTAAGAAAGACCTTGAAAAAGATCAGAAAGATGCAGAAAAGATTCAGTTCAAACTTAATGGAAAATTTGCAGAACATGCTCCGGCTGAAGTAGTTCAGGCTGAACGTGACAATCTTGCAGAAATTCAGCGCCGTATTGAAAAAGTTTCTGGATATATTGAAGCTTTGAATTAAAATAAAAGATATCGTTAGGAGTAAGACTATGGGTACATTTCACATGAGAACTGATAAACCTCTTCAGATGGATAATAATCAGATGCTGCAGCTGGGATCCATTTCTCTTGCTCCTTACATGCAGCTTGCTACAGCACTTATCGGAAAAAGCCGTCGTGCCGGTGGAAATATGTTCCGTCATCAGATGGACACTCTTGCAATTCTTCTTGACTATGGTTATATCGATTCAGTCCTTCTTAAAGGTTCTGTAATTCATGACTGCGTTGAAGATATTCCTGATTATGACCAGACACTTATTTCCCAGCGTGACAGCGATGGTGAAGATGTTCTTAAACTTGTTCTTGAAGTTACAAAACGGGAAGGGGAAGATAAAAAAGCATTTCTTCGCCGTATAATCGATACAGGCAGTCAGAAGGCAAAAATCCTGAAATGTGCAGACCGTATTTCAAATATGATTTCCCTGGGTTTTGTTACTGATGAAAAGTTCATAGAACGCTACTGTGATGAAACTGAATTTTTCATTCTTCCTATGGCAATTGAAGTTGATTTTAACATGTACCTGGAACTTATTGATCTTGTCCGTACACGCCGTCAGTATCTTGTAGACTGCGGATATTTTGCCCGAAAAAAGGCTGCTGAAGAAGCTGCAAAAAAAGGTGAATAATTACACTTTTTGTGGACTATTAACAAAAAATGTATTATTTTTATAGTATTATTTTGAAATTTATTTTTTAGGAGAATAAATATGGCAGTTAAAGTTGCTATTAACGGTTTTGGCCGTATTGGTCGTCTGGCTTTCCGTCAGATGTTCGAAGCTGATGGTTATGAAGTTGTAGCTATCAACGATCTCACAAGCCCAAAAATGCTTGCACACCTTCTCAAATACGATACAGCTCAGGGTGGATTCATGGGCCGCATGGGTGAAGGAAAACACACAGTATCTTACAAAGATGCAGTTCTTGAAGAAGATGGAAAGACTGTAAAAGTTCCAGGTTCTATCACTGTAGATGGAAAAGAAATCACAATCTATGCAAAACCAAATGCAGCTGATCTTCCATGGGGAGAAATTGGTGTAGACGTAGTTCTCGAATGTACAGGTTTCTACGTATCAAAGGCTAAGTCACAGGCTCACATCGATGCAGGTGCTAAAAAGGTTGTAATCTCAGCTCCAGCTGGTAACGACCTCCCAACAATCGTTTACAACGTAAACCACAAATCACTCGCTAAGGGCGAAACAATCATTTCTGCAGCTTCTTGTACAACAAACTGTCTCGCACCAATGGCTAAAGCTCTTAACGACTACGCTCCAATCCAGTCAGGTATCATGTCTACAATCCACGCTTACACTGGTGACCAGATGATCCTCGATGGTCCACAGCGCAAGGGTGACCTCCGCCGTTCACGCGCAGGTGCTCAGAACATCGTTCCTAACTCAACAGGTGCTGCAAAGGCTATCGGTCTTGTAATTCCTGAACTCAACGGAAAACTTATTGGTTCAGCTCAGCGTGTTCCAACACCAACTGGATCAACAACAATCCTTATCGCTGTAGTTAAGGGTAAAGATGTAACAAAAGAAGGAATCAACGCTGCAATGAAAGCTGCTGCAACTGAATCTTTCGGTTACTGCGAAGACGAAATCGTATCTTCTGACGTTATCGGTATGAAGTTCGGTTCATTGTTCGATGCAACACAGACAATGGTTTCTAAGATCGACGATGATACATACCAGGTACAGGTTGTTTCTTGGTACGATAATGAAAACTCATACACTAGCCAGATGGTTAGAACAATCAAATATTTCGCAGAAAATTGCTAGTTAAATTTGCGAGAAATTGCTTGCAATTTCTCGGCCACTTTCGCCTGCGAAAGTGCAAACTGCTAAGTAATTGATTAGTTGTTAAAAAGACCGCTACGGCGGTCTTTTTTTTCGGCCACAGGCTATTTTTTATCTTTTGCATCCTTCAGCCTTTAAATCATACTTTAGTTCACCTTTTTTACAAACTTAGGTTGATGAGATTTTTTTTAATCCGGAAGAAAATGAAGCATCTTAAACATTAGGAGTATGCTATGAAAATTGGAATGAAAGTTGGTTTTATTCTGGCTTTTGCCGGATTAATTGGTTTTGCAGGTTGCAATAAAAGCGGAAAAGATGGTTTGACTCCTGTAAAAATGGCTACTAATCCTTTTGTTGGGAATGCAGCTTTTTATGTTGCCATGGAAAAAGGATATTTTGAAGAAGAAGGAATTGATTTTTCACTCGTTAACTTTGATGATTCAAGTTCTGCCTGTACTGCTCTTGCAACTGGTAACTGTGATCTTGCTTACAGTACCCTTGATGCTGCATTGATTACTGAAAGTCAGACTGCAGATGAAAAACTTAAAATTACAATGGTTATTGATGAATCAAATGGTGCAGACGGTATTCTTGCAAAGAATGACATTAAATCCATTGCAGACCTTAAAGGAAAAACTGTTGCTGTTTCAATCAGTCAGACAACTCATTATCTTTTGCTTCAGGCTTTGAATAAGGCTGGAATCAGTGATTCTGAGCTTAATCTTGTAAACATGAACTCAAGTGATGCAGGTGTTGCCTTTATTGCAGGAAGCTGTGATGCTGCCGTAACATGGGAACCATATCTTTCTAATGCCGTAACTGCCGGTGCAGGAAAAGTTCTTTTCTCAAGTGCAGATGCTCCAGGTTCAATTGTGGATGTACTTGTTGTTCAGAAAGATCATGCCGCAGACGAATGGATCACAAGATTTAAGGCTGCTTATGACAAAGGTCTTGCCTATGTAAACGATCCTGCTACAAAAGAAGATGCCATGACAATTACTGCCAGATATCTTGATACTGATGCTGCCGAAGCTTCTGATATGATCAGTACTGTAAAAATGTATGACAGTGTTTCTTCAAAAGAAGTTATGAAAGTTAATGCGGTTTTGTACAATGCCGTAAAAAATATTTCACAGTTCTATTTTGAAAGAAACATTATTCCTAGAGCAGTTTCTCCAGATTCTGTAATTGCTGAATAAAATATGAATCAGAACTTTGTTAATCTTACAGAACATTGTTCAATTCTTGGATGCGGTGCCAATGACAGACCTAACATAGGTTTTGTCAAAGGTACTGAAAAGTTTCTGGTGATTGACTGTGGAAATTCCAGGGCAAATGCTGAGCTTTTTATTGAAAAGGCGGGAATTAAAGGCAATCATCGGGGACAGATTTTTTTGACACATCACCACTGGGACCATGTTTGTGGTTCTTCATTTTTTGACCTTCCTGTAATTTCAAGTAAAATCACCGCAGAAAAAATCAAAGAACAGTCGCAGCTGATCTGGACTGCAGAGGGAATTGAAAAAAACTATGCTGAAAATGTGATTCCTGTTTTTACCCGTGACAATATGACAGGGGAGCTTAAAAACCAGATTGAAATGAAAAGCTATTTATTTAAAACTCCAGAAATCACAACAGAAAGTGAAATTGAAATAAATAACGGTAATCTGGATGTTATTTACACTCCTATTGTGAGCTGTCACACAGAAGGGCAGATGGGCATTTACATAAAAGAGGACAGGGTGTTTTTTATCGGGGATGTTTTGTGGCCTTTTATGGACTGCAATCAGAAGGACTGGTATTACGACCTTAAAAAGTTTGAACAGATGAGAGAGCAGCTTTTGTCCTTTGATGCAGAAATCTATGTAGAATCCCATGCTTCACCCATATCAAGAATGAAACTGGAAAAATGGCTGGATGCAATGATTGCTTCTATGAAAAAAGGGAAAATTGAAATAGCGGAAGAAGTTGCACTGGGATATGAAGATATTCTGGAAGAAACAAAAATCAGGAATTAAGAATAAATGCACAATTTACAATTACGAATTATAATTAGTGAATTGTGCATTAGTTTTTACAGGTCTTCTACTGAGATTACAGAACCGTGCTGGAGGTATTCAATTGCTTCTAAGGCGGCATTGTGAGCTTTGAGGCTTGAACCACCTACGGCTTCTTTTACTACCTTGATGAAATAGTCATTCTGATGGGCGTCAGCTGAAGTATAGTGTACGCAGACATCTGTTAAAAGTCCTATGATGTAAAGTTTTTCTGCTTTGAGGCCTTTGAGAAGAAGGTTTAGGTCTGTATCAAAAAAACAGCTGTATCTGCGCTTAATCATCTGGAATTCCTTTTCCTGGGGCTGAATGAGAGGATGATAGTCTGCGGCAGGAGTTCCTTCTATACAGTGGATTTTTTCATCACCGTCAAGTTCACGGCCAAAATCTACCTGCTGTTTGCGGTGAACTTCCCTGAAAAATACTATTGGAAGATTTTCCTGACGGAATTTTTCAATTACCCTGCAGGCATTTTTTACAACTTCTGCACTCTGCATTTCGGCAGGAAGGTCGTCAACAAACTGGTTCTGAATGTCGATTACGATTAAAGCACTGTTTTTTTCCATGATATTACTCCTTAATTTATTTGTTTATCCGTTAACGTTTTAAAGAAACAACGATAAACGTGGATGCACATGGATAGCATTACCACATCCATCCACGTCCATCCTTGATTCGCGAAGCTTTTCTTGCAAAGGTGGTTTCGAGAGCCTCAACCACAACATCCATCCACTTCTATCCGCGTTCATCCCTGTTACGCGAAGCTTTTTTTTTCGGGGTCTTAGGGGCCGGCCCCTGGGAGAAGGGGTGGCGGAAGACCGCAGGGCTGGAGACAGGGGAAGGCTTTCCCCTCATCTTTTAAAAATATTTTATAACTTCAATGAAACTTATGCGTCATACGGAAAAATGATTTTTTATACTACTTTAGTTCCAGTCAGAATATCAAAAGTTGCTTATGAATCAAAAATTAGATGGATTTATGAATTTTGTGACTGGCGTATACTTTTGCCATAAAGATTTTTGGAGGCATGAATTATGCAGAAGATTTGGACTAAAGAATTTAAACCTGGGGAGGCATGGTCGGGATGTATCGGCCGCCAGAAGTATATTCATTTTAAGGCTCTTGGTGATAATGCCAACGTTTCTATCCTTTTGTACAACATGAGGGACAATTCTGAACGCTACAATATGCCGGATTCCCTTAAGGCTCAGTTTACGGCTCATCTTACAAAGGGAAATGTCCTTATGAGTGATAACGGTCGTGTACTTGCTTCGATTGTTCAAGATTCTACCGGCTGGATTGATTCGATTTCCGGTGTGACTAATCAGGAAATAACTGATGCAAAATATGGAAAAACTACTTATCAGGTACAGCTCAATGATTTTTACCGCAACGGCTACAACAACTTTAAAATCGAGCTTGTGCGAAACGGTATGGGAAAGCGTGATATTGTTCCGCCTGTAAATCTTTTTGCCAAGGTTTTTGTCAAGGAAGACGGTTCAATGCATTATGTTGTGGATCACTGTAAAAAAGGTGACACAATTACTCTCCGCACAGAAATGGATGTGCTTGTTGTTGTTTCAAATACACCAAATCCACTGGATCCTTCAAAAGAATATCCAAGCGTTCCTGTGCAGATGGAAGTTTATGATGCGCCAAAAACTGACCTTACTGATTATTGTGTAAATTTCCGCGATGAAAACTATCGTGCTTTTGAAAATACATGGGACTATTACAACCTGCTGGGAATCAATTAAAAAAATGTGGGGGATGTCTCCCCCTGGCTTCAGCCTGCGGTAGTTTCGACAAGCTCAACCACCGCAGTCTTACGCCACCCCCTCCAGCGGGACACATTCCCGCAACGCCTTTGAATTATAGGAGAATTGAATATGTACGGATTTATTGAAAAAGATTCATCTTTGAAGATTGAAGATGCTGTTTATAACGAAGAAGTTGAAGCTGGTCTTGGATGGATGCATGTCCTTAAAAAGGGCCAGACTTTCAGAATTGTTGACCTTAAGGGAAATCAGGCTGTAGATACTACTTTTTACGACCTGCACGATCCTGAAGATCACTATGGTGCAGTTCCGACTATTGTCGCCCAGCAGAACATCTATCTTACAACAGGTTCAATCCTCCGCACAGAAAGCGGCAAGCCGATCCTTAAAATTACTGCTGACAAAACTGGTCGCCATGATACTCTCGGTGGTGCATGTTCTCGTCAGAGCAACACTGTCCGATATGCACGGGAAAAGGAATACATGCATGCCTGCCGCGACTCTTTTATGCTGCAGCTGGCTGACTGTGACTACGACATCAAAAAACGTGACCTTGCTCCAAACATCAACTTTTTTATGAATGTTCCTATTACAGAAGACGGTTACTACAAGTTTGATGACGGTGTTTCGGCTCCCGGTAAATATGTTGAAATGGAAGCCCTCGAAGACGTTATGATTCTTATTTCCAACTGTCCTCAGCTCAACAACCCTTGTAACGCCTATAATCCGACACCTGTTCAGTGTGTTATCTGGGACTGAAAATCGGAATTAGGAAGTAGGGATGGCGAGTGTCATTTCGACCGTAGTGGAGAAATCTTTTTTTTTAAGAATGCTTCGCGAAACAATGATGGACGCGGATGGACTTGGATGGATGTAGTAAAGGTATCCGTGTTTATCCATGTTTATCTTTGTTAAAAAATTGAAATTTTAGGAATCAATAAATAATGGAGGAATGAAAATGAATTATTTTCCGGAAAAACTTACTTTTGAATGGCTGAAATCTGTTTATGAAAGCGGTGAGGTTACTCCCTGTGACGTAGCTGATGAAATTATCAGCCGTAGCATGAAATACATGGAAAAAAATATCTGGATTGTAAGTCCTTCTCACGAACTTATTGATCCTTACATCAAAAATCTTCCTCCAAAATCTGAAAAAACTCCTTTGTGGGGAATTCCTTTTGCAATTAAAGACAACATCGACCTTGCAGGCGTTCCAACAACAGCAGCATGTCCTGATTTTTCTTATATTCCAGAAAAAAGTGCGACTGTAGTGCAGAAACTCATTGATGCCGGAGCAATTCCTGTCGGTAAGACTAATCTTGATCAGTTTGCTACAGGTCTTGTAGGAACACGCTCTCCTTATGGTGAATGTCACAATGCCTGGCAGGATGAAATGATTTCAGGCGGTTCTTCTTCCGGTTCGGCAGTTGGTGTTGCCCTTGGACTTTGCTGTTTTGCATTGGGAACTGATACTGCTGGAAGCGGCCGTGTTCCTGCCATGCTTAATACTCTCGTAGGTTACAAGCCTCCTGTTGGTTCATGGTCTACAAACGGTGTTGTTCCTGCCTGTGCAAGCCTTGACTGTGTAACTGTTTTTGCAAATTCACTTGAAGAAGCACAGCGTGTTGATGATGTTGCACGAGGTTATGATGCTGAGTGCATCTGGTCACGCAAAATCGAAAAGAAAGGTGAAAAACTTCCTTCAAAAGTTTATCTTCCAAAAGAGCTCCCTGTTTTTTACGGCGAATGGAAAGAAAATTATGTTTCTAAATGGAATTCATGTGTTTCAAGAATAAAAGCTCTCTGCTGCAACAAAGGAATAAAAGTTGAAGAAACTGATTATTCCATGTTTCAGAAAGCAGCCCTTATTTTGTATGAAGGAGCTTATGTTGCAGAACGCTGGGAAGATTTAAAGGAATTTGTAACAGAAAATCCTGGAAAGACTTTCCATGTTACAGAAACAATTCTCCGATCTGGTGGCAAGGCAGAAAATACTGCAGCTAAACTTTTTGGTAATCTTCACGAATTGCAGAAGTACAAACATATTGCACAAGATCTTCTTGAAGATGCCGTAATGGTAATGCCTACTGCCGGCGGAAGCTTTACAAGAGATCAGGTTCGTGATGAGCCGATCAAGACAAATTCCCAGATGGGGCTTTATACAAACCACTGTAATCTTTTGGATATGGCGGCTGTTGCAATTCCAGAAAATTCGTCTGATAAAAATTATCCTTTTGGAATTACTCTTTTTGCCCGTTTTGACAGCGAAAACCTTCTGTGCGCATTTGCCAGAAACTTTCTCGCAGGTGAAACAGAAAAAATAGCAGTTTGCGGACTTCACAAAAAAGGTTTCCCGCTTGAATATCAGCTTACAGAACTTGGTGCAGAATTTGCCTGCCACACAAAGACAGATTCTTCATACAGACTTTATAAGCTCAATACAACTCCGGTTAAACCCGGGCTTGTAAAAAGCAAAAAAGGAAAGCAGATTCCAGTTGATGTATTTTCAATTCCAAAAAATAAAATGGGCATTTTTATGGAAAAAGTTTTTCCGCCCCTTTCAATCGGAAACATCACCCTGGAAGACGGTTCAACAGTAAAAGGATTTTTGTGTGAAGAATACTCCCTGGACGGTGCAGTGGAAATCGCTGAATTTAATTAGGAATTTGGTAGTTGTCATTTCGACCGTAGTGGAGAAATCTCTTGTTTAAGACAGCTTCGCGGAACAGGTATGAACAGGATGGAACAAAAGTTCTATTTTTTTGGCCTTAAAATCAAACTTTATTTTAATGTGAAATGTTTGGGAATTGATTATAGTAATCACAGTTAAATAAAGCATTAAAAATCTTAAATACAAAGGCGTATGTAACCACTGGAAAGTGTGTCACATGCGCCTTTTTTTATGCACTTTTTGTGCAGGGAGAAGACAAATGAGCGTAATCTGGAGCAAAACTTTGATGCCTGGTGACAGATGGTCAGGCAGTATCGGAAAGGGAAAAATCATCAGGTTTACAGCTATGGGTGACGGAGCAAATCTTGGAATGCTTCTTTACAATTTTTACAACCTGTCAGAACACTACAACGCCCCTGACACAATGAAAGCCCAGCATACTTTTTTCCTTACAAAAGGACATGCATTTATCAGTGATATGGGACGTGCACTTGCTTCCATTGTTGATGACACATGCGGTTGGCACGACAGTGTAACAGGTTATACAACACGAGCCATGACTGATGAAAAATACGGTAAGACAACATACCAGGAACAGGGAAATGCTTACCTCAAATCAGGTCAGCAGAACTTTATCAACGAACTGACAAAAAACGGAATGAGTAAGCGTGACCTTATGCCGCCTGTAAACTTTTTTTCAAAGATTGATGCAGATGAAAAAGGAAACATGATTTTCTGTCCAGACAACTGCAAAAAAGAAATGACAGTTGCAATCAGAACAGAGATGGACGTTTACATGGTGCTTTCAAATACACCAAATCCAATGGATCCTTCGACAAAATATCCTTCTGTTCCTATTCAGATTGATATTTCAAATGCAAATCCTGTGGATGCATCAGATCCATGTGTATGTTCTTCAAAATACACAAGACGTGCCTTTGAAAGAACATGGGAATACAACCTTTTACTTGGTAAATAAACGGAAAACAGGAGGAAAATTATGCCAATTTCTTTTGAAAAAGTTGAAAGCAAACGCAATGTAAAAGATGCAGTTTATACAGAAGCAATTCCTGCAGGACTTGGATACATGAAGCCTTTGATGAAGGGACAGGTTCTCAGAATTGAAGACACTCACGGAAACCAGGGGCTGGACTTTTTGTGTTATGACCTTCACAACCCGGAAGACCATTACAGCTCAACACAGACAATCGTCCGCCAGAAAAACATATACATCAATGCAGGAACAACCCTTGTAACTGAAAGCGGCAAGGAGCTTCTTAAAATCGTTGCAGATACATGTACATGTCAGGACACCCTTGGCGGAGCCTGCGCCTGTGAGACAAATACAGTCCGCTACGGCCACCATACCCTGCACATGAGAACATGCCGTGACACATTCCTTGAATGCATTGCAGATCACGCAGACCAGTACAGCAAAGTTGATCTTGTTCCAAATGTAAACATTTTTGCGCAGATTCTTAAACTGCCGGATGACACATTTGAATTTCTGGACGGAATCAGTGCTCCAGGTTCTTACATCGAGTTTGAAGCTGTAAACGACACAATGATTCTTATTTCAAACTGTCCGCAGATCAACAATCCGTGCAGCGGTTTTGCACCAACAACAAACCAGATTTACATTTTTGATAAATAACGGGCATACACCAGCCCTCAGGAGGTATAGATATGAAAATGGTAAAAGCAGTAGTTAGACCTGAAAAGGCAGCAGAAGTTCTGGAAGCTTTGAACAAAGAAGGCTTTGTAGCAGCATCGAGAATCAGCATTCTTGGCCGTGGCCGCCAGCGTGGTCTTAAAGTTGGAGACGTTGTTTATGACGAAATTCCAAAAGAAATGATTATGATGGTAATTGAAGATAAAGATCTCGATAAGGTTGAAAAAATCCTTGTTGAATCTGCCCGCACTTCAAAAGAAGGTGCATTTGGTGACGGTAAGATTTTTGTTCTTCCAGTAGAAAGAGCAGTAACAATCAGTACAGGTGAAGAAAAACTTTAATTCCCGGGGAAGGTTGTTATGAAACAGGTAATTATCATTATCAGAACAAATCACTATTTCAAGACACGGGATGCGCTTCAGAAAGCAAATTTTGGAGCAATCAGTGAAAAAGAAATTATCGGCCGTGGTAAAAAATCCGGCCATTATACAGCAGTAACAGGAGAAGAAAGCCATGCAAACTATTCTTTTTCTGCCAAGCGAATGATTGAAATTTATGTTCGGGATGAAGATGTTGACCGTCTTATCAAAACAGTTCTTGAAATCAACCAAACAGGAACTCCTGGTGACGGAAAAATCTTTGTTCTTCCTGCTGAATCTGCAATCAGAATCAGAACAGGTGAAAAAGACGTAAATGCAATTATGTAATTTTATATTTTGAGAGGTAAAAATATGAAAAAGGTATTTATGGCACTGGCAGCGTCATTAATGGCTGCAGTAATGATGTTCACAGGATGCAGCAAGAGTTCTGCAAAAAAACAGTACACACTGGCAACTTCAGCATATCCTGCATTCTATCTTACTTACATTGCACAGGAAGAGGGCTTTTATGCAAAAAACGGTCTTGATGTAAACGTTGTATATTTTCCTGTTTACTCCGATTCTGTAATGGCATTCTCAACAGGCCAGGCAGATGCAATCGCAATGGCTATGCCTGATACAATCGCTCCATATATCAGCGGTGTTCCGATTGAAGTAATCGCAATGCTTGATAACTCTGCAGGTGCAGACGGTATCGTTGGAAGTGAAGGAATCAACACTCTTGCAGACCTTAAAGGCAAATCTGTAGCAACAGAATACGGAACAATCGAACACTTCTTCCTTGCAAAGCGCCTTGAATCCGCAGGACTTACAATGGACGACATAAAATTCGTTAACCTTTCAATTGCTGACTCAGGTCCGGCATTCCTTGCAAAAACTGTAGATGCAGCATCCTTGTGGGAACCAACTTTGAGCGAATCGCTTGCACGTCCGGGATGTAAACTTCTTACAAATTCAGAAGATACACCGGGTCTTATTGCAGACGTTCTTGCAGTAAACAAATCAATGCCGGAAGCAGACAAAATCGCATTTATCAAATCAATTTACGATGCACTTGATTTCTATTACAAAAATCCACAGAAAGCAATTTCTGATATGGCAAAATGTGCTGAAATCTCAGAAGAAGACATGTGGGTTTCAATGAGCGGTTCAAAACTTTTTGGACCAAAAGACGGATACGAAACAATGTCATCAACTGCACAGGATTTTACAGCTTTGTCTTACGATGTACAGGAAGTTGCAAAGTTCCTTTATTCAATCAAGATGATCGACAGCTGTCCTGATGTAAAAGGTGTAATCAATGCTGATTATGCTAAAAAAGTTCTTGATGAAACTGGCGATTTCCCGGTTCCAGATACAAAAAAATTCTAGGGAATGGGTAATAAATAGGGCGTTCGGCTTTCGCCGTCGTTACGTCCAGGGTTCCGCTGACGCTCCATTGGACGCAGCCTGCTGCGTCCAACGCTTTGCGCCCTTCCCATCACTAACGCAAACGTACACCAGTATTTAAAAATAATTGTTAAAAGTTTCACCGTGGGGGTATTACAGTGAAAAGCATTTTTAGAATCAGAAAAGACATCAATAAAAAACTTTATGTTGGAATTGCAATAGCTTCTTTTGTAGTTCTTATTGCCTTGTGGCAGATGTGTTCCAGCTTTGGCTGGGTAAACCCGGTATTTTTGCCATCACCACTTAAAGTTGTTTCTGCAATAGTTAATGACTTTAAAACAGGTGCAATCTGGAGTGATATGTACATAAGCTGTTACCGAATCTTTCTTGGATTCATTTATGCAGCCGTACTTGGTGTCATTCTTGGTATTCTTGCCGGATGTTTTAAGGTTTTTGAAGCTTTCATTCAGCCGATGGTTGAGTTTCTTCGTTATCTTCCAGTTCCAGCCTTTGTACCGCTTATCATGGTATGGGTTGGTATTGATGAATCAGCAAAAATCGCAGTCATTTTTATCGGTACATTGTTTCAGCTGATACCAATGGTTGCAGACGACATAAAAAGCGTTTCAGATGATTATGTAAATGCTGCTTACACACTTGGTGCCAGCAGACGATATGTTGTGTTCAGGGTTCTTATTCCTGGAATGATGCCACGCCTTTTTGAAACATTACGCATGATGATGGGATGGGCATGGACATATCTCGTTGTTGCAGAACTTGTAGCAGCTAATGCAGGTCTCGGTTACAAAATCCTTAAGGCACAGCGTTATTTGAGGACAGATACAATTTTTGAAGGAATCATCGTAATCGGTCTCCTTGGACTTATTCTTGACCGCCTGTTTGGATTTGCAGGTAAAAAGCTCTTTAAGTGGGCAGAAGGAGGAACGAAATAAAAAACAGCTGAAATATCGCCGTTTTTTATTTCTGCAAGTTTGCACAGCAAACTTGGTATTCACAGCACATTCTCATTTCATTACGAATGTGCATAAAAAAAACAAATAGGAAATTGAAATTTCCTCAGTGTTTTTTTTAGGAGGAGCAAAATGATGTTTGGTAAGAAAAAAACAGTTTCTGAAAATACAGATCATCCAATTGAGGCACGTGTTGCCAACAGTAAGATTTACGGAAATGGTGTTACTAAGATTTATGATGACGGAAACAAGCAGACACTGGCCATTGATCACGTAAATTTTGACGTACTTGAAAATGAGTTTGTATGTATTGTAGGACCTTCTGGTTGTGGAAAATCAACATTGCTTAAAATGATTGGAGGACTTGATGATATTTCTGAAGGTTCAATCATTCTTGATGACCGTGAACTTGATGGACCGGGAAAAGACCGTGGAATGGTATTTCAGGCATATTCACTTTTCCCATGGATGACAGTAGAAGATAACATCCGCTTTGGACTTAAGCTTAAAAAAATGCCAAAGAATGAACAGGATGTAATCGTTGACAAATATCTTAAAATCATTGGACTTGAACAGTTCAGAAAGGCACTTCCAAAAGAGCTTTCAGGCGGTATGAAGCAGCGTGTTGCCATTGCCCGAGCTCTTGCAAACCAGCCGGAAGTTCTTCTCATGGATGAACCTTTCGGGGCACTTGATCCCCATACCAAGTCAATCATGCAGCAGCTTATGCGCAAAATCTGGCAGGATGAACATCCTACAATTATTTTTGTAACACATGATATTGAAGAAGCAGTTTTCTTATCAACAAGAATTTTCGTAATGAGTGCCCGTCCTGGCCGCATCATGGCAGAAGTTCCTGTTTATCTTCCTTACGAAAGAACCCTGGATCTTAAGGATACTCCGGAGTTCATTGAAATCCGCCGTAAGATCAACAATATGCTTCATCCGTCTGATGAAAATGATTTAGGAGATTAATTATGTTCAAAAAAGTAATGATTGCAAACCGCGGAGCTATTGCGGTACGAATAGAACGGACACTTAAAAAAATGGGAATCACTTCAGTTGCAGTTTATTCCCAGGCAGATCAGGACAGCCTTCACGTTAACGGTGCTGATGAAGCATATTTTCTCGGTGACGGCAAGGTTGCAGAAACTTATCTTAAAACTGATCTTATCTTAAAAATTGCAAAAGAAAACGGCATTGATGCCATTCATCCGGGCTATGGATTTTTGAGTGAAAACGCAGATTTTGCCCGTGAATGTGAAAAAAATGGAATCAAGTTCATCGGTCCAACACCAGAACAGATGGAAATGTTTGGTCTCAAGCATTCTGCCCGTGAAATTGCCAGACGTGCACAGGTTCCAATGCTTGAAGGAACACCACTTCTCAACAACGTTCAGGAAGCAGTGGATGCAGCAAATTCCCTTGGATACCCTGTAATCCTTAAAAGTACAGCCGGTGGTGGTGGAATCGGTATGAAAGTCTGCTATTGCGAAGCTGAACTTAAGACAGCATATGAAACCTGTACACACCTTGCACAGGCAAACTTTTCAAATGCAGGTGTATTCCTTGAAAAATATCTTGAAAAGGCACGCCATATCGAAGTTCAGATTTTCGGTAATGAATATGGAGAAGTTGCTCCTTTGGCAGAACGAGACTGTTCAGTTCAGCGCCGAAACCAGAAAGTAATGGAAGAATGTCCTGCTTCCGGAATCAGCGAAGAAACAAGAACAGAACTTAAAGCTGCTGCAAAACGTCTTGCCATGGAAGTAGGCTACCGTTCAGCAGGAACTGTAGAATTCCTTTATGACGTAAAAGGTCAGGGATTTTATTTCCTTGAAGTTAATACACGTCTTCAGGTTGAACATGGCGTTACAGAAGAAGTTCTTGGAATCGACCTTGTAGAATGGATGGTAAAAGAAGCAGCCGGTGAACTTAAAGGCCTTGATAAACTTTATGGCAAAACAAGCGGCGTAAGTATTCAGACTCGTATTTATGCAGAAGACGGGAAACGAAACTTTGCTCCAAGTGCAGGCCGCCTTGATAAAGTAATTTTTTCAAAAGATGCCCGCATTGAAACATGGATAAAGGATGCAGTTGTAGTTTCTCCAAACTATGACCCTATGCTTGCAAAAGTCATCGTTCATGCAGAAAACAGACAGGCCGCCATTGCAAAAATGACAAAAGTTCTTGAAGAAACAAAAATCTATGGTATTACAACAAATATCGATTACCTTCATTCGTTCCTTCAGACAAAGCCATACATTGACGGCGATCTTTTTACACATATGCTGGATAATTTCACTTATTCAGAAAACACAATTGAAGTTCTGGACGGAGGACTTCAGTCTTCAATTCAGGACTATCCTGCGCGCTTAAAATACTGGGACATTGGTGTACCTCCTAGTGGTGCTATGGATAACTTCAGCTTCCGCCTGGCAAACCTCCTGCTGGGCAATGAAGCTGGGGTTCCTGGATTTGAATTCACCCTCCGTGGCGGTAAATATAAGTTCCGTGCACCAATGACAATCTGTATTACAGGCTGTGACATGGAACCAAAACTTGATGATGCAGCAATTCCAATGTTCAAGGCTGTGGAAGTCAAGGAAAATCAGATTCTTACACTTTCAAAGGCAAAATCAGGAATGCGTGCCTACATGGCAGTCAAAGGTGGACTTGATGTTCCAGAGTATCTTGGTTCTGCTTCCACATTTGCCCTTGGCGGATTCGGCGGACACTCTGGACGAGTTCTTCGCACAGGAGATTTGATCCACATCAACAAAGACAACAGAACAAAAATCCCAAACTTTACAGTCGATCCAAAATACATTGAATTAGCAAATCAGATCAGTGTAGTTCCAGGTCCTCACTGTACAGAAGAATATCTCAAACCTGAGTTCATGACGCAGCTTTCAGAAACAAAATGGGAAGTTCACTTCAACTCAGACAGAACTGGTGTGCGCCTTATGGGACCAACTCCTGCATGGGCCCGTGAAGACGGTGGGGAAGCAGGTCTTCATCCGTCAAACCTTCACGACAATGCTTATGCTGTGGGAACAATCGATATGACAGGTGATATGCCGATCATCATCGGACCTGATGGACCTTCCCTTGGTGGATTTGTCTGTCCTGCAACAATTCCTTCAGGAGAATTCTGGAAGGCAGGTCAGCTTGGACCGGGAAGCAAAGTTCAGTTCAACTTTATTACAATCGAAACAGCAGAAAAAATCCGTCAGCAGCAGGAAGAATATCTTGCTTCAATCGCTGCAGGAAAATCAGCAGAACTTGCTCCAGTTACAGAATCAAACGTTCCGGGACAGACTTACCCTGTACTCAAAAAAATCGAATCAGAAGGAAAGGATAAACTTGTAATCAGATGTGCCGGTGACGAATACGTTCTGGTTGAATACGGTGAAATGGAAATTGAAATGAGGCTTCGTATCCGCGTAAATGCCCTCAAGCAGCTTATTGTAGAAGACAGGTCAATTCCGTTAATTGATGCAACACCAGGTATCCGTTCACTTCAGGTTCACATCGATTCTACAAAGATGTCAATTCTCAAACTGGCAGAAAAAATCGTAGAACTTGACGGACAGATCGGTGACCTGAGCAAATTCCGTGTTAAGAGCCGCATCATTAAAATGCCGCTTTCATGGGATGATCCTCAGGCAAAACTTGCACAGAGCCGCTATCAGGAAAACGTTCGTCCAAACGCTCCTTGGTGTCCAAGCAACATTGAATTCATCCGCCGCATCAACGGCCTTAAATCAGTGCAGGAAGTTCAGGACATCATCATGAACGAAACATACATCGTAATGGGACTTGGCGACGTTTATCTTGGTGCTCCGGTTTGTATCCCGATGAATCCATGTCACCGTCTCGTTACAACAAAATATAATCCAGCCCGAACATGGACACCAGAAAATGCAGTCGGCATCGGTGGTGCTTACATGGGAATCTACGGTATGGAAGGTCCCGGCGGATATCAGCTCTTTGGGCGAACAATCCAGACATGGAACCCAAAAGGCGCAACAAAGTCATTCAAGGAAGGAAAACCATGGCTTTTGGACTTCTTCGATCAGATCAAGTTCTATCTTGTAAGCCCTGAAGAACTTCTCAAAATCCGTGAAGACTTCCTCCGCGACCGTTTCAATGTTGAAATTGAAGAAACAGTATTTGATTACGGTGAATACGAAAAGTATCTGGAATCAATCAAGGAAGAAACTAAAAAAGCCAAGGCTCATCAGGTAGCTTCTTTCGATGCAGAAAAACAGATGTGGAAAGAAAAGGGACTTGATCACTTTGAAGTTCATCATCAGGAAAAATCTGACGCAGTTGAAGTACCGGAAGGCGCAACAGAAGTTCTTTCAAATATGCCGGGCAGCGTATGGAAGGTACAGGTCAAGGTTGGCGACAAGGTCAAAAAAGACCAGCCTATCATCATTGAAGAATCAATGAAGATGGAAACAGCCCAGCTTGCTCCATGTGACGGTGAAGTAGTGGCTCTTTACGTAAAACCTGGCCAGGAAGTATTCAGCGGACAGATTCTTGCGGCAATCAGGTAACAGCCTGTTATCAGAATGATGTCACATTGACCGCAATATTGTCACCTCGATGGCAACATTGTCACCTCGAGAGCAAAATTGTCACATTGACCGCAATATTGTCACCTCGATGGCAACATTGTCACCTTGACTGTAACATTGTCACCTCGACCGAAGCGGAGAGGTCCTTTTTGCCATAGAACTTTAGTATACTTTGTGTGAATTTATAATTGACCATAATACTGAATGTGTATAGAATTTACATCAAGAAATGGCAAAGAGGCCGGAAAGAAAAACTTTCCGGCCTCTTTTTTTTATTATTTTATGTCCGTAGAAAGTGTTGCTGCGCCGATTGAGGCACTCGAAATCAAGCAGTGAACACGAAATATGTGGTAGTTTCGAGAACCTCAAACACCGCTGGCCGGATATTTTAAGATTTTTATCAGGGAGGTCTTTTATGCTTAAGGATTTTGAATGGAACACAATCAACAATATTCTTCTCGAACTTTACACAATTGACGACATAAAGACTCTTTCCAAAAAAATTATGAATGTCCTCCATCTTCTCATTTCCTATTCAAAAGGATATTTTCTTCTCCTTGATGCAGACCAGAAAATCATTGCAGAAAATTCTTACTTTATGGGATTTGATGAGGCTAACATCCACAAATATATTTCTATTTATTACGACAAGGATTACATCCAGTATCTTTATGACTTCAGTAAGGAAACAATGGTTTTTCAGGACAGTGAAATGCTAAAAGATGAAATTCGCCACAATACGGAATTTTATCAGAACTTCTTAAAGCCGGCTGATATTCCATACGGATCAGGAATCCTCATCATCAAAAATGGAAAAATCACAGGAATTTTTAATCTTTTCAGAAGTCAGGCGCAGGGAGATTTTACTGAAAGGGATATTTACATCCTCAATGTACTTAAGCGCCATCTTGAAAACATAATTCAGAATACTTCACGTATGGGAATGCAGACAATTCTTGCCGACAGATGTTTTGAACTGGCTGAAAAACGGTTTCTGTTTTCTGAAAGGGAAATTGAAGTTCTCAAACTTATTGCAGACGGACTTTCCAATGCGGAAATCTGCTCGACTGCCAGCATCAGTATTTCAACAGTAAAAAAACATATTTATAATATTTTTAACAAGGCCGGCGTCAATTCAAGAACCCAGCTCCTTAACCTGATTTACAGCCTGAACAATGCCTGATAACTCAGATATCACAGAATAAGCGCAATACTTTTACGGGCAAAACCATATTATAAATATTTACTTTCTTCTATAATATAAATGGTATGAAAAAAGTGAGGTAATTATGGTTAAGGTCAAAACTTCTTTCAGCGGTGTCATGCTGCTTTTATTAACTGCAATCATCTGGGGCATCTCATTTGTAAGTCAGGGAGAAGGAGCAAAACTTCTTCAGCCTTTTTCTTTCAACGGAATCAGGACACTTCTTGGAGCTGTTGCACTTGTTCCCGTAATTGTAATAAAAGATATGGTAGAAGGCCGTTCAATGACAGAAGAACAGAAAATTGAACGCAAAAAGTCAGATAAAAAAGCTCTTGTTTATGGAATTTTCATTGGCATAGCTTTGTGCATTGCAACGAATTTACAGCAGTTTGCCTTTGATCCTGTTCTGTGTCCTGATGCTTCAGCCGGAAAAATTGCCTTCATTACTGCAATGTATATGTTCCTTGTTCCTGTTTTTGGACTTTTTATGGGAAAACGTGTAAACCTTATTACATGGATTTGTGTTTTAGTCAGTGTTGCAGGACTGTATTTTCTTTGTATTGACGGAAAGCAGGGGTTCGGTTCAGTTACAAAAGGCGATGTCCTTGCTTTTATCTGTGCCATTTTCTTCAGTTTCCAGATTCTTCTTATTGAAAAATTTGCTCCTGATGTTGACGGAGTAAAATTGAGCTGTGTTCAGTTCTTTGTCAGCGGAATAATTACATGTATATGTATGTTCATTTTTGAAAATCCTGAATGGGAAAATGTCAAAAAGGCTGCAATTCCGATTTTGTATTCCGGCCTTATGAGCTGCGGAGTGGCATATACATTCCAGATTCTGGGGCAGAAGCGGTGCGAAGCTACGGTTGCCAGTCTTTTAATGTGCCTTGAATCAGTTTTTGCCGCATTGAGTGAAGCTGCATTTTTCTTCTTTTTTGCCATCGGGAATAAGGTTTTAACAGGACGGGAAGTTTCAGGTTGTGCTATAATGTTTGCAGCAATTATTATTTCGCAGATTGGAGAAGTTATTCAAAATGGAAGAAAATCAGACAACTAATACAGAAGAATCACAGATCGACCAGGAATCTTCAAATGAAACTTCAAAGGAATCTTCAGTTTCTGCAAAAATGTCCTGGTGGGCAAAAATTCTTATAGGAATCGGCATCTTTCTTGGTGTCATAGTTCTTTCAGCAGGATCGTTTCTTTTGTATTGTAAATTAGATTCACGTTCCATTGTTCAGGTAATCCCAAGGAATTATTCTTTTTATATACATACTGATTCGGCTTATGATACTGTGGAATCAGTTGCAGATGTTAAGGCAGTGGATGTTCTTCTGGCTTCATCGCAGTTTAAAGGTTTCAGACAGGCATTCATCAATTACCGTTCTTCGCCATTGAGAGAAAACAGTTATTTCAAATTTCTGGCTGGAAGAACAATAGATGCAGCTTTCTACATGAATGGCAATCAGATCGATTACATTGCAGCCGTAGATTTAAGCTGGCTCAGCGGCGTATCCCGCTATGCACATTTTTTTGCAGATTATCTTTCTGAGGCTGCTAAATCCAACGGAAATCTTGCTTACAATGACAATAAAGCCTGTCCGTATTACTCATTTACAACTCGTGACGGCAGTACAACAATTTATTTTGCTTCAGCTGACAGTCTTGTAGTAATTGCCAGTAACTCTGAACTTTTACAGAAATCTCTTCTCGTAAATCATGAAAGTGAATATACAGAATCCGAAAAAAGCCTTCTTAATTCCAGTTTCAGCGACGGGCTGAGAGTTGTAGTAAATGCCGGAGATATTGTGAAAGACATGGACAAGAATCCGGCGCTTTCAGGTTTTGTAAGTCTTGTGGATAAGGAAAAACTGGGAGTAGTGGATTTTACAATTTCTGATACTGATATTGATGTAAAATGCCGCCTTCCGTTTACTGTTTCTGAAGAAAATCCGTCTGACCTTGAAAAACTTCTTCTTAAAGAATCTACATCCCCTGTTATCCTGAGCAGAACGGTAGACTGCATTCAGTATTATACATTTATAAATGCTGGTACTCTCCCGGAACTTAAAGATGCTGCCCTTGCAGTTATTTCAGACAAAGATTCTTTTGAAGAAAACCTTGCAACTGCCGATTCCATGTGCCGTAAAATGCTTGATCTTTCCCTTGAAGAACTTTTATTCAGCTGGTCTGGCAGTGAATTTGCAGCTTTTGGTGTAGAACATCAGAATGATCCGGTTTTTGCAATTCAGGTAAAAGATGAAAAACAGCGTCAGAAGGTTTTTGAAAAACTTACGGATTCAATTCTCATAAAAGAAGACAACAGTCTGATTCTCGGTGGTGTCCGCCTGAACAGACTTTCAGTTCCTTCGTATATCAGCTGGATCCTTAAAAAATTTGATATTAATCTTCCAAGTCCATATTTTATGGTTCACGAAAATTACATTTATTTTTCAGAAAGTCCGGAGTGTTTAAGTGCCATTTATACTAACTCTGCAGCTGAAAAAGTAATTCTTCATAATCCAAACTGGAAAGCAGCCAGCGGAGATATTTCTACAAATTCAACTGTCAGTCTCTATTATAATCTGGAAAGATCAATGCCGTTCTTTATGAGACAGAACAGGGATTTAAGCAATGTACTTAAGCTGTATACAATCGGCCGCTTTGATATTGAACTAAAAGACAGGCTCCTTGGAATCAATCTTCATGCCTGTGCCCGTAAATCTGGAGATCTTTCACTTGTTCCTGGGTTCCCGATGAAAATTGAAGGCAGTGTAAATCCTGAAAATTTTGTAATTGAGTCAGGGGAGAATCCTTCAGCATTGTTCTGGGTTGAAAACAGCAGCTACATCAAGACTATGAACCTTAAGAGTCTAGAAACAAAAGAACTTAATCTTGGCGAAAAAATCAATATCTGTGCTTCTTCAGAAAGTTCTCAGGACGGTGGAATTCTATGGACTGTCAGTGATTTTGGAACTGTAAATCTCTTTAACCGTGAACTTGTAAGTCAGGATAATTTCCCTGTTCTTCTTGCTGCCAGAGTTGCTTCAAGACCTGTAGCTCATCGAAAAGGAATTTACATTCCACTTGAAAGCGGAATTATTGTTGATGTTAAGGCAAATGGTGATGTTTCGTATATTAAGGATACAGAAGGTCATTCTATAAATTCTCCTGTTTCAGTTTGTGACGAATACGGTGCAATTTATGAAAAAGGCTTCCTTGGAAATATTTTCCTGATGAAAAACGGAAGAATTCAGAATAAGGATGAACCTCTTTTCGTTCCTGAAATCGGATTTGAAAATGCTGCGGTCTCAAAACGTGGCGGTAATTTTTACACAGGTTTTGTAAGTCAGGCCGGAAAAATGTATATGTGGAAAAACGGAGAAGAAACAGCAGATTTCCCTGTTGAATTAAACGGTGTGTTTAACGGCAACTGTCAGGCTACAGATAAATATTTCTATGCTCTGAGCACAGATGCTGAATTGTTCCGCATTGATGAAAAGGGAAGTGTTCTTTCAGTAAGGATTCCACATGCAACCGCTAAAAAACCTTTCCTTACAGTCAGAAATGTTGACGGCAAAAAATGTATTTTTGTATGTGCTGATGCCAATGTCATCTATGGATTTAATGAAAAACTTGAACTTTTAAGTGCATTCCCTTTGGTTGGCTGGGGAAGACCTGTTTTTGCTGATATTGACGGTGACAAGATTATCGAGTGTCTTGCCCTTACAATTGACAGCAAAATTACAGCCTGGAAATTAAGATAATTTTATACCGGAGATAATTAAAATGAACCTTATTGCAAAAAATGTCAGATGTTTGTGGTTGATTCTTTCTGTATTGGGGGTGATGGCATGTTCTTCGCTGCAGACTGACATTTATGTTGATAAAATCGATTTTTCAGAAAACATTACAGGATATGAAAAAAGATTTGCAGTTCTTGACGGTACTGAAAAGCGGGGTGAAGACGAATGTACAAGTCTTATTGCAGACATTGAAGTAGCCCTTGCAGATTCAAGCCTGACAAATGCTGCCCGTGCAAGACTTTTTGCCCTTGAAGGTTTGTCATATCTTTTTATCGGCAATGAATCAAAGGCAAAAACTCTTTATGAAGCAAGTGTTGATTCCTATAAAGGGGATGTGCGAGGTGTAATTCTTTCTTCAAGACTGGGAATCATAAAAAACCTTTCTGCAAAAGTCGGAGAATCCAGTGAACCGGCTTTGATTAAAATTGAAGTAGCCCTTACAAGCTTTGATAAAGGAAACTATATCAATTCCGTAGCTCTGTTTGATGAGGCATTCCTTTCCCTTGATACAAGTTACAGGGATGCTTACAGCGAGAAACGTGATTTTGCCTGGAATGCAAGTCAGTCAGCCGGGGAAGCAGGTTCTTCTTTTGCAAAATATAAAAAAATTACAGTAGGACAGATGCTCATGCTTGTAAATGAGTCAAGTGATATTCTGATTACAGTTACAAACGGTAAGAAAATGTCTTCCGGAGAACTTTATAAAAAGGCATGTGGTGCTGGGCTGCTTGACTGTGCAACAGTAAAGCAGGATCCTAAATCTTTTGTTAAAGAAAAGGACACTGTTACAAGATTTATTGCTGCACGCTTTTTGTGGAACGCATGGAATAAAAAACGAAACAGTTCTAATTTCAGAAAATATTCAGAACGCTATCTCAAAGCTGGAATTGACAGTCCAGTGCCTGATGTAGCCATTACTAATCCTGATTTTGACGCTGTTCTCGGTTGTGTAGAAAATGAAATAATTAACCTTGCCGACGGAAGAAATTTCGAAGGCAACCGTTTAATTTCTGCCATTGAACTAGAACAGGCTGTAAAAAACATAAAATAGCCTGAATGTTAAGGCTTTCTTCTCCAAAAATTTCATTAACTGCCGATGCGAATGTTTTAATACGGTCAAAACTCTGGCCATGAAAATTATCATAGCTTAAGCCGATTTTTCCGTCGTAGCCTGCCTCCTGGATTTTCTGAAGGGTAGTGCGCAGTTTGCTTTCAGTTTTCCAACAGTCACCGTTTGTCATAATCTGGTCAAAACAGATTCATTTTTGTAGGCCAAGATTATATCTTCAAGCATAAAATCAAGGTTTAAAAAGGTTCTCCGCCGGAAAAACCGATTTTGTAGATGCCTGTTCCTTTGCAGCTTTCAAGAAATGCAATTGCAGTTTTAGAATCCAGCTTTTGAGGATTACGGCTTACGAAGCAGTGAGGACAGTGAAAGTTACAGGTCTGTGTTGCGGCAAAAATGATTTCTGACGGATTGAACATAAATAGAGCATACAAAAATTGTGTTTAATTTTGTAGTCTACTGATTCTGCCAGACTTCGCTTATGCTGCTGTCTCCGTCGGCCCAGTGGGTAATAATACACCAGTAATAACCGGGCTTAATGTCAGAGGATTTTGTCTGATATATGTCTGTATCTTGCATCCACTGGCAGTTTTGTCTCAATCCGTATCGTTCCCACTTGTCAATATCACTATCATAGCTGACAGGAGAACTTAAGGTCTGAACAATGTATGGACAATCAGATTTTGTGAGAACCGTGCCCTGTGAACTTGTTATAAGTTTTTTTGTTGTACAGTTATTTGCTCCTGTGTAGAGGAAGCAGCTGTTGCTTGGAATGAATGTGTCATAATTCGGATAATCCTGCATTTCACCAAAGTAAGAAACATTAACTTTTATAAAAGAGTTATGATCTATTTTATCAAAAGTACAGGTTTGAATGGATCCTGAGTCGGTCATTGTATATTTAGTCGGGTATTCCCATCCGTAAATGAGGGGTGTGTAATCGTCTGTAGTTTTGTATTCCCACCGGGATGTTTCTTTGTTGAAATATTCCAGACTTACATAATAGACTTGGTCACCATTTGTATAATCTGCTGGAATTCTATTTGTTTCGTCAATTTTAAGCTGAAGTTTACCTTCATTGAGCGAAACTTTGAGTTTTTCATTTTCATCCAGCATGTCTACTTCAAAAGAACAGGTGTGACCGAAAAAGTAATTGCCGTTATTGTCGTACAACTTTACATATAATTCGTAGTTTCCGTCTGAAAGTCCAGCAAGAGGAAATTGAATAAAATAGGAACTTGTGTAATCAATACTTTTTTTCTCAAATTGTTTTAAGAAATCTTCAGAATACCGATATCTCTGTCGCATGTTTTCGGGTAAATTCCAGTCTTTTTGTTCTGGAACGATCCAGTATTCAATTCCTTTGGAAGTATCTATTCCGCTTCCACCGCTATCGCTTAATCCAGTTGTTACATATACAACTTCTCCATTTGGAAGCAGGTGAGGATAATCTTCTATTGTATCTGGAGGTCTATTGTCATAATTGCATTCAAAGGTTGTTATGTCTCCTTTAATCATATTTCCGTAAGAATCAACTGCAACAGGCATGAAAGAATAGTATGTGTAGGATTTATATTCTCCGCAATGATTTTTGATACTGAATTCCAGGTTTGTAGTTCTGTTTGTATTATAGTGATTAATCAATTCTTCAGGAGTCATGTTTGTTGCGTTATTGTAGTTGAGATAATAAGTAATTCCTTCTCTTGGTACAGTTGGGTAATTAATTTTTACGTTGTAAACACCTGAGTTTTCAGGACCAGGAGTAAAATTGATATTGTACTCTGGTTTATCAGAATCGGTTATGAATGTCGGTTTTTCATCAGATAAAAGCAAGAAATTGCCTACTGCACTGCTCAGAGAAACAGTATTGTTTATATTTAATTGCCTTGAAGCAATAAAAAGGTTTTTATTGCTTCCATCAGTAGAAAGGGTAAAAATAGGGCTGGGACCGAATGGTATGCTGTTATCTTTAACCCATACTAATTTTTCGGAATCAGAAAAATTGTTAGTAATGGAATTATAGCAATAAAATCTAGTTCTTGTAGCCGCGTTAATGTAATAAACGTTATAATTATTCCCGTTTTTCTTATAAGACAAACATTTTCCCATAGAAGGTATGTAGGTTTTCGTTGTTCCTGTATTTCCGGCAGTATCTGAAATTTCTACAGAAAGAAGAATATTGTATGTTTTGCAGATGTCATCAAGTACAAAGGACCACTTATTGTTTTTATATGAACACTCTACATCCTGCATTGTTTCTTCAGATTCTCCTGCCTGAACACGGATTTTAAGATCTTCTTGATTTTCTGAATAGTTTGCAAAGATAGGGTCAGTACCTTCGATAAAAACTTCTCTAAGTGTGTCGTTAATGTCTTTTCTGCACCATGAATCATAATCGTCTTTATCAGTATTTGTACTTTTACTGCAGTTATAAATTTTAAAATTATTAATATTGATGTTTGTGTCTTTTATAACATAAAAGGTTCTGACGCCGGATTCATTGTTAAATTTATCAAGTACACTGACCTGAAGCTTGTACAAACCGTCAGTACCTGCATCAGAAAAAACATATTTAAGGGAAGATTCAATTTCTCCAGGTCCAGTTGTTTTGTAAGAATAATCTGAGAGGTATTTTATTGACTGAACGCTGGGTTCGTTTTGAAGTTCTGTTCCGGCAGCAGAAAAGAGCTGCTGTTCCAGAATTTTAACTGCATATACTCCTGATTCTGAATCAAAGGCCTTTAGATTTACATAAATTGAAGAAGCATGGTTTTTAGCCAGAAAATCTTCAGACAGAACTGCACCTGTAATCTGTTCGGTAGAAAATGCATTTACTTTATCTGCTGCATTGGATTGATTTTTATAGAGATTAAGCTCAAGAATTAAAGGTACATTGGTTTCTTTTTCATTGTTGATCCTGAAACTATAGACAACATCTTTAAGACCCAGGGGTCCACCTTCTGCACTGGATTTAATGTCTTTTCCCAGTGTAAGGCTAAGATTAAGTATTGTAATACTTTCAAAAAAGTCTTTTGCTTCTTCTTTTGGTGTAATTACAACGAGAGAGTCGCTGATTCCGTTTTCTGAATAAAACTCAGGAAGTTTCCAGTACTCTGTGTAATCAGTGGAATTCCCTTCGATTTTGTAATTGTTTAACAAACTGTCTCTGTTGATTCCCTGATTAAAGTGAATTTCAATTGGTGTACCATAACTGGTTCCGGAAGAAGAGTTTTCCGGTCTGAAAAAGTCAATCTTTAATGGATTGGACTGATTGTTGAGATTGATAATATCATCCATATTTTTTTTAAGATCAGAGCCCTGAAGAAAATTGCTGCAGGATGTAAGGATTGTTGCCAATGCAAAAATTTGAAGGAAAGAATAAAAGCCTTTTTTCACGGAAATACTCCTTAATACTTTTTGTTATTATAGAAAAGTATAACACGATTTTAATAAAATATTTGTAAAAAAGTAACGGGGCGGTGCAGGGGGACCACTTTCGTGCTGAATCCTGACTCGTCAGGGCAGATTTTGAGAATTCAACAAAGATGAACGTGGATAAAAAAGATGAATGTCATTTCGAGCGAAGTCGAGAAATCTCTTCATAAAAAAACGCAGTCTGGAAATTTTTTGCGTCAGGAACATGGACCCCTTTAGTTGTACGGTGGTTGAGCTTGTCGAAACCACCGTACAATGAGCGGTTAGCGAAGGCGGAATACTCCGACGGCAACGCCGGGACGCCCCTTTTTTTATTGAATTTCACGGCTTAAATTATTATATTTATAGAGAACTTTTCGCACGTGCGAATTTATAGGAGATTTTACAGATGATTAAAACAGTAAAAGACGTAGACCTTAAAGGTAAAAGAATCATCATGCGCGTTGACTTCAACGTTCCAATGAAAGATGGTGTTGTTCAGGATGACACTCGTATTATGGCAGCTTTGCCAACAATCAAATATATTCTTGAACAGAGCCCACGTTCCCTCGTTCTTATGAGCCACCTTGGTGACCCAAAAAAGGATGTTAAAAAGGCTCAGGAAAAAGCTGAAAAGGCTGGAAAGACATGGACTGATGCAGATAGCGAAAAATTCATCAACGGCAA
>JAZLKD010000056.1:0-2158 GCA_045597415.1 Treponema sp. | reverse complement strand
ACGTAAGTGCCGGAAGAAATCCCGTTGAATTTGTAGTTTACGGAGCAACAGAACTTTCAATTGCATTAAGCTACGGTTCTGTTGATGCAATCGGTTGTCATGATCCAATTGCTTCTATTATTGAAAAGGAATATGGCTATAAAAAGTTCCTTGATAACGGTGAAGATAAAAAGTTAAGAACTGAATACTGCTGCCAGATGTTCGTTTCTAGAAAGCTTGCAAAAGAAAATCCTGAAGGAGCTGCAGCTTATACCCGTGCTTTAATGAAAGCCGCAGCTTATGTTCAGGCACTTCCTGCAGAAGCTGCAAAAATTCAGCTGGAAAACAATTATGTTACTGGAAACATTGAATTGAATTCAGAAATCTTAAGTAACCTGTATTACGCACCTTCTGTAAAAGGCGGACATGAAACTCTAGCTATTACTGCAAGAGAACTTCAGAAAGTTGGAATTTTAAGAGAATCTACAGATGTTGAAGAATTGATTAATAAAATTACAACAAAAATTGAAGGTGTACCAGAAAGCTATGAATATGATCCTTCAACAGACACATATTATGAAGTTCATCCGGGAAATATTAAAAAGGTTGCAGTTTTAGGAAAAAGTGATGAACCAAAATCCTGCTGTGTAATGGACATAAATTTATAAAAAATGAAAACAATTTTTTTAAGGAATAACAAATGAGTGATAAAAAAGTAATAATAATAACAGGTGCAGCTCAGGGGATTGGTCTTGCCACTGTAGAAAAATTTGTAAAAGAAGGCTGGAGTGTTGCTGCAACAGATGTAAAAAAAGCTGAACTTGATGTGGAAGTAAATCGTCTTAAAAAAGAAGGTTTTGATGTAGAAGCCTGGGAACTTGATGTAACAAACTTTGAACAGGGACAAAAAGTTGTTGCAGAAATTATTGCACATTTTGGAAAGGTAGACAGTCTTTTCAACAATGCAGGAATTATTGGACACCGCGGAAATGTTCTAAACTTTGATCCAGTAGAAATCAAGAAAGCGACAGAAGTAAATGTTTTTGGAACACTTTATATGACTCAGCATGTAGCAAGATATTTTGTTGAAAATAAAGTAAAAGGTTCTATCACAAATGTTGCAAGTATTGCTGCTGAACTTGCAGAATGGTCTCCATTTGGTTATCACATTTCAAAGTGGGGAGTAAAAGGACTTACACGTTCAATCGCTTTCCAGCTCGGTTCCTATGGCATCCGCGTAAATGCTGTTGCACCAGGTTCAACAAAAACTCCTATGAGTAAAATTGACTGGTCAAATCCAGAAATTTCTGCTCAGACAGAAAAGAATACATTGCTTAAAAAATGGCTGGAGCCTTCTGAAATTGCAAACGCAGTTTTCTTCTTGTCAGGAGATCAGGCTTCTGGAATCACAGGGCAAAATCTTCTGGTGGATGCAGGTTACACAATCACAAAAGAAGATAATTCAAAAAACATTTACGGTGAATGAAAAACAAAATCAGAAAAGTTAGGAGTGCCACATATGAATATTAAAAAATCAATTGCAGAAATCGTAGGAAATACACCACTTGTTGAACTTTCAAATTACGAAGAAAAACATAATCTTAAGGCAAAAATCATCGGGAAACTTGAATTCCTGAATCCAAGCGGAAGCATCAAGGACCGTGCCGCTCTTGCAATGATCGAAGATGCAGAGACTAAAGGCATTTTGAAAGAAGGAAGCACAATCATCGATGCTACTTCTGGAAATACAGGAATCGCTTTTGCCGCTATGGCTCATGCAAAGAAAATGCACTTTGAGGCATATCTTGAACCTGGCGTTACAATCGAACGCCTCCAGATTCTTAAAGCATTCGGTCTTAAAACCCATGAATTTTCAGAGATTCCAGGACTTGGTAATATCGAAGAAAATGGACTTGTTCTTGATGATTTGGTGAACGGTTTGAATCAGGTTGCAAAGGAAAATAATTTCCATTACATCGCCCAGACAACAAATGAAATAAATCAGGAAGCTCATTACAGAACAACAGGGCCTGAAATCTGGCGTGATACTGATGGTAAAGTTGATATTTTTGTAGCAATGGGTGGAACTGCCGGTACACTTGTTGGAACTGGCCGCTACCTGAAGGAAAAAAATCCCAATGTTAAAATCGTTGGAGTTCAGCCACATATTGATTCACGT
>JAZLKD010000055.1:0-104050 GCA_045597415.1 Treponema sp. | reverse complement strand
ACAGCGTGTTGCTGTAGGTCGTGCTATCGTTCGTTCTCCAAAAGTATTCTTGTTTGATGAACCTCTTTCAAACCTTGATGCTAAACTCCGCGTTTCAATGCGTGCAGAAATTTCTGACCTCCACCGTCGTCTTCAGGCTACAATGATCTACGTTACACACGACCAGATCGAAGCTATGACAATGGGTACAAAAATTGTTGTAATGTCAGAACGTAAAGTTCAGCAGATTGGTGCTCCACTTTATCTTTACAACCATCCTATCAACAAATTCGTAGCAGGATTCATCGGAACTCCTCCAATGAACTTCTGTACAGTTAAAATCGTTGAAAAAGACGGTAAAGTACTTGCTGAAGAAGGAATCTTTACTCTTACTCCAACAGCTGAACAGCAGGCTGCCCTTAAGGCATACGTTGGAAAAGAAGTTACTTTTGGTGTTCGTCCAGAAGACCTTCATTACCAGGCTTCTGCTCCTGCAGAAAACGATATGGTTCTCGAAGTTACAAACAAAGAACCTCTCGGTGCTGATACACACGTATTCCTTAAAACAAGCGAAGGTGTAATTATTGCCCGTACAGATCCATCTATTGAACTTGAACTTGGTGATAAAGTACACTTCCAGCCAGATATGGAAAAAGCTAAATTCTTCTCTAAAGAAGAAGGTGAAGTAAATATCTGTGAAAATATCGAAAAGAAATGGTAATTTTTTCTGATTGATGTTGAAACCCGTGCTATATTAAGTACGGGTTTTTTTTGTTATTTATGTCTGTAATGTTTGCTGACTGGAGTACAATTTTATTATGGAAGTTGTGCGCTAAAATACCAGTCCTTTTTTGCAGATATAATTTAGAATAAATCAGGTGGAAATATGAAAAAGAATGCTGTTGTAATTTATAAAAATACGTGTGCTCTTGCCGGAGATTCTGAAGGTGACAAATTTATTGTCAACTGGTGTGTAAGCCGTGCAACAGCTTCTGGAAAAAAATCTAATTATGCCAGTCAAAAGGTTAGAAAACGGGATGTAATCGTTCTTTCTGAAAATCCTGCTGATAATCTGGATGAAATTCTTGATTTTGCAGAAAGTGCCGCCGGTGAAAACAGTTCAGTTAAAAATGGTGTAAATGAAGCCTATGAACTTTTAATTAGTGATGAATCTACTGCTTCTGCTTTAATAAGTTTTGAGGAACTTGTAGAACTTGTAAAAGGGGATGCTTCTCCCTGTGAAATGTGGGGAATTTATTCTGTTTTAAAAAACTCCCTGGAATTTGAAGAAAAACTTGATTCGTCTGATATTGATAACGTTAAAATAAATTTTGCTCCCCGAAGCCTGGAAAAAATTCAGGAATTAAAAGAAAAAGCTTACGAAAAAGAACATGCTGAAGAAATCCGTCAGGCTTTTATCCATCGTCTCAAGCAGAATAAGCTGGAACTTCCTGATGATGCAAGATATATGGTTGAAGTTGAAGCTTTTGCACTTGGAAAGAGTGACAGGTGTAAAACTTTAAAAGATGCAGGTTTTAAGGAAACGATGGAACGTGCTCACGAAATTCTTTTGAATACGGGAATCTGGGACATTACGCGAAATCCTTACCCTGTACGCTGGGGATTGAGTGCAAAAAGTGCAGTTGAAAGTCTTGGTTCTCCTCCTCAGGAAGAAAGAGTGCGCATTGAAGGCGTAAGTTATGCCATCGATAGTCCCTGGTCTACAGATCCTGATGATTCAATTGGTTTTGACGGAGAATATCTGTGGGTACATATTGCAGATCCTGCATCTACAGTAATGCCTGACAGTTCCATTGATAAATCTGCCCGGGGTAGAGGGGCTACCTTGTATCTTCCTGAAGGTGCTGCCCGAATGCTTGCAGAAGACTGTATTGAGGATTATGCCCTGGGATTAAAAAAAGAAAGCAATGCCTTGAGTTTTAAAATCAAGCTTACAGAAGAAGGTGAAATTGAATCCTGTGACATTTTGCGTACAGTGGTAAATGTTGAGCGTCTGACTTATGAAAAAGCTGATGAATTAAAGGACAGCGCAGAATTAAAACCGCTGTTTGAAATTGCACGAAAAAATGCAGCACGGCGGATTTTAAACGGTGCCGTTAATATTAATATGCCTGAAATTTATGTAAAAGTTGATCCTGATACAAAAAAAGTTCACATGGAAGAAGTTGTGCATTATGAAAGCGGTGAAGTTGTAAGGGAAGCGATGATTCTTGCAGGTGAAGGGGCTGCCCGTTTTGCTTTTAAAAATAATATTCCTTTTCCTTTTATAAGCCAGGATGCACCGGATATTCCTGAGGATATTCCTGAAGGTCTTGCCGGTCAATACAGGCTGAGACGTTGCATGCGAAAAAGAAATGTGAGTATAACTCCAGGTGCTCATGCTGCAATGGGGCTGTCCATGTACAGTCAGGTTACTTCACCTTTGCGCCGCTACGGTGATTTAATCAGTCATCAGCAGTTACGCGCTTTTATTAAAGGTGAAAAACTGATTGATAAGGATGAAATGCTTATGAGGGTCGCAGAAGGTGATGCTGCAATGCGTGCCTCAAAGCAGGCAGAAAGAAACAGCAATACTCACTGGACTCTTGTATATCTGCTGCAGAATCCTGAATGGAGCGGAAAAGCTGTCTGTCTCAATAAAGATGCAAAAGGTACTGTATTTCTTGTGCGGGATCTTGGGATGGAAACTATAATTGAAGGTACAGATTGTGACCTTAATGACGAAATTACCGTCAAGGCCGATAAGATTGATATTCCTTCTCTTGGAGTGACTTTTATTCCTGTAAATTCTTAAACTAATTGTCCATTATTTGATAATTTACTATAATCTTTTGCATTATGATCGTTATGAAATTCGGCGGCTCAAGTGTCGCAAATGCAGAAAGAATTAAGAATGTAGCTTCAATTATTCAGGCTTACAAAAAAGACCGTCCACTTGTTGTTTTGAGTGCAATGGGCGATACAACTGACCATCTTCTTGATGCAGCTGATCTTGCTGTAAATGGAACTGTTGATATCGAAAAAGTTGAAAAACTTCACTACGACACTGCAAAGGAACTTGGTGTTGAAATTCCTGCAATTAAAGAACTTCTCGACGAACTTAAAACTCTTTTGACAGGCATCAGTATGCTTCATGAACTTTCAAAAAGAAGCCGCGATTACCTTGTAAGTTTTGGTGAACGAATGAGCGTTCGTATGATGAGCGCTTACCTTAACGGTCTTGGAACAAAAGCCAGATTTTATGACGCATGGGATGTGGGGTTTGTTTCTGATTCAAATTATATGAATGCTGAACTTCTGGATGATGTATGGACAAATATTCCTGAAGCTCTTGCAGACTACAAATCAGGCAAACAGGAAGAAATTCCAATTGTAACTGGTTTTATTGCAAAAGATAAAAAAGGTGTAATTACAACTCTTGGACGCGGTGGTTCTGATCTTTCTGCGACAATGCTGGGTGCTGCCCTTGGTGCAGATGAAATCCAGACATGGAAGGACGTTGACGGTATTCTTACAACTGATCCTCGTGTTGTAAAAGAAGCTCGTCCTGTTCCAGAAGTAACTTATGAAGAAGCACAGGAACTTGCAATGTTTGGTGCTCAGGTTCTTCATCCCCGTTCAATGATTCCTTGCCGCAAAACAGGAACTCCAGTTCGCGTTAAGAACTCTTACAACATTTCAAGTAAAGGTTCAGTAATTGTTGAAAAGCATTCCGGCGAAACACCTCGCGTTACAGCAATTACTTCTGTAAAAAATGTAACTCTCATCGATATTCAGTCATCACGTATGCTTGGAGCTGCAGGATTCCTCGCACACATTTTTAACCAGTTCCTAAAATGGAATATTTCAATCGATGTAATTGCAACTTCTGAAGTTTCAGTTTCATTGACTGTAAATACTAAAAAAGACCTTACAGGGCTTATTGAAGACCTTAAAAACGTTGCTGAAGTGCAGACTAAGTCTGATAAGGCAATTGTTACAATCATCTGCGATGCTGCCCATTCCAGCTCAATTCTCGCAGACGGCTTTACCGCGCTTTCTAAAGAAAATATCAATGTTCAGATGATTTCTCAGGGAGCAAGTAAAGTAAATATTAGTTTCCTTGTTGAAAATGAACAGGTAAACAAAGTTGTTCAGGTTCTTCACACAGCTTTGTTTGATTGATAATAAAAGGCTATGTCCGGAAATTGCATTGCTGCGCCGATTGAGGCTCTCGAAATCAAGCTGTAAACACTATATATGTGGTGTTTTCGAGAACCTCAACCACCGCATGTTATGCAGCAACACTTTCTACGGACATAGCCAATAAAAAGAAATTCTTTACGACCTGTGTTATATTTAAACAGGTTGCAAATTTAAAAAAAGTTTCAAATTAATGGCAAAAAGTGTAATTTTAAACCTTAATGGGGATAATTTTGGAACTTACAGTCTCTTCTTATGAAGACTATCTTCTTACAAACAGAGCACGAGTTAATACAATTATCAGCAAAATGTTCTGGATTTTTACTCTTGTTGGACCAGCTATTGCACTGGGGATTAAAACCGGTGCTGTAACCAATGTTAATTATTCCAGTTGTATTGAATTCACACTGCTGATAGCCGTTGTCTCAGTCATTCATTACTTTTTTGTAAAAAAATATCCTGAATCCATTATTACAACTTATGCAGGAATGTTCATAATTCTGGGTTTCCTTGCTTACATGACATGGCGGAATACAGATATTTTTACTTCATTTCTGATTGTTCCTGTTGTAGGTATTTTTTACTGCCAGAGAAGTATTTTTATTGTAGCATCTGCCGCAACTCTTGCTGATATTGAAATCTGTCTTTATAAACGATTTGAACATAATGTCGCAGTGGGAAAACCTTTTTTCTTTGAAGCTGTTATTGAGTTTATGTTCATTTTTGTTGCAGGTTTCATTCTTTCCAGCAGGCTTCGTGAATATTTTCATTTTCTTTATCTCAAGCAGAAAGAGGCTGTTAACAACAGAATTAATCTTGAAAAGCAGTTTGGAACACTACAGACTCTTGTTGATATTTATCTCAGCGTTCACCTCATTGATATTGAAAATAAAACTTTCGCCGAACTTAAAAGTACAAGGGAGTTGAACCGGGTTGTTTATGAAAAGAAATATACAGATCCTGCAGATCGTATGAGTGCTGCTATGACGGCTACGACTTCGCCTTTGTACATTGAACAGGTTTTATATTTTACAAACCTTAAAACCATTACTGAACGAATCGGAAACAACAATATCATTTCCCTTGAATTCATCGGGAAAAATGAAGGCTGGTGCCGTGCAAGTTTTATTCCTGTGGAGCGGAATCCTGAAGGAAAAATCGTAAAGGTTCTCTATACAATTCAGGTTATAAACGAAGAAAAGAAAAATGAAGAAAATCTTCTGCGTCTTTCCCGGGTTGATAAGCTTACATCTCTTGGAAACAGATCTGCTTACGAAGCCTGTGTTAAGCTTCATGAAATTGACGGCCTTAAACCGGATTTTACAGTCATTCAGCTTGATGTAAACGGCCTTAAACGGATAAATGATACCCAGGGCCATTCAGCCGGTGATGAACTGATTCAGGGAGCTTCGGATTGTATCCGCAGCTCTTTTGGAAATTCGGCAGAATGTTTCCGCATTGGTGGCGATGAATTCTGTGTAATTCTTGAAATTGATGAAGAGAAACTTAAAGAAAAGTTTGCCCTTCTTGAAGAAAATGCCGCAAACTGGAAAGGAAAACTTGTTTCGGAACTGAATATTTCTTACGGTTATGCCCGGAGCAGGGAATTTCCATTTATGGAAGTTATCGAAATGGCAGAAATTGCAGATGGGCGCATGTACGAAATGAAAAAAGCATTCTACAAAAATCATCCTTCAGCAGATTTGCGCAAGTAAACTGTCATTGTTACAAAAACAATCATTTGTTATAATTTTTGTGACAGATGATTCGTAAACGAAGTTTTTTTCAGACAGTAAAAAAAATATTTCTCTCTTTAATTAAAAATCCTGTAACATATCTGGCTATACTTCTTATAGCAGTTAATATCGTTCTTATTGACGTAGTTTACAGATATGAAGCCGGCGTTACCATGGAAAGTTATGCTGATTCCTTCTGGAATTTTCTTATTGCTTTTGTTGCCGGTTATTACGATATTTGTGTAGTTACGCCTGTGGGACGTTTTGCCAGTTTCCTGATTCTTATCTGCGGCATTCTCTTATTCAGTACAATCACCGGTAAAATTGCATCTGTGTTCATGGAGCATCAGATGAAAAAGGACAAGGGGTTAAAACCTATGAAAAACATGAAAAATCACTTTTTGCTGTGCGGTTATCGACCGAGTTTTGAAAAAATTCTTGAATTCGTTCTCAATTCAAATCCTGACATTACTCCAGACGGCATTGTTCTCATTAATGAAACTCCTTCCGAAGATATTGAACAGATACGTTCACAGCCAAAATTTAAAGACATTCAGTATGTTTCCGGTGATTTCAGTGATGAAGATATTCTTGAAAAAGCCCTTGTAAAAGATGCTGAACGAGTCCTGATTATCAGTGACCGCTCAAAAAATTACAGTCAGATGGAAATGGACAGCCGGACAGTTCTTGCCGTTCTTACAATGAAAAACCTTAATCCAAAACTCTACATCGCCGCCGAACTTTATGATTCAAAATTTCAGAATCATCTGGAAATGGCACATTGTGACGAAATCATTCTTACAAATGATTACGAATATTCCCTTCTTGCAACAGCTTCCAGCGGAATGGGATATTCCAATGTTATCCGTGAACTTATCGGTGATGATGCTGATTCAGGCATTCTTATTGAAGAAATTCCTCAGCAATATATTGGAAGAACATACGGCGATTTTAAAAAATTCATTGCCACCGGTGCTGTTTTAATAGGACTTTTGCAGAACACAGGAAACTTTTATCTGCGCCGTCAGGATGCTTTGCGTGAAGCTCAGAAAAATCCCGACGTTAAGCAGGTTATTTCCAACTTAAAGAAAATCAAGAATCTTAAAAGCAATGATCCGATTTTTGCACCTGAAGATGATTTTGTGATTCAACCGAATACAAAGGCAATTTTTGTCAAAGGTAAAAAAAATACCAGGGGAGAAGATTAATGGGTAGCAACACAAAAATGTCTTTTACTTTTGAAGAAACTTTTCCCAGACTTTTAAAACTGTCTCTTTTTGAGCAGTTCAAGGCTGATAATGAAGAAGATAAACGTATTTTAAAGATTGTTTATGATCATTTGAGTACAAAACATGTAAAGGCTGGTGAAACAATCATCTCTGAAGGTGAACCTGGAGAAGATTTTTTCATTCTTTCTGAAGGCAGTGTTCAGGTTCTGAGAAACACAATGGCTGGAGACAAAATTGCTCTTGCAAACCTTAAGGATGAAATGGGAATTTTCTTTGGAGAAGCAGCCCTTATCGGAACTGATACAAGAAGTGCCACTGTAGTTGCAACTACAGACTGCCGTCTTGCCGTTATCAGCGGCAAAAAGTTCAAGGAAATTTGCGAAAAAGAGCCTGTTTTAGGCTACAGGGTGATGCTTTGTCTTGCCCGCCGCACAAGATCAAGCCTGAATAAAACAAACAGTGACATGACAGCTTTGTACGAAGCCCTTTTTGATGAAGTTGTCAATTAACGGCTGAATTTATTAAAATAAAAGTCTATGTCCGGAAATTGTATTGCTGCGCCGATTGAGGCTCTCGAAATCAAGCAGTAAACACTAAATAGGTGGTGGTTTCGAGAACCTCAACCACCGCATGTTATGTGGAAACACTTTCTACGGATATAGTCAAATAAAATTAATATTTACGAAATTTTTGATATTGGAGTTGAATAAATGAAAATCGCACTTGTCGGATATGGAAAAATGGGGCACATGATCGAGGCCTGCGCAAAGGCTGCCGGTCACGATGTAGTTGCTACAGTTGATGTAATGGCTAAAGATGCCACAAATATTGTACCTGCCGGAGACGGAGAAGCAGTTGCAAAAGTTGTAAAGGAAAGCGGAGCTGAAGGAGTAATTGAATTTTCACATCCTTCTGCAGTAATGGGAAACCTTAAAGCACTTATTCCTCTTGGACTTCCGGTTGTAATCGGAACAACAGGCTGGGGTGACAAGGAAAAAGAAATTGAAGAACTTTGTGCAAAAACAAACGGAACTGCAATGCGTTCTTCAAATTTTTCCATTGGTGTAAACATGTTCTTTAAAATTGTAGAAGAAGCTGCAAGAATTATGGCTGAATATTCAGATTATGATGTTGCAACATGGGAAGCTCACCATAACCAGAAAGCAGATTCTCCATCTGGAACAGCCCTTGAAGTTGCCCGCCGCATTATGGCCGGTAACAAATCTAAGACAGAAATGGTTTTTGATGCATTCCACGAACGTCCAGCGGCACATCAGCTTCATGTAAGTTCAACCCGGGTAGGATTTGTTCCAGGAACTCATACAGTATTGTTTGATTCTCCTGCAGATGAAATTGAGCTTACTCATCGTGCCCGAAGCCGTGAAGGTTTTGCAAAGGGAAGTGTGGTTGCTCTTGAAAAACTTGCTGCAAAAATCAGTAACGGTGAACTTAAAACCGGAAAACTTTATGGTATGAGTGATCTGTTTTAAATAATGGAGCCCCAGAGGCAGCGGAACAATGCAGAAGCTGGCCCCAGCGGAAGCGGAGCAGGAAGAGGGAAATTCGATTTAATTTATCGGGTTTCCCTTTTTTTATGGTGTTCTAACATTGAGTAAAGTGCAATTTTACACTATAATTATTTCCAAACTTTAAATTTGTAATTCAAATTCTAATTATGGAGGAATTATGACAATTTCTGAAATGCTTACACAGAGTGGCTATCTTACACTCCTGGGTATGGCTGTTGTATTTTCTTTCCTTGTTATCATGATTGGCTGTATGAACCTTCTGCGTATCTGTGTTCATGCTTTCGGTCTTGATAAGGAAGAACCTAAGGCAGATACAAGTGCTCCTGCTGCACCATCTGTTGATCAAAAAGCAATTGTTGCAGCTATTGCAACTGCATTGCACGAAAAGAACTAATTAGAGGTAAATTAAAATGGCTAAAAAAATCGGAATTTCTGAACTTGCAATCCGTGACGCACATCAGTCACTTCACGCAACTCGCATGACAACTGCTGATATGCTTCCTATCGCTGAAAAAATGAACAAGGTAGGATACTCATATATCGAAGGATGGGGTGGAGCTACTTATGACTCTTGTATCCGCTTCCTTAACGAAGATCCTTGGGAACGCCTCCGCAAACTTCACGCTGCAATGCCTGATACAAAAATCATGATGCTTTTGCGCGCACAGAACCTTCTTGGTTACAAACACTATGCTGACGATGTTGTAGACAAATTTGTTGCTACAGCTGCAAAAAACGGTATCGGTTGTTTCCGTATCTTCGATGCTTGTAACGACCCACGCAACATGGAACGTGCTACAAAAGCTGCCAAAGCTTCTGGAGTTGATGTTCAGATGGCTATTTCTTATGCTGTAACACCATTCCACACAGCAGACAAATATGCTGAACTTGCTAAAACATATGCTGACTTTGGTGCAGATTCTATCTGTATTAAAGATATGTCAGGTCTTCTTAAACCTTATGATGCAGAAGAACTTGTAAAGAAAATCAAGTTAAAGGTTGATATTCCTGTAGAAATTCACTCACATGCAACAACAGGTCTTTCTGTAGCTTCTTTGCTCAAATCAATCGAAGCTGGTGCAGACATCGTAGATACAGCTATTTCTTCAATGTCTATGGGTACATCTCACTCACCAACAGAAACAATCGTTGAAATGCTCAAAGGAACACAGTACGACACTGGTCTCGATACAAAACTCCTTCTTGAAATTGCTGCTTACTTCCGTGAAGTTCGCAAACACTATTCATCACTTGAATCTGCATTCCTTGGAGCTGATACTCGTATCCTCCTTTCACAGGTTCCAGGTGGTATGCTTTCTAACCTTGAATCACAGCTTAAACAGCAGGGTGCAGGCGACAAAATGGACGCTGTACTTGCTGAACTTCCAAACGTACACAAGGATGTTGGATACGTTCCACTTGTAACACCAACTTCACAGATCGTAGGTACACAGGCTGTATTCAACGTTCTCTTCGGACGCTATGAAAAAATGACAGCTGACTTTGCTAACCTTGTTACTGGTAAATTCGGTGCCCTCCCAACAGCTCCAAACGCTGATGTTGTAAAACAGGCTCTCGCACAGAACAAGATGGATGAAGTTATGACTTGTCGTCCAGCTGACAAAATTGAACCGGAATGGGACAAAATGGTTGCAGAAGCTAAAGCTGCAGGCGGAAACGGTTCTGATGAAGACGTTCTCACATACGCTATGTTCCCACAGGTTGCTACAAAATTCTTCTCAACACGTGCAAACGGTCCAGTTGATGCAGCAACAACATTTGCTAAGAAAGAAGCTCCAAAAGCTTCTGCTAACGGTTCTTACACTGTTACAGTTAACGGTCAGGCTTACCAGGTTACTTCAAACAACGGTACAGTTACAGTTGACGGAACACCTTATACAGTAGCATTCGGAGCAGCAGGTAGTGCTCCAGCTGCAGCTCCTGCTGCAACAGTTACAGGTGGTGAAGAAGTTAAAGCTCCAGTAGCAGGTACAATCTTCAAACACTGCTGTGCAAACGGTTCAAAAGTAACTAAAGGCCAGACAATCATCATCGTTGAATCAATGAAGATGGAACTTGAAGTAAAATCTCCAGCTGACGGTACAATCAACTATACAGTTCCAACAGGAACTCAGATTTCTAACGGTCAGGTAATCGCAACTCTTGGTGGTGTTGTAAAAGCAGCTCCTGAAGCAGCTCCAGCTGCCGCACCAGCAGCAGCCCCAGCTCCAGCAGGCGGAAAATCAGTTCCAGCTCCAGTAGCAGGTACTCTTCTCCGTTATGCAGTTGCAGAAGGTGCTTCTGTTACAGCTGATACAACAATCATCATCGTAGAATCTATGAAGATGGAACTTGAAATTAAAGCAGGTGCTGCTGGTAAAGTTCACTTCATAGCAGCTGCAGGATCACAGATTACTGCTGGTCAGGAAGTTGCTTCTATTCAGTAATTATTCTGGACACTGGGTTTGTCCCAGATAAATTCAGTGTCTGATTATTAGGGAAAAATTAAATGATCGACGTTAATAAAAATTTTAAAAGACAGGTATTCGGCGTAACACTTGCAATCATGGCAATCGCTTTTATTGTAAGCACAGGCGCAAGAGTATTTGCACAGACTACAGAAGTTTCTTCAACTGAAGCAGTTGCTGTTACTGATACAACTGATTCTACTACAGTTGCAGAAACATCTGCTTCAAATGGTGAAGGTCTTGATCGCATTATTAAGGGAACTGAAAACTGGAATGGTTCAAAAGACATCAATCCTGTTCAGTTTGCAAAAAATATCGGTAAATCAACTGGTTTCTACAAAATGTTCATTCAGACTCCTGCAGAAGCCGAAGCTGATGCAAAAGCAAAAGAAGCTGCTGAAGAAGCAACTGCAAAAGCTGCTGCTACAGACTGGGGAACAGCTCCTGGATGGCAGTCATTCCTTATGATGGCTGTAGGTTTCCTTATTGTTTACCTTGGTGCTGGCCGCGGTTTTGAACCACTTCTTCTGATTCCAATCGGATTCGGTACAATTCTTGTAAATGCTGTTGGTGCTGGTATGGGTAACCTTCCAGACGGTATGCTTGCAATCATTTACAATGCCGGTGTAGGAAACGAATTCTTCCCGATGCTCATCTTTATGGGTATTGGTGCAATGACAGACTTCGGTCCACTTATTGCTAATCCAAAAACAGCTCTCCTCGGTGGTGCTGCTCAGTTCGGTGTATTCTTTACTCTTTTTGGTGTTGCTGTATTGAACATTTTTGGTCTCGATTACAACATCATGCAGGCTGGTGCAATTGCCATCATTGGTGGTGCAGATGGTCCAACATCTATCTACGTTTCTGGAAAACTCGCTCCCGAACTTATGGCTGTAATGGCGGTTGCTGCTTATTCATATATGGCTCTCGTTCCAATGATTCAGCCACCTATTATGAAACTTCTTACAACAAAAGCTCAGCGCTGTATCCACATGGAAAACCCACGTGCTGTACCAAAAGCAGAAAAAATCCTTTTCCCAATGATGCTTTTGCTTTTGACAATTCTTTTGCTTCCACCTGCAGCTCCACTTATCGGTATGCTCGCATTTGGTAACTTTGTAAAAGAAGCTGGTGTTGCTGAACGTCTTTCTAAGACAATGCAGAATGAATTGATGAACATTGTTTCTATTCTTCTTTCTCTCGGTGTTGGTTCTCAGATGACTCCAGAAAAGATTATTCGTGGTGAATCTCTCGGTATTATCGTTCTTGGTCTTGTAGCATTCGGTGTTGCAACTGCCGGTGGTATCTGTATGGCTCACCTCATGAACATCTTCATGCCAAAAGGTAAGAAACTTAATCCACTTATCGGTTCAGCTGGTGTATCAGCTGTTCCAATGGCTGCCCGTGTTGCTCATAAGGTTGCACAGAGCGAAGATTCATCTAACTTTATCCTGATGAATGCAATGGGTCCAAACGTATCAGGCGTTATCGGTACTGCAATTGCTGCCGGTGTATTCATTGCAACTTATGCTAACTAATATCAGATAACCTGATTTAATCCCGTAAGATTTTTCTTGCGGGATTTTTTTTTGTTCTTGTGAATAGTTTTTGTTTCAATTAAAATATATTTATGACATTAAATGAAATGCGTGCCAGTGCTTATGGCAAAATTCCGGTAACTTCTGACAGTGAAAAGATAAGTGTAAATTCTGAAAATAAAAATATTACAAAACCAGTTTTTGAATCAATAAATAATCATCCTGTATTAAAGTCTGCTGTTGAAGCTCTTGAAAACGGTGGTCTTATTAAAGTAACTTCTCAGAAAGAAAAGAAAAAGGATGAAAAAGAATCCATTGTACGCCGTGTTGCTAAATTTCTGGTTCTCGTTGGAACTGATGAGGCAGCAAAAATTCTTCCACATTTGAGTCAGGATCAGACTGAAAAAATTGTCATGGAAATGGCAAAAATACGCTATGTTTCTCCTGATGAAGCTGCAGAAATATTAAAAGAATTTGAAAATCTTGTTGAAAAATCCCGTGAAAGCGGTGGTGTAGAAACTGCCAGATCAATTCTTGAAAAAGCTTTTGGTCCAGAAAAAGCAAGTCAGCTGCTGGATAAAGCTGTTCCGTTTAAAAGCGGCAAACCTTTTGATTATCTTTCTGAAGCTGACAGCGAAAAAGTATCCATTCTTCTCAAAGATGAAAGTGTTCCTGTCATGGCTATGGTTTTGAGTCAGCTTAATCCTAAAGTGAGCGCAGGCGTAATAAATGGCCTTGATGAGGAACTTAAAAAAGAGGTGATTGTACGTCTTGCAAAAATGCAGAAAATTGATGCTTCCATTCTTCAGGCTGTTGATAAAAAAATGGAAGAAAAGTTCAATAAACTTAATATTGAAAAATCAGATTTTCTTGACGGAAGAAATACTCTTGCACAAATCCTTAAAAGAATGTCACCGGAAGCAGAAGAAAAAATCCTTAATAATCTTTCTGAAACCGATGCAGAATTGGGAAAAGACCTTCGTGAACGGTTATTTACAGTTGAAGATATTGTAAATGCGGATGACAAATTCGTTCAGGAAATCCTTCGGGAAATGGAAGATAAAGATTGCGCACTTTTGATTGCTGGTAAGGATGATGGTTTCAGGTCAAAGGTTTTGCGGAATGTAAGTTCAAACAGGGCAAGGGAAATTCTCGATTGCGAACATTATAATAAGCCCTTTCTTAAAAGTGATGTGGAAAAAGTTACGGCTTTGTTTTTCAGTACCCTTCGAAGAGCCTGGGAAGATGGAAAATTATTTATAAAAGGTAGAGATGAGGAAATATATGTTTAATAAACTGAATAAAGGTGATAAGTATAAAAATTTTGAAGTTCTTGAAGTTGAAGAAATAAAGGATTACAAATCAGTTGCAGTTCATCTGCGACATATTAAAACGGGTCTTGAAGTTTTTCACATGCTTAATGATGATGAAGAAAATCTGTTCAGCTTTACGTTCAGAACACCTAATCCTAAAGCTAATGGTGCGGCACATATCCTTGAACATTCAGTTCTTTGCGGTTCTGAAAAATTTCCTCTGAAAGATCCGTTCATTCAGATGTCTAATCAGAGTGTAAAAACTTACCTTAACGCAATGACATATCCTGAGCATACAACTTTTCCGGCGAGCTCCACAGTAAGGGAAGATTATTTTAACCTTATGTCTGTTTATGGAGATGCAGTATTTTTTCCTCTTTTGCAGAAAGAAATTTTCATGCAGGAAGCTCATCACCTTGAACTCGATGAAAATGGTGAACCTGTAATTCAGGGGGTTGTTTTCAATGAAATGAAGGGCGCTTATTCTTCTTTTGACTCAATAGCCATGGACAGTTCCCTACACAGCATGTTCAAAGGCAGTATTTACGAAAAAGACAGCGGCGGTGATCCTGACTTCATTCCTTTTATTACTCATGAAGAACTTAAAGATTTTCACAACCGATGGTATCGTCCTGATAATTGTTTCGTGTTTCTATATGGAAATATTCCTACAGAAGATCAGCTTGATTTTTTGCAGGAGAATTTTATTGACCGCCTTGAAAAGAAATTCCCTGAAATTCATTATAGTGAAGAACACAGAAAAACTATTCTGGAGGAATTTAACGGTTTTGTAACTTCAACACCTATTGAAAAGCCTTTTACAGTTTATGAAGAAGGGCCTTCAGGAGAAACTAAAGAAAAAAATAATACAGTTGTTGTTAACTGGAATCTCGGTTTTATTCCAGATAATTTAAAAACACTTGAACTTCTTATTCTCACTGGTATTCTCATTAATCATGATGGTTCGCCTTTGCAAAAAGCACTTGTTGACAGCAATCTTGGTGAAGATCTTGCACCAAGCACAGGACTTGAAGGATCTCTTTATGAAACAATTTTTAGTGCCGGTTTGCGTGGTGTTAAGCCTGGTAATGAAGAAAAAGTATATCAGGTAATAAAAGAATGTCTTGAAGAAGTTTATGAAAAAGGAATCAATAAAAAAGATCTTGATGCAATTCTTATGAATATAGAATTCTCTCAGCGTGAAATAAAGCGTGCACACGGTCCTTATGCCCTTAAAATTATGAATGGTCCTATTAATGCGTGGCTTTACGGTAACAATCCTTTTTCGAGAATCAGAACAAGAAAAGATGTTGAAACTGTAAAAGAAAGAATCAGCAGGAATCCTCGTCATCTGGAAAATCTTCTTAAAGAATATCTTCTGGACAATAATGCCCGTTCAATTAACGTAATTACTCCGACTGCTGATTATTCCAGAAAACATCTTGAACTCGAAAAGGAAAATGCCCGCATTCTCATGGAAAAAACATCTGCTCAGCAGATTAAACAGGATATTGATAACCTTCATAAATTTCAGTCAAAGGATGAAGATTACAGCTGCCTTCCATATTTGAAACCAAGTGACTTTCTGAAGAATCTTGATAAAAATATTGAACAGATTCCGACTTTATGCAAGAAAATTAAGTGCGCTGGCAAAGAAGTTGACTTCTTCCATAATGATTTGAATACAAACGGTGTAATTTATTTTGATGTTGCTCTTCCTGCAGATGTTTTAAAACCAGAAGATTATCTTCTTTTGCCGTCTTTCAGTGAGGTAGTTACTTCTCTTGGTTACGGCGGTTTGTCATGGGATAAAGCCATTGAAAATGAAGCTCTTCACATTAACTCCCTTGTTTCAGGTCCTCTGTGTCAGAATGTTCCACTTACAGAATATGCTGTGGAAGCCATCAAAAGAGACACTTACTGTGGACGGGAATGGATTTTTTTCAAATTAAGTTTTCTTGAAGAAGAGGCTGAAAATTCCCTGGAAATTCTTTCTCAGATTTTTAATTCAACTGATTTTAGTGATTACAAGCGAATTACAGATGTGCTGACGGAAATGCGTAATTATGCTGATTCCAGCGTAATTCCTAACGGTCATGATTATGCAATGCTCAGGACAAAAAAAGCATTGAATGGGATTTGTGCCATAGATGAAATCTGGAATGGCCTTACCAGTGTTCTTGCTCTTCATGATATTGTTAAACAGGATGTAAAACATATTGCCGGCAAGTTTAAAAGAATTTTTGAAGAACTAAAAAAAGGCGGAATTATCATTCATACGACCTGTGATAAAGAATGTGCCGGAAAAATTGAAAAACTTATTCCTGAATTTGTTGAAAAGGGTGGTTTTGGAGTTTTAGGAAGAAAAATTCAGCGTAGCGATGAGGAATATATAAAAATTGCCCAATCTTATTTTGAAAACAGTGATAATCCTGAAGTTATTGTTACTCCATCGACTCAGGTAGGTTTTGCCGCTCAATGCAGTCCTGCCAGTACTTATGGATCAATTGAATCTGCTGCAGAAGATATCTGTACTCACTGGCTTTCAAATTCTCTCCTCTGGGAAAAATTGCGTACCATTGGCGGAGCTTACGGAGCTTTCTGTGATAATGAAATGAGGGCTGGGGTTCTTGTTTTTTCTACCTACCGCGATCCAAGCAGTTTAAAATCCTGCGACATTTTTGCAGACTGCATTAAAGAAGCAAAAGAAACTATGTTCACCCAGGATGAGCTTGAAAAGGCAATTACAGGAACATATTCCCGCTGGACACAGCCTCGTACACCTCAGACTAAGGGGTATGTAGCTTTTATGCGAAAGTTGTATGGTTTAAGTGACCAGGATAAAGTTAATGTTGTTAGAAATATTCTTACGGTGACACCTGAACAGTTAAAAGCCGCTTTTGACAGATTGTATCAGGGAATTGTCAATGACAGCCGAAGAGTTGTAATCGGTCCAAAAAATATTGTTACACAAGATGGTTATTGTGGAAAATATACGGAATTGCCTTTATAATTAAATTGTGGAGGTTTGCAATGAGTAAAAAAGATGAATTTGAAACTTGTATCCGGATGATGCGGCAGCTTGTTTCAGACATACAGGGTGCTCCTTATCCAGGTGAAGATCTTGAACCGGAACTTTATAAAATCTGGTATGAACACGTTCAGAAAGCCGGAGTTGAATGTCTTGAGTATCTCGATGCAAACTTTCCTATGGAAGCAATGGATATCGATGAAACTCTGGATAAATTCTTTAAATAAAATAGAGATTAATTTTATATTTTATTAAGACCTTGTCATTTCCTGCCGAAAATCATATAAGACAATAGTTTATGCAGGGGATGACAGATGGCTGTTTCTAAGAAATTTCAGAAATATGACCAAAAAAGAATAAGTGGGAAACTCAGATACAACGGCTATGAACGATGGAGATATGTTTTTGCAGGAAGTAACAGACTGACTGGCGAAGAAAAAACTTTTTTCATTGAAATTTTTGTTGTAAATCCGCTTGTTTCTCCTAAAACTGTAATAAATGCACAAAAATCACGTCCTTTAATTAATTCCTCTGATTTGCAATATGCATTATCAGGTACAATTTCTGCTCATTCTGTAACAAAACAGGAAAACCTCAAGCCAAGTTATTCTCTTGTAAAATGTGGTGCAATATGTGAAGGGGGCAAACAGCTTAATAAGTTTGTTCCAAGTGATGGCCTGATATGGAATAAAAAGGAACAGTCATTTTCTATTGCAGACTGTTTATTCGGACAGGATATTCTTTCCGGTCAAATTGAAGTTTTTGAATCAGAAATTATCGAAAATCCTGAATATTTTTGTAATGCAGGAAGTATGAAATGGAATCTTCACTATGAAAAAGTTCATGGGGCAGGTCCATATACAGAAAAAAACAGTTTCTGGGATTTTGGCGGTTCAAAATCCTGGTGCCCTACGGGTTCAAAGACCGTTTTTGCAGGAACTGTTGAAATGGATGGCGTTGAATATTCAATTTCTCCAAAAAACTCCTGCGGATATATTGATAAAAGCTGGGGTGATGCCTTTAATGATCCTCATTTTCATATTTCTTCTTCAAACCTTGTAAGTAATATTACTGGAAAACCATTAACCAAATCCTGTTTTGCAGTAGAAGGTGAGTATAAAAACGGAATCAATTTTCATATTCTCCTTGAAGGTGAAGAACTTGATTTTTCATTAAGTGAAAACAAACAGTTTCATGACTGTATTGAAGCACCGGCAGATGATGAAGGTGAAAAATTGCACTGGACAATCAGCGTTACTGAAAAGAAAATCGTTGTTGACATTGATGTTTTCAGTTCGTTAAAAAACATGATTTTAAGGGAATATGAAGTTCCGGAAGGAGAACGCAAGATGCTGAAAATCCTTACGGGAGCTAATGGAGTTGGCGAAATTAAAATCTTCAAAAAACATAAAGAAGATCTTGAACTTCTCGAATCAGCCCACATTTCCAACTGTCTGTGCGAACTTGGCCATATAGAAGTTCCTGAAGAGTAAAATTATAAATGAAAAATCCTGCTGATGCAGGATTTTTTTTGCCTTTTTTGCAGAAATTTCTTATATTCAAATTATAGAAAAATGTTTCTGGAGGTTTGATTTATGAATTATGAACAGTTTACTCTTAAAACCCAGGACGCACTGCAGAATTCCAGTGCCATTGCTCAACAGAATGACCATTCAGAAATTGGACTTGAGCATCTTCTTATTTCTCTTATTGAACAGAAAGACGGTCTTGTAAAACCCGTTCTTGAACGCATTGGTGTAAATGCAGGGGACTTGCTTCAGAATGTCAAAAATCTGCTTGATTCATATCCAAAAGTTACAGGAAACGTGCAGATGAATCTTTCTGCTGCCTGTCAGCGTGTTCTTGCCAAGGCTGAAAAGGAAATGGCAGATCTTAAAGACAAATTTTTAAGTACTGAACATATTCTTCTTGCCATGAGTCAGTCTGAAGACCGTGTAGGTAATCTCCTTAGAAATAACGGGATTACAAAAGAATCAATTCTTGAAAGTTTAAAAGCTGTACGAGGCAATCAGAGTGTTGATAGTCAGGACCCTGAGAGCAAAATGCGTTCTCTTGAAAAATATTGTTCTGACCTTACTGCCCGTGCCCGCCAGGATAAAATTGATCCTGTTATCGGACGTGATGAAGAAATCCGACGTGTTATGCAGGTTCTTGTAAGACGCACAAAAAATAATCCGGTTCTCATTGGTGAACCTGGTGTTGGTAAAACTGCCATTGTTGAAGGCCTTGCCCGTCGTATCGCCAGCGGAGACGTTCCTGAAAGCCTTAAAAACAAGCGTCTTCTTGCTCTTGATATGGGAAGTCTTGTTGCCGGTGCTAAATTTCGTGGTGAATTTGAAGAGCGATTAAAGGCTGTGATTGAAGAGGTTTCTAAAAGTGAAGGACAGATAATTCTTTTTATTGATGAACTTCACACAATTGTTGGAGCCGGAGCAAGTGAAGGCAGCATGGATGCTTCAAATCTTTTAAAACCTGCTCTTGCCCGTGGTGAACTCAGGGCCATTGGTGCAACAACTTTAAATGAATACAGAAAGTACATTGAAAAAGATTCTGCCCTTGAACGAAGATTTCAGCAGGTTTATTGTTCTGAACCGACTGTTGAAGACACAATTGCAATTCTTCGTGGTTTGAGAGATAAATATGAAATTCATCATGGCGTAAAAATCAACGATGAAGCTCTTGTTGAAGCTGCAGAATTAAGCAACAGATACATTACTAACAGATTTCTTCCTGATAAGGCAATCGACCTTGTTGATGAAGCTGCAAGCCGTCTTAAAATGGAAATTGAAAGTGAACCGGTTGAACTTGACCAGCTGGAAAGAAAAATCCTTCAGCTTCAGATTGAGAAACAGTCACTTTCAAAAGAAGATGACAGAACAAGTATGGAGCGTCTTGAAAAGCTTGAAAAGGAGCTTGCTGAAGTCATTTCCAGGCGTGATGCAATGCGACTTGAATGGCAGAATGAAAAAGATGCCATTGACCGTTCCCGTCAGTTAAAGCAGAAACTTGAAAATGCACGTTTTGAAGAAGAAAAATTTACCCGTGAAGGAAATCTTACAAAAGCTGCAGAATACAAATATTCAATTATTCCGGAACTGGAAAAACAACTTTCTCAAAGTCAGGAAGCTGATGCGCTGCGGAAAAAGGATGTTTCAAATTCTCTGCTTCGTCAGGAAGTTGTAGAAGAGGATATTGCCCGGGTTGTAAGCAACTGGACTGGCATTCCTCTCAGTAAAATGATGACCAGTGAAAAACAGAAATATGTCAAGCTGGAAAAAGTTCTTCATAAAAGGGTTATCGGACAGGATAAGGCTGTTTCTGTTGTAAGTGATGCTATCCGTCGTAATAAAGCCGGTTTGAATGACCCGAATAAACCTCTGGGAAGTTTTTTGTTCATTGGTCCTACAGGCGTAGGAAAAACTGAACTTGCTAAAACTCTGGCCGACTTTTTGTTCAATGATGAAAAGGCTTTGACCCGCATTGATATGTCGGAATATATGGAAAAACACAGTGTTTCCCGTCTTATCGGAGCGCCTCCTGGATATGTGGGATATGATGAAGGGGGACAGCTTACAGAATCCGTAAGACGCCGTCCTTATTCTGTAGTTCTTTTTGATGAAGTTGAAAAAGCTCATCCTGATGTATTTAATGTTCTCTTACAGGTTCTTGATGATGGCCGGTTGACAGATGGACAGGGAAGGGTTGTTGATTTTAAGAATACAATCATCATTATGACAAGTAATCTTGGCAGTAATCTGATTCTTGATGGTACGGTTTCTGTTTCTGACGGACAGCTGCCTCAGGAACTTCAGGTTCTGCTCAAACAGTCTTTCAGACCGGAATTCCTGAACCGTATTGATGAAATTATCATGTTCGATAAACTTTCAAAGAATGTTATCGGCGGAATCGTAAAAACTCAGCTTGAACGGGTGGTAAAAAGACTCGGTGAAAGACGAATTACACTTAAATATGATGAAAAAGCAGTTGATTTCTTAAGTGAAGCTGGCTGGGATCCGGATTTTGGTGCACGACCAGTTAAGCGGGCAGTACAGAATTATGTAGAAAATCCTTTGGCTAAACAGCTTCTTGCAGGAGAAATGGGGGATAGTCCTGAAATTTTTATGTCCTGCGATGAAAATGGACTAAACTTTAAACTAATTTAAGGGTATATTAATGATATGAATATTAAAAAGCTCTTATTACCATTGATTTTACTTTTGGGTACAAACTGTTTTGCTGAATTTGGTGCCGGCGGACTCTATGGCATTAATACGGGTCCTGATTTTGACTATTATGTTGCTGCGACAATCCGTAGTGATGAAAGTCCATGGTGCTTGAATGCAACGATGTTCACAAATTCCGGGGAACTTCATGCAACTGCTGATAACTGGTTCATTTACAAACCTGTTACAGAACCTTTAAGCTGGTACTGCTTCTGGGGAATCAGCGGCGGAACTTCAATAGATTATTTTGAAATGACTACGGGTGCCAGATTTGGTGTTGGTCTCGATTGGTTTGTACTTGAAAAGCGAAATCTGGAATTCTTCTGTCAGTACTGCTGGAATCCGTATTTTGGATTTTCTCATGATGGAGAATGGGAAGGCGTATTCAAGCCATTTTGTTTTCCGTTCACTTCTGGTGCAAGATGGTGGTTCAGATAATCCGGTTTAATTTTTGAGAAGTTTTTCCAGAAAAGGAAGAACTTCTGACATTTTTTCTTTGAGACCGTATGGTGGATTTACAACCGCCATACCACTTCCATACATATTTGAAAGGCCTGTCATTTCTGACGGGTCTTTTGTCTTTAATTCAAAAAAGCAGCATTTTAATTCTTCTGATGTTGAATTGATTTCCACCTGGGCTTCTATTACTTTTTTCATACGTTCAATTTCTGAGGCTCTGTGTTCAATCAGCGGATACCATATTAAAAAAGTTCCTGTTGACCACTTTCTGTATGCATTGCAGAACATATCAGCTGTATCTGAATAATCGTCTGCATCTTCATAGCTTGGATCGATAATGACGCAGCCTCTTTTGGTTTTTGGAGGAACTGCCGCTGTGATAAATTCCTTTGAATCTCTTTTATGAACAGAAATTGTAGGATAATCTTCTTTTTCTATCAAAGAAGGAAGTTTTATGTTACGTTTAAGATCTTCGATTACCTGAGGGTGAAGTTCATTCAGTATAAGTTCATCCTGCTTACGCATAAGGCATCTTGCAATTTCGGGACTTCCGGGGTACATATTTTGTTTTACATAGGTTTTTACAATAGCTGTCCAGGAATTACAACCTTGCAGTTCATGATTTTTCAGTCCTGACAGAAGTTTTTTTATTCCAGATTCTGCTTCTCCTGTCTTAAGAAGCCTTTCATCCGTCAATGAATATCTTCCGCTTGCAGCATGAGTATCAATTACTGAAAATGGTTTTTCTTTTTTGCACAGATGTTCTATTGTGAGGGAAAAAATAATATGTTTGAGAATGTCACCGGAATTTCCTGCGTGAAAAGCATGAACGTAACTTAACATGATTTTAAAATTATACAGCAAAAATGGTTGTGATTGAATACTACCTGAAATTCCATTAAAATAAAAAAATGATTATTATTGACAGATTGTTCATCGTGACAAAGAGAAAAGATAAATCCGTATAGAATATCCCTCTATTTCATAAAACACTGTTAAATTACATAAAGGAAAAATAAAAATGAATAAAGCACTTGAAACTTTGAAAGAACGCGGTTTTTTTGCCCAGTGTACAGACGAAAAAGGTTTGTCTGATCTTATGGATAAAGGTCCTGTAACTTTTTATGTTGGTTGTGATCCTACTGGTCCTTCCCTCCATATCGGTCACATGGTTCCATTTTTTGCACTTCGTCATTTGCGCAATGCCGGTCATATCGGTATTGCACTTGTTGGTGGTGGTACTGCCCGTATTGGTGATCCTTCCGGCAAAACTGAAATGCGCAAAATGATTACTTATGAACAGATTGATTCCAATGCAGAAAACATTAAGGCTCAGCTTGATAAATTCATCGGTTTTGATGATAAAACTGCTTTTGCTGACAATAATAAATTCTGGCTTGCAGATATGAACTACATCGACTTTTTGCGTGACATTGGTTCATGTTTCTCTGTAAACCGAATGCTTACTTTTGAAGCTTATAAACAGCGCCTTGAACGTGGTCTTTCATTTATTGAATTTAACTATCAGCTGTTGCAGGCTTATGACTTTTATATGCTCCATCAGCGTCATAATTGTGCTTTACAGATTGGTGGCGATGACCAGTGGGGAAATATTACTGCCGGTGTTGACCTTATCCGCCGTAAACTTGGTGGAACTGAAGAGCTCAATGCACAGCATCAGGTTTATGGTCTTACATTTCCTTTGATTACACGTTCTGACGGAAAGAAAATGGGTAAGACTGAAAAGGGTGCAATCTTCCTTGATAAGAACCTTACAAGTGTATTTGATTTCTTCCAGTATTGGAGAAACGTTGCAGATCCTGATGTAGAAAAATTCTTTAAATTGTTCACTTTCCTTGAACTTGATGAAATTTCTTCTATTTGCAGTGGAGACATTAATGCTGCAAAAGAACGTCTTGCTTATGAAGTTACTTCTCTTATTCACGGTAAAGAAGAAGCTGATAATGCTCTTGCAGGTGCAAAGGCTGCTTTCAGTGGAGAAGGGGATAAATCTCAGATGCCGACTGCTGAAATTTCTAAAGCTGACCTTGAAGCCGGAATGGGAATCCTTACAATGTTTGTAAATACTAAACTTTGTGGTTCAAACGGAGATGCAAGACGGCTTGTTCAGCAGAATGGAGCAAGCCTTAACGGTAAAACTGTTACAGATGTAAAATATGCTGTTACAGTTGCAGACCTGGATAAAGACGGAGAACTTGTTCTTAAAGCTGGTAAAAAGAAGTTCTGCAGAGTCGTTGTAAAATAATTTTGTAGAAATATCAATAGTCTATCCGGTCATTTAATTGTCATTTCGATCGTAGCGGTGTTCTGAACCTGTTGAAGGTGGAAAATCTATAAATTTTGATTTTTCAAAGTTTTACAGATTTTCTTCTCCATTGGGTATTAGAATGCCGCTATAGCCGGAATGATTTTTTTTATCCTGTGCAAGTTTTATGGTAATTTGCAGAGAAAAATCTGTATTAGTCCATGAACGGATTGTAGTCCTGGGCATTGCCAAAATCATCTTCTTCAATAACAAACTTGCTTGAGTTGTAATTCTGTCTTCGTCCTGAACCACCGATTGACATACCGTCAAGTTCAAAGAAAAGAGGTTCGTCATCGATAATTTCTTTTGTCCAGTCAAAACCTGATTTGTAGAATTCTCGTTCAAGACGGTAAAGGGCAAGTGATTTAAGATTTGCACCGCTTCCTGCATGATACGAACATACCTGAGTTGGTTCAGTGCCTTCAATGTAATATTGAATTGTTTTGTGGTCACCGCATTCCGGAGTAAGAATTCCGCCGCTTACAGAACAAACTGTAAGTTCAGTTACACCTGTTGCGGGTCGTGTCCAGTCTTTGTAAGGGAGACCTTCGTGGATTTTTTCCATAAAGTTTGCCATTGCATAACCGCTGAGGGTAGCACCTGTAAGCTGTGGACCAAGGGATTCTCCACGTTTGTCAAATCCGAACCAGAATGTTGTTGTGTAATATGGTGTAAAACAGGTTGCCCATGCATCTGTCCAGTTTTGAGTTGTACCTGTTTTTCCTGCAGCAGGAATTGTGTATTCTTTGCTGCCTTTTTTCTGTGTAAAGATTCGTCCGAATTTTGTAGGTCCTTTTAAAGTTCCTTTTTTGACTGTGTTTTCCATGATTTTAGTCATTACAAAAGCAACTTCACTTTCTATGATCTGCGCTGCGGCACCTTTTGAAGCCTTTGCTTTAAGGATTTCTTTTTCAGGATTCATTTTGATGTTACCGTTTTTGTCCTCAACAGAACGGATTGCAATTGGAGTAACTTCTTTTCCACCGTTGGCAAAGGTTGAATAAGCTTTAACGATTTCAATAGGACGAACTGAGCAGACCCCAAGTCCCAGAGGGTATACTGGTTCAAAACCTCGGCTTGCAAGTTCTTCTTTTGGAATGCCAAGAAGTGAAGATGAACGTTCAATGGCAGCTTCAAAGCCAATTCCGTTAAGAACCTGGATTGAAGGAATGTTTTTAGAATCTGCAAGAGCCCACCACAACTGAACATCGCCTTCAAATTCGCCCCGATAGTTCAATGGAATGTACTGACGGCCGTCGTCATATTCAAATACCTGCGGAGTATCAGAGATGATGGTTGTCGGTGTATATCTGCGGCTTTCAATGGCAGCTGTGTAGTACAAAGGCTTAAATGATGAACCTGGCTGAAGTTTAGCCTGAACTGCACGGATATACTGATTTTCCTTGTCGAATTTAGAACCGCCTACAAGGGCTGTAATGTAGCCGTTGGAGTTGTCGATGGCAATCATTGTTCCTTCAACAGTTGTTTTCTGTGCATCAGATTTTGTCTTTACGTTGGTTTTTGTTACGACACCTGTTTTAACGTCATCAAGTCCGCACACAAGTGACATTACATCAAGAAGAGGGTTGATGTTTTTTGTATATGAACTTTTTGCCAGATTTTCGTTGCGGGATTCTGAAACTTTGATTTCATTGATATTCATTGTCAGGGCGATAAGTTCTGTCAAAGGAGAATAAACTTTAAATGCCTGGTTTGAGTTGTCATTCTTTTTGCGCTGATAGGAGTTATTTGCAAATTTTATGTATGTGTCCATTGCAGACTGAGCTGCATACTGGTTTTTAAGGTTGAGGGAAGAATTTACAGTAAAGCCCGATGTGTAAATGTCATCGGTACCATAAACAAGGTTTCCAAGTTCCCGGCGTACATATTCACTGAACCATGGTGCCTTATCGTCAGAATTGTTCTGGTAACTTGAACTTGTTCTTGTGTAGTCAAAACCTGACCAGTAATCGTCAAAGGATTCATCAGCCTGTGACTGTGTTATGTATCCCAGGCCGACCATTGAAGAAAGAACATCCTTCTGGCGGTCCCGTGCCCTGTTAGGGTTATCAAAAGGATTGTAATATGTCGGGTTTGAAAGCTGGATTACAAGAATCGAAGCTTCTGCAGGTGTAATTGAACGGGCATTGTGACCAAAGTAATACTTACAGGCAGAGTCAACACCATATCGTCCGCCGCCAAAATAAATCTTGTTAAGATAAAGTTCAAGAATTTCGTTTTTAGAATAGCGGCGTTCCATCTGAACAGCCCACCACAATTCCTTGAGTTTGCGTGTGATTGACATATCGGTTCGGTCGCAGAAGAGTGTACCTGCAATCTGCTGAGTTAAAGTTGAACCACCGCCAAGGTTCATTCCTAAAAGTTTACCGCCAAAAGCACGGAATACTGCCTTTGTTGAAAAGCCGTCATGTTCATAAAAAATTCTGTCTTCGCGGGTAATAAGGGCGTCAATCATCTGCTGGGGAAGTTCGTTGAAAGAAATGATTTCGCGTTTTTCTTCTCCTGCAAGCTGAGTGATAAGTTCGCCGTTTACGTCTACAAGTTTTGTCGGGAGTGCTGTTTCAAACTCGTTGAAATATTCATTGTCTATGATATATTTTGTCTGGGAAAGTCCGGCTCCCAGAAGGCTTCCAAAAAGAATTGCAAAAAAGAAAAGGGATGAAACCCAGAAATATGTCGACTTTTTAATTTTGACCATAATAGAAGTATTTTAATATTTTTTAAACTTTTGTTCAAATCTGTAACCTTCTGCGGGCAAAAAAAAGACCGCGTTTCCGCGGTCCATGCCATCAGGCAGTCGGGCAACAATGGGTGGGAGGGGATTATTGTATGCCCGACATTTATAATATCGGCCACATTCCCTAAAACTTTAACGTTTTTATAAATATTTATTCATTTTCTGTAACCTGAACATCTACATTGAGGTTTACATAATAAGTCCTGCCATTCTCTGCAAAAATAGTCTTAACGATTTCATAATCTCCGATGATGAATTTTATTTTGTGTTCACCAGTTTTAATTGTCATGGTATTTTTTTTGCCTGCAACCTGAACATTGTCAAAAAAGACTACAGTGTTTTCAGGGCAGATGAAATTAACTTCCGGTGAAACGTCCTTAAGGTTAACATTTACTGTAACTGTTTTCGCCTGGTCAATGATGAAAGTTCTTACTTCATTGCGGAAGGCTTCGCTTACAATGGACAGATGATGTTCACCTGTACTAAAAAGCTCAGAAGGTTCCTGGGAAGAAATTTTGTCGTCAATATAAATTGTATATGCGTTTTCCTTAAGGTTTTCAGGTACATTTACGTTGATTTTGACACGGCCTTTCTCTTTGAGTACAGGACGGACAGAAACATCGAGTTTTGCATCGTACATTGATTCAGGAACACCTTTCATTGAAAGCATGAAGCGGAGAAAAATCCTGTTATTGGCGGAAAGGGAAGGCGTTACGTTAAGAATGTGGGCATAAGGACCGTTTTTAAGGTTTGTTTTTGCAGCAAGGGGAATTACGATTGTCTGGGAGAGTGTTCCTGGAAGAAGGTCAAAACTCAGCTGGTTACCGGAATAGTCCATAATGCCGGAAGCTGGTTCCGGTGAAAGACTGTCGTAAAGGGCATAACTTACGGAATTCCTGAAATTTGCAATTACTTCTGGAATACGAACGGTAACTTCTACAGCTGAAATGTAAGTAAGGTCTTGCGGAATCTGGATTGCAACTGCATCGTTAATGCCTGCCTGACACTTTGCCGTTGAAAAATTGTCAGAAATTACTGCTTCTGCTGTTTCTGCAACCCTGAATGTTTCTGATTCTGCCAGAAACGGGGAGAATAATAAAATTGACAGCAAAAGACTTTTTTTCATGCACAGATATTATAAAACTATTTTTAGAATTATTCTATGGAAATAAGCTTGCCCGGGTCTGTGGGACTGCCGTTCAGGCGGATTTCAAAGTGAAGGTGTGGTCCTGTTGAGGCTCCCGTTGAACCGACTTTGCCGATTATGTCTCCTGTTGATACGTCCTGATTTTTTTTGACGAGAATTTCTGAAAGGTGGGCATAAACGCTTGTCATTCCGTTGGTATGAAGAATGATTATGTAGTTTCCGTAGGTGGAATTGTAACCTGTGGCTGAAATTTTCCCCCGCTTGCAAGCGTAGATTCCTGTACCTTTGGGAGCTGCAAGGTCAACACCGGAATGAAATTTCCATTTGTTTGAAACAGGACTGATGCGGTAGCCGAAATTTGAAGTTAAAACCGAAGAATCCAGGGGAAGTTTCATTGTGGTGTCTACAAAAAAGGCGCGGGTTGTGGGTGAAAAGCGCATGTTGGACAAAAAATAATATGTCCTGCCGCCGACAGTGTATTTGTATCTGGCCTTTGAAAGATGAACTGAATATTCTTTCTGCAAAAGAATTTCGTAGCTGGTTGAAGGTTCCTGGGCAATAAAAAGGCCTGCACAGGTTGGAAGATAGAGTTTTGTTCCTGAAATCCTGTGGTCTGTGGCAGAAATCCTGTTTAAGGTTGCAATTGTTTCATAAGGCAGTGAAAGTCTTGAGGCAAGGGAAAGAAGATCGTCTGTCTGTGCAGCTGTATAAAGATAAAAAATCTGAGGTTCTTCCCTGGACTGGAAGATGTTTTTGTAATTGAGTTCAACATCCTGGCAGTACTGGCGGAAAAGGACGTTTCTGGAATTAAGGTTTTCAAGGGTGAGAAGCCTTTCATCTTCTACAGAAATTGTAACGGGAGCTTCCTGCTTTTCTTCCGCTGGGGCCAGCTTCTGCATTGTTTCGCTTCCGTAAGGGGCTCCATAATTAAAGAGAGAAATAACAACGGCTGCTGCAAACAGAATCTTTTTCTGGACCATTACTGCTTTTTAGTTACCATGCGCAAAAATCCCCACAAAATCACTGCAGCTGCGATAACAGGAATTGCCCAGAGACGGTGATTGTTGAGGATTAAAACTACAGAAATTGCGGCGGCACCTGCAATGATTGCAAATGAGGCTATAAAGCGCATTGTTGAAGAAAAGCCTGCCTGCCGGATTTTGATAAAAATCCAGATGAGGACAAAAAGGACAATGACTGCAGTTACAATCCAGGAATAAACTGCAGGAAATTTTGTAGCCAGAAGATAAAGGGGATACACAACTGCCGATCCGAGGATGACGCACAGAAGGAGAAGTCCCAGAATCTTTAGGATTGTTGAAAAAAGCGATGTATATTCAGCCAGAAGACCTTTGATTTTCATGATTTTTTTGACCTCCTGATTATTTACTTTACACTAAATTCTAACTGTGGTAAATTATAATTATCCCATTAAAGAGAGGTACTTAAATGGCTTACAAAATCGACGCTAGTGTATGTATCAACTGTGGTACATGTGAACCTGACTGTCCAGCAGGAGCTATTTCAGAAAAAGACGGACACAGAGAAATCGAAGCTGCAAAATGCTTGAGCTGTGGTACATGTGCTTCTGAATGCCCGGCATCTGCAATCTCTGAAGAATAGTTTTCAGATGATAATCAGTCAGTTGTAATACTTTTTAGTTATTGCAAATTGAGAGGAACAGGTTTTATATCTGTTCCTTTTTTTTAAATTGTTTAGTATAGTTCTGCTAGTGAGGAAATGTTCCATGGAAAACAAAGAAATTGCCGCAATGATTGATCACACACAGCTTGGTGCCTGTGCAACTCAAAACGATATTGAAAAGCTTTGTGGTGAAGCTAAAAAATACGGTTTTGCCAGTGTCTGTGTAAATCCTTTTTTTGTACCTCTTGCCAGTGAACTTCTGCGCGGAACAGACGTTAAGGTATGTACTGTAATCGGATTTCCTCTCGGTGCAGTTTCTGTTGATGACAAGGCTGGTCAGGCAAGCATTGCAGTTGATGAAGGTGCTGATGAAATTGATATGGTGATTAACCTTGGTCTTGCAAAAGAACATAACTGGGAAGAACTTGAAGAAGAAATTGAAATAGTTACTGCTGCCAGCAAGGAATTTGAAGGTGCTAACCGTACAATTACTGTAAAGGTTATTCTTGAAACATGTTACCTTACTGATGACGAAATTGTTGAAGCATGTAAATGTGCAAAAAATGCCGGTGCAGATTTTGTTAAGACTTCTACAGGTTTTGGAACTGGCGGTGCAACTGTTCACGCTGTTGAAATCATGCGCAAAACTGTGGGCAGTGAAATGGGCGTAAAAGCCAGCGGCGGCATCCGCACAAAAGAAGATGCACTTGCAATGATTAAAGCAGGTGCAAACCGTCTCGGCTGTTCTGCCGGTGTCGAAATCGTTAAATAATTGCTTTAAGGTTGCAGCTGCCGTACTTTTGACCACAGCATTCTGTTTTCTGTAATTTCAAAAGTTATCCGGCCTTCCTCATAAAGACCTGTTAAATAACTTCTCAAAGTTGAGCCGATGAGTACATAGTTGGAAAGTCCCAGTTTTATTGTGTTTCTGTCTGTCAGGGATTTTAACAGCTCTTCCGTTGTTTTGGGTGTTGAAAGTTCATCTACAATCAGGTCTTCTGTTTCCATGATTGCGATTAAATTAAGTTCGCTTATTCCTTCAATGTTGTCTACAATCTGTCCGTGACCTGGAATGTAACTGTCGGAGTGAATGGCGGCAATTTTGTGGATGGATTTTTTTGTTTCGGTTTCGTCATACAGGTATTGAATCCAGTACTTTCTGATTACGTTGCGGCCGCTAAGGGCATCTCCGAGAAAAAATGATTTTTTGCCGTCTGTGTCAGTAATTAGAAATCCTGTCTGGTCAAGATAATGGCCGGGCAGGGAAATGACTTTCAGTTCAATGGGAGAGGAAGTTAAGGTTATGGATTCTTCTCCCTGGAATGTTCTGTCGGTGGAACAGGGTTTTGCCATAAGGTAAGTTGACCGTATCTGATGAACTGGTGTTCCGCCCCATATAAGTCCCGTTTCAATTTCCGGATATTTCATAAGGCTTGCTTCGCCCTTGCTTGCCCAGATCTGACAGCCTGTGTGTTCTTTAAGGTAAACGTTGCCTCCGCAGTGGTCGGCATGGGAATGGGTGTTTATTATGGCTTTGACTGTGAAGCCTGAAAATTTTTCATTTAGAAAATTAAGGAGTTCAGCGGCAAAATCATCGTCGTTTCCAGAGTCAATTAAGTAAAGGTCTTTTGTTTCAGGTACTGTAATGATTCCGATGTTGTTGGCTGTGGAAAGACAGTACACGCTGGAAGAAAGCCTGATAAGTTTTGAAGCATTAATCATGTCAAAAAGTGTAACGGAAAAGCAAAAAATAATGAACAATGGACAATGCGCAATGCACAATGAATAATGGACAATGCGCAATGCTTAATTTGGACGAATTGAGAATTGTGAATTGTGAATTTTGAATTGTGAATTGTGAATTGTGAATTGATCTGGTTTTTTGTATAATGAAAAAGTGAAAAATATTAATTTTGTACAGGGCGAAAAAATCCGTATTCAGGGTGCCCGTGAACATAACCTTAAAAATATCAGTGTTGAAATTCCACGTAATAAGCTTGTAGTAATTTCAGGTCTTTCCGGATCGGGTAAATCCTCTCTTGCATTTGATACTCTATTTGCAGAAGGTCAGCGCCGCTATATGGAAAGTCTGTCTTCCTATGCAAGACAGTTTTTAGGAAGCATGGATAAACCTGATGTTGATCTTATTGAAGGTTTGTCTCCTGCCATCAGTATCGAACAGAAAACAACTCACAATAATCCGCGTTCAACTGTGGGAACCGTAACAGAAATTTACGATTACTACAGGCTTTTGTTTGCCCGTACAGGACACGCTCATTGTCCTCAGTGCGGAAGGGAAATCAAAGAACAGTCAGTTGATCAGATTTTAAGTTCTATTCTTGAATGGGGCGAAGGTACAAAACTGACTCTGCTGGCTCCTGTAATTCGTGGTAAAAAAGGTGAACATACAAAAATCATTGAAGATGCGCAGAAATCAGGCTTTGTTCGCGCCCGTATTGACGGCCTTATGGTTGAACTGGCAGATTCAATTAAACTTGATAAGCAGAAAAAACACACAATCGAAATTGTAGTTGATAGAATTGCCATAAAAAGTGACAGCCGCAAACGTCTTGCAGAATCTGTGGAAGCTACCCTTGCAAGTTCACAGGGAATCTTAATTGTCCTTAAGCGTGTGGAAGATGATTCTGAAAAAGGCTGGCATGAAGAAGAAGTTTTCTTCAGTCAGAAAAATGCCTGCCCTGATTGCGGTATCTCTATTCCAGAACTGCAGCCAAGACTTTTTTCTTTTAATAATCCTTTTGGAGCCTGTCCTGAATGTACCGGAATCGGTGAAAAGATGGATTTTGATCCGGATAAAATTTGTCCTGATAAAAGCCTTTCATTCAATCAGGGAGCTTTTCCTTTTTTTAATCCTGAAAGTGAATGGTGTTTTTCAATGTTTGGCGCCATTGCCGATGCCAACGGATGGTCTTTGGATACTCCTGTAAAAGATCTGACTGAAAAACAGTTTGATTCCCTGTGGAACGGCGACCTTACAAAAAACATTCACTGGATTTACAGAAAACAGTCTGGGGAAGGTTTTTCTGAATATAACCGTCCGTGGATTGGTATTATAGGTGAAATGAAACGCCGGTATGCTGAAGCCTGGGGAGATGCACAGAGAACACGCATTGAAGAAAAATTCATGTCTGTTTCTGAATGTCCCGGCTGTCACGGCAAGAGGCTTCGTCTTGAATCTCTCGGTGTAACTGTTGGTGGAAAAAACATTATTGACCTTTGTGCTTTAAGCGTTCAGGAGTCACTGGATTTTTTTGAAAAGCTGGAACTTACAGATACAGAAAAACTTATTGCTTCCCAGATTCTTAAGGAAATCAAAGCCCGCCTTACATTCCTCAAGAATGTTGGTCTTGATTATCTTACTCTTGAACGCAGTGCAGGAACATTGTCAGGAGGTGAAGCTCAGCGCATCCGTCTTGCGACACAGATTGGTTCCGGTCTTACAGGGGTAATGTATATTCTTGATGAACCAAGTATAGGCCTCCATCAGCGGGATAATGAACGACTCATTGAAACTTTGACATACCTTCGTGATCTTAAAAATACTGTAATTGTTGTAGAACACGATGAACAGACTCTGCGCACTGCTGACTGGATTGTTGACATAGGGCCGGGAGCCGGTGTGCATGGTGGAAATGTAATGGCCAGCGGAACTCCTGAACAGGTAATGCAGGTTGAAGACAGCGTTACTGGTCAGTATCTTGCAGGAAAAATTACAATGCCTCTTCCAAAGGAAAGACGTAAAGGTAACGGAAATTTTATTTCAATTCAGGGCGTAACGGAACATAACCTAAAGAATGTAAGTGTTGATATTCCTCTTGGTGCTTTTACATGTATTACAGGTGTTTCAGGGTCAGGTAAATCGACTTTGCTCAGTGATGTATTCTTTCCTGTAGTTTCAAATAAACTTATGCGTACTGAACTAAAAGCCGGTGCACATGAGGCAATTACAGGTATTGAAGGCGTGGATAAAGTAATCAATATTGATCAGTCACCGATCGGAAGAACTCCACGTTCAAATCCTGTAACTTATGTAGGTGTATTTGACGGAATACGTGAACTTTTTTCCACTCTGCCGGAATCCAAGGCCAAAGGTTACACACCCGGTCGTTTCAGTTTTAATGTAAAGGGCGGAAGATGTGAAAAGTGTCAGGGGGCTGGAACTCTTACAATCGAAATGAACTTTCTGCCTGATGTATTCATTCAGTGTGATGTGTGTCACGGAAAACGGTTTAATCAGGAAACACTGGATGTTCTTTACAAGGGAAAGAGTATCAGTGATGTTCTTAATATGACTATTGAAGAAGCCGCAGAATTTTTCAGTGCAATTCCTCATATCAGCCGAAAGATGGAAACCTTAAAAAGTGTAGGTCTTGGTTATATTCAGCTTGGTCAGAGTGCACTTACTTTGTCAGGTGGAGAAGCTCAGCGCGTAAAACTTGCGTCGGAACTTGCCCGTCCAAGTACAGGAAAAACTCTTTATATACTTGATGAACCTACTACGGGGCTTCATTTTGCCGATGTTAAGGTTCTTATGGAAGTTATCCAGAAACTTGTGGATAAGGGAAATACTGTAGTAATGATTGAACATAACCTGGATGTTATTGCACAGGCTGATCATATTATTGATTTAGGTCCGGATGGCGGAACACGCGGCGGCCAGATTGTAGATACAGGAACTCCGGAAGAAATTGCCGGACGATTCAAGGAAACAGGTTCCCATACAGGACGATTCCTTAAGGATATGATTACGAAGTAATAATTAAGAAGCAAGAATTGTTTTTATGAAACGAAGCCGTTTTTTCCGACAGTGGATTATTCTCTTTTTTGTTTTGACATGTCTTTGCGGAAATGTTTTTGCAGATGGGGAAAAGTCTATTATTACGATTGAATCGGCTCAAAAAACGGAATACAGAAAAGACAAGGAAAAGAATCAGGATACAATAGTTTTATCCGGAAACGTAAAAATCAGTGTTGAGCGGGGAAAGACAAAAACTGCAATTACAGCCGATCTGGTAAATTATAACAGGGCCAATGACATGCTTTTTGCAGAAGGAAACGTTTCTCTTGTGCAGTCCTCAGGTGGAAGCGGCGGTGGAGAAACAATTACTGCAAAAAGCCTTTTGTTCAATACAGCTACGCTGGAAGGAATTTTTGACAATGGACGTGCCGTTCAGACTTCCAGTGATGCAATTAATCTTCCAAGCGGCTCTACTTTAAATGTAGCATCTGAAATTTTCGGCCGTGATTCAGGGGGAACCATTGCCTTTAAGACGGGTGAACTTACTTTTTGTGATGATGAAGATCCCCATTGGAAAATCAAGGCTTCCCGAATATGGCTCTTGCCTGGCGGAGAATTTGCATTTTTGAATGCAAGACTTTATGTAGGCCGTGTACCTGTAATGTATTTTCCTGCTTTTTATTACCCGAAAGATGAACTGCTTTTTAATCCTGCTTTCGGTTATAAAAACCGTGAAGGATATTTTATAAATACAACAACATATATCTACGGACGAAAGAATCCTGACAGTGCAGTTTCGACAAAATCTTCTGACAGCGATGATGATAAAATTGATTTTTTCAGTTTTATGAAAACAGGCGGAATGAAGGAGCAGGTAAGGGAAGGTCTTATACTTCATAATCTTGATGATGATTACGGCGGAGATACTTCCAGCTGGTTCAAAATCATGGGTGATTATTATTCCAATCTGGGATATATGGTTGGTTTTGACGGTTCCTTTCGTCCTGGCAGTATAATTACTTCCCTTGATACTAATCTTGAACTTGGTTTTTCAAATACGGTTTACAATAAAAACGGACTTTATACTCCTTACGATGCTTCGGCCTCTGCCCATAAGGACGGCAGTAATTTTATGTCTTTTTCTGCTCCTTTCCGCTATCAGGCAAATCTTAAGATGACTATTGCCCGGCCTTTCAACCTGAACCTGAGTCTTCCGATTTATTCAGATCCCCACTTTGACTGGGATTTTAATCAGCGTGTTGAATCCATGGACTGGATTGACTATATGATGAGTGGCGGAGTAAGTGAGCAGGATGAAAATGATGCCACAAGTATTTCATCTTTTAACTGGAACCTTAACGGAAATTATACATTTAAAATTCCGGAATTTCTTAATCCCTTTATCAGTTCAATGTCAGTTTCCAGTTTTTCGAGCTCCATTCTGTACTCTTCAAAAAGTACTTCAAGGGCTGATATTCCGGATACTTCTCCTGAACGTTCTTTTTATTATCCTTCACAGGTTACTCCATTTAAGATTGCGGGGCGTATTTCAGGAAAAATCTTTCAGTATCCATTTAAAACAAAAAATACAAAAAATACAGAAATGAATCATGCACTTACCCTTAATATTCCTGAAGCTTTGGATGATTCAGAAAAAAAAGCAGAAACAGAAGAAAAGACTGCTTCTCCAGAATCAGATGCACAAAAGAGTGCTGAAAATGAAAGTGAAGAACAGATTGTTCATTATGATGAATCGACTCTTCCTGTCATTCAGACACCGGCTTTTTCTTCTCAGAAAGTGGCAGGAATCACCTACAATCTGGATTATTCAGTTTCCCCTGATTATTCAAGCCAGATTACATATTCTTCAACAAAACTTAATTCTCCGGATGATTTTAAATGGTCAGAAATGCAGTCAACATATTTTAATGTTTCTGCTCCAGCAACATTGACCAGTTCTCTGGGATATCGTGACAGTTTCTTATCCCTGACAGATACATTTAATTTTAATCCCGTTTATCAGAAGCATCCTTATTTAAATGATGATGAATCAAAGGGCGGATATTCTGCAAGTTCCATTAAATCAATTAAGAATTCAGACCACAATGCGTATAAAATGGACCTGACAGATACAAATTCCCTTTCTTTCAGACCATTTATTTATACAAAATATTTTGCCAACACATCACTTTCATGGAATACAACCGTTAAAATGATCAGGACAAAATACATCAGTGACGATCCGGAAAATCCTGAATGGGAATACCTTACAACTGACCTTACTGATGATGAATGTGTTACGAGCCACAACCTTAACCTGAATATTGCTGCAACAGAGGATAAATACAGTCAGTCCCTTTCATTGTCAACAACACTTTATCCTCAGGTTGATTCATATTCAGGAACATTGAATTTAGGTTTCCCTTATGCAAGTTTCAGTGCAGGAACAGGTATCAAGAAAAAGAGCAAAACCGATGATACCTGGGTAAAGCAGAATTTGTCCCAGAGTTTCAGTGTCAGGCTTTTTGAAAGCAGGTTAAGCTTAAGCCAGAGTTATGTTCACAATATGGAAAACAAGGAAAACGATTCCCTGCGGTTCAGTATGTCCGGTTATGGAGCGCAGCTTGCCTATACAATGAGCAATACAAACGGTTATACATTTAATTCAGGTTCAGGCTGGAGTTCAACTACAAAAAAAGAATTTCAGCCTTACAATCTCAGCCTTGCATATACAAATCCTTCTAAGACTTTCAAGTACTGGAGTGACAGAATCAGCTGGACTCCCACAGTTTCAACAAGTGTAGTTTATGACTGTCTCAGACCTACCAGCAGTTATTTTGTATTTAAGCCTGGCGTTACATTTAAGGTTAATAATTTTCTTGATTTTTCATTCAGCGCAGAAACCAGAAACAGCGTAATTTACAGGTATTTCTGTCCTGAAAACAAATATCAGGAATATTACAAGGGAACAGGGGAACGAAGTATTTTCAACGACCTGATGAATTCTTTCCGGTTTGATGATGAACAGAAACGCCTTCGTTCCGGCTTTAAAATGAAATCCTTTAATATGACGGTAACCCATGACCTTGATGACTGGGATTTAAACTGCACATTTAAAATGGCACCAAGACTTGTTAATGACAGCGGCAAGTCTGAATACAGATACGATCCATATTTTACAATCAGTGTTGCATGGCGGCCGATGGCAGGCATGAAAACAGAAATTAAAGATGATTATGGAGAATGGATGCTTAATAAATAAGATTGTGGCTGTAAAAAAATTGAACAATGATTGAAAGTAGGGTAAACTTAAAGAAGTGGATTCACAATATACGATAGTTCTTCCGGACAGCGGTATTCTTGCCCAGGTTTGCGGAACTAATGACAGTAATTTACAACTCATTGAAAATCATCTTGGCGTTCCTGTTTATATGATGGGAAATGAATTATCCGTTGATACTTCCAATACAGAAATTCACCAGCAGTTCAAATTCATTATTGACAGGATTGTTGATGAAATAAGCGAATCAGGGGAATCTTCTTCTGAACTTGTAACTTCGATTCTTAATACCGGCATTGATGACAGGACAAATTTCAATGCTTCCGAAAATGCAATTTCAATTCCAGGCGGAAATCACCGAATATATCCGAAAACACGCAATCAGTGTGAACTTATAAAGGCTTTCCGTAAAAATGACCTTGTTTTTGCCACAGGACCTGCAGGAAGCGGAAAAACTTTTCTTGCCATTGCAGAGGCCCTTAGGCTGGTTCTTTCTCATAAAGCGAATAAAATCATTCTTACCCGACCGATCGTTGAAGCCGGTGAAAGCCTTGGATTTCTTCCTGGTGATCTGCAGGAAAAAGTGAATCCATATCTCCGGCCCCTTTATGATTCAATGAATGCCTGTGTTCCTCATGATATAATGCACAGACTTACAGAAAATGATATTATTGAAACTGCTCCTCTTGCGTATATGCGCGGAAGAACATTAAATAATTGTGTAGTAATTCTTGATGAAGCTCAGAATACTACAACGGAACAGATGAAGATGTTCCTTACCCGTATGGGGGAAAATTCAAAGGTATTTGTTACCGGCGATATAACACAAGTTGACCTGCCCAAACGTATTCCAAGCGGTCTTGTACATGCACTTAAAGTATTGAAGGGAGTTCCTGAAATCAGTTTTGTGCAGTTAGAAGGCTGCGATGTAGTACGCTCGGAACTGGTCAGAAAAATTGTACAGGCGTATGAAAATGAACAAGACTCTTAATGAATCTGGTAAAGAAAATCCAAAAAAAGAAGAAACTGTAAGCATCAAGCAGCAGATTTTCGATTTTATAAAAACTCATCTGGGAATCATAATTCTCTTTGTTCTGACTTTTCTGACAGCATCAGCAATTGTTTTCTATGATAAGAACACTTCTGAAAATGTCAGCAAATCACTTCTTGAAAAAGTTGAGACAAAAATCGGCAAAGTCTGGACTGAAGCAGATTACCGTTCTCCAAGGAAAGTAAAATTTGACAATACAACTGAAATCAAAAAGGATGAAATCATTCTTGAAAACGGTGCATTCATTACCCAGGAATCTGTAGAAAAAATTGCAAAACTTGCTCTGACAACTACAGTTTTTGATTATGTAAATTTTGCAAATTCAATTCTTTTCCTTATGCTCATTGCTGCCATGGCCATCATTCTTTATTCACAAAGACTTCTTGGCCGCAGAATACTGATAAAAGAGGCCGTTCTGCAAAGTGTACTTTTCATACTTGTATTCGGCGTAACGACCTTTACCTGTAACACAATGGGAATCACAACCGTAAATTCTCAGGATGTGCTTTTTGTAACTGTGTGTATTCCGGCAGCTCTTTCCAGCTTTCTTGTGGCAATTCTCTGCGGACAGCGCTCAGCCTTGTATTTTTCTCTCCTAATGGGATTCGGTGTTTTTGTTGCAGACCGTTTTCAGACAATTCCTGCAATCTTTACCATTGCAAGTTCCATTGCAGCCTTCAGAATCGTTCGTTCCATTGAACGCCGTCTTGATATGGTTTATGCATCAATTTTCATTGCTGTGCTAAACATGGTTTTTGCCGTAGTTCTTGCAGAAATTTTTAACGAATCCTTTACACAGCTTTACAAAATTTTGCCTGGAGTTGCCTTTAACGGCTTTATTTCAGGAATATTTGTCCTTGGTTTCCTCACTCCACTTGAATCCATAATGAATACGGCTTCTGTTTTCCGTCTTATGGATCTTTCCGATCTAAATACACCACCAATGAGAAAACTCCTTCTTACTGCATCTGGAACTTACAGCCATTCCATGATGGTTGCCCAGCTGTCAGAAAATGCCTGTAAAAAAATCGGAGCAAATTCCCTTGTTGCCAGAGTTGGTGCTTATTATCACGACCTGGGAAAAATGGATCATCCTGAATATTTTGTTGAAAATCAGAGGAACGGCGAAAATAAACATGCGGAAATCAATCCGAGTCTTTCTGCATCGGTAATCAAAAGTCATGTAAAAATCGGTATTGAAAAAGCCCGTCAGCTTCATCTTCCTCAGCAGATTCTAGATATTATTTCTGAACATCACGGAAATTCAGTAATTGCATATTTTTACAGTGAAGCACAGAAAAAAGATCCAAATGCTTCAAAAGAAGATTATGTTTATCCTGGAAATCCGCCGACTACAAAAGAAAGTGCCGTTGTAATGCTTGCAGATACTGTTGAAGCTGCCTGCAGGACTCTTGATAAACCTTCAGTAAGCCGTCTTGAAAAATTCATTCAGCAGCTTTTTGATGCAAAAATTCAGGGTGAACAGCTTGAAAATTGTGCCCTTACTTTTGGTGAATTAAAATTAATCAGAGATTCTTTTGTACAGGTTCTTGCAGGTTATTATCATTCCCGCATTGAATATCCTAATCAGAAAGATCCTGATTCAAAAACTGAACTTGGTGAAAAGACTATTGAAGAGGCTAAGAACGTATAATGGCAAATAAAATTCTTGTAGCAGTTCAGGACGGATTAAAAGAGCCTGAATGGATTGATAAAATTGAAAGTTTTGAACGGAAAATTCTTGAAGAATTAAAATTTGACGGTCAGGAAATTTCAATTACATTTTGTGACAATGATATGATTCAGGAGTTGAACAGAGAATACAGGGAAATTGATAATCCCACTGATATTCTTTCTTTTGAAATCGGTGAATCATATACAGATGAAAATGGTGAAGAATGGTTTAATGCAGGAGATATGATTATTTCTCTTGATACACTTCCTGAAAATGCCAGATATTTTGAAGTTGACGAAAATGAAGAATTGAAACGGCTTCTTATTCACGGAACACTTCACTTAAAAGGATACGATCATGGGGAAGAACACATTGAAAAAGATGTAATTTCCACAGATCCAATGCTCGTTCTTCAGGAAAACGTGTTAAATAAGTTTAAAGATGTTAAGATAATTAACAGTTAAGGAAAAATATATGAATTTTTTTGGATTTGGTAAGAAAAAAGAAGAGGACCCCCTGTCGCTTAACCCGGCTGGGGCAGACGGACAGTCGCTTTCAGACCGGGAGCAGGAAGAAATTTTAAATGAAGAAAAAAAGGACATGATTCGAGGTATCGAAGATTTGTCCCAGACAACAGTAAAGGAAGTGATGATTCCTCGAATTGACGTTGATTTTCTGTCGATTGATACACCTGTTGAAGAACTTCTGGAAAAGATTGCAGAAAGCGGACATTCCCGTTTTCCTGTTTATTCAGAATCCATCGATAATGTTGTCGGTGTTTTGTATGTAAAAGATATAATCAAGATTTATGCAAAAAAAGAAGCCGTTCAGCTTAACAAATTAATCAGAAAAGCTTTTTTTGTACCTGAATCAAAAAAAATTGACGGGCTGTTAAGGGAATTTAAGCGCAGGCATCTTCACATTGCCATTGCCGTTGATGAATATGGCGGAGTAAGCGGTGTAGTCTGCATGGAAGATATTATCGAAGAAATCGTCGGCGATATTCAGGATGAATTTGACAACGAAAGGGAAGATATTACAACTATCAGTGATACAAGCTGGCTTTGTGATGCCCGTGTTGACCTTGATGATTTGAATGAAGAAATCGGTTCTAATTTTCCTGTGGAAGATTTTGATACTCTCGGCGGATTTGTATTTGACCTTTTTGGAAAAATCCCTGCCAAGTATGAAAAAATCAGCTGGAACAACTATGAATTTACAGTTCAGGACATGGAAGGTCACCGCGTAAACCTTATCAAAATTCTAAAAAACAGTGATAATGTAGAAACAGAAGAATAATCAAAAGGCATTTTGATTAAATTTTGTATAAAATGTTTTAAGATTGATCATGTAAAAAAGGGTGGGATACATGAAAAAAACGTTACTAATTTTGACTCTTGTACTTTCAGGAACATTATGTTTTTCTTCTCCTGACAAGGGCGCGGTTGTAAAACTTTTCGAAAAAGGCCTAATGTCGCAGTCCAGGGAAGAATGGTTTGAAGCTTCAGAACAGTTTCAGCAGGTTCTTCAGATTAATCCATCTTATGGAGATGCCTGGTTCCACCTTGCGCAGGTTACTTATGAATTAAATGATTTTAACCTTGCCATTACTTATCTGGAAAATGCAGAAAAATATGCAAAAGATTCTACTGAAATAAGAAATCTCCGTGGAAACTGCTATATTTCTCTTGGTGAACTGGAAAAGGCAAAGGAAGTTTTTGATTCAGTCTTAAAAAAATATCCCAACGATATTAATGCCCGTTTTGGGCTTGCAGAATTAAAACTTTTTACAGGCAATCTTGACGGTGCAAAACTTTTGTATCAGGATGCCCTTAAACGTCAGAATACTAACCGTAAGGCCCTTCTTTCCCTGGCTCTTTTAAGTGCAGAAACTCAGAATTTCGATAAAGCCCAGGATTATGTAAACAAAGCATTGAAATATCATTCCAACGATGCAAACGTTCATTTTTTTGCATCATATCTTGCAGCAAAACAGAATAAAATTACTCTGGCAGAAAAATATGTACGTTCAGCTGTCCAGATAAAAGGTGATTACAATCAGGCTTATGTGCTTCTGGGTAATCTTCTTTTTCAGCAGAAACGGTATTCTGAAGTAATTGATATTTCCGACTACCTTATTGCCAAAGACAGAAATACTGCAAGTGCCTGGTACTTAAAAGGACTTTCATTGCGCAATAATGGCCAGACAGAAGAAGCTATTGAAACCTGGACTACAGCCCTTACAATCAATGAACAGGATGAAGTTATGAGAAGTGCCCTTGAACTTCTTGTGAACAAAACTCTTTCTGTTGAAGATGAAAGACGCAGTATCTGGGCAGATTACCATATTAAAAAAGCCCGGGAATATGCAAAAATGTATCAGGGAGTTGAAGCCCGTTATGAATATCAGCGTGCATTGCGCCTTGATCCGTCAAATGTAAAGACCAGAAGTGAATTTGCAGAAACTCTTGCAAAACTGCGCCTTAATGAACTTTATCTCCACCAGCTTAAATTTATCCAGAACATTAACAAAGGTCAGAATCCGGAAAATTTTACTTCTGAAGAACTTGCTGCAAACAGAAAAATCGATGACACCATTGAAGCTTATGATGCTTTGATGAAATATACCCTTAATACAAAATGGGACGTAAACCCTTTTTATCTTGATAAAACAAGATGGAATATCGGGCTTTACTGCAAAAAATCCCAGGTACAGCTTGTTCATGCAGAAGCAGAAGATATTACTTCACAGATGGCAGCTGAAATTTTCAGTGGAGTTGCAACAACTTCTGTAAGTATTCAGAATCAGAATGTTTCAGGTTATGGTGAAGCCTTTAAAATGGCCAGAAATTCAAATCTTGATTATTTTGTTGTCCTTGAAGTTTTTGAATCGGAAAGGGAAATTTCAATTGAGGCTGTAATGTATTCAGGACGAACAGGAACTGAAACTTCAAGAATCAGCGTATTCCGCACTGGAAATGACAGATATGCTTCTGTTCTCAGATCTTTCCGCAGGGCAATTCTTGAAAATCTTTCTATAAGGGGAAAAATTCTAAAACGTTCCGGAAATGAAGTTCTTCTTGATTTAGGCAAGAGTGAAGGGGTTGTTGAAGGAACAGTTCTTGATCTTGTGAAAAAAGGTAATATCCGCACAGCAGATAAAGGACCTGGTGTAATTTTCGATTCAAAATACGGCCTTGGACAGATTACAGTTGAAAAAGTCGGTGAGGAAATCTGTTCAGGCAGACTTGAACAGAATGGGTTTTACGACAGGGTTAACATCGGTGATGAAGTAATTATAAAATTCATGCCGAAAAAAGAAGGTGAAGAATCTGCTGCTGTAACTGATACTACTCCAAAAGCTGATGAAGCCGGGAACAAAATTGACAGTGTAACTCAAACTGCAAGAGAACTGGGGCTTATAAGAACTCCGGCCGTTGTTGATATTATCAGATCGATTCAATAAAAATTATTGCCTGCCGGTTTTATTCAGGGATTTTGTAAAGATCCAGACAGCTTTCAATCCATTTTTTTGAAAGTGACGGATAAGAATCCTGAGTGTAAAGGAAAAGGTTTACAGCCTGTTTATAGTTATGCATATAGTACTGGCATTGTCCAAGATAGAAAACTGCTCTGTCAGTTACTTTTTCACTTCTGTTTACACTTAAGAAAGTTTTTAACTGGGTTGCCGCGTTTTTGTAGTCTTTTTTTACAAATGTGGTCTTTAATATTTCAAAAAGATAGTATTCATCTCCTGCAGGTGCCCTTATCATATCTTCTTCAAAATAATATGGGTCAAGAGGAATTTTTGCCGGAGCTTTATGACCTTTTGCAAGTTCCTTTCCCCGCAGCAGGACAAGTTCATCAAGCTTATTGGGCTTTTTGTACAGGTCATCAATCATATCCAGATATGGAAGTGGTACTTCACGCATGGTTCCAGCCGGATAAAGTTTTTCCGGATCTTCAGGAACGATTTCAACTTTCTTTTCTCCACGGGGAGCTTTTACGCCGTTGGCAGTTGCATTTATCGAAGGCAGAACAATATCGTAAAGTGTGCCGTCAGAGTTTTTGGCAATTACTGCATAATAATAGTCGTTGTAAGTTGTAAGGGTGTCTGTAAAGGCGATTGCTTTTGGAGGAACTTCTCCAAGGGGGCGGATTTTGTACAACTGATTTTTTGAAGCAATTGGTTCAGTGGATTTGTAGACAACAAGGGAAGAAGCATTAAAATTCTTTGAAATTTTCCAGGATACTTTGACTTTGTTTGAGGCAACAACTTCAGCTTTTATGTCTCGGACAATAGGACGCTGCTGATTTTCGGCAGAAAAGATAAAAACTGGCAAAGATGCTGTTAAAATAAAAAATAATAAAAACTTCTTCATATTATCAGTGTATCACAAAGACTTGAGTTTGACACTCTATTGTGTTTACTTTAAAATTATAAAATGTTCGTTTCTGTAGTTTTAGATCCAGGTACAATTGATTCTGCGAAGGCTCTGGCTGATATTCTCTCTCAGTCAGGTTTTAAGAAGATTCAGCGTGCATGCTGGGAAAATATGTCCATTAATGAGGTTCAGCTTACTAAATTAAAAAAAGATATAGATTCCGTTACAGATTATTATGACACAATACGAATTTATCAGTTTCCAATTAATTCAAATTTTGCTGTTACAGAACTTAAACACAAAAAATGGAAAAAAGCCTTATTTGGAAGCGAAAAAAAATAAAAAAGCCGGAAGAAATATATGTTAGAAGATTACAAACAGCCACTAGAAATTCTCCAGAAAGATACAAAAGAAGTCTGGGATAAACTTGATGCACCTGCAATTGACAAAAAAATCAGGGAAACAGAAGCTCTGACTACTGCCGAAGGTTTCTGGGATGATGTTGCAAAAGCACAGAAGGTTATGAATGACATTAAACTGCTCAAAGGCCGTGTTGAACCATGGAGACAGTTGATGTCCGATATTGACGATGCCATTACCCTTTATGAAATGGGAATGGAAGAAGGTGATCAGAGTCTTGAAGAAGAATTGAAGCCTCAGGTAGAAGCCCTGCAGAAAAAATTTGAAGAACTTTCCATCCTCAATCTCTTAAGCGGAGAAGCTGATAAAAACGGCTGCTTCCTTACAGTTCATGCGGGAGCAGGTGGAACAGAAGCCTGTGACTGGGCTTATATGCTGAGCCGGATGTATATCCGCTGGGCAGAACGTCATGGTTATACACTGGAAACTGTTGATCTTCAGGAAGATGAAGGTGGAATTAAATCAACTACCATCAAAATCGAAGGTGATTATGTTTATGGTCATCTTAAAGGGGAAGCCGGTGTTCATCGTCTTGTACGTATCAGTCCTTTTGATGCCAATGCCCGCAGACATACTTCCTTTTCTTCTGTATTTATTTTTCCTATTCTTGACGACACAATTGAAGTTAATATTCGTCCAGAAGACTTGCGCGTAGATACATACCGTTCAGGAGGAAAAGGCGGACAGCACGTTAACAAAACAGATTCAGCCGTTCGTTTTACACACCTTCCGACCGGTATTGTAGTTCAGTGTGATTCAGAACGTTCACAGATTATGAACCGTGCAACATGTATGAGCCTTCTTCGTGCAAAATTGTATGCTCATTATGAAGAAGAACGTCAGAAGGAAACTGCCAAATTCGGTGCAGAAAAAAAAGATATTTCCTGGGGAAACCAGATTCGTTCCTATGTTTTCCAGCCGTATACAATGGTTAAGGATAACAGAACAAAATTCTCAGTTGGCGACATTCACTCTGTAATGGATGGTGATATTGATCAGTTTATTGATTCATTCCTCCAGGCTCAGTGGAAAGGTCTTCCGGTTGAAGGCGGCGATGATTCAGACGACGATCTGTAAAAAAATTCTTTTACCAGCTGTTTTTATGATTCTTACAGTCTCAAGTGTTTTTTCAGATGACTGGGTTCTGGGTGCTCAGGAATTTTCATTTGAACAGCCTGGAAAACATGCCGAAAGCGAGCTGAAAGCTGCAACTGTAATTCCTCAGCTGGTTCTTGAACGAATTGCACAGGGAAATCTGCGTACAATCTCCAAAAATGAAAAACTCGACCGCCGGTTGAGCGCATTGCAGACAGAACGGCTTTCTCTTTTTCTCCAGCTCTCTAAAGAATATAAAACACGAGATGCTCTTGTTCTTTCTAAAAAGAGTGCAAGGGAATTGGACCGGGCTTTAAAAGAAGAAGCCGAAAAAATTGCAGATCTGGAAGATAAAATTGCAGAAAATCTGAAAGCGGCTGATAAGACGATAAAAGAAATCAATGACTCGAAAGAGCCTATTCCTGACGAAAGAATTGTCCTTTATAAAAATGATTCATCTTCTTTGTTTGTGCCTTCAGCAGATGCAAAAATTAACGGTGTTCAAAGCTGGGCTTATTCAAAAGACATTGCAAATGCAAAAATCAACGGAATCATTACTGGTAAAATCGTAAGTTACGGTGAATATGCTGCAATTACGGCCGAATTATTTTTGTTTCCTGGTTGTAAAAGTGCAGGAGCTGTAACGGAAGTAGGGCTTTTGTCTGATTCTCTTTCTATAGCAAGACGCCTTGTTCACGGACTCTCATCAAAAATTGCCAATTCCCTTCCCGTAAATTTAAATTTTGAAATCGGACCTGTTGATGCCAGGGAAAAATGTACAATTAACATTGACGGAGTGGTTTATCCGAATTATGCAGAAGGTGTTTTAATTGATGCCGGTATACACAATATAACCATTGAATCTGAAAATTTTGCAACTGTAAGTTTTAATTATTCCTTTGGTTCTGAAAGTCAGTATCTTATCAGAACGGATCTTGAGCCAAGGGCAAAGGGAATATTCAAAATTAAACTGAAATCGCCGCAGAATGGTATTTTTTATTCCAGGGCTCTTGAAGGACATGAAGTTAATGAAGAAAATCCACAGGCTCCCCTTACCATCAACGGGAGTTCAGTAATCGGTGTTTTTACAAAATATGATCTTCCGGATGGAACTGTTGCAGATTCAACACAAAACAGTGCATTTTTTTATGTTCCTCAAAAAAATCTTTTTGATGGAGCAGATTTTACAGTAAAAGTTGAACCTTACAATCGTGAAAAGAACATTGATCATCGCAGAAAAGTTATGTATACAGCATATACCTGCCTGATCTGTTCATTACCTGTGACTTTTTATACAGTAGGAAATTTTACGGCCACAAATAATTCCTATGCTTCAGGAAATAGAACCATAACCTATGAAGATGTACAGAAATGGCAGAAAATGTCCTATGGGTCCCTTGCCGTAACAGGTGTGTTTGGAGTCTGGACTGCTTTTGAAATTTACAGGTATTTAAAAGCTACCAATGACGTTTTACCGGCCACCGCATACTAAAATTGATTTTCGTGTTATAATATACTAAAACATTGATATTTAAGGATTTAAAAAATGAAACTTTCTTTTGCCCAGCGGCTTAAAAATCTTTTTTCTTTTAATAAAGTTGATGAAGAATTTTTTGAAAATCTTGCAGATGCACTTGTAGAAGGTGATATCGGTGCAAAAATGGCATTTCAGATTACAGATGAACTTGAAGAAATATGCCGCAAGGAAAAAATTACTGATGAAGGCAAAATTACAGACCGTCTTAAGGAAATGCTCCTTGGATATGCAAAGGCTGTAGAGTTTACTCCCGAAAAAGGCAAAGTTAATGTTTATATGATGCTTGGAGTAAACGGAGTTGGAAAAACAACAACTGCTGCAAAACTTGCAAACTGGTACAAAAATCAGGGAAATGAAGTTGTTATGGCAGCTGCAGATACATTCCGTGCCGCTGCCGAAGAACAGCTTGAAATGCATGGAGAACGATTAAAGATTCGTGTTATTGCCCATCAGCACGGCGGAGATCCAAGTGCAGTTGTTTTTGATGCTGCTGAATCGGTAAAGGCAAAAGGCGGAGACCTTGTAGTTGCCGATACTGCCGGACGCCTTCACAATAAAGAAAACCTCGTTCGAGAACTTCAGAAAATTGACAAAATTGCACGCAGTAAGGCTGATGAAGGCTGCTATAAAAAAATTCTTGTAATTGACGGCACAACAGGACAGAATGCTGTTCGTCAGGCAGAAGTTTTCCATGAAGCCGTTGGAGTCGATGCCATTGCAATTACAAAATACGATTCTTCTGCACGCGGCGGTGTTGCTTTTTCCATCGGCAAAGAATTTGGAATTCCAGTTGCTTTTGTTTGTACCGGTGAACAGTATCCTGATATTCAGAAGTTTGATCCTGTTAGTTATACAGAAGAATTCCTTGGAAAATAATCTTGAACTTTACAGTAAAAAAGATTGCCCTTTGTGCAATCTTTTTCTTTATCGGTAATTTAACTTTCCTCTGGCCTGCTTCTGAAGAATCAAAAATCAGTTCACTTCAGGATTATTGTTTTGAGATTTTAAAATCACAGGCGAACCAGAATGTCAGTGATTCTGCCGGTGAAAAAAGCCTGCATGAAATTTCAAGAATAAGTTTTCAGTTACTTACTGCTCAATTGTTTACAAAAGACGGTCAGATTTCAGTTATTGAAAGTTTGTATCCTGAGAAAATTGCTTTGATGGATTGTTCATATAATTATTCCGACTGTCTTCCTCAAAAAGAAGTTGCTTCTCCAGACTGGATTGAAACAATAGTTTATGCACTTGCCAGAGAAGGTTCTGATTATGATTATGACCTTGATTATTCAATATTTGAAAATTTAAACGGCAGAAATGATAAAGGCAATGAAAGTGCAAACAGTGAAGGTGAAATTAAAGAAAAAAATCTCTCTTCTTCAAACGGTGCTTTACGCCATTACACTTTTGGATCTGAAAATCTTGTTCAGAGCAAAAACGGTTCAAGCATAATTCTTACAGATGAAGCCGAAGGACTTGTCCGTCGTAAAACTTTTACAGCTGATTATAAAATACTCAAATATGAAGAATTTTCTTCCGGGGAAACTGCAAAGGAACTGACCTGTAATTTAAAACGTGATTATTATCATGATGATGAAGGGAAACTTGTTCAGACAGTAGAAGAAAAATTAACTGAAAATATAAAAATAATTCAGGATTTCAATGAAAAAAATCAACTCGTCAGAAAAAGAATAAGCCATACAACTGACGGCAAATCATATGATGATTCTGATACATCATTTGAATATGACGAAAATGGCAACGAAACCTGCATTTACGGCAAAAACTGGTATTGGGAAAAAGACAGGTCGAACAGATATCATGCAAAAACTGCCACTTATAAAAAAGTCTGGAATTATTCGAAATTTTCTGAGACTCCTGATTATGAATATTATGAAAATGATTTGATCCGAATGCGTAGTGTTTACGTTTCTGAAAAAGTGTATAATGAAACTATGTATTTTGATAACGATCTGTCTGTAGAAACTACTTATGAAGATGGAATCAAAACACTGGAGCGCATTCTTTTGCGTGGAAAAGAACAAAGGAGAACCGTTTTTGAAAAAGAGTAACTTTTTACAGAATTTAAAATGGATTTTCTACGTTTCAAGACGGTTTTCCAAAGTTGATAAGCAGGGGCGTTCAAGAATTACATCAATGCTGTCTTCCCTTGGAATTTGTTTTGGTGTTATGACTCTGATAATCGTAATCAGTGTCATGAACGGATTCCAGTTGAGTTTTATTGATCCTATTGTTGAAATCAGTTCCTATCACATCCGGGCAGAAATTAATGAAGATAATGCTTTTGATTTTGCCAGATGGTGTGATGATGAAAAATCTGTAATCTGTGCAACTCCATTTTATGAGGCCCAAAGCCTTATGGTTGGAAGAAATGGACGGCAGAGTGCTGCCATGATCCGGTCTGTTCCTGAAAATATGGAAGAACTGGACAGTGGTTTTATGAAAGAACTTGATCTTTGGAATGACCGGTTTGATATAAAAGATCGTGATCAGATAATTCTTGGTGCAGATCTTGCCCGCTCTCTTGGTGTAAATGTGGGAGGCAGCGTAAATCTTTTTGCTTTAAGCGGTGGAAATGATGTTGATTTGATTTCTGATGACAGGGAATTCCTTGTAACCAGTGTTTTCAGAACGGGATATGCCGGAATCAATCAGTCGCTTGCCTTTATTAATCTTGAAGCCGGAAAGAAAAATTTCGGTGAAAAAGCAACATTGAATTATGGAATTAAAATTGCAGATTCTCAGAAAGATGAATTTACACTTAACAAAATAAAGGCAGCATTTCCGGATATTAAGGTACAGAGCTGGCGAGACTACAACAGGTCTTTCTTTGGTGCACTACGTGTTGAAAAAAATGTTCTTATGCTCATGGTGTTTCTGATTTTTGTTGTAGTTGCCATTAATATTTTTAACGGAATGCGTCGTATTGTTAACGAACGCAGGGAAGAAATCAGCATTCTTTCGGCTCTCGGTGGATCAAGCAAAGGCATCCAGTCAATTTTCATAATGCAGGGATTTTTGACAGGGTTAAAGGGAGCTGTTCCGGGACTTATTCTCGGGCTTTTAGTCAGCGTTAAAATGCCTCAGGTTTTCCAGTTTTTAAGCAATGTTGTCTATTATTTAAATTATTTTGCGGCAAAAATTGTAAATCCTCAAATGGCCGAACGCATACCTTTTAATTCAACTTTTTTAATATATTCACGTATTCCGCCACGAATTATTTTTGACGAAATACTTGTAATTACAATTTTCGGTATTTTCAGCGCATTATTTGCTTCCTGGTGGGCCAGCCGCGGAGTGTTAAAAATGACAGTTGCAGAGGTGTTGAGGGATGAGTAGCATTGTAACAATTTCTAACCTTGAAAAAACTTATAAAACAGACAGTGAAGAACTTACAATTCTTAAAGATTTAAGCCTTTCAATTGAAGAAGGTTCCAAAACAGTAATTGTAGGTCAAAGCGGTTCCGGAAAAAGCACTTTTTTGAATATTGTCGGAGGCCTTGATAATGCAACAGCCGGTTCTGTAATTGTCGGTCCATACAATATTACTTCATTGACAGAAGATCAGCTTTCTGATTATCGCTCAAAATATTTGGGCTTGATTTTTCAGTTTCACTATCTTTTAAAGGATTTTACGGCTCTGGAAAATGTTTTTCTTCCCTGCTATATGGCCGGATTTTCCAAAAAAGAGGCCAGGGAAAGGGCTTTGCAGCTTTTGAATGATGTGGGGCTTGGTGAAAGAATTGAACATTTGCCTTCTCAGATGAGTGGTGGAGAAAGGCAAAGGGTTGCAGTTGCAAGAGCTCTTGTAAATGATCCTGAAATTATTCTTGCAGATGAACCTACAGGAAATCTCGATCCGCAGAATTCAGCTCTTATCGGCAAACTTCTGTTTAATATGGCCGATAAATATGCAAAAACTCTTGTACTTGTAACTCACGACATGGAACTTGCAAAAAGCGGAAGTGCAATCCTGACAATTAAAGACGGAAAACTGGTATGAATTTTGGTTTCTCCCTTGTTTATGCATTAAGACTTCTCTTTCCCCGGACAGGGAAAAAATCCAGTGCCAGACGTAGCCTTTTTGGAGCTTTCATCTGTATTGGAATTTCCCTCGTTCCTTTAATTATGGTTTTGACTTTGTCCAATGGTATGATACAAGGAATTACGGAACGTTATATCGGACTTTCCAGCGGCCACATCGACTGCGAAATTCATCACAACGCAGATGAAACTTCTTCTCCAGAAAATCTTATGGAACTTTCAGGAGCTATTGCCGGCTTAAAAAACGTAAAAAATGCTTTTCCTATGATTCAGGGAATCGGACTTGCAGCAGGAAAAAAAAGCAGGACTGGTGCTACAATCCGTGCAGTTCAGTATGATATGTTCAGTGCAAATGAAGCCTATAAAAAACTTTTTGAAGTTACAGACGGAACAACTGAGTTTAACGGTAAAAAAAGTGCTGTAGTTGGTGCAAAATTTGCAGAAATTCTTGGGCTTAAAGCCGGTTCTACTTTCAGACTGATTACAACAAAAACTATAGAAGCAGGAAAAACTGTTCCAAAAATCACACCATTTAAAGTTTCTGGAATTGTAAGCTGCGGATATCAGGAACTGGACGCACTCTGGGTTTTTATTCCCCTTGAAACAGCTTATGACATTCTTCCTGTTAATTCATCAAAAATTAGCATATCTGCAGAAACGACTAATCCTTTTGGAATTGAACTTTCCATGGCAGAAGCACAGATCGAACTTGAGTTCCCTGTATTTACTTCAGTTACAAAATGGAACGAAATCCGCGAAAACAAAGCTATTTTTGATAATTTTGAATCAACTCAGATTATGCTCCTTCTCATTATGATTCTTATCATTCTTGTAGCGTCCGTAAATATTTCTTCAGCTCTTGTAATGCTTGTAATGGAGAGAAGAAAAGAAATTGCAATCCTGAAAAGTATTGGTGGAAAAAGTTCAGATATTACGGTTTCATTTTTGATTACTGGAATGGTTACTGGAGGCTTAGGAGTTCTTGCCGGTGTTCCTGTAGGACTCTTCTGTGCCGTTAATATGGATTCGATCATTGCTTTTATTGAAAAAATTGCTAATTTCTTTGCCAAAGTTTATTTTGTCCTCATTGACGGAAAAACAGTTGAATTTACACAGATTAGGCTTTTATCTCCAGAATTCTATCTTCAGAAAATTCCTCTTACAATTCCACTGGGGCAGCTTTTGATAATTTGCGGAGGAACCCTTGTTCTTTCACTTCTTGTAAGCGCAATTCCTGCAATTAAAGCCGGAAAAGAAAAGCCTCTTGAAATAATGCGCAAAAATTAAAGAATTTTTCTTCAAAATTTAGTATAATTAATGTATGTTATGTGATTTTTGTGGAGAACGAGAAGCCGTTCTTTTTATTGAACAGAGTAGCCCGGAAGGCAAACGCAAGCTTAATATGTGTTTTGAATGTGCAACTGCCCGGGGAATTTCTGATGATCCTAAAACTATCGAAAAATCTCTTGTGTCACTTTTTCAGGAATTTACTTCTAAGAAAAAAGTTGAAGATAATAAAGTTTGTCCTGTCTGCGGTACAAGTTTACATTCAATTAAAATGATGAGAATTACAGGCTGTACTGAATGCTATTCTATTTTTCAGGATGAAATTCTTAAAATACAGGGAAACATTGGTGTTAATGCCCCTTATGTGGGCACAATGCCAAAACGTCTTCGCGGATTTAGATCTTCCCTTACAGACAGAACACTTGTTCAGGCAAAACTAAAAGAAGCAATTGTTAAAGAAGACTATGAAAAAGCAGCATTTTACAGGGATTATTTAAAAGCAATGGAAAAATCACCTGTAAATGATGTTTCTGGAGAAGACCATGAGTGATGATGCATGGTATGCACAGGATGGAGCTGACAGCGATGTAGTTCTTTCTACGAGAGTTCGTATTTCCAGAAATTTAGCCGATTTTACTTTTCCGTCAGTTCTGAATGCTGAAGATGCTCAGCGTATTCAAAATATGATATTCGATTCTTTTTCTCATTGCTCCAATCCTGACCTTTATCAGGCAATTTCCTGCAGCGGCCTTGATTCCATTGGTGCAAAAATTCTGTCTGAAAGAGGTGTCATTGAATCTTCTACTTTAAAAGATCACGGTACAGGAATTGTAATGCGCACGGATGGAAAAGTGTGCTGCACTGTAAATGACCAGGACCATGTGAGAATCAGTTCTTTTACAGCCGGTCTTGACTGTGAAAAAGTGTGGGCCAACTGCAAGGCCGTAGATGATGAACTGCAGAATTTTGTGCAGTTTGCCGCAAGTTTTGAGTTCGGTTATCTTACAAGAAACATTAAAGATGCCGGAAGCGGAATGAAAATTTCCTGTCGTGTTCATCTTCCGTCAATTACATTTACCGAACATCTTAAAGAATGCGTAATCGAACTTACCAGACAAAATGTTGAAATTCGTTCCTGTTTTGGTTCAGGTTCACAGGCTGCAAGTTCCCTGGGCAGTTTTTATCAGGTTTCTACAAAAAACGGCGGAAGCGGAAGTGAAGCGGAACAGATGGCTACTTTGACGGGAGCCGTAAAATATCTTGTGGAAAAAGAACGCAGTTTAAGTTTTGACTGTAAAAAAAAGAATTACACCCAGATAAAAGACAGAATCAGCAGGGCATTTGCTCTTTCAAAATATTCTTCATTGGTTAATCTTCGCGAAGGCGTTGAAATTATCAGTGATTTAAAATGGGGTGTGAATCTGGGATTGTTGACTGGTTTAACAAGTTCCCAGCTTACAGCGTTGTTGTATCGCATTCAGGACGGTCATCTTGAATATGTCATAAAAAGCGGAACTTTTACATTCCCGGAAGATATTCAGAATGATGACAGCCTTAAAGTTCAGAGATTAAGGTCATTGATTTTGCAGGAATCTGTAGAAGACTTAAAAACAGTATAGTTTAGCAGGATTAAAATATATTCAGGAATTTTTATGAAACAGTTATCGCCACGTGCACAAAAAATCATAGTTGCAATGTCTCAGGAAGAAGCAAGAAAGACAGGTTCTACTGAACTTTTGCCTGAACATACACTTTTAGCATTGTTGAAAAGTGGAGAAGGACTTGGTTATCAGCTTTTGCAGAATCTGCGGATCAATATACTTACTTTGCAGCTGAACCTTGAACAGGCAATTCATCCCCGGCCAGTAAAAAGTGATTTTTCAGAAGTCCCTCCGAGCCGCCGTCTTCGAACCCTTCTTGAAATGGCTGCAATTGAATCCCGTTCTCTAAGAAATGAATATATTGGAACAGAACACATAGTCATAGCTGCCATGAGGGAAGAAAATAGTCCTGTTTACAGATTTTTTGCAGATGCAGGAATATCTCTTGATGTTGTCCGAAATGAAGCTGTTAACGTGCAGAAAGAATTTACTTCCTCTGCAGGTAATGATTCCCTTAAAAATAAACAGGAAACTGTAATGGCCGGCAGTGCAAGAAGTTCACAGGATGGAAAGAAGTCTTTCCTAAGTGAATTCAGCCGTGATCTTACAGCAATGAGTCGTAATAATGAACTTGATCCTGTTGTCGGCAGAGAAGATGAAATCGTAAGGACAATTCAGATTTTAAGCCGCCGCACAAAAAATAATCCCATTCTTGTCGGTGAACCAGGCGTTGGAAAAACAGCTATTGTAGAAGGGCTGGCGCAGAAAATTGCTTCTGGTCAGGTTCCGGCAGGTCTCCTGAAAAAACGTGTTCTCTGTCTTGATCTTGCTGCTATGATTGCAGGAACAAAATACAGGGGTGAATTTGAAGAGCGCATGAAAAAAATGATGCGTGAAGTAAAAGAATCCGGAGATATTATTCTTTTTATCGACGAACTTCACACAATTATTGGAGCAGGAAGTCCTGAAGGAACAATGGATGCTTCCAATATTTTAAAACCTGCGTTAAGCCGCGGAGAAATTCAGATTGTCGGTGCAACAACTTTCAGGGAATACCGCAAGCATTTTGAAAAAGATTCTTCTCTTGTCCGTCGTTTTCAGGTTGTAAAAGTTGAAGAGCCGTCAGTGAAAGATTCTGAACAGATCCTTGAAGGACTTAAACCAAAATTTGAAGAATTTCACGGTGTAGTTTATAAAGAAGATGTAATTCCTGCCATCGTAAAATTCAGTGAACGTTACATTCCTGAAAAATTCCTGCCGGATAAGGCTATTGATATTCTTGACGAAGCGGGAAGTGCAAAAAAAATAGCAGAAGAACAGCGTCCTCAGGAACTGGCTGATCTTGAAAAAGCAATTGAAGAACTCAGTAATGAAAAAGCTGCTCTTGTTGCAGAACAGGATTACGAAAGAGCTGCCGAAGTTCGTGACAAAGTTCGTGATATGAAAATCAAGCTGGAAGAATTCAATGAACATTGGAAGAATAATACTCTTGCAAGCAAAAAAATTGTAACTGTTGAAGATATCTGCCAGATTATTTCCAGAATGACCGGAATTCCTGCAAATCAGCTTGATGACAACGAAACAAAACGACTTCTCACAATGGAAGAAGAAATTCACCGTTCTGTTATCGGTCAGGATGAAGCTGTGCGTATTCTTGCCAGTGCAATCCGACGAAGCCGTGCTGGTGTAAGTTCCAGTGCCAGACCAATGGGATCATTTATTTTCCTTGGACCAACAGGTGTCGGTAAAACTGAACTTGCAAAAAACCTTGCAAAATTCCTTTTTGGTACTGAAGATGCCCTTATCAGGGTTGATATGTCTGATTTTATGGAAAAACACAATGCCAGCCGTCTTGTTGGAGCTCCTCCTGGATATGTTGGTTTTGAAGAAGGCGGTGTTCTTACAGAAAAAGTCCGTCAAAAGCCTTACAGTGTCGTTCTCCTGGATGAAATTGAAAAAGCCCATCCTGACATTTTTAATCTTCTTCTTCAGCTTCTTGAAGAAGGTGAGTTGTCGGATAATCTTGGCCATACAGTAAATTTCAGAAATACAGTTATAATTATGACAAGCAATGCAGGGGCCAGGGAAATTACAAGTGATCACAAGCTTGGATTTGGTGATAATGACGAAAAAGTACTTCCATACGAAGAAATGAAAGTAAATGCCATGGAAGAACTTAAAAAAATCATGCGTCCTGAACTTTTAAACCGTATTGATGATGTTGTTGTGTTCCAGGCTTTGAATAAAGAGCAGGTCAGTGCAATTCTTGACATTCAGTTAAAGGAACTTGAAGCCCGGCTTTCAGAGCAGAATTTAAAGATTGAACTTACAAAAAAAGCCAGGGATTATCTCGTGGAAAACGGTTACGATCCAAGTATGGGGGCACGTCCAATGCGGCGTCTTATTCAGAATGAAATTGAAGATCCTTTATCAATCGTAATTTTAAGTGGTGAAAACAAAACTGGAAAAATTACAGTCGATTTAAAGAAAGGAAAACTGGAAGTAAAATAGTTTTAAAATGGCATAAAAAAAGGCACTTCTTCATTTTGAAGTGCCTTTCTTTGTCTAATTTGAATTAGAACTGATATTTAGCTGTGAACTGTACAAAAGCTTTGTAGTTGTCTTTTGCACCAGCCGTAAAGTTGTAGAATTCACAGTTTTCATTGTCAGATCGGATGTATGCACCGTTTACACCAAGTGTAAGACCATCTGCACATGTGTATTCAACTTTTGGCATTACGAGAATACCTTTTGTTTCTACAACATAAACACCTGAACATTCAACTGTAAGTTTTTCGTGAAGGAACTTATCGGAGATGTTAAGGATGAGTTTGTTGTTTGTATATTTTCCGTCTGAGTTGTAGTCAGTATCATAAGAACAGAAGTTTTTGTTTCCTTCAATCTTATTTTTACCAAGAACAAGTTTACCAACATTCTGGAAGTTGATGTTAATGTTGTGGATTGGAAGGTCTCGGTCAAAACCTGCTACCCAGCCGATAGAGTTGTTCTTAACCCATGGATTGTCACCAGTTGTATCTTCTGTAAGATTGTAGGCAAATTCATAGCGTGTGTTCAAGCCAAGGAGCCATTCTGGGAATACAAATGCTGCTTCAAGCCCAAATACCTGTACCTGATCGTAGTTGAGGGAAGGAAGTGGAAGACTGTATTTTGAATTGAAATTATCATTATAATATCTACCCATAATACCTTTTGCTGTAGCGGAAATTTCGGCTGTATGAGATGCAATAAAACCATCAGCCATTGCTTCTGCTGTTGTGTCATCAGCTCCTCCAGCAATTGCTTGTGCTTTAACCTGTGCTTTCATAGCTGCTGTAACAGAAGTTACAACCTGTGAAAAACCTTGAGCTGTTACAACTTGAGAAAGATCTGCTGTTGGCTGTTTATAGTGGCCATAGTAGTAGCTTGCTGCAAGGTCAATTCCCATGAATGTTGTACCAAGACGAGCACCAGCCTGGCCATATTTGAGTGTTTTAATATTGTCTGCATACAGGTCATTTGCATCAAACTGTGATGCTCTCATCAAAGTAGGTGCAAGATGAGCGGCATCAGATGTATCTATAGCACCTTTAATAATTCCTTCAACAGTAGAAGTCAAATTAGCCTGCTTTGCCGGATACCACATACCGTCAGTTGCAAAGCGGTCTGCTGTCATCATTGGTGTCCATACACCTTCAATCTTAATGTTAGAAATGTAGTCATTCATATAAGATGGTGCAATTGCCAGACGAACCATTGGTTCTGCAAGACGACGGTCAATGTAATCAGGAATTACAAAGTCTGTATAATCGTTGGCGTTAAAGTTATCAAGAACGTGCTGTTTGTCACCTTTACCCCAAACAAGCTTTTCTTTACCTGCTTCAATAGTTACTGCACCGTCTGCAAAGTAACCTCGTGCTGTAAATTCGCTGATAATGTCTTCAGGATGATCTTTGATTGTTGCTGCATCAAATTTTAATGTTGCACTGAAGTCTGATACATTTGCAATGTATTCAAGGTCAAGATTTACATAGGCATCATTTTCCATGAGAGAATCTGCACCTTTTGAATTGCTTTTAAGTTCATCCTTATCTAACCATGCACGGCCGCTTGCACCTGCAACTCCGGAAATGTTGAGAACTGGATCTGAAGATTCTTCATATTCTTCATAGTCCTGGGCAAAAACAAAACCAGCACTTAACAATGAAAGTGCTGTTACTGCTGATAAAATTTTCTTCATAAATTCTCCTTATAAATAAAATATACATTTAAATTATAACACAAAAAAAATAACCGTCCATTTTTTTGGACGGTTTTGGTAAATTGCAGATTATTAATCAGCTCTTTTTTACTTACCTGTGTTGAGGAAGTTCTGTGTGAAAATTCGGTCGTTAAGAGGCTGGTCAACAACAATCTTTTTGATTTCCAGTGTTGTTGAGTGACCTGTCTGAACGTTTTTCATAACAGTAGTCATTGGTGTATTGTAACCTTTACCATTTGCATTTTTTACTTCTTCAAGTTTTTCAACAGTAAGTGTTTTAAGGAGCTTGCCTTTTTTGTCATACATTTCTGCATAAACAGGAACATATGTTTTTTTGTCGATCCACTGAATGCGGTAACCATACTGGCTGTCATTTGGATTAATGGCTGTTGATTTTACAACATAGCAGTCGTATCCGTTTTTTGTTTCTTCGTTTACAGCTTCGTGCTTGTCCTTATCAATGTCACGTGTAGAAAGGTCATCGTAAGAAGCATCGGAACCAACAAAGGCTTTTGAACCATCTGCTGTATTTACACGGCGGGATTGGCGCAATTCAGGAAGATAAATGAATTTATCATCATCTTTATTTCCTTCGTTTTCCTGAAGAAGGAATCTTGTACCTTTTACTTTAGAAGAATTTGGACCTACAAAGTTCATTACAACTGCTTTAAGATTGTTTTTGGAACGTCCGTATTCAACAATATTTCTTACATCTTTTGAACCGTTTTTTTCTGCAAGAGTCATTACTACCTGAGCCTGGCTGAAAGATGGTTCTTCAATATCGACTGCTTTCTGAATAACTTCACGTCCATCAAAAGCAAATGCTGTAATTCCCATAGCTAAAACGGCTGCTGCTGCCGCAATTTTTTTGATAAATTTCATAAAATGTACCTCCAAAAGTTGTTTTGCTTAATATTTATCTTATCCTGTAAATGCTGTAAAAACATTAGTACAGGATAAGTTATTTCTTATTTTATTCCTTTGTACTGTCTTCTTCTGTTTCCCAGGCTTTTGGCTGACCTTTATGGAGGAAGTCAGGATCAAAGATGTTGAACAGTCCAGGAAGAATTGTCATTGCAAGGAGTGAACTTGTGAACATTACGATTGCAACAAGAACACCTATATAGCGCAATACAACGAATTTTGACAGACAGAGAACAAGGAATCCAAGTCCAACGGCAAGGGCATTTGTTACGATACCGATACCTGAAGATTTGAATGTTCCTCTTGTTACTTCCTCAATATTATCCGAATTCTGGCGTAAGACACGATATTCAGTCATAAAGTGAATTGTATAGTCGATACCAACACCGATTGCAACGGAAGCAATGATTGAAGTGATAAGGTCAAGTTTGATTCCTGTAAAGCCCATTACCATATAGTTGAGGATAATTGTAAATGCCAGTGGAATTGCTCCGATGAATCCTGCAGTACAAGATTTGAATGAAATAGCAATAATGACAAATACAAGAATGAGTGAAACGAGGAGTGAAGTCATCTGACTTGAAACTACCAGGTTTGTCATTACATATTCCATTTCACCTTCACCTGTAGAAAGCATGTAGTAACCTTCAGGAAGATGTTCATCTGCATAAGCTTCAAACTGGTCAAGCATTGTTCCAACAACCTGTGTTGAGTTTGTCTTGATCTGAACCTGTACGCGGCATACACCAGGAACACCTTCAGAAGTATCATCTGTAAAGCGGTCCATGGCACTTCCCAGCTGCTGGAGATAGTTTGAAACAACACCACTTAAAGATGCAGTAGTTTTCTTTCCATATTTAGCAGCATCGTATGGGATTTCGTAGTAAGCCTGACCTGCATAGTTCATTTCTTTCTGCAAAGTTTTTGCAAACTGTTCAACAGTGGCACGTTTTCCGCCTGCACGGGCATAAGCTTTTGCAATAAGTTCCTGAACTTCTTTTGCTGTCATTGAGCGGCCCAGCATTTTTTCATACTGAACGTTTGGATGAACGAAACCTTCAATAAAATCGTCTTCTGCAGCAATTTCGTCTTCGCTTCCAGAATCACCAAAATCATCAAATTCGCTGAAATCACCAAAATCGCCGAATGCATCATCAAAAGCTGTTGAGGCTGCAGAAGGAGCCGGTGCGTCAGAAGTTGAACCTGGTCCGTTGAATACCTGGTTAAAGCGTTTTACTGAGTTTGCGTAAGAAACTGTTTTTCCAACAACATCAAAGTTATCATCAATCCATGACTGCATGTCGTCAATTGACTTCAGGATTTCAGGATTTGTCATGTTGAGTGCTTTGTCAGCTTCTGCTCGTTTTGCATTTGCCTCATTTCTCAGCTCTTCAACTTTATTTGTCATTTCTTCTGAAAGAGGTTTTGCAATGATTTCATCAATTTTAGCCTGAATTTCTTCGGCTTTGTCTGTGTAGCCTTTAATTGCTGCAACTTCGCTTTCAGAAAGCTGTTCATCCCGTTTTTCTTCAAGTGCTTTTACGACATTTTCGTATTCTGCTTCGAGTTTTTCAATTTTAGTCTTCTTTTTGTCAGTAAGAGGATTTCCTGTTTTTGAACCGCGGATGAGTTTTGTTTCTTCAGCTTCAATTTCGTTAAGTCGTGCTACATATTTTGCAAGTTTCTTTTCTTTTTTAGCCTTAAAATCACCTGCTACTTTTGCAGCAAGAGCTTCCTGTTCAGCTTTTTTCTGCCTTAGAACTGCTGTTTCTTCATATTTTTCTTCAATATGCATTGCTTCGTCGTAAAGCCTGTCAGCCTGATCTCGAAGGTCTGCTGCCGGAGATCTGATGAGGAGATAAACAGAGTTTGTTCCTGCAAAATTGTCATTTACATAGTTAATATCCTGTCGCAGCTGTGCAGTTTCAGGGAAGTAGTTAACCATTGAAGTATCAATTACAAGTTTCAGGAGTCCTGCAACAGAGAAAATTACTATTACGGCAGAGAAAATAATCATTCTTGGTTTTGTACCACAAAGGAAATCAAAAATATTGTAGAGGGTTGCTGAGAATCCTACATGCTGGTTGCCGGCAATTTTTGAGCCTTCAGTTTTTTCAAGGCGTTTTTTGATTTTTGCAGTAATTTTTTCCATTCTCTTAGAACGTTTTCCAACATTTTCAAGCTTTTTGAGGGAGAGGAGGGCTGGAATTACAGTTATGGATAGAATAAGAGAGAATGCAATACCAATAGCTGTAAAAATTGCGAAACCGAACAATGGTCTGATAGGAGAAGTAACAAGGGAAATGAATCCGGCAATTGTAGTTACAGCAGAAAGAAGAACTGCAAGACCTACATTTCCAAGACCTTCAACAATACAGTCAATGTGGTCTTCTTTAGAGAACATTTTTCCTTCAGATTCAAGAAGATGGCGTTTTTTGTCTACTTCAATATAGTAGTGTGTAAGAACATGAATTCCGTAAGCAGAACCACAGGCAATAAGGGCAACCGGAATTACAGAACTTACAAGAGAGAATTCCATTCCGCTCAGCGACATGATTCCAACTGACCATACTGTACTCATCAAAACTGTAATCAACGGAAGTACTGTTCCGTCAAGAGTGCTGAATGAGAAGTAAAGGGAAATAAGAACTACGAGAACAACAAGAGGAATAAGGCCTGCAAGGTCAGAAAGAAGGAAAGATTTTGATTCTTCCGAAATTACAGGATCGCCATAAAATTTCATCTTGTCCCTGAGGGAAGGTGCGTACTGAAGAATGTCATATTTTGCAATGCGGCGAACTTCCATCAATGCTGTCTGCTGTTCATCGAGGGTAGCATTCTGATTTACGTTCATTGCAATCTGTGTTGCGCGGCCGTCTTTGCTGAGGACAACGAGACTGTACATGTCTTCCCAGTTGGAAATTCTTTCAGTAACAAGTTCGATATCTTCCTGAGTCAATTCTTCATTAAGGTCTTTATCAAAAAGAGGATTTACGTTAATTGTTCCGTCTACAGAGTCAATGTAGTCAATGTTTGTCATCGAAGTTACATTTTCTACATTTTCCACTGTTTCCAGGTCTGCGGTGATCTTGCGGATTGCATTTACGTATTCTTTAGTAAGAATTGTGTTTCCTGGAGCTTCAAAAGAAATACCGATGGCAATCATACTGCCAAACTGGTCTTCTGTTTCGTTGAGTCGTGTGTATGCTTCGTGATCCTGAGGAAAAAACTGTCTGATTGAACTTTCAATATGAATGTTTTTAAGAGGAATAGCCAGCAATACTGTGAGCAGAATGCTGATTCCCAGAATCAGAAACGGGTGCTTGAGCAATTTTCTCATGCTAATAATTCTCCTTTTTATACTGAATGTATTGTAATATTTTACAATTATTAGTATAAATATGTTCATTGGTTTAAATGATTAAACCGATTTGATGAATAAGTTACAGATTTTTGAACTTATAGTCAATAAATAAATATAATACGTTTTTTCTATATAAAAAGGGGGCTTGTAATGCAAAATGAAAAAAAACTGAAGACAATTGAACTGTTTGAAAAATGTATACCGATTTTTGAAGCGTTAGGGGATAAGGTTCGCCAGCAGCTTATTCTTGAAATTGCCAATTCAGAAGATTTTACGCTTAATGTTTCAGAATTGACAGCAAGAACAAGTCTTTCCCGTCCTGCCATCAGTCATCACCTTAAGGTTCTCAAGAATGCAGGAATTATCCGTCCCGAAAAAAAATCTACACAGATTTTCTATGTCCTCAACTATATGGAAAAGGTTAATGTGGTAAAAGAACTGGTGAAAGCGATGGAAGAATTCCACAGTAAATAATTTCTTCTATCAATAAAAATTGATTCGTATCAAAAATCTTTCTGTATTTGCCATAAAGTAACTTTATTGAAGGCTTTGTAATATTGACATCGCTTTTGATGACGTATAAAATTAATGTTAGCGTAATCTTTAAAAACGCGAATAGTAAAAAACAGGATGGTTTTTGATATGAAACTTAAATCAAAATATTCACTGGTTGGCATTATCGCGGCATGTGTAGCTATGCTCGTAATGTTCTTGCCTTGTTTGAATGGTGTTTCAATTATGGAGTATGTATGGTACCCTGCAGAAAATGAAACAGAACTTTTCAAGGCTCCTATGACTAAAGGTCTTGTAAGATACAATGGTTCCCTTACTAAAGTTGAAGACCTTGCTTCTAAAGAAGTTGTTCTTAAGGCTGATGCCGTAGTAGCAGAAATTGCTGCCGGTACACTTGATGCTGATGAAGTTAAGGCTGCCCTGGCTGAAGCTTTTGATGAAGAAGCTGATTCTGAAGAAACAGAAGAAGTTGCTGAAAATGCAGCAGAAGAAACAAATGGTGTTGTTGCTGCACTTGTTAAGGCAATGAAAGATGCTGTTGCTGAATCAGAAAAAGAAGATTCAAAAATCTCTGAAACAGAGCTTGCTGCTAACAAATATGTTGTAGATTACAAAATCTACATGGCAGAACTCAAAAATCGCGAAGTTGAATATGAAGCTGCTTCTGCAAAATACGAAGCAGATGCAACAACTGTAGAAGTAACTAAGAAAATTGTTGACGTTGCAATCGCTAAATATAACTCACCTGTAGAAGAAGCAAACCGTGTTTACTCTGCACTTGATGCTGCAATCAATGATAACGAAGCAAAACTTTCTACAAACCTTGATGTTGTTGTAAATGCATACAATAAAATCCAGAAATTCAACAAAATTAAAGCTGATCTCGAAAGTGCTGCAAAAGTTCTCGTAAAGAACTATGAATCTGCAGATAAACTCGTTGCAGCTGCAAAAGAAACTGGTGCAAAAGTTGAAGCTAATACAGCTGCTGCTAAAAAAGCTAAGGAAACAATTACAGAAGCTGAAAGCAGAATCGTTGACATCAACTATAACATCCACCGTATCGAAAAAGAATTCTCTAACATCACAACTGCTAAACAGGTTCTCATTGCCCGCAGCGGAGAACCTTCTGATGATGCTGATGTTGCAGCTGCTAAGGCTGAAATTGAAGAATTTGAATCTGCAAACCAGGCAATTGAACTTCGTAAAGAATACATTCCTGGTGTAGAAGAAAGCGATAAAGCAGCAATTGCTGATGATATTTCTGTTCTTGAAGCTGTATATGCTTCAAAACAGGATGAAGAAGCTGCTTTCAAAGCTGAAATGGAAGCTCTTAACACTAAGATTGCTGAAATGAATTCTGAAATTGCAAAATGCGAAGCTGAAATTGCAGAACTTTCAAAAACTGCTGATTATCAGGCATACAAAGTTGCACTCGTTCTCGATGGTATTTCAAAAGAAACTGCAAAGGCAAAAACAGCTATTGCAGAAGCTAAAGAAATCATCAGAAAGAGCATTGCATTTGCACCTGTATACACAAAAGAAGCTCTTGCTGAATGTGTAGCTCCAGTTGCAGGTCTTGAAGTTGAACTCAAAGATGTTATTGATCTTGCTGACTCAGCTTCAGTTGCAGCAAAAGCAAACGTAAAGGAAATCTCACTTGATGAAATTATAAACGGTTCAACAGACTCTGCTGCAGTAGCAGTTGCTGAAATCCTTAAACGTGATTTCTATAACACATACTTCAACAACGCTGATCTTATTCTTAACGATGAAGCAGATTCAACATTTGCTGCATCTGCAAAAGAAATCTCAAAGATCATTTATGTTGACCCAAAAACAAAGCTTGCAATTTATGAATACTTCCTTGACGGGGTAAAAGAAGCAAGAAGAAATCATTCAGAATATGCTGGCTTCATCCAGAAAAAATCTGCTAACGAAGATTTCGAAACAGTTGTAACAGGCGATTTTAATGCTGCTAAGAGTGATTTTGACTCATTTGTTGAAGAATTTGAAACTGCTCGTCAGGAATCAGATTTCTATGCAATCTCAAATGAATATCTTGAACTCAAAAAAGCAATCTTTGAATCAAATGTAACAATCAAAGAAGACAAAGTTGCTAATAAAGAAACTGAAAGCGAACTTAAAAAACTTGAAAAAGTTATCGCTGGTTATGAAACAAAAGAAATCTTTGCCGGAAAAGACAGAGACGGAATTCAGACAATCGTTGATGACGTAAAAGCATACAAAGCAAAGCTTGAAGCAGAAGAAAAAGTTGCTGATTACATCACACCTTTCAAATATTATGCAAACGCTAAAAACAGCAATGATATGGTATCTTACGTAGAATCAATCGTTTCTTACCTTGATAACGTTGAATCAATTGAATCCAACAAAGAAGAAATTGAAAGCGAAATTGCAAATATTGCCAAGAGTGAAGAAGACATTGCTAACCTTAAAGAATCAAAAGGTCTTATCGAATGTCAGCTTCCTGATGGCGGATATAAAGAAATGTACAACAACGAAGAAATCCAGATCAGCTGGTACAACTACTTCATCAACAATGAAGTTAGTTTCTTCCTCTACATTATGATTCTGTTTGTTGTAGTAGTTCTTTTCGGTCTGTTCGTAAAATTCTGGCAGATGAATGCCATTGCAAACGGACTTTTAGCACTTGTATTTGTAATTACTGTAATTGCCAGCGACCTTCTTTATGTTGGCAGTTGTGCAATCTGGTGCGTATTCGTTCTTTGTGCAGTTGCTTCTGTATTCACAACAGTAATGATTTGTGTTAACGGAAAAAAGAACGGTAACGAATAATAGTTAAACACCTGTAATTTACTAAAAACCGGATTCGAAAGAATCCGGTTTTTTTTGTCTTTATTGTTTATATGCATTAAATTCAATATAATTTAATTATGAGTATGTTTCCACGTGTATTTCTTAATCCAAAAGAAGAAAATGAAATTAAACAGGGATTTCCCTGGGTATTTGATAATGAAATTGCCTTTGTAAAATTTGAATCAAAAGATGGTTCTGGTGTAAAACAAAAGTCACTTGCTGAATGTTCAGTAGAAGACGGCAGTGTTGTAGAAGTTTTTGCTAATGCCGGCGGTTTTTTAGGAACTGGTGTAATTAACAAATTATCAAAAATAACAATTCGCCTTATCGGTTCAGAACATGCTGATCAGATTATGGCTGATCCACAATTGTTTTATACAAAAAAAGTTCAGAATGCTTATGACCTTCGAAAACTTCATTATGATATAAAAGACTCGTATCGTTTGATTTATGGTGAAGCTGATTTTATACCGGGTCTTATTGTTGAACGCTATGTTGATGTAAAGAAAAATGTTTATCTTGTAACTCAGTTTTCAACATTAAGCTGTGAAGTTTTCAGACAAGAAATTTTAAACGCACTTAATAAAGTAATAAAGCCTTTTGCAATTTATGATAAAAGTGATGCTCCTGACCGAGAAAAAGAAGGACTTTCGTTAAGCTGTCAATGGCTTGGTGATGAACATCCAGGCTTAATTACAATACGAGAAAATGATGTTTTTCTTGAAGTTGATATTATTAATGGTCAGAAAACCGGTTATTTCCTTGATCAGAAAGATAACCGCAAAACTGTTGGAAAATTTTGTGAAGGAAAACGTGTTCTGGACACATTTACACATACAGGGGCATTCGGGCTTAATGCTGTTAAAGGCGGTGCAAAACAGGTTATCAGTGTTGATATCAGTCAGGAAGCTGTAGATGTTGTTAACAAAAACATTAAAATAAATCATGCAGAAGATAAAATGAAAGCAGTTTGTGCAGATGTTTTTGATCTTCTTAAAGAATATGAAGCTAATGGTGAAAAATTTGATTTAATTATTCTTGATCCTCCAGCATTTACAAAAACTGCAAAAAACATCGATAAAGCATATGGTGGTTATAAGGAAATAAATCTACGTGCCATGCGACTGCTTAAAGATAATGGAATCCTTGTAACTTGTTCCTGCTCTTATTTCTTTGATGCAGAACATTTTTATGGAATGATAATGAAGGCTGCCCAGGATTCTAAAAAGAAAGTTCAGGTTCTTGCAAAATATGGTGCAGGCCCTGATCATCCTGTTTTAATGGGATATCCAAAATCTGAATATCTTAAGTGTGCGGTTTGTCGTGTCGTATAATTCAATAGTTCTCGTTGGACCTACTGCCGTTGGAAAAACTGCAATTGGTGTCCGTCTTGCCCATACGTTAAATGGTGAAATCCTCAGTGCAGATTCCCGACAGGTTTATAAAGGACTTGATATCGGTTCAGGAAAAGATTTGTCTGAATATAATGTTGATGGTTTTCCTGTTCCATATCATATTATTGATGTATGTGATTTAAGCAAAGAATACAACCTTTTTGATTTTCAGAATGATTTTTATTCAAGTTTCAAAAATTGTTTAAACCGAAATAAGGTGCCTGTTTGTGTTGGCGGTACAGGTTTGTATGTGGATGCCGTTGTCCGTTCTTATGATATGATTCCGACTCCAGAAAATCCTCAGATGGAAGCAGAGTTAAGAAATAAGTCCTATGAAGAACTTAAAGCAATTTTAATCGCAGAAAAAGAAAAACTCCATAATACTACTGAATTTGGGGACAGCGAAAGACTGATAAAGGCAATTATGATAAACAGGTTCAATATCAGCGATGAATGTAAAAGACTTCGTGAAGAATTCGTTGCAAATAAACCTCCTGTAAATCCTTTGATTCTCGGAACTACTCTTGAACGCAGTCTTGTCAGAGGCAGGATTTCCAGAAGACTTCAGGAAAGACTTGATAACGGATTAATTGAAGAAGTTGAATCTCTAAATAAACAGGGCTGGTCTTTTGAAAGAATGGAAAGTCTTGGGCTTGAATACAGATTTGTAAGTCAGTATCTTCAGGGAAAAATTGAAACTAAAGAAAAACTCTATGAACTTCTGAACATTGCCATCGGACAATTTGCAAAACGACAGGAAACATTCTTCAGATGCATGGAGAAAAAAGGAGTAAAAATAAACTGGCTTCCTCAGGTGATGAGTGTAGAAGAACGTTATGAAGCTGCCCTCAGATTGTGGAATGAAGGAAATAGAGCATAAAAAAAAGCACTTCAAAATGAAGTGCTTTTGCAATAATCGGTGTAAATTCTATGCAGTAACAGCCTGTGATTCAGCTACTTTAGTAAGATAACCTGTTCTAACACATGTATCGAACAAAGCTTTGCTAATAAAATCTGTTGTAACATCATCGTAACCATCTTTGTCACGTACGATTCTTACAACATATCCGTCATCCATTTCGCGTTCGATTGTCATGTAATCTGAATCAGATCCGTAGCTTTTTACTGTGTAAGTTCCCATTTTTATTCTCCTTTTTGAAAAGATTCCAAATACCCACCGTAAAATGCGGTGCCTTACATATATATTTTCGGTATTGTAAAAAAAAAGTTAACTAAAAAATGAAAAAAAAGTGTTTTTCTGATGCACATAATCATCTTTCTCATGTAAAAGACATACGTTTTATAAATGAAGGAAACTTTTGCTGCAGTTCTTTTCACACTAAGGAAGAATTTGAATCATTTGCAGACATTCCGAACGTGGTGAAAAGTTTTGGCGTTCATCCGCAAAATTGTAATATGGAATTGCTGGATTATGTCGAAGAACTTGCCTCTTCTTCAAGAATTGATGCTGTGGGGGAGTGCGGATTTGACTTATTTACGCAAGGTTTTAAGGCAACTTTGCAATTGCAGATTCAATGTTTTGAGAGACAGGTTGAAATTGCAGCAAAATATAATCTTCCCCTTGTTCTCCATATCAGGAAAGCTATAGATTTAATTTTTGGACAGGTTAAAAGATTAAAAAAAATACCTTCACTGATTTTTCATTCCTTTCCCGGTACATTTATGCAAACTCAGGCTTTGTTAAAAAAAGGACTCAACTGTTACTTTAGTTTTGGAAAACCTTTATTAAACGGAAAAAAAACTGCTTTGGAATGTGTTAGCAAATTATCTATGGACAGAATTTTACTTGAAACAGATGCTCCGTATCAGACATTGAAAGATGAAAAGTTTACAAAAGTGGAAGATATAATCAGTGTTTATGAGAAAGTTTGTGAAATCCGTAATATTTCAATGGAAGATTTGCAGGAGCAGACTTTAAGAAATTTTAGGAAAGGTTTTTTAGTGCAGTAAAGGTAACCTTATAGTCTTCATTGAATTGATGTACAAGCTCTTTTATATTGCCTGATGTTTTTCTTCTCAGAACATCTTCCAGAGCCTGACCACTGGCGGCTATCCTTAAAGCAGCTATCTGTCGTCCTGCACCTTTTACACGATGGGTGTAACTGGCAGCTTCTTCATATTTTTTATCATTAATCAGTGCAACAAGATGGTTGATATTAAATTCAGTTTCCAGAAATGCTGAAAGAAGAATGTTCAGTAGTTCTTCATCATTATCAACCATTTCAAGTGCCTTGCTTCTGTTAAAAATTTCTAGTTCCATAAAGTTTTCTTCCACTATCAGAAGTTTTTAGAATAAAAATCATTACCGTTTTTATCAGTAATGACAAAACAAGGAAGATTTTTTACAGTAACCTGACGGACTGCTTCCATTCCAAGTTCTTCAAAATCAATAATTTCCTGGTCTGTAATGTATTCAGAGGCAATAAGGGCTGCAATTCCACCTGGAGTTCCAAGATATACGGCTTTGTGATTTCTGCATGCTTCAATAAATCCTTTTGAGCGGTTTCCTTTTGCAAGGGTAACTAAAGATGCTCCTCGGCTCATAAGGGTATCTGCATAACTGTCCATTCTTCCTGCTGTCGTTGGTCCAAATGAACCTATTATTTTTCCTTCCGGTGTGCGGGCAGGGCCAGCATAACAGATCGGGTACATTTTAGTATATTCAGGCAGTTCATTTCCGTTATCAAGTATTTTCTGCCACCTTGCATGGGCCTGATCTCGGGCAACGAGTATTTTTCCGTTGAGAAGTACCCGGCTGCCTGGTTTTAAGCCGTCAAGTTCTGCAAGTACAGATTGGATTCCTTTATTTGTATCAATTATTTTTGAATCAGCGGATGTTCCTTTTTCAAGTGTATCAACAGCCTCTTTTACTCCTGGAATCGAGAGTGGATCTGCAACAGTTTTTTCAAGATAATAGCCTTTGTCTGTTACAACAACTTTAAGATTTCTGTGAGCAGAGCAGCTGACTCCAAAACTTATTGGGCAGCTTGCTCCGTGACGCGGGAGTCTGATTACAATTGCTTCAAGAGCAAAATTACTTCCGCCAAACTGAGCACCATATCCTGTTTCGGCTGCAATTTGCATTACAAGTCCTTCCAGTTCTTTGTCTCTGAAAGCAAAGTCATTGGCTGTATATGTCATTTTGTCATAGGCGCCCATTGTTGCAAGTTTTAATGTGAGTAAATTCTGTTCCGGACTTAAACCGCCGACAATCATTGCGATTGTATATGGTGGGCAGGCACTTGTTCCAAAGTGTGATAATTCATCTTTAATAAGTGAAGTGAGTTTTGGTTTGTTAATGAATGCTTTTGTTCCCTGAATAAATGAAGTTTTGTTTGAAGAACCGCCCCCTTTTGAACAGAAAATAAAGGAAGTTGAATTTACAGGTGCATCTTTTACAAAATCTGGAACAGGAGCTAGTGAACACTGATCATCGAATATTGAAATCTGAGCCGGCATGTTGTTTTTAGGATCATACTCATCGTAGAAGTTTTTCGGGCAGCTGGTCGAATATCTTAATTTTTTTTCATCGTAGATTTTTTTTGTTCCCTCTGTAATTGACGAATATGCATCTGTAAGATCAAATGAACCTTTTTTCCAGCCGAAAATATTGGCAATTCCTGTGTCTTGACATAACGGGTAAAGTCCCAGAGATGAAATAACGGCATTTTTGAGGATGCAGGCGCATACATATCTGTCATTATCTGATGCTTCCGGATTGTTATATGCCTTAAGTACATTTTTAAGGTGTTCTTCTGTAAAAGTAAAAGAAAGTCTGTTGAAAGCGTGATAAGCTGTTGTTTCTAAAAGAGAAGAGTTATATTCAAAATAATCAAAATTTTCCATAATTAAATTATACAGGAAAAAACATTTATTGTTTATAGTCTCGTTTTTCGATAAAATATAATTATGAACGTTAAAAAATTACATACTTTATCTTATGCCTGCTGTGGTTTATATGCAGCATTTACTCTTCTGACACTTTCTTTTCACTGGGATATTTCTCTTTTAGCTTTTCCATTAAGTTTAATATTTACTGGAGTTCTTGGATTTTACTCTCTTAAAAAGATTTTTCTTGATAATGAAATCGATTTTGTAAAAGTTTTCCGATATCTGCTGCAGTATGCGCCATATATTTTTCTGGTTTCTTTTGTAATCAGGCGTGCAGGGGAGACTGGCACAAGTTATATTCTGGATCTTGCTGCCGTTTTACTGTGGATTTGTGCTGCTGTAACAGGTTTTGTCATTCTTTTCTATATAAATCCTAAACGTGGTGCAAAAATCGATCCTTCCTGGGAACCTTATTTTAAAGAAGTTGAATCAAAGTGGAATTTTAAGAAAATCTGCTATGAAATCATCAGCTGGATTGATGCTCTTGTTCAGGCTGTGTTTATGGTTCTCCTGATTAATATTTTTGTCGTTCAGTTGTATGAAATTCCTTCAGAATCCATGGTTCCTGAATTTCTGGTTCGTGACAGGGTTATAGTTTTTAAGACTTTAAGTGGTCCAAAATTTCCATTGAGTAACGTTGGTCTTCCTTATATAAAATCTTATGACCGCGGTGATATTGTTGTTTTCAGGAATCCTCATTATGAAAATGACCGTAAATCTGAAGTAAGGAATTTTATGAGTCAGCTTGTCTATATGTGTACTTTAACAAAGGTAAACCTGAATGTTGATGCGAATAATCATCCTATTCCAGATCCTCTTGTAAAACGCGTCTGTGGTGTACCTGGCGAGCAACTGATGATGCAGGATGGTGTTCTGTATCATAGAACTGCTGATGATCCTGTATTTACACCTGTAAAAGAAGATAATAACTGGGCTTGCTGGAATCTTAATGAAGTAAGAAATGAATTGAAACCTGGAATTGAAGACTTACTTTTTAACAATGATTTTTATAACGATATGCTTAATCTGGAAGAAGAAAGGCGTAATCTTGATTGTGTTCAGGCAGAAAAAGAAATTCGTGATGTTGTAAATTTCATCAAATCGGTGAATAGATATGGTCCTGTTGATGAAGCTGCAGATTATGAAATTTCTGTTGTTAACGGCGGATATTATGAAATTTCTGGAGAAAAAACATCTGTTTCTGATGGAGCTTCCATTGCCCATGAAATTGAAGTCATTGCAATGAAAAGTCGTGAAGGTTTGAACTGGTTTGAAAACTTCTTCCTTTCGCCATTTAAGGATAAAAAAGATTTTAACGGGGATTTGTACAGTGAAGCAAATTATAAGCTGGATGTAATGATTAAACTGAATTTTGCCAGATTGATTAAAGATGGTTTTGCAAAGAACAGTAAATCGTCTCATTACCAGGAAGCTGCAAGAATGTGTGACCGGATGGGAGTTTACATTTATCTTATGGATCTAAGAAATATGCCTGTTTTTCCTGCCAATAATGAAGATGGATCTCCATCATTTATCCCTGAAAATAATTATTTTATGATGGGGGACAACCGCTTCAATTCAATGGATATGCGTCACTCTTATGAAAGAAAAGTTGTACCATTGTCTTTGGTTGACGAAATGTCCGTTAACCGTATTTCTGATATTGATCCGCAATATGTTCCCAAATCAAAAATGCTCGGTTCAACTAGCTACAGATTCTGGCCATTGAACAGAAGAGGTGTTCCTGGATCTACAGGAAAATAAAAAATTGTATATGACAAAAAAAATACCTTCAGTCGGGTGACTGAAGGTATTTTTTTAGTTTTGATTTATTATCGGCCGTGGCACTGTTTATATTTTTTGCCTGAACCACATGGACAAGGATCGTTTCTTCCAACTTTTGGAATTGAACGGATAACCTGTACACTCTGACCGCTTGAAGCTCCAGCCATTGTACGTCCTGCCTGCTGCTGAGCCTGTCTTGCATCAAAGTTTCTTGCAGCATTAGCCTGATTTGACATTGACTGTGCTTCAGAATGCTGGGCAGTTCCTGACATTTCTCTGACAGGCTGTGTAGCCGGGTTGATTGTTACACGAACTTTGAATACACGGCTTGCGATTTCAAGACGGATGCTTTCAATCATTTCATCGAATCTGTTGAAACCGTCGATTTTGTATTCTGTTAAAGGGTTGTGTTGTGCCATTGATCTCAAGTGAACGGCTTCTCTTAAGGAATCAAGGTATTCAAGCTGATCAAGCCATTTACGGTCAATATTCTGAATGTACTGATAACGGATGAACATGTTGAACTGATCGTGACCAACCAGAGTTTCTTTTTCTGTAAGATCATTCTGGAGGAGGGCGAGAACTTTTTCTTCAGAAAGATCTTCTGCAGGAAGCTGAATACCAAAATTGTTTCGGATATTTGTTAAAAGTTCAGTCTGGTCAGATGGCTTCTGTTTGCTGCGTGAATATGTATGGAACCATTCATCAAGATAATCTTTTGCAGTTGCCATTACGCGGTCAGTAAGTTTTTCATCAACGAGAATTGAGTCACGCTGTTTGTAGATGAAGTTTCTCTGGTCATTAAGAACATCATCGTAATCAATAAGGTTTTTTCGGATTTCAAAGTTTCTTTCTTCTACTTTTTTCTGAGCACGTTCAATACCTTTTGTAAGCCATGGATGGAAAATAGGTTCACCGTCTTCCATACCAAATCTCTTCATGATGTTCTTCATTCTTTCACCACCAAAGAGACGCATAAGGTCGTCGTCCATGGAAATATAGAATTTTGAACGTCCAGGATCACCCTGACGACCAGATCGCCCACGGAGCTGATTATCGATTCGGCGTGATTCATGACGTTCAGTACCGATTACATACAAACCACCGAGATTTTTAACTTCTTCGTAATCTTTAAGCCACTGTTCTTTTTCAATTTTGTAAGCTGCTTCGTACTGTTCTGGAGTTGCTTCTGTTCCTGCACGTTTTGTTGCGCGCATTTCAGGGTTTCCGCCAAGTTTAATATCTGTACCACGACCTGCCATGTTTGTAGCAATTGTTACGGCACCTTTAGCACCTGCTTCTGCAACAATAACAGCTTCGCGGGCATGGTTTTTGGCATTCAATACTTCATGTGGAATACCGTTTTTTGTAAAGAGCTTAGAAAGACCTTCAGATTTTTCTACAGAAACTGTACCGATAAGTACAGGCTGTCCTTTTGCGTGAGCTTCCTTTACTTCTTTTACAATGGCATTCCATTTGTCTGATTCATTGAGATAAACTTCATCCTGTTCATCAATACGTTCAACTTCTTTGTGAGTTGGAATTGCAACACAGTTAAGGTTGTAGATTTTTTTGAATTCCACAGCTTCTGTCTGCGCTGTACCGGTCATACCTGAAAGTTTTGTGTACATACGGAAGAAGTTCTGGAATGTAACTGTTGCCATTGTTCTGTTGCGCTGTGCGATGCGAACTCCTTCTTTTGCTTCAATAGCCTGGTGGAGTCCGTCAGAGTAGCGGCGGCCTTCAAGAACACGACCTGTAAATTCGTCTACGATTTCAACTTTTCCGTCACGAACAACGTAATCAACATCGGCTTCATAAAGTTTGTGGGCACGGATAGCCTGTGTAAAGTAGTGAACAAATTCAAAATATGGTTCATCAACAACAGATGCTTCAGAAGGAATCATGTTGTGAGAGTGAAGGATATCGTCGATTTTGTTCATACCTTTTGTTGTAAAAGATACACGTTTTGATTTTTCGTCAATTTTGTAATCACCCTGAATAGCTGAACGTTCTTCAGGAGTCATGTTTACTTCATCAGGATAATCTTCTGTTGCAGGATCTTTTTCTACTTCTGTAAACTGTCCGATGTATTTGTTTACGTCATAGAATTTTGAAGTGTCGTCCTCGCCTGCACCGGAAATAATAAGTGGAGTACGGGCTTCATCAATGAGAATGGAGTCAATTTCATCGACAATACAGTAATTGAATCCGCGCTGAACTTTTCGGTTGATATCTACGAGCATGTTGTCGCGAAGGTAGTCAAAACCAAATTCGTTGTTTGTACCATAGGTAATATCTTTTGCATAGTTTTCGCGACGAGTCTGGTTATCCATGTTTGAAAGAATTTTACCGACAGACTGTCCCATGTAACCAAATACAGGTGTCATCCAGTCAGCATCGCGTTCAGCAAGATAGTCGTTGACAGTAACAATATGAACGCCTTTTCCAGTGAGGGAGTTAAGGTAAGCCGAAGCTACACACATAAGGGTTTTACCTTCACCGGTTTTCATTTCGGTAATGCGGCCTGAATGGAGAACAAGGGAACCCATAAGCTGAACATCGTAAGCCCGTTCGCCAAGAACACGGTTTGCAGCTTCACGAGCTATTGCAAATGCTTCAGGGAGAATATCGTCGAGAGTTTCACCATTGGCAAGTCGTTCTTTGAAAATTTCAGTTTGTTTAAGAAAGTCTTCTTTTAAAAGTGATTTTGCCCATTCTTCTTTAGCATTGATTGCAGCAACAACAGGCTTTAATTTTTTTACATCACGGTCATTCTGGGTGCCGAAGATAGCACTAAAAATTTTATCGATAATCATAATATTATAAATATACTGTTTTTTATAGAAAAATTCTATTAAAAAAAGCTTTGTCTGTAAAAAGTGTTATTATCATAAGGCAAAGCTTCAATAAAAATTTGTTGTGTTCAAAAGTGAATGCCGGATAAAAGGGTCTTTTAATTGCACTGTTTATGCGTTATTCTTTCAATTATGAAAAAGTTCATCCTTGTCTGTTTTACGGTTTTAAATTTTTTTATCATTTCCTGTTCAAGATCAGGAATTGTAATTTCTATTAATCAGGGAGAATTATTCCGCCTGAATTATGGAAAATTTGAAGATGAAATCAATATGTTTAATCTTTCTGAAAAAGGAACTGTAGATACATATTTTACAATGAAGGATGGTTTGTTCTTTATCGCCAACGGAGAGTCAAAAAAAATTATGGAATTGAACTCTTACGGCAATCTTTTAAGTCTTTTTTATAATCCTGAATACAATCCGACTCCTTCTTTCGGCTCTGATCCTAATATTAAAGCTACCAAAAAAGCTGTTGCCCATCAGTTTAATACACTCGGACCTGTTTCGGTTGATTCAAGAAAATGGATTTATGCTGTAGATACACTTCCTTCTGAAAGGCAGGAATTTGATGTTGAAAATCATCTTCTCCTAAAAAATGTTGTTCTCCGGTTTGATACAAACGGAAATTTTGTTGATTATATTGGTCAGCAGGGGCCGGGTGGTGCACCTTTTCCATTTATCAAGAATATCTACACAACAAAAAATAATGAACTTGTTGTAGTTTGTGTTGCCAATGATGGTCCTGTCGTTTACTGGTTCAATACAAATGGCTTTCAGATGTATAAAATGGCCTTTAATTCAGACAGAATTCCCGGTCTTAAAGACAGAAAAGAAGACGATCCTGAAGTTTTTGTTTCAATTGAAAATGTAATTCCTGACTCTGTGCAGAAAAAAGTTTATGTTAAGGTAGATTATTCTGAAAGTTATTTTGATCCAGATGTAAAAATTGAATCAGGAATGTCGTTTATAAAAACTATTCTTTATCCTATTTCAATTGAAAATGGTGTTTACGAAGACGGACTTGAAATTCCTGGTTATGAAGAGACTTTTAATGCAAATCTTGGTACACAGGTTTATGAAAACCCGTTCCTTCTGGCATCAGTTACTGATAACGGCTGGTTTTTCTTTATGGTTCCTGTGCCGGAAGGAATTCTTGTTCAGATGGTTCAGCCAAACGGACAGAAATTCATTAAGCGTCTTCTTGAATTTGACCACAGCAAGGTTCTTTATCATTCCATTCATATTACTGGAAAAGGAATTGTTACCGCCCTGTTTGTTGAACGGGAAAATGCCAAAGTTGTTTGGTGGCGAACTGATACTTTAGTCAACAATTTTCTGGAGTAAGTGATGTTTGAAGAAGTTCAGGAAACAAAAGACTCTGAAGATCAGCTTGTTTTTTATTACAACAGGGAAGAGCGGCTAAAAAAAGCTCCCAAAAATGTACAGGATTATTACTCAGGAAAGATGCAGGTTGGTGGTCCTGGACTTATTAAGGCGCTTGTTTCAACCAAAGCAAACAGATTTATTTTTTTTGCCATTGTAATCTTTGCAGCCGTAATTTTCTGGCAAAGCTGGTTTGGGAATAAACCTGGTAAAAAAACTGTGCAGGGAATTCCTGTTGAACTGATTGTGTCTGAAATTGACGATTATGCCCGCGTTCTCATAAAATTTGATGAAAATCTCCCAAAATATGATCATTCCCAGGGAATTTTAATCGAAGGGGAAATTAATTATCTGGAAGAAAAGGGTGAAATCATAAAAAACGAAAAAATTTCATTAAATTACGACGGGAATAAAAACTGGTTGAAGACAGAATGCTCCAGTTATGGTATCATAAAAAAAGTACATGTTGATTTGCACTTTTTAAATAAAAATGTCGACCTGGAATCTTCAGTAGAGATTCGTTAGAGGTGGTGGGAGCATAAATTGCTGCAGTTTTATCTTCTATCAATAGTTATGAATGTTATGACTGGCCTTGTTCTTGTTTACGGCCGGAATCTTATTGAACAGGCCGGAATGGCAGATGAAAATCTTGATTTTGCAGAAAATAATTCTGGTTCCCTGGATGATACAGATTCTGCAGGCAGCAGTCATAAAAATATTCCTTTTTATGACACTTATGGTTTCAGGCTTGTTCTTTGTGTTTTGACAGGACTTACAGGTTTGATGAAACTTGTTGCAACTGTACATGTTCTTGATGAAGTTTCCCCATTCGCAGACCTTTTTTCAGTGCTGGCCGGCATTATGGGATGTTTTGCACTTTTTATTGAATATCACTTTGCCAGAAACGAAGATGGTGAAGTACCAGGATTGCTGCATACTCTTTTTGTGGAAAATAGAAACCTGATCGGTTATTTCTGTATTTTTGCAGGAATTGTTCATTTTGTTTTTCCAAGAGTTATGTTTTTGTAAATTAAAGGAATTGATTATGGCTAAAACTTCAATTGCATGTATTTGTTTTAATGAAAGAAAAATCCTTATTGCTCACAGAAATCCAACAGGACAGATGGGGTCACGATGGGAATTCCCTGGGGGAAAAGTTGAAGACGGCGAAGATCTTGAAACAGCTATTATCCGTGAGTTTGAAGAAGAATTCGGAGTAACTGTGCGTGTAGGAAATTTTGTAGGCGAAGCCCAGTTTAAACATAATGGGGAAGTGCGTGATTTAAAAGCTTACGAAATTTTTGTTCCTCATGACGGAATGACAGAAAAATACGTTCTCACTGAACATACAGATTACAGATGGGCAGAACTTGCAGAAATTCCTACATTGAATTTTGTTGATTCGGATATGCTTCTTTATTCTCAGGTAGCAAAATATCTTGCAGATAAAATTGCGGATTAAAAAATGAAAAAAGTCTGGTTTACAGCTCTCTTTTGCGTCTTGTTTTCTCTTTTAAGCTGCTCTTCCAAAGGTAAGACAATAAAGTTTGATGATTCAGATCCTCTTGCCATCGATGTTGAAATTCAATGGGCAGTAATTGCAGCTCCTTATGCTGCCTGCCGGAAACAGCCCGATTATAATTCCGAGACTATAAATCATTTCAGAAAAGGTGCACTTGTGCAGATAAAGGGACAGCAGACAGTTAATACTGATGGTTTATATGAAAAGTGGTATAATTTTGATGAAGGCTGGGTAACCGAAACTTCTCTTAAGGTATATTCCAACAAACTTAAGGCTTTGAATGCCCTCCAGCAGGAGATTTCAGATGAGTGAAGACAGTAGTCTGACCCGTGACAGTATTTTTGAAGAATTTATAAAGAGTTTTCGGCAGTATTATGACATAAAAAAAGAAGGTGTTGCTGAGCCTTTTGATGCTGAAGCTGAATTTCATTCCCATTCTGAACAGTATCTTCTTGTAAAATCAGCCCGCATCAGTGAAGTTAATACCAGTGAATTTGTCTTTTTTGTAAAAACTGATGAACTTACACAGGAAAAATTAGAAGTATATTGCAGTAAAAGCTGGGAAGAAGGAATGAGTCGTGTAAGACCTTCTTTCACTCATAAAAATTCCGACGTTGTTCTTGTTGTAGTAGCTGATAAAATCAGTGACCAGGCAAAAAAATCCATTACAAAAATAAAAAATTATAAATCTTATTGTCTGAGCCTTAAAGGTTACAGTCATTTTAAACTGGTTTCTATGGAGATTTCTTCCGGTGAACTCTATGCCAATAGACTTGGAAGCGATCTGAAAAAAATCTTCACAAAAATAATTTCAAAAGTCTCTGTAGGAGGAGAAAAATGACAGCATTATTAATAATTATTGCTGCAATTGTTTTGCTTTTCATCGGATACGTTTGTTACGGTGGATGGCTTGCAAAACAGTGGGGCATTGACCCTACAAAAAAGACACCTGCCCTTGAAAAAGAAGACGGGGTAGATTATGTGGCAGCTCCACCAGCTGTATTGATGGGACATCACTTTTCATCAATTGCCGGTGCCGGTCCTATTAACGGTCCAATTCTGGCCGCTGTTTTCGGATGGGTACCAGTATTTTTGTGGTGTGTAATTGGTGGTATTTTCTTTGGTGGTTTACAGGATTTTGGTTCGCTTTTTGCTTCTATCCGAAATGGAGGTAAATCAGTTGGAGAAATCATTAAGGCATCAATGGGAAAATTCGCAAAACGCCTTTTCATCATTTTTGCACTTCTTGTTTTGATTCTTGTAATTGCTTCATTTGTAAACGTTGTTGCTGGAACTTTCTATACACCATACAGTACAAAAGCAACTGTTGAAAAAACTGCTGTTGAACAGGTAATGGCAGCTCGTCCGGCTGAAGAAACAACAAAACAGGTTGTTAAAATGCAGGATGTTGAAGAAACTGTTACAAAAGAAGACGGTTCAACTGAAGTTGTTGCCAAGTCTGTTCCAGTAATGAAAACTGTAACTAATGAAGACGGAACTACAAAAGAAGTTGAAGAAATGGAAACTGTTTCTTTAAAAGCCGTAGAATATCTTCAGAAAATTTACGGAATGGAGACAATTAAAGAAGCTGACGGTGTTATTACCATTACATTCAGTGGTGATACAGTTGAACAGGTTAAAGCTGCAGTTGCAAAGATAACAGCAAAAGATTCAGAAATTGCATTGACAGTTGCAGAAGAACCTTCTCTTGGCTCTGGCATTGTATCTGGATGGGGAAAATCTTCAAGCAACCAGACAACTGCTATGATTTCCATCCTCTTTATTGTTCTTGCCGTTATTTATGGTATTGCTACAAACAGATTCAGTGTAAAAACTCTTCCGGCTACAATTGCTGGTGTTCTCTGTATCGTTGCAATGATCTGGTTTGGTCTTAATAAAGGTCTTGTTCTCGACAGAAACGCATGGATTATCATTGTGGGTCTTTACATTGCTGTTGCTTCTCTTATTCCTGTATGGATTATGCTCCAGCCACGTGATTACCTTTCTTCATTCCTTCTTTACGCTATGATGGCTATTGCTCTTGCCGGTATCGTTTACTCAGCATTTGCAGGAAATGTAGAATTTGCAATTCCAGCTTTCAATGCTTCAAAAGCTTCGACAATGTTCCCGACACTGTTCATCACAGTTGCCTGTGGAGCTTGTTCAGGTTTCCACTCATTGATTGCTTCTGGTACATCTTCAAAACAGCTTGATAGCGAAAAAAATGCCAAGGCTATCGGTTATGGTTCAATGCTCATTGAATCAGGACTTGGTATCATTTCTTTGATTGCTGTTGGTGTTATTTATAACAGATATGTGGCAGGTGAATTTGGTTCCCCTGCTGCAGCTTTTGGTAACGGTATTGCTGCCATGTTTGGTGGTTCAAAGACTATTGTTGCTCTCCTTACTCTTGCAGTTTCAGTTTTTGCACTTACATCTCTTGACTCTGCTACACGTCTGAGCCGCTTTATGTTCTCTGAACTTTTCCTTAAAGATGATGAAGAAACATGGAAAGATGCTAAAAATCCTGTAAGAAAACTTCTTGCAAATCCATTGTTTGGTACAGGATTGATGGTTGTTATCGGATGTATTCTTGGCGGACTTAAACTTTCTGCAATCTGGGCCCTGTTCGGAGCTGCAAATCAGCTTCTTGCTGGTATTGCTCTTCTTGCTGTTGCTGCATGGCTTGGAAACGTTGGAAAAAACAACAAAATGTTCATTATTCCAATGATTTTTATGCTTGCTGCCACTTTGACTCAGCTTGTTATGACTGTAATTAATCAGGTTAAGATTGTTGCAGGTCTTACTCTTGATAAAGCCGGAAATGTTGTTGCTTCAAACTGGGGTAACTGGTTCCAGCTTCTTTTTGCTGCTGCTATGGCAGTTCTTGCTGTAATTCTTGTTGTGGAAGGTGTTAAAACTTTTGCAAACCAGATGAAAGCTAAAAAACAGAACGCATAATTTAAAAGTTATGTAGATTGAAGGGGCTGTCCCAAAAGTTCAATTCACGGAAATACCGGTGTAATTGTTACTTATGGGGCAGTCTTTTTTTTACATCCTGTTGATTGCAGCGCTTCTTTTTTCTTCTGCCTGTTTTAAAAGACATGAAAATAATGCTGTAAACTGAAGATAATAGTTTCTTATGAATTTAACAGGAGAATTTTTTTGAGGAGAACGTGCTTTTGCTGCCAGTGAAATTTTGTTCCATGTTGAAAAAATCTGGGGAATGAAATTTATTGCAAGACTTAAGGTCAGGGCAAATTTCAGTTTTTTGAAAGGAGGAATAATTTTCCCGATAATCTTTTCCATAGTTTCAAAAGTAATTTGAATTTCCAGGGAAGATGTTGTTTCAAAAACACATTGAGCAGTTAAAGTTGTAATAAAAAAACGTATTGAAAAAATACCGGCAAAGCATAATCCATCATAATCTGGAAAGATAAAAGTTTCATTTTCAAATTTGTAGCAGCGGAAAATGGCAAAGAGAATTGCAATAAAAATTACAAATTTTGTATTTTTTATTGTCGAAAAATGAAATCCTGCAAGAATCCAGGTTAATAATGAAAGAAAAGTGCAGATTCCAGTTCTGAGCAGAAGAGGAAAGGAATAAGCTTCTGTTAAATTCTGTGGCGTTCCTCCTGAAAAAGCTGCAATACAAAATGCAAAAACATAGATCAATTTTATTAAAGAAGGAACTTTGTGGAGAAGGGAAGGTGTACTTCTGTAAGCAAAAAGTGTATTTTCCTGTTTTACAGCCATAAAAGATTCTCCAGTTTAATTCCACCCTGACAGGGATTTTTTATTGACCATTTTTCAAGATCCTGTTGCAGTGCTTCCTGTGGAGTTCCATCAAATTTAATTTCCCCTTTATCAAGAACCACAACTTTATCAGTCAATGCAAGAATTTTTTCAGTTTCGTGAGTAAGGATAATAATAGTTTTACCTTCTTCCTTTAGTTCTTTAAGGATAGAACATACAGATTTTACTCCCGGCCAGTCCAGGTTTGCAAAAGGTTCATCAAAAATAATCAGGTCCCTGTTTATGGCAAGGATTCCTGCAACGGCAAGCCTTCTTTTTTCGCCGCCGCTCATTGTTCTGGCAGGACTGTTGATTTTATGGCTCAAACCTGTTTTTTCAAGAGCATTTTTTGCAATTCCAATCTGTTTATCTTTTGGAAAATCTGCATTGCGGATTCCAAACAGAACATCTTCCAGTGGTGTTTCCCCAAGAATCTGTGCATCTGCATCCTGAAAAACAAGACCTGCCTTAATTCCTCTGAGGATGATTTTCCCACCTGAAGGCGAATCAAGACCCGCAATCAATGACATGAGTACACTTTTTCCTGAACCGTTGGAACCTGCAATCAATACAAATTCTCCTCTGTTTACAGAAAAACTAACCTTTTTGAGGGCTGCGGTTTTATCGGCAAAAGTTTTTTCAATGGCAATGATTTCAAGAACAGGTTTGTTTGTTTCCATATTTTTTCCTTAAAATATTAGTAAAAACTATGCAAGGTAATCTGCTATTTTTTTGCGTAATGAACCTGTCAAAAGAATCATAAGTACAAGTTTGATGGAGTTTCCAGGAATAAAAGGAAGAATTACTGCTGCAAGAGTTTTGTTTATATCAGCTCCTGTAACAAGTTTGAATCCGATAAATCCACAGACAAAAAGAAGAACTGTCTGTAAAACTGCTGCAACTGAAATTACAATCCATTTTTTTGCAGAGCTGTGTTCTTTCGAAGTGTTAAGGAGAAAATAAAGAAGAAGACCTGCAAAAACTGAACTTATAAGGTAACCCCACATAAAGCCGCTGGACGGACTTGCATAAAGAACCTGAATTCCGGCTTTTCCGCTGAATACAGGGAGACCGATTGCACCGAGAATCAGGAAAATTGCAACTGAACATCCTCCGAGAAGAGGTCCTAAAAGAAGTCCTGAGAGCATGGCAAGCATATCCTGTATTACGATTGGAATTCCTCCGGCCAGGGGAATCTGGATAAAACATCCTGCACTGATTAATGCTGCAAAGAGAGCTGTGATAATTGATTTTTTGCTCAATTTTCCGTTTGATGAAGATGAATTGATAACTGTTTCTTCTTCGCCGTTGATTTCATTGTTTAATTCTGACATTTTCTGTCCTCCATTTTTTTATGAATTTATGGTTTTTATAAAACTTATAGTTCCAGGTGGAAAGGTTCGTGTTTCACCTGTTGTTTCATCTGTAATTTTTGCCCATCCAAAACCGTCGATTCCATTAAAACGACCATTTTTTCCATTAGACAAACGGACAGTTTTATTTATGTCCATGCAAAGAAAATTTAAACTGTTTTCCAGCTCATTTGTCTGGGAAAGGGCAATTTTCTTTTGTTTTTCAAATTCGTCAATAAAAATATTGAGGAACTGACTTCTAGTGACTGTCGAAGTAGATTCAAATACGTAATCTGAATTATTGATCTGGGGACGGCTGAAAAAATTGATTCCGATTCCAAGGTTTATCCACTGGCACTGGGAACCAGAGCAGTTGAATTCATCGAGAATTCCGCAGACTTTGCCTTCTGAACTCCAGATGTCATTTGGCCAGCGTATGAACATTTTTTTTCCGCTTAACTGTTCAAGAACTGTCGCAGCTGCACAGAGGGAAGAAGCTGTAATACGGTATTCTTCTGCCTGATTGATTTTGTTCCTGTTAATCATTGTAAAGGCAAGGGAACCTTTATTGCTTGTCCACTGATGATTTCCGCGGCCTTTACCTTTAGTCTGACAATCTGCTGTAATGACTGTTGGAGAATTTTCTTTATTTTCTTCTGCAATTTTTCTTGCTTCGTTCATTGTAGAATCAATGGAATCAAAGTGGAGGAAATTGTTTTCCCTGATGCCAAACTCCCAGGGGTTAAGGTTGTTTCTGTCATCTTCTTTTAAAAGATAGCCGGTTTTGAATGTTTCGATGTTGTAGCCAGACTGTATCAGTGACCGGATGTTTTTCCAGACTGCGGTGCGTGATATCCCTGCTGCAAGTGCAAGATCTTCTCCGGAAAGAGGGGAAGAGGAGTTTCGTAATGCAGAGAGGATAAGGGATTTGCTTGAAAGTGTCTGGTTAACCATAGATAAATTAAGGTTAACGAATTTGAAAAAAAATTGCAATAAAAAAGCGCAGAATCAGAAACTGCTTCTGCGCTTTTACCGGATATTTATTTGCTTTATTTAGATTCAAGAATTTTTTCTGCAGCCTGTTCAACTGTCAGGTCATTGAACTGTTCACGGGTTTTCAGGTTTTTAAGGGAAACAACATTCTTTTCAACTTCATTTGTGCCGATAAGAAGTCCCCATGGAACAGATTTTGCTTCTGTCACTGCATATTGCTGGCCCATTTTTTTTGCCTCAGGGAAAACTTCAACATTGATTCCCTTTGAACGGAGTTTTGCTGCAACTCCCTGATAGTGGATGGCAAGGGAAGCATCCATACAGTAAATTTCAGCATCAAGATATGAACATTTTGCAGTTGTAAGTCCAAGCTGTTCAAGACCTGCGATAAGACGGTCAAGACCAATTGAAGCTCCAACTCCAGGCAATTTTGTTTTGGTGTATAGTCCTGCAAGGTTGTCATAGCGGCCACCTGAGCAGACTGAACCGATGGAAGGAAGGTCATTGAGGAATGTTTCGTAAACAACACCTGTGTAATAATCAAGACCACGTGTAATGCTTGGATCAAGTTTGTATGTGGATTCAATTCCTGCAGCTTTCATCATTCCGTAAATATCTTTCATGCGCTGAGTATCTGAATCAGGTCCGCCAGCCATTTCTTCCAGCATGGAAAGAGTTGATTCAAAATTTTCTCCGCCTGAAATATATTTCAAAATCATGGAAGCTTTTTCATCAGAACCTGTATATTCAACAAGTTCCTTTTTCACTTCTTCTTCACCGACTTTTGCAAGTTTATCTACAGAGCGCAGGATATCTTCTGATTTTTCTGCCGCACCGATTTTTGCAAGAAAACGGTTAAAAATTCCACGGTGATTTACATGGATAGTTACATTTGAAACGCCGATTTCTGCAAGGGCTGCTCTCATTATGCTTAAAATTTCAAAATCACTGGCAGCAGAATCTGAACCTACTGTATCAATGTCACACTGTACAAATTCCCTGTAGCGGCCAGCCTGAGGTTTTTCTCCACGCCATACTTTTGAAAGGTGATAGCGTTTGAAAGGAAAATAAAGTTCACTTTCGTGTTCTGCAGTAAAGCGGGCAAAAGGAACTGTAAGGTCAAAACGCATGGCAACGTCACGTTTGCCATTGTCTTCAAAGCGGAAAACCTGTTTTTCTGTTTCTCCGTTGGATTTGCGAAGGAGAATTTCAGAATATTCAAGAACAGGAGTATCGATTGGAACAAAACCGAATGAACGGTATACCTTTGTAATTTTTTCCATGAGGCCGGCTCTTAAAATTTCTCCGGCTGGCATAATGTCGCGGAATCCCTTAAGGACGCGAGGCTGAATAATTTCTGACATAATGAAACAATTTTAATAAAAAAACAGGTTTGTTACAATTCAATTAAGAATGGTTATGTCTGTAAAAATCATAACCTTATGGATTATAAACCATGGTTTCCGTTAAGCCTTCGCCGGATTTTACATCCTGAGAGAGAATTTTTCCAATCATCTGTTCGTATAAAAGCGGACTGGCTCCCGGTGAAAGCACTTTTTCTGTCCTTAAAATTCCAATGTCCCGGGCTTTGAGGATTTCTCCTTTTTTCATGTCATGCATTATGTGAAGGCTTCTGTTTGTTCTTCCGTAATTCTGTTCTTCAGCAGGAGCAAGTTTTTTGATTCCGTCTCCAAGAATTTTTTCAATCTTTTCTTTTCCTTCTGTGTCACTCAGTTGCCTTATGATTTCTTTTTCGCCGGCAATATTTCCATAGTGTCGTATGACAGCTTCACTCTGATGTATGCAATGACACATAAAGCCGAACTGTTCTGTTGTAAGGGCAACAGGGTCATCAAGTCCGTCAGTTTCTTTTGACAGGGTAATGTGTTTTTCGATCATTACAGCCCCCTGGCTTACGGCAAGTGAAGGAACTAAAACAGGATCAAGGCTGTGGTCACTTACTCCGGTTTTGATGTTGAATTTCTGTGAAAGGGTTTTGAGGAGTCTGAGATTGTATTCTTCTTCTGGTGCCGGATAAAAAGTAATGCAGTGGAGAAGGGTTGCATCTTCTGTTCCAAGAATGTTAATTGCTTTTTCAATGTCTTCGAGTTTTGAAACTCCTGAAGAAAGAATAACCGGAACCGGACTGTGACCTTTGTTTTTTTGATTATTGCGGTATTCAGCCAGTGCCTTAAGCATAGGATAATGATTTAATTCAGGTGAAGCGATTTTTACTGCGTCAGGATTTATTTCAAGAAGTTCGTTTAAAGATTTAAGGCCGAAAGGAGAGCAGATGAATTTTACATTTTTTGAATGAGCATAATCCAGGCATTTCTTAAAAAAATCCTTTTCAACTTCCAGTTCCTTAAAACGGTCATAAAGACGGATTTTTCCTCCGGGAAGATTTACATATCCGGTTTCAGGATGAAGAATCTCATCCGCATATACCCACTGGAATTTTACTGTATCAGCTCCGGCTTCAATTGCACCGTCCATTAATTCAACGGCTTTTGAATAACTTCCGCCGTGAGAAGTTCCGATTTCAGCAATAATCATCATAATAATAATTTACACTAAAAATTTAATTAGAAAAAGTTTAATTTAAATGTTAAAATATTCTTTATGTTAAGTAAAATCGTAAAATTATTCACAGCGTTCAACGCTAATGTCAATCCGGCAGAAATTGCTCATGCTTTTTCTTTCGGTTTATTGCTGGGATTCTTGCCAAAGAATAATCTTCTCTGGTACTTGATTTTCGTTTTCCTCCTGTTCATCAGAATCAATAAACCTATGTTCCTTATTATGACTTTAATCGGTTCTGCTTTTGCAACGGCCTTTGATCCTATGTTTGACAAACTTGGATGCCTTATACTGCAGATTGATTGTCTTCAGGGAATATTTTACAAACTTGTAGAAATTCCATTTGTTGCATTTACAAAATTCAACAATTCAGTTGTTATGGGTGCTCTTGTTACCGGCATGGTTCTGTACATTCCTGTGTTTTTTGCAGGAATCGGACTTGTTGCCCTTTGGAGAAAAATGCTTACTCCGCTCATCCGCGAATCAAAAATCTTCAAAGTTATTACAAGCCTTCCTTTAATTTCTAAAATTATTTCACTGGCAGGAGTTTAAAAATGGCAAAAAAGACTGAAAATAAAGAAAAAGATGTAAAACCTGCTAAAAAAATTCCTGCTAAAAAACTGCCTGGAATTCTTTTAAAAGTGTATACACCAGTGGAATTTGAAAAAAAGATCCTTGGAAAAATTTACATTGAAGAAGATAAAGTTCTTGTTAAATCTGTTTTTTCAGAAGATGAAAAAAACGGATCGTTTGCAATTCCGAAAGATGCAGAATTTGATAAGGAAAAGTTCAAGAAAATTGAAAAAATCGGAAAGGATATTAAAGCAAACGGTTCCCGTTTCAAGCTTATTCCATTTCTTGCAGTTGCAATCTTTATTGCCGCCATCGGCATTACAGTTACAATGTTTAAAAATCCAGTAACAAAATGGCTTATTGAAAGCGGCTGTGAATCTGTTTTCGGTGCAAAAACTGAAGTTTCTTCCGTAAATGTTGAACTCCTTGGTATCAGTATTAAAGTTCATGGACTTTCTGTTGGCGATAAAAATTCAGAAGACGGAATGAAGAATCTTTTTGTTGCAGAAGATATTGTTCTTGATGTTTCTCTTGCAGATGCTCTCCGTGGAAAATTTATCTGTAATGAAATTTCTGTAACAGGTATGGATTTTGGAACTGAAAGAAAAACAAGCTGTCTTCTCCCTGCAAAAGCCGAAGAAGTGAAGGAAGCTGCAGAAGAAAGTGAATTCATGAAATCTGTAAAAAGCAGAAGTGCCAGCGCTGTCAGTGATGTAAAAACTCAGCTTGAAACAATTCTTGGCGGTTCAAATCCTGACGAAATCTGGAAAAATCTTGAGGGACAGATGAAAACTCAGGCAGCTGCTGAAAACCTTAAGAATACTGTTAATGAATTGAACACCAAATGGAAGACAAAAACTGCTGAAATTAAGGTTCAGATTAATGAAATTCAGTCTTCAGTTAAAACTGCAAAAGTTTCTGATGTTCCTGCATTAACAAAAAAAGTTAATGATCTTAAAAAAGAAGTAGAAGAATTCAACAAGGATAAAAAAGCAGTTGAAGCAGCAAAGAAAGAACTTGATGCTGCTGTCGCAAGTGACATGAAACTTGCTGAAAACTTAAAGGATACTGCTAAAAATGCACCTGCAATCATGAACGATATGATGAACACTGTAGGCTATGACATGCTTGGTGAATATTATCCTTATGCAAAAATGGGTATAGATTATGCCGTTCAGTGGAAGAAAAACAGCCAGGCTCAGGCAAAAGATGAAAAAGTTGTAAAAGTTGAAAAAAGTTCTGATGCAAAAGGTTCTACAAACCGCCTTACAGGTACATCTTTCTGGTTTGGCAGTAATAAACCTTCATTTCTTATCAGAAAAGTTGTGGCAACAGGGCCAAATTTCGATGGAAAAGCTGAAAACATTTCAAGTAACCAGGACCTTACAAACAGTCCTATGAAAGTTGATCTGAACCTTACAAAATGGGGTGTAAGTCACAGCGGAAACATTGTTGTAGATGCAAGAAGCAATACTAAAGATTCTCTCATTACGGCATCTTATAAAGGAAGCGGATTTAATGGAAAATTCAAGGCTTCTTCTGATGGTATTCCTGCAATTTCAGGAAAAACTGCAGTTACTTTCACAGGAAAATTCGACAGTGCAACAGATATGAGCGGAAGCGGAAACATTTCTGTAGAAAAAGACGGAGATAAACCTGTTCTGACTGTTGAAAAAGGTTTTGGAAACGAATTGTTTGACAAGGCTTACAAATCAGCCCTCGAAAGCGTAAAAGTACTTAAAGTTAACTATGGTGTCGGCTTTAATTCAGAAAAAGGGGTTGATCTTAAACTTTCCGGAAATTACGATTCAATCCTTAAAGATGCATTAAGTGGTGCTGTAAAGGGAGCTGGCGGAGATGTTAAAGCTCAGCTTACTTCTAAAATCAAGGAAATGTCAGGTTCTCAGGCTTCTGAAGCTTTAAGCAAATTCGGAGAATTCTCTAAGATGGCCGGTGAAATGTCTTCTTCTGGAAACAGTATGGAAACTATCCTGAAGGACCTTGCAAAAAAACAGGCTGGAGAAGCTGCATCTAAAGCAACAGATGCCCTCAAGAAAAATATTGGCGGAAAAATTTCTATTCCCAATGGATTAAAACGCTAAATATTGAATAAATTACAGTAATTTGTTAAACTTGTTAAAATTATTTTGTAATATTTTTTTTAAGGAGTGTTCCGATGTCAGGACATAATAAATGGTCGACTATTAAACATGCAAAAGGTGCTGCAGACGCTAAACGTGGTCAGCTCTTTACAAAATTGATCAAAGAAATTTCTATCGCTGCTTCTATGGGCGGTGGAGATCCTAACGCTAACCCACGTCTTCGCGCAGCAATCGTAAAAGCTCGTGCTGCTTCAATGCCAAAAGACAACATTGAACGTGCCATCAAAAAGGGTACAGGTGAACTCGGTGGCGGAACATTCGAAGAACTTGTTTATGAAGGATACGCTCCAGGTGGAGTTGCTGTACTTGTAGAAGTTCTTACAGATAACCACAACCGTGCTGCTGCTAACGTACGCAATATTTTCAACAAAACAGGCGGAAACCTTGGTACAACAGGTTCTGTAAGCCGTATGTTTGACCGTAAAGGTGTTATCGAATACGATGCAGAAGTTGTTTCAGAAGACGAAGTAATGGAAGCAGCTCTTGAAGCAGGTGCAGAAGATGTTACAAATGAAGACGGTGTAATCACTGTAACAACAGCTCCACATGACTTTACAGCAGTTGTTGAAGCTCTTGAACCAAAAGGATGGACTTCACTTTCAGCTGAAGTTTCAATGGTCCCACAGGCTTACACAGCAGTTGATAAAGATACAGCTGCAAAAGTTCAGAAACTTATCGATCGTCTCGAAGAAGATGACGATGTACAGAACGTTTGGACAACTGTTGAATATCCAGATGATTTTGAACCAGAGGCATAAGTTAAATTTTGCTGAATAATTAAATAAACAATGGCGTACTTCAGATTAAATGTTGAAGTACGCCATTTTTTTTGCCGATTATTTACAAGTAATTATCATTAAATAATTGACTTAAAAAGCCAAAAAAAGGATTATATTGCTACTATGGAAAAATTGCTGTCCCTTGCTTATCTTGAAACTCTGTCATCACAGGATTTGATTTCTCTTGCTGAAGATTATGGAATTGATATTCCTGACAACTTAAACAGACGATTCATTATCGGGGAACTTCTTGAATATGCACAGGAGATGGAAGAAGATATTGAAGAAGAGATGATCGAAGATGATGAAGTAAAAATTATTTCAAAAGAATCTGAACTTGAACTTCCTGAATCTTATAACGAAACTTATATTTCCGCTTTGCTGAGAAATCCGGCTTTTGCTTATGTTTACTGGGATATCAGTGAAGCTGACATTAAAAAGCTGACACTTTCAAAAAAATTCAGTTCCATCAATCTGAGAGTTTCATTCTTTGATGATGAAGAAACAAATGTTCCTGTTGAACAGTTTGAGCTTTCTATAAAAATGGAAGACAGACAGCAGTTTGTTTTTATTAATCAGGAAAGAAATTTTGTAAGGTTTGACCTTTTTGCAAAATTCAATGATAAAACAGAAGACAATCTTTGTGTTTCAGATAGAGTTGAAATTTCCCATGGAAATCCTATTATGAATGAATTTATACCTGGAAAGGATTTTGAACTTTCAGAAGCAGTAAAACTTTCTGGCATGAAAACACTTCTTCTTAAACACTATCAGGATCACAGACAATCATTCAATTAAAAATAAATCGGAGTTAAAAATATACAATGCCTGCTAAAAATTTAGTATTGACCATCAACTGCCATCAGCCTTACATCCGCCATTTTTCGGAAGCAGAAAAATATACAGCTGAAAATGAACTTTTTTTCAATGCAATTTCCAGAACTTACCTTCCTCTTGTGAATATGTTTAATCGTCTTGAAAAGGATAATGTGGATTTTAAAATTGCATTCGTTCTTTCACCTGTTTTGTGTTCGATGTTAAGCGATGAATTCCTTCAGGAGCAGTATCTTTTGTGGGTTGATAAAAGAATTGCCCTTGGGGAAAAAGAACTTGTACGCTGTAAGAATGATGAAAAACTTCTTGCCAATGCAAAAAGATGTTATGAACAGGCAAAGCAGGAAAAAACCGACTTTGAAGAAAAATATAACCGTAATCTGTTAAAGGAATTTAAAAAGTTCGCGCAGAAAGGTAATCTTGAACTTCTTGCAACCACTGGAACTGCCCTTTATATTCCTCATTACTGTGATATGAAAGAAATCCTCAACGGACAGATTGAAACAGGAATTTATTCACATAAATATTATTTTGGGGATGCTCCTCAGGGATTTTATGTTCCTCAACTGGCGTATGCAAAAGGACTGGATAGAATTCTTCGTTCTTACGGTATCAATTATACTATTACAGATCCTGCCGCAATTCTTTTTGCTGATAATGCCAATGAAGACGGAGTTTTTTCTCCAGTGCGTACTCACTATTCTCTTGTTTTGTTTGGAAAAGACCGTTTCTGTGAAAAAAAGAAGTGTTTTGCTGACCATCTTGCATATAAAAATGTGGAAAAAGATATAGGTTTTGAATTAAGCAGTGAAGATTTGCAGGATTTTCTTGGTGAAGACGGAACACGAATTTCAACAGGTTACAGATACTGGGCAAATGACGGGCAGCTTATTTATGATGAATCATATGCAATGACACAGACTATGGTTGATGCTGAATATTTCATCAAAAATAGTGGTGAAAAACTTGAAAAGGCAGCTGCTGCATTAAAAAAAGATGTTTGCAGTATCTGGGAAATTGATGCAGAAGATCTTGGTCAGAACTGGGAAGAAGGTATTGCCTGGCTTGAAAATGTAATCCGCCTTCCAAAAAACTTTGAACTTGGAACATGCAATTCCATGCTTGATAAACAGTTTTCACTGCCAAGAATCAATCCATACCCTTGTTCGCAAAACGGTTCAGGATATGGTGAAGATCTTCTTGATAATTCCAACAGTTATATGATCCGCTATTTGCGAAAAATGTGCGAAAGAATTGTGGATCTTGCCGGAAGATTTACAGATGAAACAGGCTTAAAGGTGCGTCTTTTGAATCTTGGTTCCAGAGAACTGATGATTGCACAGGATTGCTGCTGGGCTCAGATGCTTCACGATGGTATTAATTCAGAATATGTACAGAATGTATTCAAGAATTGTGTACTTAATTTTACAGCTGTGTTTGATTCTCTTGGTACAAATACAGTTTCAACAGAATGGCTCACAAATCTTGAAAAAGAACATAATTTATTCCCGTGGATGAATTATAGAATCTTCAGCCCGAAAGTCTGACAGGGTAGTAAAGGAATTCGTTATACGGCTGAAATTTTATTTCGGCCATAGCCTTGTTTTTTAAGATATCATTGGTTCATAAAAATCAGTTTTACGGATATAAATTTATTTTTCAAGTGTACCGAATGCTTTTATCTGATCGTGGTATTTTATAAGTTCAAGAGCGGCAGTTTTCCCTTCAATGGCTGGATCAAATCTTTTGTCAAGACTTAATGCCTTGTCCCATTCTTCAATGGCTTTTTCAAGATCTTCCCTGCTTCCCATGGCATAAAGTGCAAGGCCTTTCTGATAATGATCATCAATTTCTTTCTGTTTCATGGCGCGGCCTCTGTCACCCAGATTCAATTTTGCCGAAAGACTGATATGGTTTATAGGGTTTGAAGATGAAGTTAAATCGAATGTGTAATTAATATTGAGTTTTGCTCCACGGATATCTACCTGACTTCCAAAACTCAGTCGCGGATTCCCCCCCTGTACAAGAAGTCCACCTTCAAATGAATAAAATCTTGTTACAGAAATTTCAACTCCGCTTGCCCAGCTGAAAAGGGGCAGGTTTGACGGATCATACAGATTCAAAGGCTGTTTAAAGTCCATTGTGAACAAAAGAAAAGAAAACGGCTTATATGATGCACCAATGCTTATTTTTGTTGGAAGAGGATCATCAATTTCCATCTTGTCCCCAAAACCAGTGAGGGCGGTACCAATGTTGCTCATTGTAAGTCCGATTTTAAGGTTTGGTTCCCTGTCTGCATAAAATTTAAAAGTGTTGAATCTTAAAAGCATTCCCACATCGCCCATAATGGCAATTCCGTTCTGACTCAATCCGGATCCTGAAATAATTTCATCGGTCTGATTATCAGTATAATTCGGTACAGAACGGTAAGAAGTACGTCCGTTTATTCCCAGGGCAAGGCCTTTAAAATTGTATCCTGCAAAAAAATTGTGACTCAGGTTTATTGTTGCTGAAGTTTCTGAATAATATGAACCGTTAACCCTGTCTCCATAAAGATTATATTCAGTGAAAGGAACGTAAAAACATTTAAGCTGAAGTCCAAGACCTGTGTGGTTGAATCTGATTGTTCCTGCCATAGTTTCAACTGCTGAGTCTGCAATCCAGGCATTGTGAAAAGCTGCCAGTTCGGTGTTTGCCATTACGCAGCTTGCAGCAGGGTTGTAATCAAAAAAACTGATGTCGTCACAAAGTCCCGTATATGCACTTCCCATTGCTTCTGCCCGGCCACCGGTTGGAATGTTCAGGGATCTGAAAGTTGTAATACCCTCGTTGTCATCAGAAGTTCCTTTAAAAATGTCGGAGAGAGTGGTGTTGATTTTTGTGTAATCAAGGCCGCTTGCCAGGGACGAGAAAAATATAAATGACAAAGTTGCTACAACAATTCTTTTCATTGTGCTTATTATAGATATTTTCGGAATTTTGTCTTTAATACATAAGGGAATTTGCCGAAATTAGAAAAGGACTTCTATTGTCCTTTTTGTTATAATTGTACCAGAGGTATCTTAAATCCGGCGATTGATTTTGCTGCTGTCATTTTTATTTTTCTCTTTGCAGGTGATTCTGCCACAGGAACATAAAGTGTTGTCCCTGTCAAAAATTGATGACATTATTGATCAGAAAGATTATACAACAGCATTAAAGGAACTTGCGGAATATATAAAAGCCTATCCTGAAGATTTTGATGATGCTCAGTCACGTGTAAGAAAAATCATCAGATACAGGAATATTTACAACGAAAATGCTTCAAAGCTTGTAGAAAAAATGGCCAGTGAAAATTCCAGTGATGATGAAAAAATGGACATCATTCTCGGGATGGAAAAATCGGAACAGAATCGTGGTGCTGAAGCTGTTGCATTGACCAACGATGCACGCCGATCTGTAGCCCTTCAATATTATATCAACCGATCCAACAGAATCATGAGGGAATGTTCAGAACTGGTGGGAAAGGGAAGTGAAGATTATGGAAATTATGGAAAAGCCGGTACTGTTGTAAAAGAATGTCTTCCTCCGGCACTTAAAACTGCAGATTCAGATATTATTTACTATGAAGGTGAGGAAATTCCTGTTACTTACAGTCAGAAACTGCAGGCGGAAGTTGTTTCCTGTGTAAACCGCATTAACAGCTATAAAACTGAACCTCTCATTGAGCGCTGTGAGCAGGCATACAATACATTTACAGCAAGCCTGAAAAGCGGAAATGTTCAGCAGGCAAAAACTGATTTTGAAACAGTTGAAAGAACTTTTGCGGCTTTCGCGCAGATGCGTAATAATCTTTACAGGGAGGGAGAAATCCTTGGTCAGCTTGATAAGCAGGCAATTCAGCATCAGGTTGACATTCAGCGCAGCCAGGGTCTTGAACCTACAGTACCAGATACAACTTATATTACTTTTGGTAAATGGGCGATTCTTGGTGTTGGCGATGGACAGGGAATCAATGGAGCTGATACAGGTATAATCGGTGTGCTTGATGCTTTCTGGAATACAAGGGTTGAATCTATGAAGGCTGAGGTTGTTGCTCAGATTAAGGGAGCTTTTGATACTGTTGCAGCGTCATTTCCTGAAGATAATCCTTTTACATATTTCAGTGATTCTTATGCAGTTGCAGGCAGGGATAAAGCTATTTCTCTTTCAGAAACAGGAAAAAGGGTTCAATCTCTTCATAAGCTTTTAACCGGTCACGAAGGTGGAGAATATACAAAATTTGATTCGTCTATGACTTTTATAGCTGCGTTTGCAGGAGAATACCGCAAAATGGCAGGAAATCTTTTGCAGGTGTCACGGGAAAATGCAAAAGATCATTCAGTTCAAAGGGGAAATTTCCAGCAGTTTAAAGATTCCTATTTTGCTTCCCTTGATTTTTATAACAAAATGCAGCTTAACTGTGAAAATCAGGCTAAACAGGATTTTATTGTTAATCATATCAAAGAAGAAGATGCGCAGATTACATCTCCAGAGATGGAACGAAAGAGCAGGAAAACTGCAGGAGTTCAGCTTGAAGATAAACTTGTTATGTGGGATTCAGCTCTTTCCGTTTATATCAGAAAACTAGATTTAATTTCTGAAGAATCAAAAAAACGTCAGAGTGAAATCTGGACGGATATGGCAAAAACTTTTTCAGATGAAGCTGACAAACTGTTTGCTGACTACACACTGCGCTATGCTCAGGCAAAAACAACTTCTGGCGTAGATTCGGAAAATTCAATTGAAAGCCACAGACCGTCTGTTGTTATCAGGGAACTGAACAATTTTAATAATGAAATTGATTCCTCAAAAGCTGTTTTAAACGACTTTATTGCAACTCTTGATAAGGGATTAGCCTATAATGAAAAAGATTCCCTTTTTGACAGAAGTTACGTAAACATTCAGAACGTAATTCTCAATCTGAATAACATTATGGCAGACTCTAATACCCTTATTGCACAGTGTCAGGATCGTGTAAACAAAGCCAGGGTTGCAGCCCGTGAAGCAGAAAACTTCTATAACAAAGCTGTAAGGGATTTGAATCAGGCTATTTCTAAGCAGAATAATGATCTTTTCAATTCTGCCCGTGAAAATATGAACAATGCGCGCAAAAAATACAGTGATTCCCTCATGTTTGAAGATGATCCGGAAATTAAAGTCTCATCAGATAATAAACTTGCTAAACTGGACAGCGACATTAATGAAAATCAGCAGAAAGTAATCGTTGCAAGAACCCGTCAGCTTAAAACGACTGCAAGAGAAGCCTATTATTCAGGAAATTTTGACGAAGCAGAACGAAACCTTACTCAGGCCAAAGATATGTGGGCAATTACAAACGGTGATGATTTAGACCGGGAAACTGAAGATCTTCTTGCTATGGTTAACAGGGCCCTTACAATGAAAACTGGCCGAACAATTCCTGTAACGGCTCCTTTGTATCCTGAAATGTCTCAGATCCTCAACATTGCAAATCAGTATTACGATGAAGGAAACAGACTTAAAAAGCAGGGGAAAACACAGGAGGCTGAAGCTGTACTTAATCAGGCAAAAGAAAAACTCCGCATTCTGCAGATTGTTTATCCGTTAAATCAAGATGCTTCCCTTTTAACATTAAAAATTGACCGCCTTATTGACTCAAAGAAGTTCGAAAAAGATTTTGCACAGAAAGTTTCTCAGGCAATGAAAGATGCAAAAGTTGAGTCCAGACAGCAGCAGGCTTATGCTGACCTTGAAGACTTGTACCGCATCAATCCAAACTATCCGGGAATTGCAAAAACGATTGAAAATCTGGAATATGACCTGGGCATAAAAACACGTCCTGTTACAGATACATCCCTTACCCGTTCAAAGACTCTTTATAATGAAGCTTTAAGAATATATAATTCATCTAGAGGCAATAAAAGCCGTATGGATGAAGCTGTTGCAAAACTTGATGAAGCAATCAGGCTTAATCCGCGAAATAACAATGCTACGGCATTAAAAGATAAAATTGCCAGTGAAAGTGGCGGTAAGGCAACTTCTGTTCTCAGTGCACAGGATGCTGCAACATACCGCCAGATTATTCAGGTTATGAACAACGGTAACCTTATTAATGCCCTTTCAATGACAGAGCAGCTGATGGCAAAAGGAAATAATTCCCGCAACAAACAGCTGCAGGATCTCAGAAACCGTATTCGTGGTTTGCTGGGTATGTAAAGAATGAATATAAAAAAGATTGTTGTAATTCCGGTTCTTCTCATAATTGCTGCTTTTACCATTACATTTACAGTACTGGCTCAGAATACAGCTTCTTCCTTTTACTGGGATAAACCAAAACCTGTTACAGATAAAGATTCCAGGTTTCCTGTTGTGGTGACAGACGGAAATCTTAATTATCTTTTTTATGAATCAGTAGAAAAAACAGGCGGAGAATCAGGCAATATCTGGATTTATATGCAGAAAAAGTCTCCTGATTCCTTTGAATATACAACCCCTGTAAAAATTACTGACAAACCATTTGCTTTTTCCGGTGAAATTCCAGACATTTACTCAGTTGCCGTATCAAAAAGCGGGGTAATTGCAGTTTCAGCTCTTGTTGATGATAAAACTACTGCAGTTTTTGTTTCCGGCAATATGGGTGAATCCTTTACAAAAACAGAACTCGGAAAAATTGATAATACGGTAGTCGGTTTAAGAATTTTCCCTTCATCAAAGGGTGGATTTGCACTTTTTGCTTCATTAGGCTCAAAAGAAGTCTTTTCCGGCAACAACAATGAATCCTATGAAAACTTTGCCTTCAGTCTTTTGTTTGCTTCAAGTGATGACGGTCTGAAGTGGTCTAATTTTTCCAGCTGGGAACCTTCCAGAACATTCTCAAATCCATTTCTTCCATATTTATGTCCTACAGATCAGGGAGACCTTGTAGTTTTTCAGGCAACTTATGAATATGAAACAGATGATGGCAGGACAAGGTATTCAAACCAGCTTTATGCTTCCGGTTCTCCTGATGATTTTAAAACATGGATTTCTCCTGTTCTTGTAACAGGACCAATGTCAGTTACTTCAAATTCCAGATTCAGTTATAAACAGTACGACAACCAGCGGCCGGTTCTGGCAAAAATTGACGATACAATCTATCTTTCCTGGGAGAGAACAGGTTATGGTTCAGAATCCGCTTCCATCTGGGTTTCTCCTGTCAACAGTTCAGGAATATTTACTTCAACACCGGATCAGATTACTACTTCCGGAGATGCTCACCGTCCATATTTATTTAAATACGACGGAAAAGTAACTGCTTTGTGGTTTGATAACCGCCGTGGTATCGACAGTGTCTATATGGCTCAAAAAGACGGATACATGTGGGATCATTCAACTCTTGTAACCATGAGCCGGGATTCCACATTTGCCTATCCTGTTGTAAGTGAAAACGATCTTTCTTTTGTATGGCAGCAATATACAGAAGGAAAAAATAAAAAGAATTTTACAAAACCTAAGATTTATACACTTCAAAGAGACCATACTGTTCATAAACCTCAGATCATTGCCAGAACATTTACAAACGGTAAAAAAGGAACTTCAGAAAACATTAAGGCAAGTGTAAAGCTTCCGGAAGATTCAAGCGGAATTGCAGGATTTTCATATATCTTTACTCAGGATAACACTCAGGAACCACCTGAGTTGATGATGAATCTTGCAGATAACACAAATATTACTGGAAAAGCAGTTGAAGACGGTACCTGGTATTTAAAGGTCAGAGTCAGGGACTTTGCAGGAAACTGGTCAGAATCATCAGCCGTTACTTATGTAAGGGATACAACACCTCCTTTGCCGCCTGTAATTACTGATTTTGATAAAGATAATCTTGGTTTTATGCCTTCAAATACTTTTACAATGAACTGGACGGCTGATCCTCAGGATGATGATGTAGCAGGTTACAGCTGGAATCTTGTTTCTGTAACTCCTGTTGATTCTACCCTGAATGATACTAAACGGCATCCTATAAAACTTTCAGAAGAAGCGGCAAAGGAAAAAATTCAGCAGCTTCTCCAGAAAAATAAGTCAAGAATTGACAATCCCCGAAAACCTGCTGCACGAAACGAAGGAAACGTAACTTCCTGTTCATATAACAATCGTGTCAATGGAATTTACACATTCTCTGTAAGGGCCGTCGATACAGTCGGAAATATCGGCGAAAGTGCGACAGTTGTCGTAATGCTTAATAAATTCATACCTTCAACAGTAGTAAACGGTGTAAATAAAAAAGTTGACGATTTCGGCAAGGTATTGCTGTCAGTTGCCGGACAGGGGTTCACTTACGATGGAACTGTAAATGAAGTTTATCTTGATAAAGACGGAAAAGCTCCATACGACCTTGTACTCAAAAAGAATAAGGATTTCCGTGTAACTTCAGATGAACTTATTACAGGCATCACCATTGAAGATTTTACAGAAGGGCAGTATAGAATCGGTCTTCTTCATACAGACCGGGGAATTTATTTTACAAAACCAATAATCACAATCGAGGATTTTGGTACCGTAAAAATTGAAACTGAGTATGAATATATGCTGGACTGGTTTCCAGTTACTGATAGATTTGAATATCACATCACATCGGGCGAAATCTTCCTGTGGACACTTGCTTTCCTTGCGTTGCTTGGATTTGCCGGTTCTACAAGGGGACTTGTGCTCACAGCCCGTGATGTTGTAGCCGTAAAAAAAGAAGTTCGTGCACTTCTGACAGGAGATGTTTTACCAATGGAAAAGAAAAAAATTGCTTCTCTTAACAAAAAAGGAATGGGACTAAAATTAAAACTTGGTCTGTTCACAACCATGCTTGTTCTTATGGTCGTCCTCATTGTTTCAATTCCGCTGGGGCTCATAATGACATCTACCCAGGAACGTACTCTGGCACAAGGTTTGCAGAACAGGGTAAACGTACTTATGGATTCCATCGGTTCATCAGTCCGGGCATATCTTCCTTCAAAAAATGACCTTGAGATCGGAGCACTTCCAAGTCAGACAGATAATTTTGAAGGAGCTTTATATGCGACAATCATTGGTTCTCCACGAGACGGCAAAAATACAAATATTGATTATGTCTGGGCTACAAATGATAAAGATATTCTGAAAAAAATCGATATGGATGCCTTAAGGTCGGGAGAATCACGCATCAATGACGGTTCTGTTGCAACAATCACACCAAGATTCGAATCAATAGATAAAGAAGCGCTTTTACAGGTAGGTGAGTTAACGGGAACAATTAATTCCCTTACATCCGAAGCTGTATCCCTCATGGGAAGAAGTGATTCAAAATCCAGGGACAGAATCCAGCAGATCAATGATACGGTTTCTGAATATACTTCAGCTTCCACAGCAAAACTCAATGAACTTGCAAGAAATGGAGCTGGTTCAGAACCTGCATTTGATACAGAACATCTTGACCGCACCAATACGGAATATCTTTTTTACAAACCTGTTCTTTATTCACAGCAGGCAGATGATAAATACGTTCATGCAGCCGTTCTTGTAAAAGTTTCAACAGATTCCCTCATTAAGGAAGTTGATGCAGCCCGTAACACAATTCTTTACATCGCAGGTATCATTGCATTTATAGCTATTTTCATCGGCTTGTTCGGATCTACAATCATTGCTTCCATTATTGTTAAACCTATCCGAATGCTTGAAAATCATGTAAAAAAGATTGGTGAAACTAACGACAAAGAGGAACTTGACGGATACGAAATTGAAATCAAATCAAAAGATGAAATCCGTACCCTTGGAGATTCAATTAACGAAATGACCCGCGGCCTTGTAAAAGCTGCCAAAGACCAGAAAGTTGCCATGGAAAAAGAAAAAATGGAACTTGACGGTAAAGCTGTTCAGCAGACATTCATTCCATTGAATCCAAATAAAGAAGGCCGAAAAGAAACAACGGCTGCCCTTAATGATAAAACATGTCAGTTCTACGGATATTATGAAGGTGCAGATGCTGTTTCCGGAGACTATTTTGACTATAAAAAGCTTGATGACAGATGGTATGCAATCATAAAATGTGACGTTTCCGGTCACGGAGTTCCTGCGGCCCTTATCATGACAGCCGTTGCAACACAGTTCCGAAAATATTTTGAAACCTGGACATACAAAACTCACGGAATCAAACTGGACAGCCTTGTTACATCAATCAACGATTTTATTGAATCCCTTGGCGTAAAAGGTAAATTTGCCACACTTATGGTTTGTCTTTTTGATACAAAAAGCGGTGATGTTTACATGTGCAATGCAGGAGATAATATCATTCACATTTACGATTCAGACCTTAAGGCTCAGAAAAAAATTACACTTCATGAAGCACCGGCAGCAGGTCCTCTCCCATCATTTATGGTAGAAATGAAAGGTGGTTTTAAAGTAGAAAAAGTTACCCTCAAAAAAGATGACGTTCTGTTTCTTTACACTGACGGTATTGAAGAAGCAACACGTTTCTTCAGGGATTCAAAATACGAAATTGCAGCATGTGCAGAACCAGGACTTAAAGAAGGAGATGTACACGAAAATCATAAAGTCGGCCAGCAGTCTGAGCAGATGGAACCTGAGCGTGTAAAAGAAATTGTTGAGGCAATTTTTAACCGCCGTCCATACACACTTAAAAAGTTCCATTGGGCAGATCCTCAGGAGCAGTTCATTTTTGATTTTTCAAAGCTTGACGGTTCAATAGAAGACTGTATTACAGCCCTTGCCGCTGTAGAAAAAGTTTTCCGCCTGTATAAAAAGCCTCTTGCAAGTGGTTCAGTAATCCGCTCAGAGTCAGGGGATATTATCATTCAGGGCGATGCCGTAAGGGTAGACCGAAAAATTGATGCCTTCCTTGCAAAAACCTTTAACCGTTACGAACATTATTGTTCACAAAAGGCAGATCTGGAAGAGTCCAACTACATTTATTATCTGAACATTAATGAAGATCCACAGGCAGACGATTTGACTCTGCTTGCGCTGAAAAAACTCTAAATTAAAAATAATTTTATTATGGTGGCCGGGTCTGTTTTGGTCACCATTTTTTTTATAAAAAGGGCGTTGCCTCCGGCCCGGGCTCTTGCTGCAAGTCCTCGCCCAAAGGCTGCGGTCTTTCCGCAACGATCCCTAACGCGTCAAGGCATGCTTCGCTTAAAACCTTGACCCGCGGGGTACTGCTACCGCAGTGATCCCTAACGCGACAAGGCACGCTTCGCTCAAGGCCTTGACCCGCGGGGTGTTGCTCCCGCAACGATCCCTAACGCGTCAAGGCACAGTACAAAAATCTCAGCGGTGGTTGAGCCCCGTCGAAACCACCATAATTGGTGATTGTACATTGAGCATTGTGAATTGTGAATTGCACATTGCGCATTCCTGCTTCCTAATTCAAGTTTTTAATTTTTTTTACAAAAAAAATTAAAAAAAAGTGATAAAATTTGCAAAAAATTGGATTTGTGGTGTTGACCT
>JAZLKD010000054.1:0-38758 GCA_045597415.1 Treponema sp. | reverse complement strand
CACCCAGATACCAAAATCTTCTGGAGCAGGGCCTTCTTCTCCGTACTTTGAAACCATTTCCTTTGCAGACGCAACATCTTCTTCCGTAAATTCAACCGGTTCAGAAACTTCAAGTGTTTCTTCATCCTGAACAACATAAGTTGCTTCACCGTTTTCAAAGGCTTCAAGAATTGCGGCACTGTCCCCAAATTCTTCACAGGCTTCTTCGTAAGCAGAGTTACCGATTCCAAACAGGTGGTAACCTTCTCCAAAAAGTCCGTCATTTGCCCAGTCTGTAGCAGCAGCTCCAACAGTAACCATTGCAATGTAGTAAACCGCCCACATTACAACAGCAAAAATCGGCAGGGCAAGCCAGCGGTTTGTTACAATACTGTCAATCTTATCTGAAGTATTTTGTTTTGTTTCTGTAGATTTTTTAGTTACACAGGTGTTGATTATGGATTCAATGTATTTGTATCGTTCTGCGGTGATGATTGATTCTGCATCATCGGCCATTTCAGTTTCACATTTTTTTATGTTCTCCTCAATGTGCAGACGGACCTCTTCAGAAACAGTAATTCCTTCTGCGTCCTTAAGCTGTTCCATAACTTTAGAATCCCGTTCAAAAAGCTTAACTGAGTACCATCTGCGTTTTTCTTCTGGAAGATTGTGGAGAACAGTTTCTTCAATTTGAGTAAGAGATTTTTCAACGCAGGATTCAAAGGAATGATTGAATTTCATGATATTGTTTTCATCTGCTGCTTTTATGGCAGCTTGTGCAACTTCCATGCAGCCTTTGTTTTTTATGGCCGAAATTTCAAAAACCGGGCATCCGAAAAAGCTTGAAATTTCTTTTGCATGTATTTTGCCTCCGTTTTTGAGAACCACATCAGCCATGTTTACGGCGATTACCATTGGAATGCCAAGTTCGGCCAGCTGAGTTGTAAGATACAGGTTTCTTTCAAGGTTTGTACCGTCAATAATATTGATAATGGCATCAGGACGTTCCTTTACAAGATAGTTCCTTGAAACGACTTCTTCCATAGTGTATGGCGAAAGGGAATAGATTCCAGGAAGATCCATAATTTCCACATCTTTGTGACCTTTAAGTTTTCCTTCCTTTTTTTCAACGGTAACTCCAGGCCAGTTTCCGACAAACTGATTTGAACCTGTAAGTGCGTTAAAAAGGGTAGTTTTTCCCGTGTTAGGATTACCTGCAAGTGCAATTTTCATTTTATTTCTCCTCAATTTCAATTAATTCAGCATCAGTTTTGCGGACCGAAAGTTCATAGCCGCGGACAGTAATTTCAACCGGGTCTCCAAGGGGGGCAACTTTCCGCACAAAAATTTCCACTTTTTTTGTAATTCCCATATCCATTATGCGCCGTTTGACCGCTCCTTCTCCTGCAATTTTTACGACTGCAACTGTTGAACCAGGTTTTACTTCTCGTAAGGTCATTTTGTTTCTCCTTTTTTAATCACATAATTTTTTTTGACTTTTTATCTGTTTTTTTAGTTTTTTCTGGAGGTCCCGGCAGTCTGTCCTTTGCAGACTGCCGTCGGCGCTTACGGGTTCCGCTACGCTCAGTCCTTCGGACCGGCAGGCCGCCCTTCAGTGCCTGACCTGTTTTTTAAATCAGTATTTTTTCAGCCAGTTCTCTGCTGATTGCAATTCTTGCATCTTTTACCTGAACAATGAGATTTCCGCAAATGGCAGAAACGACACAAATCTGTGTTCCTGGAATAAAACCAAGATTTTTAAGATGAAGCTGAGTTTCTTTAAGTCCACCGATTTTTTTTACAGGATATTTTTTTCCCATTGTGGCAAGAATCAAAGGCATTTTGAGTTCTCCTTAAAAAAAATTATGTTAGTTATGACTAACAGATAGGAATGAGTATAGTTAGTTTAAACTAACATTGTCAAGTAGCCAGGATAAAGTGTTGTACCGTTTTCTGGAACAGAATGCTGCCTGTTACTGGTGACTTTCGGAATAAAAAAAATCTTAATTATTGTTATTTATGTGTTATAATTATTAATACATATAAAATATTGGTGTGAATATGAAAAAAAGTTTGTTTTTAGTTTCGACAGTCATTTCTCTTTGTTTTTGTTCCTGTGAAAATTTTCTTTCTGGAACTGACTTAAAGAATACCGTTGATCAGCAGATTGATTATGCTCAAAGTCCTTATATAAATGTTACAATTGAAAGTGATTTTGATGCTACCAAAACAATTTCTCCGGCAGCAGGGGAATATGCCAAGTCTTATAAAAACGGGGATTATGTTTCCTTAAAATATCAGTATAAAGATACTCATATTTTCAATGGCTGGAAATGTATGCCTGAAGGGGCAGTAGAGTTCTCGGATTCTGACAGCCTTGAAAGTAAAGCTGTCCTCAAAACTTCTTCCGGAAAGGTAAAAATTTACCCTGAGACTCTTTTGATTCCTGCGGCAGAGTCTTTTTATCCACCTCTGGAACAGACAGGTTTTCCTCAGGATACTTCAATTGTAATCAGATTTAATAAAGAAATTGATCTGAGTTATTTTGATGACTTTAACAATATTTCAATTTCAGCAGATGATGTTTCGTTAATTTCATCGGGAAACAAATATTTTCAAAAGCCTGTCGCTGTTGACAGCCGTACTTTGGAAATAAAAACTGTATCTGGAAAAAATATTCTTATTCCTGGCAATGCTTCTTTAACAAAAGATATCAAAGTAGTTCTTTCGTTGAATGATCTGAAAGATAAAGATAATATTGGTTTTAAATCTGAAATTTTGACCTTTGGATATAAAATTAATGGAAATCTTGATAACAAGCCTCCTGTAATTGTTTCTCCACTTAAAGCTTCTAAGGTTATAAATCCATTAATTATAGAAAATAATATTCCTGCAGATATTCCTCTTGAAAGTTTTGAAACATTCAGTGCCAGAGATGATCTTGAAAGTGTTTTTGAACAGCATCACGTAGGGGCTAATATTACTCTTACTGCACAGTTTAAGGATGAAGAATCTGGGGTTAAGGTATTACGCATTAAAGAGAAAATATTGCGAAAAAATGATTCTTCGGTTGCAGAAGCTGCAGCAGAATTCATAACTGAATATTCTTTGAATTCTGATTTGCCTGAAGTTATTTCATATAACAAAGATACAAAAACTTATTTCTATGCAGAAAATTATAGTTTTCAGACACCAGATGATGGGGTTATAGGATTGAACATTGAAGCAGAAGATTATGCCGGCAATATTACATGCCTTACACCGGCAGAAAGTCCTGTTGAAGTAATAAAAGATACTTATAAAATCCTGCCTGAAATCTATCGCATAGGGGCGGATTTGACTTCAGAAAAAACCGATAACTTTGATGTTATAATTTCGTGTTTCTATACAACAGATAATGAGTTACCTTGTTATTTTAAATTTAACGGAAATTCGTATTATAAATATGGAAGAACGATTATTAAAGAGAAGTATGATACGTTGTTAAATAAAATTAACTATCAGCTTTATATTAGTACTGATGAAATTAACTGGACTCCTGTTGAGCTGGAAAAGAAAGGTATGGTTTCGAAAGATAAAATATATTATCCAGCCTGTATTTTTAATATTGACAGAGATACCAGTAAAAATCTGTATTTTAAATATGCTGTTCATGAAAGTGCAGGCGGCGAATACGAAGGATATAATTATTGTATTGAAAAATCCAAAAGGATTTTAAATTTAACTGAAACCTCTGTAGAATCTGATATGGCAACTATGAATATTACAGTTGAAGAGTCTGCTGTAGGCTCATATTTTGTTTTTGTTAAAGAAGATAATGAAGATTCCTCTTTCTTTGTTATGAGGCGCAAACGATTAAATGCCTATTATGCCGATATTAATAATAGTGGTGAAACATTAATATTACCTAATGCTGATTTTATAAAAGATTCAGCGAAATATTCATTTTATGTTGTTTATGCTGCTGTGGAAATTCAAATACGGTTAAGGGTAGATGAATATTTTGTTGATAATGGCTGTTCTGAAGTGAAGGATGAATATAAAGAAAATCCTTTATTATTCTTAGCCGAATCTAAGAATGTGTCGACATTTTTTGATCAGAAAGACGGATATTTAAAAGGCGACTCAATTATTGTAACTACACTTCATGGCAATTCAGGTGAACCTTTTATATATAATACGGTTAATCAGATTGGAGAAATTGAAGATCGTTTTGTTCCTAAAAAAGAGCAGATTATCATTACTGAAAAGCCTGTTGTTCCTGATTCATTGATTCACGAAGCTGTACTTTCTTATACTGATGATTTTATTGAAAACCCTGATTATTTATATATTATACGGGAAATAGAAAGTGGCACTGGAAGTATCAGAAAGACTTTTTATACGAAAGATATTTATTCAGTGCATCCTTATATAACTTATTTTGAGGTTGTAGTGTATGACGGCAAAGGAAACGAAAAACATTCTGAATTAATTCCTTTTCAATTCACTGGCGACATACAGAAACCTTCATTGATCCTGGATTATAATTCCTATTCCGGTTATACAGATAAAACTGGACGTTCTACTGATATGGCCTGGAAAGTAACCCCAAACAGGTATGAATCTGTCAGTGAAATTAAAGAAGATGATATTCCACAGATAAAAGATGTTTCTTATCTTCTGTCTGATAACCCTAATATTAAAAGAGAAAATTACAGTAATTTTAATTTTGAACCATGTATCAGAAATGACAGAAAGTTTTCAGTAGATTTGAACGGTAGAAATTTCAATAACATTTACATTGCAGTTTCTGATCTGACAGGTAATACTTTCTTTGACAGAAATAAATTTAAAACAACTTTTATAAATGACTTTTATAAATATGAATTTGCAGATAATTCAATAAATCTTACTGTGCCAGAGGAATATTTTAAGGATTTTTATACTAACTGTCATCCAGGTTCTGTAAGATTTATTCTGACGGATTTAAAGAGTGGAAAACAAATTAATACTCCCATGAATTCAGATAAGAACGAAAAACAACTTAAAATAGCTCTGCCAGATGATTCAGATGAGACTTTTATAAAAATTGAAAGTGAGGTATATAGTTTTAAATTTTATCAATCAAGAAATACAAGCGTTGCTTATTTCCCATATACCACATATTTTTGTCCTGGTTATGAAAAAGCAAAAAACAATGATCAGAACAAAAACGAAAAATCAGGCAGCCTTAAAAACGTAATTAAAGGCGAAATGGGCCTGAGTATTCTTTGCGATCAGCCTGTCTACGTTCATACCTTATACAGTGTGACAGATTATGGATGTGATGTTTCTCAAAATGAATTTGCTGTCTGGGAAACAAAAGGTTATGAAGCAGGAAAGGGGTCAGTAAAAAACAGTTCATTTACTTATGATATTCCTGTAACTCCTGAAGGTTACTGGTACACAACAATCGTCCACTTTGCAGATGGTACTGTTTACCAGACAACTCCAGTTAAAAAATAGCACATTTCTCTGTGACGTTGCGGAGCAATGAAGCTGCAGTTGAATCCTGAACATAGCGACGGCAAAGTCGGATCCTCAGGCAAATAAAAAAAACCGGCTCTATGGAGAACCGGTTTTAATATTCCAGAGTTGTCAGGCTAATTAGTATTTGCTTTCAGCGTAACCAATCCAGCCTTCATTCTGAATGAGTGCTTTTTCAAAACCTTCAAGCTTGAATACGTAGCTTTTAGAGAAAGATCCGGCAATAAGTTTTACTTTCCATGTGCCGTCTTCTTTTTCTTCAATTTTACATTCTGTTTCTTTATCTGCAAAATTGTGGAACATATCTTCAATGTCTTTTTTAGACATATCAAGGGCAAGAAGACCGCAGTTGTACATATTCTGACGGAATATGCGTGCAAAATTCTGGGCAATTACAACATTAATATCATTAACTTCAAGAGCCCAAGGAGCATGTTCGCGGCTTGAACCACAACCAAAGTTTTCACGAGTAATGATTACGCGTTTTCCAGGAATATCACGGTGAGCATCAAAACCATCAAGTTTAAGATCTTCGAGACAGTATGGTTTAAGAGCCTGTTTTGAGATTTCTGTCAGATATTTTGCAGGAATTATTTCGTCTGTGTTGATATCTGAACGATCCAAAAATAGAACTGGTCCACCAAATTTTTTCATAATTTTTCTCCCTTAATTAGTACCGGCTTTTTTATTTCAACCGGCACTTTTTATATCCGGCTCTTTTTAGCCTTTGTAAAGTTCTGAGTTAGTGATTGTACCTGCAATGGCAGTAGCAGCAGCTGAAGCAGGGCTCATGAGGTGAACCATACCGCCTTTACCCATACGTCCGTTGAAGTTGCGGTTAGTTGTAGAAGCACAAACTTCACCTTCTGCAAGTACACCATTTGACATACCGAGACAGGCACCACAAGTTGGATTTGTTACGCAGAAACCTGCTTCCATAAAGATGTCGATGATACCTTCTTTAAGTGCCATCTGGTAAATTTTTGGAGTAGCAGGGGAAACAATACCACGTACGCCTTCTGCAAGTTTGTGTCCTTTAAGAACCTGAGCTGCAATTCGAAGGTCAGAAATACGTCCATTTGTACAAGAACCGATATAAACCTGATCTACTTTTGTTCCCTTCATTTCGGAAATCTTTTTAATCTGATCTGGTTTGTAGTTGATTGTACAAACTGGTGTGAGGTTTGAAAGATCTTCTGTAATTACTTTTTCATAAACAGCATCTTCATCATCACGCCATTTTGCATAGTCTGCAATAGCTTCTTCTTTTGTTTTGTATTCGTCTTTGATGAATTCCCAGAGGTATTCAACAGTTTTTTCATCAGGGAAACAAACTCCAGATGTACCACCAGCTTCAACAGCCATGTTACAGAGAGTCATACGTTCTTCCATACCCATTGCATCTACAACAGGACCTGTAAATTCAACTACACAGTTTGTAGCACCATTTACACCGATTTTTCCGATAAGGTGAAGGATTACGTCTTTTGCGTATACACCTTCCTTAAGTTTTCCGTTGAGAACGAATTTAATTGTTTTTGGTTCACGGAATGAACAAACTCCCTTAAGGATACCAACTTCAAGGTCAGTAGTTCCAACACCTGCTGCGAATGCACCGAATGCCCCATGTGTACAAGTGTGTGAGTCACCCATAATTACTGTATAGCCAGGGCGAACAAAACCTTTTTCAGGGAAAATTGCATGACAAACACCGTTAGATCCAATGTCAAAAAAGTCTTTTACATTGTTGCGGCGGGCCCAGTCACGAAGAATTTTAGACTGAGTAGCAGTTTTTGAGTCTTTTGAAGGTGTTACGTGGTCGATTACGGCCTTGATTTTTGTTGCATCAAATACTTTATCAGTACCACGTGCAACAAGGTCATTAATTGCAACTGGAGTTGTAATTTCATGACAGAATACACGGTCAAGTTTTAATACATAAGTTCCTGGAAATGGACTTTCTACCAGGTGTGAATCAAAAATTTTCTGGGCAATTGTCTTTCCCATCTTTTTGTACCTCTTAAAAATTTAAATGTTAGTTATAATTTACCATTTATTCGGTTAATTTACAACATTGACAGGTTTTCCATTGAGAAAAGCATTCAGATTTTCAACTGCAATTTTGAATAATCTCTGTCTTGTTTCCAGTGGCGCCCAGGCAATATGAGGAGTGATAACACTGCCGGGAGCTTTGTACAAAGGACAGTCTTCTTTCATAGGTTCATTAAGTACAACATCTGCTGCATAGCCTGCAATCTTATTATTTTCCAGTGCAGAACGAAGGTCATTTTCGTTTACAAGACCACCTCTTGCAGTGTTGATTATGTAAGCTGTTTTTTTCATCAGTGAAATAGAATCTGAGTTAATAAGTTTTTTTGTTTCTTCTGTAAGGGGAGCGTGAAGGGTAAGAAAATCACTTTGCCTGAACAGTTCTTCTTTTGAAACATTTTTTTCTCCGCCGGTAAAAGATTTTTCAGAATGAACATGAATAATTACATTCATGCCGAAAGCATGGGCAATTTGTGCAACTTTCTGTCCGATGGAGCCAAAACCAAAAATTCCTAATGTTTTTCCTTCAAGTTCATACAAGGGTGAATTCCAGTAACAGAAGTCAGGACTTTTAATCCAGTCGCCATTTTGAACAGATTCAGAATGCTGCTGAACCTGATTTGTAAAATTCAGGATAAATCCAAATACATGCTGAGCTACACTTGAAGTACTGTAAGCGGGAATATTTGTAACGGTTATGCCTTTTTCACGGCAGGCTTTTGTATCAATGACATTGTATCCTGTGGCAAGAACTCCGATATATTTGAGTTTTGGACAGGCATCAACAATTTCTTTTGTAATGTTGATTTTATTCAAGAAGATGATTTCAGAGTCTTTTATGCGGTCAATAACTAATTCTGGAGGAGTGCGGTCAAAATAATGGACTGTTCCGATTTTTTTGAATTCGTCCCAGGATAAATCTCCGGGATTTGCTGCATGTCCATCCAGAATTGTTATTGTCATCTTTGTCGTCCCAGTTTGAAAAATGCAGGAATTAACCTACAACTTCAACTCCTGTTGATGCAATTGCTGCATTGATGGCATTTTCATCAGCTCCTTCAAAGTCAACAAGAACCTGTGCTTTATCTGCGTTGGAAACACAGTTTGTAACACCTGCAACTGCTTTTACAGCTGCATCAACTTTTGCACAAGCATCAGCATCGAACATCCCGACTACATAGATTTTTTTCTGCATAACTATATGGACCCCGTATTGATAAAATTACAAGTAATCTTTTTTCAATACTTTTATTATAAAATGCAAACTTTTATTTAGCAATTAAAAAAAACGATGTAGAAAAAATCCTAATTAAAAAGTCAGTTGAAATTAGTAATTTTAGAGTTTTTTTCCATCAATGATTTTGTCTGCAAGGGTTTTTCCCAGTTGACCGCATGCTCCACCGATTTCCCGTCCGCGTCTCGTTCTCAGTGTAACGTTCAGTCCAGCTTTTTCCAGTCTGTTTACAAAATTTCTGCATTCACTGGCTGTTGGTTCAGTAAATTTCAATCCTTCAACCGGGTTCCATGGAATCAGATTAATGTGAACGTCCATGCCCTTTGCAAAATTAATCATGTTTTTGGCGCTTTCTTCATTAGTGTTTGTATCATGAAGCATGGCAGCTTCAAGAGTTACGCGCTTGCCGGTTTTTTTGGCAAAATAATCGATGGCTTTTCTAAGTTCATCCAAAGGATTTGTTCTTCCGATAGGCATGATTTCTTTTCTAAGTTCAGGATCGGCTGTTGTGAGACTTACTGCAAGACGAATATTTGGTCCGTTGTCAGCAAGGTCGTAAATGCCTTTAATGACTCCTGATGTGGAAAGGGTAATTCTTCTTCCTGAAAGTCCTCTTCCGCCCTGATTTGTCAGAACGGCAATGGCTTTTCTGACGGAAGCAAGATTCATCATAGGTTCGCCCATGCCCATAAAAACAATATTGTCCAAAGGACCTGCGTGTTCTTCAAGGTAAAGGAACTGTTCTACAATTTCTGATGGAGTCAAGTCCCTTGCAAATCCAAGGCTTCCTGTCTGGCAGAACTGACAGTTCATGGCACATCCTACCTGACAGCTTACGCAGGCAGTTTTTCTGTCTTCTCTGTCTGTTAAAAGGACTGTTTCAACTGCAAGTCCGTCCTGTAACGTAATCTGAAGTTTAATTGTTCCATCTGGATCTTTGAGAACTTTAGATACGGTTGAAGAGCGCAGGGCTGCTTTTTCTTCAAGTTGAGAACGAATGGAAGATGGCAGATTAGTCATTTCGTCAAAAGATTTAGCACCTTTGCCAATCCATTCAAAAATCTGTTTTCCTCTGAAAGAAGGAGAGAGAGACAACTTTTCTGAAATTTCTTCAGCTAACAGTCCTGCAATTTGAATTTTATCACTCATAACCCGGTAAGATTACTTTTATTTTGTAAGAGTATCAAGCATTTCAGTGATTGCTGTCGAACGAAGTCCGCATTTTGAGTAACTTTTAAGAAGGATTACAGCTTTTTCTTTGTTGTTCATTTTTACATAACAGTCTGCAAGGTCGATATAAAGACGATAGTTTTTCTGATCATCTTTAATAAGGCGTTCAAGGCGTTCTGCTGCTTCTTCGTATTTACCTTCGCATTTTGAGATGAGGGCAAGTCCGAGGGCTGCATAGATGTCAAAATCAATATCCATCGCCTTGTTGTAATATTCAACGGCAGTTTTGTAATCACCAGTATTTCTGTAGGCATCTCCTGCACGTGTAAGGATAACCTTGTTGTTAGGATCAATTTTAAGAATGCGGTTCCAGTATTCAATTGAACGGAACTGCTGGTTCATACCACGGTAACAGTCTGCAAGTCCAAAAAGTGCATAGAAATTGTCAGGAGCTTTTTCAAGGGCACGTTCAAAATACTGAACACCTTTATCAAAAGTCTTGAGTTTTCGGTGGCAGTTTCCAATAGATGTAAGGACACGGATATCAACTGCATCTTCATGAAGTTCAAGCATTTTTGTCCAGTAATAAAGAGCATCTTTGTATTCTTTAAAATCATAGTTCAAATGTCCCAGACCAATGAGGGCATAGGCATTTTCACTTTCCATATCCAGAACTTTAAGATAAAGGCTTTTTGATTTTTTAAACCCTTTGATTTTGCGGTAAGCATCAGCAACACGTGTAAGAACAGTGATGTTTCTGTCATCGTGAACAAGGTACTGTTCCCAGATTTCAATTGCCTTGTGATATTGATTTAAAGCTTTGTAACAGTCTGCAAGTCCAAAGAGGGCATAGTTATTACCAGGATGGAAAGAAAGACATTTTGAGTAAAAAACAATTGCTTCATTAAAGTGATTCTGTTTGCGCTCACAGTCACCAAGGCCTACAAGAGCATAGTTATTGTTGTCTTCCAGTTCAAGAATTTTGTGGAATACTTCTTTTGCCCTTCCATTTTCATTTTCTTTTAAATACTGGTATCCCTGTTTTGAAAGCTCTGAAATTTCTGCAGACTGTGCAGTATCTCCTGCTTCAGGAATTGGAAGTTCAAATTCATCTTTAAGCATTCCGTCACTCATTTTTAAATCCTCACTTTAGCAATACTTCTAAGATTTGCGACATTTTTTCGTATATAGGTTCAGCTTTGCGCTGATTTCTTGCAAGAATGTAAAATTTAAGGGCAAGAATTGATTTGTTGTTAGTCATGTAAATATCGCCGATTCTTGTAAGTCCGTCGGAGTACCCAGTAGTTACAAAAATTCTTGCGGCTTCGTTATATTTACCTGCATTAAACAGTTCGTTGCCTTTACGATTGAGAATGACTTTTTGTTCCGAAGTTAAACCAGAAACAGGATTATCTGTGACTTTGATGAATCCATCTGGTATAGAATGGCTGGCTATTTCGTTTTTTAATTCGGTTGTTTTATCATTCACTTTTTTAAACCTTATTGAATTCTAACACTAAATTTATGGAAGTCAATTAGTTATAATTTCTTTTTGTAAAAATTAACAATTGAACGTCCGTAAACCCTCTTGTCAGAAAGTACAAGATTTTCAATTTCGTCAGGGAGTGCACCTTCTTCAGGATAGTGAATCATGATTGTCCCGTCATCTTTAAGAATGTTAGCCTGGGCTGCTTTTTTCAGCAGATCAAGCCTGAATTTGTATGGAAAGGGCGGATCAAAGAAAATGTAGTCAAACTGATCCTTACACTTTTTTACAAAGAGTTCTACTGCCATAAAATGACAGCCGATTCTTACTCCACATTCTTTTTCCGTTATTGAAACGTTTTCAAGAACCTGCTTTACCTTGATTTTGTCCTTTTCACACAAATCAACTTTTGAAGCACCCCGACTAACAGCTTCAATGGCAATAGTTCCTGATCCGCTGAAAAGATCAAGCCAGGATTTGCCGTCAAGATCACCCAGAATACCAAAAATTGATTCCCTCATTCTGTCCATTGCAGGTCTGATGATTCCATCTGGACATTTTATGTTTCTTCCTTTTAGTTTCCCGCCTGTAATGCGCATTATTCTTCTCCGTTGAGGGCGTTAAGTTTCCAGTAAACTTCATCATGAGGAAGACGTGGATTTTCTTTTGCATACTGGAATGCATTTTTGCCTTCTGAAGATTTGTAAGTTGTTTTTGCACCGCTGTTCAAAAGATAGTCTATTATTGCAGTTGTTTTGTTTGTTTTGCAGGCATGCATCAAAGGTGTTTTACCATCATAAGCAATATTGATTTTCAAACCTTTCTGGATGAACAGGTCTACAGTAGAAACTGGTGCATTGTTTGTAATTGCATAAAGGAATGCAACTTTAACTTCATTTTCATTGACTGATCTTTTATCAAGAAGCACTTTTACAACAGCCGGATTTTTGTTGAATCCTGCTGCAAGGGAGAGGGCGCTGATACCGTAATTGTTTCTGGCTTCAGTTCTGGCACCTTTTTTTATGAGAAGGGATGCAATTTTTTCATCATTGCAGAACCGGCTGGCATACATAAGTGGAGTCCAGCCGTCGTTATCACGTTCGTTAACATTTGCACCGGAGAAAATAAGGTTTTCAATCTGCTGGATATTGCCGCTTTTTGCACTGCGCATGAGGGCTGTTCTTCCGTTGAGGTCTTTTTTATCTGCGTTTTCAATGTAAGCATATTTTGAATTGAAATTAGGATCTTCAGGAGGAACTTCGTTGTCATCACCCATTTCAATATAATCAAAAAGGTATTCAGTTTTATAAGGGTTAACTCTTTCAGTTGTAACAGGGGCTGTCTGCTGTACAGAAACAGTTTCCTGAGTAGTTTTTGCAGGTTCAGGTATTACAGTTTCTTCCTGTTTTTCAGGTTCCTGCTGTTTAATTTCTTCAATTTTTGGTTCAGGTTTAGATTCAAGGATAATGGAGTCTTCAATGTTTGGAACAGGGGCTACTGCAACAGCTGTAACAGGAGAAGGTGGAGGAATCTGCGCCGGTTCAGGAATAGCTTCTTTAATTTCAAATGAATAAGTTTCAACTGGTGTTTCTTCCACAGTCTGTTTCTCAGATTTCTGTTCTTCAGGAATGTTTTCTGTAGCTCTGGCAATCTGAGTGTTTTCAGTATCATCTTCATTGTCCTTTAAAACAACTTCATCTGCCGGAACATATTTATAGAGAATCTGCAGGATGTTTTCCTTATTAGGATTTTCCTGTGCATAATCAAAAGCATTTCTGCCGTATTTGTCGGCATCAAGAATTTTTGCTTTTTTTGTAGAATTCAAAAAACTGTTGTCTTCGATAAGTGTATGAATTACATCCGGGTGAGTGTTGAACTGAACAGCATACATAAGGGCTGTTTTACCTTCCGATGTTTTTGATTTTGATTTAGCTCCATATTTAAGGAGCATTGTAATTATTTCGTTGTTTCTGTCACTTGCAGCTGCTGACATGAGGATTGTCTGGTGTTCAGTTCCTCTTGAAGCATTAATAAGGTCTGGTTCTTTAGAAAGAATTTCTTTAATCTGTTCTTTTGAGCCGTCTTCAACAACAGGAAAAAGTTTGTCGGATTTACCGCCGGCAGAAAGAAGTGAAAGGGTTGAGGCAATAACAAAAATAAAGGAAAGAATTTTTTTCATTCTTTTATTATACTTCTAAAAATATTAAAAGTCTATTTGTATTTAATTGACCTTTACATCAAAAAAATGATATATTCTTTATTGAACCCCTTGAAATCTCGTATGAGGTTTCCATTTGTCCATAAGGAGAAACATACAAAATGAGAAAGTATGAACTTATGACTGTTTTCCCAGCATCGGAAGACAAGTTTAAGGCAGGATCTGACTTGGTACGTTCAGTTCTTGCACAGTTTGGTGCTTCAATTGCAAAAGAAGAACCATATGGTGAACGCGATTTGACCTACGAAATCAAAAAGCAGAAACGCGGTCGTTTTATTCTTTTTACAATCAATGCAAATCCTGCAAAAATTGTTGAAATCGACAACCAGTTCAAATTGAACAACGATCTTCTTAAATACTTGTTCGTAAAACTTGAAGAAGAAAAATCAAAATAATTTCAACAAAAATCCATTAATCACATTATAAGAGGGGAAAGATTATGACAGATACAAACCACGTAATTTTAGTAGGTCGTCTTACAAGGGATCTTGGAAGTGATGAACGTTCTTTTGGTTATATCGGGAATGGAACTGCTCGTGCAAATGTCAGTATTGCCGTTAATCGAAGCCGCAAAAATGGTGATCAGTGGGTTGATGAAGTTAACTATTTTGATGTCACAATCTGGGGCAAAACAGCCGAAAACCTTAAGCCATATCTGACTAAAGGTAAACAGATTCTGGTAGACGGGTATCTTAAACAGGACCGATGGGAAAAAGACGGACAGAAATTCAGTAAAATTACTGTAGTAGCTGATAATGTACAGCTTTTAGGTGGTCGTTCAGAAGGTAGCGGACAGCAGATGTCCGGGGGTTATACTCAGAGACCACAGATGGGCGGTTATTCAGCTCCAGCACCTGATATGTCTATGCCAACTCCATCTGCATTTGATAATGGTGGTTTTGGTGGAAGTGATAACGACTTCCCGGAGAATGTTCCTTTTTAAGATTAACATTTTTTAAGTCAAAGATAATATTTTAGGAGACTGATATGTCAGACGAAATCGCAACAAACGAAGTTGAACAGAAAGTAACAGATACACAGGGTGCATCAGACGGTCGCGAAGGCGAAGAAAGAGTACCAAGAGGAAAGGGTAAAACATTCTTCCGTAAGAAGGTTTGCCGTTTCTGTGCTAACAAAGGTAAGATTGATTACAAAGATTCAGATGGTCTTAAACGCTTCACAACAGAACGCGGTAAGATTCTTCCACGTCGTATTACAGGTACTTGTGCAAAACATCAGCGTGAACTTACTCTCGCTATCAAACGTGCACGTGCTATCTGTCTCTTGCCATTCGTAGCAGACTAATTTAATCAATTTATTTATTTGTTGCGGCGATCCAACTCCTGGTGACGCTGCAACTGACAATTTAATAGGAGCTTGAAAATGAAAGTTATTCTTATGCAGGATGTAAAGTATCTCGGTGAAATGGGTGACGTTAAAAACGTTGCTGACGGATACTACAGAAACTATCTCTTCCCACACATGTTCGCAGTTGCTTACAATCCAGAAACTGTAGCATATTTCGAAACACGTAAAGAAGAAATCGAAGCACGCAAAGAACAGAAACGTAAGGATTCAGCTAGCCTCAAAGAAAAACTCGAAGCTACACTTATCGACCTTACAGTTCCAGCAGCTTCAAATGGTAAACTCTACGGTGCTGTTTCTGCACAGACTATCGTTGATTACCTTAACAAAGCAGGATTTGAAGTTGAACGCAAACGCGTTGAAATTCCAGGTGTTGCAATCAAAACAACAGGTAACTACCACTGTGTAATTCACTTGTATGAAGCACAGACAGCAGAAGTTAAGATTTCTGTAAAAGGTCAGACAACTGATGGTAAAACTGTAGAAGCTAAAACTGCTGAAAAACCAGCTGAAGGTGCTGCAGAAGAAAAAGCTGAATAATTTTAGCTTTTTGTAATACAGAAGCCAGGGAAGTTTTTTTGACTTCTCTGGCTTTTTTTTCCATTTTTTTAAATAATTATCATCTTTTTGGGAGAATAATATGGATCAGATTTTGAAAGATACAATTCCACCGCATAGTCTTGAAGCTGAAAAGGCAACTTTAGGTGCTTTGTTTCTGGACTGGAGTGCAATCAGTAAAGTAGTTGTCATCGTTCGTCCTGATCATTTTTATTCTCAGCAGAATCAGATAATTTATAAAGAGATGGTTTCTATGTTTAATCAGAGTATTACCTGCGACACTCTGACAATTATTACATCTCTTACAAAAGCAGGTCTACTTGAAAAGGCAGGCGGGGCTGCATATATTGCTTCCTTAACAGATGTTGTTCCTACAGCTGCCAATGTTGAATATTATGCACATATTGTTCTTGATAATGCCACAAGACGAAACCTTATTAAAATGGCTGAACAGATAAAGGCAAGTGCTTATGATGAAACACGCGATGTACGAGCCATTCTTGAAGAAGCAGAAAAAAAAGTATTTTCTTTGACTGACCTGGATCAGACTATTCCTATTTACAGTATGGGGGAAGTTGTTCCACATACTCTTGATATTATTGAAAAACATGTAAAGAATCATGCCAGCTACACTGGTATTCCATCTGGTTTTGGTGAACTTGATCAGATGACAAGTGGTTTCCAGGATTCTGAAATGATTATTATTGGAGCCCGTCCATCTATTGGTAAAACAGCTTTTGCACTTTCCATGATGCAGAATATTGCCATTGAAAAAGGAATTCCAACAGGATTCTTTTCTCTGGAAATGGCTAATGACCAGATCGGTCAGCGTCTTTTGTCTCAGGAAGCAAGAGTTTCAGGAACTAAATTGAGAAGCGGTATGCTTCAGATTGCAGAATTGCAGAAACTTCAGGATGCAGCTGGAAGAATGTTTGAAGCTCCTTTGTATATTGTTGATATTCCTAATATGCAGCTTGTTGACCTGAGGGCTATGGCACGACGAATGGTAAGTAAATATGGTGTAAAAATAATTTTTATTGACTATATCGGTCTTATCTCAACTGGTGACAGCAAAAAAGAACAGTGGGAGCAGATTTCTGATATTTCAAAATCTCTTAAAGGTCTTGCCAGGGAACTTCAGATTCCTGTTGTTGTTCTTTGTCAGGTTGCCCGTGATGCAGAAGGTAGTGAACCAAGTTTGAATCAGCTTAGAGGTTCAGGAAGTATTGAACAGGATGCCGACGTTGTAATGTTCCTTCACAGAGACCGTAAAAAGCTTGAAGACGGACAGCAGGATCCTGTTCAGGATGCTAAACTTATTGTTGCAAAACAACGAAACGGTCCTATTGGTGATGTAAACATTCTCTTCCTTGCCAATTTTACAAGATTCGAAAACAAAATGCGCGAAAATTAATAAAATTACAAAGCAAAAAAAAGCTACCATAAGGCAGCTTTTTTTTTGCTTTACAGCAGCTTATTATTTTGCGTTACTGTTGCTTGTACTGTTAGTAACCAGTGACAAATCACTTTCCTTGAGAAGGATAGGGCGGCCATTACTTGAAGTTACCATAAGTCCTGCTTTTGTAACTGTAATTGGTGTTGCACCTTTTACTTCAACAGTTGATTTGAGCTGATTTTCAACATTTTCATTGTATTTAGCTACAAAGTATTTTCCGTTTTCAGAAATTACACAGTAATAACTTGAACCGTCCTGTACAAGAACTGAAGTTTCAAAAAGAGTTTCATTGCTTTCTTTTGTGATTTCCATTGAATCTTTGTCCAGGAGAACGAGTTTTACAGCACCGTTACCAATGTTTGTTCCGGCAATTGCAACAAATCCGTTTCCTGTTTCATAAATTGTTCTTGAACGGATAACTGAAACTGGAGATTCTTTGATTACAGTTCCTTCATCTGCATTCATTTTAACAAGTTCACTCATAACGCCAAGATCGTCAACATTCTTAAGTCCGTAAACAATATTTGCACTGGCATTTTTCTGTTCTTCTTTAATGAGCTGCTGCTGGTCCTGTGCAATAGTTGTACGTTCATTCTGTGCTTCTGTACGCTTTTTGTCAGCTGTTGACTGAGCAGTTGCAGCTTCAGTTTTTGCTTCTTCTGTTTTGGCAGACTGTTCTTCCACTTTTTTAGACTGATCTTCGCTGGCAGCCTGCTTCTCTTCAGCAGCAGCGGCTTTTTCTTCAGCATCTTTCTGTGCCTGTTTGTCAGCAGGATTTTCTGCAGCTTTTTTTGCAGCTTCATCAGCTTCTTTTTTAGCCTGTTCTGCCTGTTTTTTAACCTCTTCGGCTTTCTTCTGTTCTTCTTTCAATTTATTGTTTTCTTCAGTAGCTTTTTTCTGAGCTTCCTGAGCTTTTTCAGATGCCTTATCAGCTTCCCGTTCCTTAATGTCTACCATTTCTTTGCGGGCACCGATACCTTTGTCATCTTCTTCCTGCATTGATTCAACAACTTTTTTGTCAGAAATTACAGAAGTATCAACAGTGCTCAGCCCATCGCTCATATCAGAAAGCGGAATTACAATCTGTGAGTTTCCCGGCCATTCTTTGTAACTAAGTGCGAGACCTGCTTTGTCTGAAGTCAATTTGTCAGTTACAACTTTTTTGTATTTTGCGTTGAAGGTATCCATTTTTCCACGGTAGACAGCATTATATACTGTAACGAATGTTGCCACAGTGTCAGCGTCTTTTTCAGAATAACCATAAGCAGCTACGAGATATGCTCCGATGATTCTTCGAAGGTTTTTAATATGGTCAACAGCAGCATTTGAGCCAAGGATAAGGATATCTGCATCGAGTTTTCCTTTTTCTGAACTGTCTACGCAATGAAGAACCTGATATTTAGATGCCACACCTGCAGATGTTTCTTTATCAAGTGAACCTGATACTGCATAACCAAGACCTGTACCGATGGCCTTAATTTCTTCAATTGTGTTGATGATGGAATGTGGACCAGAATAGTTTTCAAAAACTACAGTTGCAGCATCCCCTGTTGATTTAATTTCGTTTTCGTTAACTTCAAGGGCAAAAACTGATGAAGCAGCAAAAACTACAGCAATCATAGAATAAAAGAATTTTTTAAACACTTTTTTCCTCCAATTTTAAATACTTTTTAAGTATAACACATATTTGAAGAATTTACAGTTCAAGCTGTACAATCTTTTGAAGTGTTTTTCGTGTATAGTCACGGATTGTTTTGTCGAACTGGGGAAATAAAAAGTAGGTGAGGATGTCTTTTCCTCTTTTGTAAAGTGCAGGACGACCCATAAAACGGCATATTTCGTAAGTTGAATCGCAGATAGCCTTGCCTGTTGAAACATCATTTTTTGCAAGGGTTTTTATTATATCTTCCAGGCTCTTTAACATCTGGCCGTCGGGATCATAGGCATAAATTCCACAGCTTCGGACAAGGGGAATTTTCATTATTGTGTCTTTTTCACTGAATGTAAGCCTTGCAATTTTAGATGAAAAGGAATCACTTTCGATTCTTGAAGCTAGGTTAATCAGTGACTGGGTGTAAACTGGATTTTCTTCAAAAAATGATTTGCCTTCCCGTGTAGTTTTCCGTTGAGTAAAAGAAACATTCAGATAATTGTTGAGTTCTGTATTTAAATCTGCAAGCCATTGTTTTTCAGCCTTTCCATAATCTCCTTTGGAAAAGCCTTTTTCCATTTCATTGATTTTTTCATCATTAAGGACTCTCAGTCCTATTGTGTCCATTTCAGTTGATGATGACAGATTTTCAAAATATTCTGACTTTTCTGTTTTTGACCAGACCGGTTTGTTTTTTACGCCCTGATTCATAAGGTAACATTGAATTGCCCAGTTTTTTAAAGTAAGAATAAGCTGGCAGTTTCTGGTGTAATAAATGAAATTCCATGGAGTTTTTGAAGGCAGTTTTGCCTGCCATAAAAGGGAGCCTCTGTGAGTGTATTCAAAGGCATTTTTTGTATCGGCAATGAAAAAGCCTGCATCAGTAAAGTCAAACTGTTTTATGAATGAAGGATTTAAATCTTTATTTGTTGATGTATAAAGAACTTCTCCTTTTGTGGTGTTGATGATGTTTAAGCCGGTTATGCCGCCGTTATTTGTGCAGATAAAAGCAATTTCCTTGTCTTTTGTTGAAATAATCCGGCTTTGAGAATCAGTATTTTTGATGTTTTGAATTACCCAGCCGCTGGAAGCATTTTCGTCATTTACATAGCAGAGTCCGCATGAGTTATTGTAAAATAAAAGGGCAACACCTGCTTTGGTGGAAGTTGCATCGATTATTTTTCCTGCAAAGGTGATTTCTTCAATGGCTTCTCCAAATGGAGATACTCTTAATGCTTTTGTTTTTGTAAAATCCTGTTCTGCAAGAAAAACCAGAAATGATCCGTCATTTAATTCGCAGAGGGGAAGGGATGCCAGTTTTTGAGTTTGTAAAAACCATTTTCGTGTGCCTTTTAAGCCGTAGCATGCAAGGGTGTTCTGACCTTTCAAAATAATCCGGAAATCCCTTCCGATAAAAGGTTCGTTTGTTACTTCAAAACCGCAGTCCTGTGTCCACAATGTAAGGCCTGAAGGGTTTATAAGGTTCAGCTTGGAAGATTCTGTAACAGCTATGATAAAGTCGTTATAACTTGTTAAATGGCTTGTAGGTTTGCCTTTGACTGCTTTTGTCCACAGGGGAGTTCCTTTTGTAGAAAATGAGCATATTAAACGGCCGTCATTGGGAACAATAAATCCGTAAGAGGTTTCACAGGGGGTGGAAGTGGATTCTCCAGCCTGAATTGAAGTCCAGGAAGGTTCAATGGTATTTAAATCTGAAAACCGGGCGGAATCAGGCAAATTTTGAGTATAAATGTTATTAAGTAGTATAATTAAGTATACTGAAAAGGCGAATTTAATTTTCATTTTCAAAATATGCCAGACTTTCGATGTGGGCAGTCTGAGGATAAAAATCCAGAAGAAACAGTTTTGAAAGTCTGTAACCGGCTTTTATGAGTTTTGCTGCATCTCTTGCATGCGTTGCCGGATCACAGCTTACGCTTCTGATCTGAAATGTTTTATTGTGACAAAGCCACTGATTTACTTCTTTTTCCATTCCTGACCGGGGCGGGTCAATTACAACTGCATCAAAATTTCCCTGCTGTGCCAAAGTTGAAGGAGCAATCTCTTTAGCCCATTTTTCTCCGCTTAATCCGTATGTTTCGTGATTTTTGCCATTCATATTCATTTCAGCGTAAACAAGGGCATCCCTGTTGTGTTCAACCATTGTTGTTTTATTAAATCTGTCGGCAAGGAATACTGAGAAAGTTCCGCATCCTGCATACATATCAAGAACATTATTTCCTTCAAGATTGTATGTAACCTGTTCAATGGTTTTTTCAAGAACTTCCAGGTTGGATTGAAAAAATCCCTGAACATTGAATTTAATATTCTTGTTCAGGATAGAAACGTCACATGCATTTGAAATATCTGATGTTGTTCCGGCAAAACGATGCTTAACTTTGTTTTTTAATGTCTTTCCGGAATTCTTTTTGTATGTTTTTACATCATTTCGTTTTGCATTGACTGATTCATCTGCAATCTTAACTTTTTCTTCTCCGGCAACCCTTGAATCGCCAAAAAGATGAACTCTTCCTTTAGGTCTGAAAGCCTGAACGGTTTCTTTAAAATATTCATTAAGTTCAGGTGTGGCTACAGAACAGTTCAGGAGAGAAATAATATTATTTGACTGTTTTTCATTGAAACCGCCGTTTGTCAGCTGAATTCTTGAACGATAGCCTTTGTCGCTGCCATAAACAGGAATAATTTCTTCAATGACGATTCCTTCCCGTTCAAAACAGTCTTTAAGAATGGATGTACGTAATGTGCGCTGATAATCAGGAGAAATGTGCTGCATGTTACAGCCGCCACAGATTCCATAATGAGGACAAAAAGGTTCGACCCGGTGAGGACTTGCTTCTACAATTCTTGTTATTTTTGCAATTGCATAATCCCGCAATTCTTTTGTTATTTCAATTTCATATTTTTCACCGGGAATTGCAAAAGGAATGAATATATTTTTTCCGTTAAGGTGTGCAAGACAATCGCCCCCACACACCATTTTTTCAGCAGTAACAGTGTAAGCCATTATTCTTTAACTTCTTTGTTATCTTTTTTTGCATTTTTGTCCAGCTGTTCAAAAATATGCTTGCAGAAACTTTTAGTTCTGTTAAGGAATGAAGTTTCAATTCTTCCTGAAACAAAAGGAATGCGCGGTACATCAACACCACCAACACCATACAGAATCCATTTGTCACCATCACGGTAAATTACAATTGAAGATTTGAATTTTTCTTTTCCGACGGCATCAAATTTGTCGTGGTATCTTAAAACATTGAGATTTTTTGTAGAGTAAAAGTAAGAATTTTCATTTTTCACAGTGTCAATCTGTGTTTTTACAATACCAAATACTGACATTTCAAGATCTGCCAGGATTTTAGTTTTGTTATCAGTTTTTGTAATTTCAGTTGCTTTTGCAGAAGAATAAAGTTCGTACCATTTCTGCTGGCGTTCTGAAAAATATGGAATGCCTGCATAAGAGTCAAAATCATTCAGTGCTCTTTCTACATCATGGATGATATTTTCGTTGCCTTCGTAGGGTAAAACCTGTATAACTTCTGAAATAAATGAGGGATCGAGCTTTTTTAAGATATCGATTGTCGGTTTTGTGTATTCGTTGGAAGTTACAGAGAGTTTTTTATAGTTTGAAAGTTTTTTGATGACAACTTCACCTTTTTCAAGCTTTGCACGTTCATCTTTTGTCATGTATTTTGAGAATGCATCGCCAAAAAGATTTGTAGAAATCAAGGAGAGGAACATTGTAACTGCAAGAAAGATTTTTTTCATAATATAACTCCTTCAATAAGTATTTTACCTTTAAATATTTTTATGCTCAATAAGGTTACATTTTAAGTATACAGTGGTATAATTTAATTATTATGATTAATCCTGTTATTAAAGAAACAATAAATTCTAAAGGCGCATCTGTAATCCGAAAGATGTTTGAAGAAGGAATCCAGCTTAAAAAACAGTATGGAGAAGACAACGTTTTTGATTTTTCATTGGGAAATCCGGATCTTGATCCTCCTGAAGAAGTTGTGAATGCCATTAAAGAAGAAGCTGCTAATGTAGCTCACGGTTGTCATGGTTATATGCCTAATGCTGGTTATCCTGAAACAAGGGCTGCAATGGCTGAAAAGGTTTCAATGGAACAGGGCGTAAAAGTCAGTGGTTCCAATATCGTAATGACAGTTGGTGCTGCCAGTGCCCTAAACTGTGTTTTTAAGGCTATTTTAAGTGCCGATGATGAAGTAATCGTTCCGGCTCCTTTTTTTGCTGAATACCGTCATTATGTGAAAAATTACGGTGGAAAACTTATAGAAGTTCCGTCAAAAGATGATTTCAGTCTTGATATTGAAGCAATTACTTCAAAACTTTCATCAAAGACTGCCGCAGTTCTTATAAATACTCCAAATAATCCTACAGGAAAAATCTATACCCTTGATGAAATCACTGCTTTGACAAATGTTCTTAAGAAGCATGGTGAATCATGCGGAAGAATGCCTTATCTTATTTGTGATGAACCCTACAGGGCAATTGTTTACGATGGTGCTTCAGTTCCTGGTGTATTTGACAAATATGATAATTCTCTTGTGGTAACAAGTTTTGCAAAAGATCTTTCAATTCCTGGTGAACGAATCGGTTATATTGCAGCAAATCCAAAGCTTGAGGAAGTTGATGAGTTCATTTCTGCCTGTACATTCTGTTTGCGAACTCTTGGTTGTGTAAACAGTCCGGCATTTTTTCAGAAAGTTGTTGCTAAAAGCTGGAATGCAAAAGTTGATTATTCGTCATATAAAAAACGGCGTGATATTCTTATGGGAATTCTTGATAAGGCAGGACTTGAATATTTCAGACCGCAGGGGGCCTTTTATCTTTTTGTAAAAGTACCTGCAAAATGGAATGAAGATGATTCTGCTTATTGTGAATATCTTAAAAAGTATTTTATATTGTCAGCTCCGGGCGGGGGCTTTGGAAAAAAAGGATATTTCAGGCTTGCATATTGTGTAAGTGAAAAAACTATCATAAACAGTGAAAAAGCTTTTGTAAAAGCTGTACAGGAAGATAAATAATGAAAATTTTAATGGTTAGTGCAGAATGTGTACCATTTGCAAAAACAGGCGGACTTGCTGATGCAGTTGCGGCTCTTGCAGGAAGTTTCAGTAAAATGGGACACGAAGTAAAAATCGTAATGCCTCGTTACTACAAAATTGACCGCAAAAAACTTACTCCCCTTGAAGGTCCAATGGGTGTACCTGTGGGAATGGGACAGGAATGGACTGAAGTTTATTATACTTCACTGCCAGGTTATCCAGATGCAACTGTATATTTTATTGATCATGAGTTGTGTTTTGGACGTGATGGTGTTTATGGAACAAAGGCTGAACCTGATTTTTATGATAATCCTTATCGCTTCAGTCTTTTAGCTCATGGAGCATTTCAGCTTTGCAATAAATTGGGATGGTTTCCTGATGTCGTTCATGCTCATGACTGGTCTGCAGGTCTTGTTCCTGTACTCCTTAAGCATGTCTGCCGTCAGCAGCCGCAATTTTCTAAGTGTGCCTCGGTATTTACAATCCATAATATGGGATATCAGGGTGTTTACGGAAAAGAAAAATTTACTGATCTTGGAATTGACTGGAATCTTTATTATGGAGCAGGTTTTGAACGTGATGGTGCAATCAATTTCATGCAGGCCGCCATTACCTGTGCTGATATGATTACAACAGTTTCGCCAACTTATGCAGGAGAAATCCAGACTGGTGAAGGCGGTTTTGGAATGGATGGACTTTTGAGGGTTCGTTCAGAAGTAATCCGTGGAATTGTAAATGGTGTTGATACAGATGTATGGAATCCATCAAAAGATAGTTACATTCCAGAGAAGTTTTCGGTTACAAAAATGGCCGGAAAAGCAGTATGTAAAGAAGCATTGCAGAAAGAATTTGGACTTCCTGTCAGAAAAGATGTTCCTGTAATCGGAATGGTTGGAAGACTTGCGGCACAAAAGGGAATTGCACAGGTTTTTGGTCCAGGTTATGGTTGTATTTACAATATCTGTTCAACAATGGATTGTCAGGTAGTTATTATCGGTAGCGGTGAAAAATGGGCTGAACAGGAAATAAACAACCTTCAGTCTAAATTGCCAAATCTCAGGGCAAAAATAGGGTATTCTGAAGAATTGAGTCATCTTATTGAAGCCGGCAGTGATTTCTTCCTGATGCCTAGTCAATATGAACCTTGCGGCCTAAACCAGATGTACAGCGAATTATATGGAACATTGCCGATTGTCAGAAGAACCGGCGGACTTTGTGATACAGTTCAAAATTACAATCAGGAAACTGGAGACGGTACAGGTTTTATGTTTGACAGTCTTACACCTGGAGCAATTTATGATACAGTTGGCTGGGCTGTGTGGGCTTATTATAACAAAAAAGATCATATTAAAAAGATGCAGAAAACAGCAATGAAACAGGATTTTACATGGGAAATGAGTTGTAATAAGTATCTTGAGGTTTATAAAGAAGCACTTTTCCGCGGTTGTGGAATTTAAAAAAATTGCTGTCCAGAAACGGACAGCAATTTTTTTTGTATGTTATTTCTCGGAAAATTAGAATTCAAACCAGGAACCATCAACTGTTAGATACCAGTCATTAATTACATTACTCATATCAGGATTATACCAGCTGATTGAACCGTCTCTGTTTAAGATTACAAGACGATTTTCGTTTCTGGCCATTTTTACAGGCATTGAAGCAGAACGTTTGTAAGTAAATTTTCTGTTTGAAGAAATATTAAGTGATTGAACAAGAGACTTTCCGATATTTGTATAAATATTTGGCATTGAAAGTGTTGTAAATGCATCAGGATCTTCTCCTGCTTCAGAGTTCATCATACGGAAAGATTTTGAAGAAGGTGTAAGGCTGAAAATCGAAGTAACCGGCTTTTGTTTTGAATCCTGGCCGATAACAATTCCGTAAATGTCAGAATTTGAAATTGATGCATCATAACTTAAAGAGAAACAGACTGTTCCTTTGAGAGAAAGGGGAACGGTTTCTTTTGTAGTTGTATTAATGTAAATCAATGGAACCTGCGGGTAAGAAGCACTTGATTTTGCAACATATAAATCTGTGTCAGAGTACAAAACTGCATCCTGAATGCCTGATCCAAGATAAAGCTGTTCATATTTTTTTGTCTGAATATTGTAACTGTTTACAGTTGTATTTCCCTGGATTTCAACCAGGTTTTCGCCAAAAAGTTTAAGGGACCGGATTTTACCTGTTGGTGTAAATAAAGTAGTACATGTTCCTGTTGAAACATCCATAAGCTGAACTGGTTTTGCTGTGTTTTTTGACCAGAGAATTACATCGGTTCCGTAAGTTATAATATTTGTATATCCCGGATTTGCAGCTTTTCTGTCAACTTCTCCACGGTCGTAGGAAGAAAGATACAGGTCTTTTGGTGAAAGAAAATAAAAATCACTGCCAACGGATGCAATATCATAAAGTTTGTCATACATTTTCTGTGAAATTGCAGAAATAACTTCAACACGAGAAGTGGCATCTGTAGGTAATCTGTAGATGTTTCCGGTTGTTGTTCCGGCGATGATTTCATCATTAAAAATAGAAGCAGTTGTTACAATTTCATCTTCTTTTAAACCTGAGACAGTGTTAACAAGTTCCGGCTGAATGACAGCTTTATTTCTGTCATTGGCAATTTTATAAAGCTTTACCTGACGATTTTCACTTTCAAGATAGAATAAATCTTTTCTGTCATTAGTATTTATCAAAATTGGATTTGATGTGGAAAATCTTCCAAGTAGTTTTCCTAATCTGGCATCATAAACATAAAGGCTTCTGTCTTTTACACCTGCAAAAAAAACAAAATTGTTGAACATAGTTCCCTGAGAAAGATTTTTTTCAACATTGAGTTTTTCCTGTTTCTGTCCGTTTCTTAAATTATAGTAAGTAAGAGTTCCGGAAGGTGAGTAGATTGCAATATTTTTTTCCGTAGGGGAAGTTACAGCCATATTTACAACACCGGTATTATCCTTAATTTTGTTCTGAATAAGGCTGCCGCTGCTGTTATTAATAAAATAGGCCCCATTAACAGAAGTTGTTCCGCAAATTAAAAAAGATCCTTTTGATGAAAAAGCAAGACTTGTAATTGAATCTGTAAAAAAATAACCGTACCGTTTAGTGAATTTAGACCAGTTCCATACCGTAACTTTATGAAGGGAGGCGCCGTTGGTTTCGTAAATTGCAATTTCATTATTATTTGCAGGGTTTCGGGCAATAAGCTTTATTTCGTAATCTGTAAGCTGATAATGTTCACCGTCTTCATTATTCCATTTAATTACAAAACCATCTGTTCCTGCACTGAAAACAGAACCATCACTGGAAATGTGAGAAAGATTTGTAATTTCGCTTAAATGTGCCTGAGAAGAATTTCTTGCCTGAGAAAAAACTGAAGTTGCACAAAGAAAAGCAGAAATTGTTAAAAAGAACTTTTTCATTTAATTCCCCATAAGATATTTTATGTCGGTACTGATGGCAAAAACCATTAAAAATACGATTATACTTAAACCAATATATTGTATAATATTTTGAGCTTTTGGTGAAATGCGCTTTTTGAAAATACCTTCAATTAATGCAATTAAAATCAATCCGCCATCTAAAACTGGTATAGGCAGTAAATTCATAAAAAAGAGTGAAATGTTTATGATACCTACAAATTGAAGCAGATTTGAAAGACCGTTTCGAAATCCAGCTGAAAATCCGTCTTCAACCGCATTGCCAAGCATTGATGTAATCCGGACAGGCCCGCTTACTGCTTTTGTAACATTGACGCCTTTAAAAAGAACACTTATTCCTTTGACTGTTAATCCCAGATAATTACATGTCTGCAAAAAACCCTGTCCGATGGCAGGAAAAAAAGAATAAGTTTTAGCTAATTTAAATTCTACAGTATCAGGATTGCTAACAATACCAATTTTTCCTAACCCTGTATCTTTATCAAGGTCAGTGTGAAGAATAATTTCAAATTTTTTATTTTCCCTCATGATTTCAAGTGTAATGTCTTCATCAGGACGACTTCCAACCTGTTCATAAAGAGCATAAAAATCCGGAGTTTCAGTTCCATTTACGGAAAGTATTTTATCACCTGTTAAAAGTCCTGCTTCTTTTGCAGGAGAATGGATTTCTTTGTATTCTTCTACATCCGACACAAGTTTAATTGTATTATCGGAAGAATAATAATAAAAACCTGTCATGGAAATAATAGAAAAAGCAGCAACTGCAAAGATAAAATTTGCAAATGGACCGCAAAAAGCAATAAAGGCCCGTTTAAATGGAGAAGTGCCGTAAAAAGAATCTGGCTCTTCGTCTATTACCTCAGGATCGTAATCTTTTTCACCTTTCATTGCACAATATCCGCCAAAAAGAAGCAGGGAAAGTCGCCAGTCAACATCTCCGATTTTTTTATGCAGAAGAACAGGTCCCATCCCGATTGAAAAAGCTTCAACTTTTACACCGCACATTTTTGCAGCAAAAAAATGACCCAGTTCATGAATAAAAACGATTAGTGAAAGAATTAATATTCCGTAAACAATAAACATAATTTTAAATTAACGAATTTGCGATTGATCTGGCAAGTTTATCAGCTTCCAGAACATTTTCGATGCTTGTAACGGGAGCAGACCAGTCACTTTCCATAGTTTTTGAAACAATTTCTCCAATTCTTGTAAATGAAATTTTTCCGACGATGAATGCCCATGCGGCTATTTCATTGGCTGCATTAAAAGCAACAGGATAGCAGTTACTTTTTTTTGCACAGTCAAATGCAAGTTTTAAGAGAGGAAAATCTTCATAACGAGGCTTTTCAAAGGTAAGTGTCCTGGAACCATCTGCTGTTTCACAAAGATCAAATGGTTTCATAAAGTCGGTTTTACATTCCGGCCAGTCGAGAGCCTGAATAATGGGATGTTTCATATCAGGTTCACTGAATTGACCATAAACTATACCGTCTTTAGTTCGGATCAGTGAGTGGATTATACTTTGAGGATGAACAACGACAGAAATTCTTGATGTATCCATATTAAATAGCCGGCAGGCCTCAATTACTTCAAGCCCTTTATTTCCTAAAGTAGCACTGTCTACTGTAATTTTCTGTCCCATATTCCATGTCGGATGTTGCAGTGCATCTGCAAGAGTAACGTTTTTAAGCTGTTCACGGGTGTATTTCCTAAAAGGACCGCCACTTGCAGTTATAATCAGCTGATCAATATTTTCAGCTCCGAATTTCTGTACAAGGGTAAATATAGCTGAGTGTTCACTGTCAACGGGAATTATATGGCAGTTGTTTTCTTTTGCCATTTGAAACATTAAAGGTCCCGCCATTACGATTGTTTCTTTATTGGCAAGAGCAAGATCTGTACCGGATTTTAAAACCAGAAGGCTTGGTATGAGTCCGGCACTGCCTGCAATTCCATTGACAACGATATCAGGTCTGGAAGATTTTATTAATTTTTCAATTCCGTCATTGCCTTCTTTTGAAGTGAGACTGAAAGGACAATTAAATTCTTTAGCGAGGGAAGTGAGTTTTTCCAGGTTTGAATTTGCAGAAAGTCCGCAGCATACAAACCTGTCTTTTTCATTCCTGATTATATCAAGAGTACTGGTTCCAATAGATCCTGTTGCACCAAGTACAAGAATCTTTTTTAAAGACATCAGCTAAACCTTAAAAATAAAGATTTTTAATGAGAAGAAAGAATACAGGAGCACCAAAAATTACTGAATCTACTGAATCAAGAACTCCACCGCGACCAGGAATGAGATCGCCTGAATCTTTTACTTCACAGGAACGTTTGAGAACAGATTCAACAAGATCACCAAAAATAGCTGTAATTCCCATAATGAATCCAAACAGTACAATTTTTGTGATATCAAAAGCGGTAATCGCAGAAACTGATTCAAAACCGAACATCTGAGGGAAAAGGAAAAGCATTATTGCAGAAATTCCCATTGAACCTGCAAGGCCGCCACAGAATCCTACAATTGATTTGTTTGGACTTGCTTTGATAAAGCCTTTGTTGTTTTTACCGAAAAGTACGCCAAATAACCATGCAAGAGAATCACAAAGGTAGATGACAAGGAAGAAATAAACAATGAAAAGACTTGCTGCATTAATTTTTAATGATTCAAGCAGTGAACATGATACGATATTATTTTCAACACCAGTTACATTTAAAAATGTCATTTTTGCCAGGAATGTAAAGAGGTAAGTTGAATAGAAAATAATAAATGTTGTTGTGAGAATTCGGGAATTTGATTTTTCAAAAGTTTCATTAACGACTACTTCTGAAGCAATTGAAACAAGAATTGAAAGGACAAAAATTGTGTTGTAAATAAGTTCTGTAGTTCCTTCATCGATATTCAAAAGTCCACAGATAATAACTGAAAGGGGAAGAAGGGCAGATAATGTTAAAATGAACCATTTTTTCTGGATGTCAAATTTGTTAGCAAACATGTTGCATAATTCATTTGCTGTGAGAACTCCTGCACCAAATACAAAAATCTTAAGGGCAAGAAAATTCATCTGACTGGCAAATACAATGGCCAGTACTAACGGGAGTCCTATAAAAAATGTTAAAAGTCTTGCAATTACCTTGCTCATAAATCCCCTCAATTATTATCCAAAACGCCACCAAAACGTCTGGTTCTGTTTTGAAATTCTTTTATATGTTCAATAAGCTCACTTTCATTATAATCCGGCCACAATGTATCTGAAAAGATTAGTTCTGCATAAGCCGATTGCCAGAGCATAAAGTTGCTTATTCTTTTTTCACCACCAGTTCTTACCATTAAATCTACAGGTGGAAGATCAGCCATATCAAGAGCTTTTGTTACAGTATCTTCTGTAATATCTGAAGATGAAATGCCTGAATCTACAATTTTTCTGATTCCCCTGGTAATCTCATCTTTTCCACCATAATTTATGGCAATTATACAGGTTGTTCCTGTAAAATCCTTTGTATCGTTCTTTGCTTTTGCAAAGTCTTTCTGAATATCCTTAGGAAGACCATTCATATCTCCCAAAGTTTCAATTTTGATTTTGTTGTCGATGTAAAACTGCATTCCTTCAGTCAGATGACCTCGGATCAGATTCATCAAAAAACCAACTTCTTCCTGGGTCCGCTTCCAGTTCTCAGTAGAAAAAGTGTAGAGTGTAATAAAACTTACACCCAGGTCACTTGCTGCCTTTACAATTTTTTTGGCAACTTCCATTCCTGCTTTATGTCCGGCAGAGCGTTTTTTTTCCAGATTTTTTGCCCAGCGGCCGTTTCCATCCATAATTATTGCAACATGTTCTGGAACTCCGCGGGCAATTACTTCTTCTTTTGCTGTCATACAATCAGTTCATTAAGCAAGAATTTCTTTTTCTTTTGCATCACAAACAGACTGAATGTCTGCAATATATTTATCAGTGAGTTTCTGGAGATCGTCTGTTTCTTTTTTGAGCTGATCTTCAGTGATTTCTCCTGCTTTCTGCTGTTTTTTAAGATCTTCGTTACCGTCGCGACGAACGTTACGGATTGTTGTTTTGTAGTTTTCAGCGATTCCTTTAGTCTGCTTTACAAGTTCCTTGCGGCGATCTGCTGTCAATGCAGGAATCTGAATTCGGATAACTTTACCGTCGTTTGAAGGATTAAGACCAAGGTCTGCAACCTGAATTGCTTTTTCAATTTCTGAAATAAGAGATTTATCAAAAGGAGAAATTACAACAGTGCGAGCTTCAGGAATAGAAATCTGTCCAACCTGGTTCAAAGGTGATTTCTGACCATAATAATCAACTCTTACTTTATCAAAGATAGAAGCAGAAGCGCGTCCTGTGCGGATAGTGTTCATTTCATTTTTGAAACCTTCAAGAGTTTTTTCCATTTTTGCCTTTGCATCAAATGCCATAATTAATCCCCTAAAATTTAATAAATAAATAATTGTTCAAATATAAAAAACACAAAAAGCGGTCAGAAGTTTTCTAACCGCTTTTTGTTTACCAGTTAAGGCTATTTACCAAGAACGTACAGTGAAATCTTTCCGAATGAAAGAGTTGCACCTGCTTCTTTGCCTACAGCTTCGAGTTTTTTACCAACTGTAAGTTTGTCATCCTTTACAAATGCCTGGTCAACGAAACAGCTTTCAGCAAGGAGTTTGTTGATTTTACCCTGAAGGATACCATCTTTTACATTCTGTGGTTTTGAAGCCATTTTTTCATCAGCATTCATCTGTGCAACAAAAATTTCTTTCTGTTCATCGATGTATGACTGTGGAACATCAGCTTTTGTAATGTAAGAAGGTGTGAATGCAGCAAGGTGGAGACAACAGTCTTTAGCAAATGTTTTTACAACATCAGCATCTGAGCCTTCAACAACTACTACAGCACCTGTTTTGTTATCAGAGTGAACATATGTTCCTACTGATGCACCTGCTGGTACTTCTACGCATACTGCGCGGCGTACAGAGATGTTTTCACGGAATTTAACCAGAAGGTCATCAATTGCAGCTTTGTGTTCGTCTGTAATTGTATCGTTTCCGTTTTTAAGTGTGATTTCACATGCTTTTTCTGCACATGCAACAAAGTCAGCGTTAGCAGCAACGAAGTCTGTTTCACAAACAACTTCTACCATTGCAACTTTGTTTCCTTCCTGCTTGATAACGATACGACCTTCGCCAGCAGCGCGGTCAGTACGTTTTGCCATAGCAGCAAGACCTTTTTCTTTAAGGATTTTTTCTGCTTCAGCGAGGTTACCGTCAGCATCCTGGAGAGCTTTTTTACAATCCAGCATACCTGCACCAGTTGATTCACGCAAAGCTTTTACGTCAGCAGCTGTAAATGATGCCATTTTTATACCTCGTTAATTAGTTATCGTATTTGTCAGCAAGAGATTCTTCTTCGTTAGAAGGTTCTTCTTCTTTTTCTTCTGTTGGCTGATAGTTAGAATAATCGATTTCTTCATCAGCTTCTTTGTTTGATGCATCTGTAGCAACTTCTTCATCATCATTGAGGTTTTCAATGATTTTGAGTCCTTCTTCGTTGTTAGCTTCAACAACAGCATTTGCGATGATTGAAGTGAACAATGTGATTGCACGGATAGCGTCATCGTTACCAGGAATAGGGTATGTGATACCTTCTGGGTTACAGTTTGTATCAACTACAGCTACGATTGGAATACCCATACGTGTAGCTTCTGCAACTGCAATCTGTTCTTTGTGTGTATCGATGATGAAAATAGCACCTGGAAGGTCTTTCATGTCTTTGATACCACCAAGGTTTTTTTCAAGCTTTGCCTTTTCTTTGAGCAAGTTTGTTACTTCTTTCTTAGTGAGTGATTCAAAAGTACCATCAACTTCCATCTTTTCAATTTTCTTGAGGCGCTGAAGTGATTTTTTGATTGTAGAGAAGTTTGTAAGCATACCACCAAGCCAGCGGTTGTTTACATAGAACTGACCACAGCGTTCTGCTTCTTTAGCAATTGCCTGCTGTGCCTGTTTTTTTGTTCCTACGAAAAGAACTGATTTACCAGCTGCAACTACCTTGCGGATTGCTTCGTAAGAATCTTTGATTGCACCGATTGTTTTCTGCAAATCGATGATGTGGATACCATTGCGTTCTGCGAAGATATACTTCTTCATACGTGGATCCCAACGCTTTACCTGATGACCAAAGTGTACACCAGATTCAAGCAAACTCTTCATGGTTACTACTGCCATTGAGTTACTCCTTCACCGGAAATCTTTAATTTATTGTAGATTTCCACCTGACTCTGTTTCTCGTGACGCCTGAGCGCCCGGAAGATTTACGAATTACCTGCTTTTCAGTCACCGACTGTGCAGAAATCCGGCAAGATTAATCAATAATTGAATAACCTTGTTCTGATAACATATCATAAAGTTCAAAAATAGGCAATCCTACTACTGAACTGTTTGTTCCTTTAATGTGTTTGATAAAGCAGCTTGCCATTCCCTGAATTCTGTATCCGCCGGCAGCACCATGCCATTCACCTGTGCTGATATACCACTGGATTTCCTTTTCAGTCATGTTTTTGAAAGTTACTTCTGTAATGGAGGTTCTGTTTGAAACAAAGTGGAGATTTCCGTTAAAAAGGGCTAATCCCGTAATTACTTTGTGAGTTTTGCCTTTAAGTTCATTTAGGAATTCAATTGCCTGTTCTGGAGATTCTGGTTTTCCGTAAACTTTGTCTTTGTAAATGACCATTGTGTCAGCACCGAGAATCCATGGATATTCAATTCCGCTTGGCAATGATTTTGCTACAGATTCTACTTTTTTAGTGGCAAAAAATTCAGGTACTTTTTCAAGATCCATGTCCTGAGGAATTATTTCGTCAAATTGCGGCATGATTACCTGAAAAGGTATATTTAAAGATTTTAAAATGTCCTGTCTTCTTGGAGATGAAGATGCAAGGATAATAGGGTCCATAGAAAATGCCTCTGGGAAAATAATATTGAAACGGACTTTTTGAAATTGGAAATAAGTTAAAGAAAAAAGAGCAGATAAAACAATAAATTTTTCATCTGCTCTTTTTGTATTGAGAAATAAAATTATTTAGCGTTAGAGTTTGCTTTTTTGTTGTTGTTGTTTCCCTGGCCCTGGAGTTTTTTAAGAAGGTCAAGAGCTTTTGTTCTTACTGGAGTTACATAACGGTAGTTTGTAGCAATAGCAGAAACTGTCTGAATCATAGAAGATTTATTTTCTACAGTATCAGCAAGTTTTTCATAAGCATTGAGAACTTCAAGTGCAAGTGAAGAAGTAGGGTTAAGGATAGAATTCTTTTTCTGTGCCCATGCGATAGTTTCTGTAACTTCATCACCATTGTTAATACCAACATCACCGAGAGCGCGGATTGCAGCTGTAATTACCATTGGTTCGTTGTCGGCAAGAGCAATTTTTACAAGTGAAGCTTTAGATTCTTCAGTGTGAACCTGTCCAAGAAGATCACATGCTTTTGCACGGATATCAGGATAGTTATTTACAAGACGGCCATTTGTACGTGACTGTGTATTGATGCCTTCACCAGCGAGTGTATCAAGAGCCCTCATCATGTCCGGAGTAGTTCTTCCTTCGTTTACAGCATCTTCAAGATACTGAAGGGCTACCTGTTTATTGTCTCTTTCGTCAGACATTGCAAGTTCTGTGATTACAACATCTTCAACACTGCTGAGGTAAGTGTCTTCAACGTTCTGTTCAGATTTTGTTGAATTATTCTGGCTCTGAACTGACTGAGTCTGTCCAAATGCACTGAATGTAAGAAGTGATACACAAGTTGTAACAGCAACAAGTTTTAAAGCTTTCATTATTAAAAATCCTCCTGTGGATTACTTTAAAATCGGCAAATTATTATTTTTTTATTATAAATTATTAAATGTAAAATTTCAAACAAAATTGATCGTATAAAATTGTTACTTTTTATAATTATGACAGGAACTAATCCAGTGGTGGAAGGTGAACCATCCATTTGCCGTTTATTTTGTTGAAATGATAATAAATGATATCTGTGTCGTCCTGAAACTGAACGGCTTTTACATAAGTGTTTGTTTCATAACGGATTTCCGGAACATCACGTCCTGCTCTTGAAGGAACAAATACAAACCGGAAGTAATCTTCAAGGTTTCTGAGAAGAAGACCTTTTTTCGGAAGTTTTGAAGAAGCTTTTTTGAGGTTTACAGGCTTTGACCAGTAATTGATGGATTCTTCATCTACAAATGTAACCCATTTTTTATATTCAAGATTTTTCATCACAACATCAAGTTCTTTGATGATGGCCTGAATTGCTGCTTTATCTTCTTCGAATTCATCTTTTGAGATTGTAATTTCACCGATAGAACGAGTATATTCTGAGTCTTCTTCAACTATAGCTGGAGGTACTGTTTCAACAGGAATTTCTTTTTCTTCAACAGGAGCCGGAGGAGTAATTTTTTCAGTTGTACCACATGCTAAAAGTGTACCTGCAAACAGACATGCTGCAGTGATTTTAAAGATATTCTTTTTCATAATTAAAAATATATAGCACAAATCCCCTTGTGTCAAAAGATGGCTGAAATTTATCAAAAATTGAAATTTTTTTTGTTTATCTATATTATTTTTATTATGACAAAAGCAGTTTTTGCGGGGACATTTGATCCTCCGACTTATGGACATTTAAACGTTATTGAAAGAGCTTGCCGTCTTTTTGATGAACTTGATATTGTTGTTGCATATAACCCAAACAAACATTCTCTTTTTAATGTTGAAGAAAGAATGAAAATGCTGGAAGAACTTACGGTGTCGTATAAAAATGTTACTGTTCATAAATGGGATAAGCTCATAGTCCAGTATGCGGAACAGAATAATGCCAGTGTTATGATTCGTGGTATACGAAATTCCAACGATTTTGCCTATGAATTTGATCTTTCCCTGATGAATCATAATCTTGATTCGAAAATTGAAACACTTTTTATTACAACCGATCCAAAATATGTAATTGTACGTTCAAGTTCCATTAAGGAACTGGCAGAATTTGGCGGTGATATTTCCGGTATGGTTCCACCTGTAGTAGAAAAAGCCGTTAAGGAAAAATATCAGGGAATTTAATATTATTGAAGAAAATATACATTTTTAGCTGCAGAAATAAAATTTAAGATTTTATTTTTACACTTTTTAAAAAAATGTCATAATAAATATTGACATTTGATGCGGTTTCGTAGTAAAACATTGACACTCGGGTTTAAATTGTTGTATTATAAACCCCGTTATTTAGAAATTCTTTTAGTGAGGTTTATAAAATGGCAGTACCTAGAGCGAAAACATCAAAAGCTCGCACTCGCAGACGTCGTGGTGTTAATATGCATCTTGAAGCTCCTCAGTTGGTTGCTTGCAATAACTGTGGAAACCTTGTAATGCAGCATCATGTTTGTCCAAAATGCGGTTTCTACCGCGGACGTCAGGTAATCACACCTGAAACAAATGCATAATCTTAACTGATACTCTGTGTCAGATTTAGAAAAAGGAGATTAAAATGGACGAATTGTTCGCTAAAATCCAGAAGCTCATCGCTGAAAAACTTGAAATCGATGAATCAAAAATCACAATGGATTCTTCATTCCGTGGTGATCTTGGTGCAGACAGTCTCGATACTTACGAACTTGTTTATGCAATCGAAGAAGAACTCGGCGTAAGCATTCCTGATGAAAAAGCAAACGAATTTGAAACTGTTCGTGATGCTTATGACTTCATCAAATCTGAACAGAGTAAATAATTATTCTGCACAGATAATTAACCGTATCAACGGTTTTTTTGATAACACAGGTATCGGTCAGATCCTGTGTTATTTTTTTGTCTGAATGAAGTTTATGAAACATTTTTATATGGCAGCATTGCCTAATATAACAACATTTTTACAGACATAACCATTTAAAATTAACGACAACCTGGAGGATTTATGTTTTTTAAAAAAAGTGAATTGAATCCGGAAAGGGCTAAGTTGTTGAAGGTCTTTTGTAAGAATCTTTCAATGAGAGTTAAAGATCTTGAATTGCTTAACCTTGCTTTTCAACACCGTTCCTGGTCCAATGAGAAGACTGAGAATGTTTCTAATAATGAACGCCTCGAATTCCTTGGAGATAGTGTTCTTGGAATGGCAACAGCAAAATATCTTTATGAAACTCTGAAATATAAACCGGAAGGGGAACTTGCAAAGATAAAAAGTGCAGTTGTAAGTGAAAAATCCCTGGCTCCAATTGCTCGTGAAATTGGAATTGATAAGATGCTCATCCTTGGAAAAGGTGAAGAGATGAGCGGGGGAAGAAATAAGGATGCAATTCTTGCTGACTGTGTAGAGGCAGTTATAGGGGCATGTTTTCTTGATTGCGGGTATGAAGCAGCTGAAAAACTCGTTCTCGGCTTGATAGTGCCTGAAATTCAAAAAGTTCAGGAAAATAAAGGTCATCAAGATTATAAAACACTGCTTCAGGAATTTTATCAGAAAAAATTTAAAGCTTGTCCTGTATATGAACTTGTTAAAAAAACTGGACCAGATCACAATCAGATTTTCTGGGTTAGCGTTCACTTGAAAGACAGGACATTCGGGCCGGAATGTGGTAAAAATAAAAAGACGGCAGAACAGAATGTTGCCAGAAAAGCTTATGAGGAACTGATAAAATGATTAAGAAAATTATAATTTTGATGGTGATGACTGGAGTTGTATTTGTTTCAGGCAGTTTTGCTGAAGCTAAACATTATGAGCCTACTTTTTCTGTAAGAAAACATGCATCAACTTTGATTAAAGAAAAAATTGCAGAGTCAGGTGTTGAACTTGCTGAGATGACCGGTTCTATGTTTAGTGCTTTAAAAACTTTTGTTGATGAATCAGGTTTTGGGGAAGATATTATAAAAGCAACTGAAAATATCGGCAAAGATTTGAATAATGCATATGAAAGTGCTGCAGAAAAGATGAATCAGGTTTATGAAGAAGAATTGAAAAAGGATGTGGAAGTTTTTATCGGTGGACTTAAGTCGGGGTTTGACGCTTTTTCTGATTCTCTAAAAAAAAGTGAGAAAAAATAAAAAAAATCAGTTTGTGATATTGACACTTTTTTTGCAGATTGATAATATAAATATATAAGTTTTGCGGCAGTCATATAACGGCTCATTATCCTAGCCTTCCAAGCTAGAGACGAGGGTTCGACTCCCTTCTGCCGCTGTAAAAAGCAGTTTGAGGTTTCAGACTGCTTTTTTTATTTTAAATTTTTTGTAAATAAAAAGGGAGTCGACCCCGACGGGTTCTGCTGCGTGGCTTGCGCCACGGCCGAGACTCGCTAAAAACAGTCCACCGGACTGTTTTTGCCACTACGTGGCCGCTCGCTACTTCTGCCGCTGTAAAAAGCAGTTTGAGGTTTCGAGGCCACTGAAAAAGGTCTTAAATTTGAGAGTGTGAAATAAAGAAAGCTAGATTTTTGAGAAAAAGATCTCATTAATCTGGCTTTCGCTCTTTTACGTGCAGATTATTTTCCTCATTTTTCTTTATTTTCTTCCAGAAT
>JAZLKD010000053.1:0-38021 GCA_045597415.1 Treponema sp. | reverse complement strand
AAACTTTGCAGGACTTGCAGAAGGAACATTAAAAGCTGCAAATGGGAAACCATTTTATGACGGGCTTACTTTTCACCGTGTAATTGCAGATTTTATGATTCAGGGTGGAGATCCAGCTGGAAACGGTACAGGCGGTCCTGGATATAAATTTACTGATGAATTCCGAAATGACCTTAAATTTGATAAACCTGGTTACCTTGCAATGGCAAATTCAGGTCCAGAAACAAACGGATCACAGTTCTTTATTACACATGTTCCAACTGACTGGCTTAATGGTAAACATACAATTTTTGGTCAGGTTGTTGATTCAGCAAGTCAGGATGTTGTAAACAAAGTTGAACAGGGTGATAAAATTGTAAAAGTTACTATTATCCGTCAGGGTGCTGATGCTGAAAAGTTTACAGCAACTCAGGCTGATTTTGACAAACTTAGTGAAGCTGTTAAAAAAGCAAATGCCGAAGCAAAAGAAAAGGCAATGGCTGCATTTATTGAAGGTTGTGAAAAATCAGGTGAAGGAATTTACTTTAAAACTCTTGAAGAAGGTTCAGGAGATAAAATCGGTAAAGGTAAAAAAGCTTTTGTTGAATATAAAGGATATCTTCAGGACGGATCAATTTTTGACGCATCAAGTAAATTTCATCCACAGGGACACGAAGGTTTTGACTTTACTGTTGGCGGTGGAGAAATGATTCCTGGTTTTGACATTATGGTTGCAGATATGAAAGTGGGCGAAACTCGTAAAATAGTAATTCCACCAGAGTTAGCTTATGGCTCACGTGGTATTCCTCAGGCTGGAATCCCAGGTGGTGCTTACATTGCATTTGATGTTTTTGTAAAAAGTGCTGAATAAATTATAATTATTCCAAGACAGCCGGTTCCTGATTAAGAACCGGCTGTTTTGTTTTAAATGGATAAAAGCGGATAAAATGGTACAGACAGCGTATGGAGATGGCGGACATTAAAAGAATGTTTGGAATAGTTACGGTCTGATTTATTATGTTTAAAAGGTGCAGGCTTATAAAGGTTAATATTGTAAAAAAATTAAAGAGCCAGTATAGAGAAAATAAAGTGTTTTTTTTGTTACTGATAAGTGTAAATGCCATTATTAGGTTTGAAGGTACTAGCCATATAAAATTATAATTTTTAGTATAAAGTAAATTGGTAGACAAACAATCGTTAGTTAATATTTTGCATCCAACAAGTCCGACTGATACAAAAAAGATTAAATCAAAGGCCTTAATTCCAATGATTAAAGATTTTGCTCTGATTTCTCTGGAATTTAAGTATAACTGAATGATCGTTAGTAGAAAAATTATGGTTAAAATTGAACTTAAAATGATCACTGTTAAATTAATTGTAAAAAAAGATGAATGATTTAAGGACGGACAATTAACTAATGACCGTTCGTTAGTTACTAAATCTTCTGTTATTTCTTCATTTACCGTTAACTTACTTTTTGCAGCTATCATTTTAAGCTGTTCAGGTGTATAACAGCAGTCGAGTGTTAAAAGGGGATTATCTGCATTTGTCCCGTAGAAAATATTGTTAAGAAAGATTTCGTTCTGACTTATAAAGTCATTATTCAATATTGTTCGTAAAGTTATTTTTCCAGATTGAATGTGTAATTTGTCACCTAAAATGAGTTTAAGCATGGAATGAATTTTAATTGGAGCACTTTCTGTAAAGAAATCTTCTGTGAATCCGTAATATGGTCCATTACAGGAAAGAATTAAAAGTTCAAAAACTTTCTTTTTTTCTTCATGTGTAAGATTAAGTTCCTGTTCATACCAGTTTCTTGAAAAATTCAACTGGTCTTTTTTTAATGCTTCGATGAATCTTAAGTGCATTTTATAACTGAGATTAGTATGTTTGTCGTAATAACAAAGATCGAAAAGTTCATCAATATTATTATTTATATCGTAAATTCTGATGGCTGAATGACCATAATGGTTGTTATGGTCTACAGTTGGTTCCATTGTAATGAGAGAAATTACGGATTCTTTTGAAAGGTTATAATTGGTTTCCTGTGGAAAAACTGTGTAAAAAGTAGAGAACAATAAGCTGATAAGAAAAATTTTTTTGAACATCACAAATATATTGTACATAAAAAAAGCCGGCAGTAGAACTGCCGGCCTTTGCCTTTTAAAGGCTAAAATTATTCACCGAAATATGCCAGTGCATTTCCGAAAGAAATATCTTTTACGATTTTTTCAATCATTTCTTTGTTATTTGGATATTCCCCGTTTTCTACCCAGCCACCGATGATGTTACAGAGAATACGGCGGAAGTATTCGTGACGTGAATATGAAAGGAATGAACGAGAGTCTGTGAGCATACCAACAAATGCAGGAATCATGCCAAGGTTACCGAGAACCTTAATCTGCTGTTCCATACCGTCTTTGTGATCACAGAACCACCATCCTGAACCCATCTGGATTTTTCCTTTGATTCCACCACCCTGGAAACATCCCATGATTGTACCGATTGAGTAATAATCTTTTGGATTGAGTGTGTAAAGAATAGTTTTTGGAGTACCACCAGCAGCTTCAATAAGTGAAAGAAGACCTGCAAGGTTTTCAGCCATTGGTTTGTCGTGAGATCCGTCAAAACCTGTATCTGGACCGAGTTTTGCAAACATTGCTTTGTTGTTGTCACGGATAGCATTCATATGCCACTGACAAACGATGCCTTTCTGTTCATAAGCACGGCCAAGAGCTACGAGAACCTTAGTTTTGTAAGCTTCTGCTTCTGCTTCAGAAATTACTTCACCTTTAAGTGCGCGTGCTACAACTGCATCGATGTTTGCATCTGTATCAACCTTGCATGGTGGATATTCAAGGGCGTGGTCAGAAGCCTTACATCCCATTGAAATGAAGAAATCAAGACGCTTAATGAGGGCTTTGATTACATCATCAGAAGTTTTGATTTCTATTTCAGCAACTTTTGCAAGCTGTTCGATATATCCTTTGAATGTTGGGAGGTTAATGTTGATTGCTTTGTCTGGACGGTAAGAAGGTCTAACCTTAGTTTTGATTTTACCGATTGGTGCTGTTCCTTCAGCAATTGCCTTGTGGTATTCAAGAGAATCGATAGGATCGTCTGTTGTACCTACAGCATAAACGTGGAATTTTTCAAAAATTCCTTTTACTGAAAGTTCTTCTGTCTGGAGCATTGCATTTGCTTTTTCCCAGATACGTGGAGCCGATTCAACAGTAAGAGGTTCAGTAATTCCAAAATAACGCTGGAGTTCGAGGTGAGTCCAGTGATAAAGAGGATTACCGATAAGGTGTTCAATTGTTTCAGCCCATTTAAGGAATTTTTCATAATCTGGTTTGTCACCTGTGATGTAATCTTCAGTGATACCATAAGTTCTCATTTGACGCCATTTGTAGTGGTCACCGCCGAGCCAGATTTCTGTAAGGTTTTTAAATTTTTTGTTTTCTGCAATCTGAGCAGGGATGAGGTGACAGTGGTAGTCCCAGAGTGGTTCATCTTTGCATGCTGCAAAAAGTTTCTGTGCTGTTTCTGTTTCCAGCAAGAAGTTTTCGTCCATGAATTTTTTCATTGTATAACTCCAAAATGTGGAATCTTATCCACTTGTTTTAATATATTTTAGTATTAATTATTTAAATTGTATATATTAAGAACTTAATGAAATTTTGGATTATTGTGTTAAATTTTTCTTATTAGAGAGGAAGAATCATCATGAAAAAATTTAACAAGACACTTGTTATTTTAGGAATTTTTTCACTAATTCAAATAAGTATTCTGGTAACTATCGGTTTTATCGGTAGAATGCCTCTTATTGTTATTGAGAACGTACATTTTCAGTTACCAAGTTCAGCTATAATTGGAACCATACAATATCTGATGATAGCTGTCTGCTTTGTGATGGTTCTGATTGATTATAATTATGGGCGTAAACTTTCACATTTATTTTTGATTCTGTGTGCAGTTATGATTCTATTTCAGGGTCATATTATGAAAAGCCTTTCTTTTTTACCAGGTTTAGTAAGTATTTGTCTTGGAGCTTTTTGTATTGATCTTATTGCCAGATTTAATCAGAAAAAGGCGATTATGGCCATTACAGACTATATTACCGGTTTGAAAAATTCACGTCAGTTTGGAATTGATTTAAAGGAATTGGTTGAAGATAAAAGTAAATTTTATCTTTGCTATTTTGAAGTACAAAATTTCAAACTTATAAATGAAGAATTTGGTATGAAAGCCGGTGATTTTGTCCTGCAGAAAATGGCTGTAAATATGTCAACGGTTATAGAAAAAAAAGAAACACTGTATAAAATTTCAGGATCAATTTTTGCGCTGATTACAAAAAACATAAATTCGATTGATAAGAAAATTAAGAAGTTAATTGATGCAGGAGAAAAACCGGTTGTAATTCCTGTTGATTTAAATGAAAACTCTTCAATGTCAAATGAATGTAAGTTTAAGATTGTCTGTGGTGCGGTTTTCCGAGAAAAAAACAAGTATTCAGAGAAGGAAATTTTTTCAAATGTTGATATTGCTTTAGCAAATATTCGCCGCAATAAAGAGAAAAAATATCTTATTTATGATGATTCTATGAAAGATAGTACTCGCCAGAGATTTGAGATGGAAAAATTCATAGATGAAGCACTGGAAAATAATTATTTTTATTTTGTATATCAGCCTCAGTTTGATTTACAGAATAAAAAATTAAAAGGATTTGAAGCACTTATCCGATGTAAAAAACCTGATGGTTCTATGGTTTTTCCAAATCAGTTTATTCCGGTTGCAGAAAAATCAAATTTAATTTTGAAAATTGATGATTATGTTCTAAAAAACGTCATGAAAGAAATGAAATCTTATGTTAATAATGCAAAGGAAAAATTTGTAGTTTCATTGAATGTTTCTGCAAAAAATATCTGCCAGACGGATTTTGGAGATAAAGTGCTTGCTATTGTGGATGAAGTTGGTTTTCCTCCTGAATGTCTTGAAATTGAAATAACTGAATATTCTCTGGGAGAATCTCAGGCTGTAACAGTTTCCAATATAAACAAATTACGGAAAAGAGGTATCCAGATTGCTCTTGATGATTTTGGAACAGGTTATACTTCAATCAGTCAGCTTTTGAATTTGCCGGTTAATCTTTTGAAGATTGATAAATCTCTTGTTGATGGAATTGTTGATAATCCTAAAAATATAGGCCTGGTTGATTCTGTTATTTATATGGGTCACATTATGAATTGTGAAGTAATAAGTGAAGGGGTTGAAGATGAAAATCAGCTTAAAGTTCTTAAAGAACATAAGTGTGATTTTGTTCAGGGATACATCTGGGGAAAACCTGTGGAAATCTCTGATGCCAGTAAATTGATTGTGTAGTAAAGAAAGTTTAAACACAATTCATAACACTGGGTATCAGACGCTTTATAGAATGGATTGAGTCAGGGACCCGGAAGGTGCCCGTAAGGGCAAACAAAAAAGACCTGGGCGGTGGTGGATCTTTGTCGAAACTACCGTTCAGGTCTTTTTTGGTCGCAGCGTCAGTGGAGCCAAACGAGCACGACAACGGGAGTGCTCGCGTAGTGGCCCGACCCCCGCAAGGGGTGACGCCCGGAATATTACAATGTTACGCCGTCTTTAAAGATTGCGATTTCGCGGTAACCGTTCTTTTCGTTTTTTGTAACTGCACGGCCAGAACAGATGTCAACAATCTGCTGGAGAAGTGCATCACGAACGCTGTCAGAAGGTTCATCAAGAAGGCGGGCTGCATCAAAGTCAATCCAAACGCTCTTTTTCTGAGCCAATGGATGATTTGTTGCAATCTTAACTGTTGGAACTGGAGCACCAAGTGGAGTACCACGGCCTGTAGAGAACAGGATGATGTTTGCACCGGCAGAAGTCATGTCAGTTGTAGAAACGATGTCGTTACCTGGTCCTTCAAGAAGTGTAAGACCTGTGTTTTCCTGTGGAAGTCTTTCGCCGTATTTAAGAACTCCTGTAACTGGTGCCTTACCACCCTTCTGAACACAACCAAGAGATTTGTCTTCGAGAGTTGTAATTCCACCGGCTTTGTTTCCAGGACTTGGGTTTTCGTAGCAAACCTGATTGTGGCGTGCATAGTAATCTTTGAATCCGTTGATAAGGTCAACAGTTTTGTCAAAGCGGGCCTTGTCTACACAGCGGTTCATAAGCATCTGTTCAGCACCGAACATTTCAGGAACTTCTGTAAGCATTACGCGTCCGCCCATTCCTGTCATTGCATCACAGATACGGCCGATGAGGGCATTTGCTGTAATACCAGACATTCCGTCAGAACCACCACACTTCATACCGAGAACGATGTCTGTAAGCGGAGCTTCTTCGCGTTTGAACTGTTTAACATAGTCAGCAAGTTCTGTAAGGAGCTTTTTGCCCTGTTCAAGTTCGTCTTCGTGTTCCTGAGTAACCATGAACTTAACGCGGTTTTCGTCGTATTTACCAAGGAATTCTTTAAAATATGGAACGTTGTTTTCTTCACAGCCGAGGGAAACAACAAGAACACCACCGGCATTAGGATGTTTTACAAGGTTGGCAAGAACTTTTGCAGTAGTTTCTTTGTCGCCGCCCATCTGTGAACAGCCGTATGGATGAGTCCATGTGAAAACGCCTTCCAGACCACCCTTTTCGCTTGGCTGAGGTTCACCGCCGCAGAATTTACCGTTTGCCCATGCAGCAAGGTTTTCAGAAACTTTGTTTACACAGCCAACGAGAGGAACAATCCAGATTTCGTTGCGTGATCCAACTTTTCCGTCAGGACGTTTGTAAACGTTAACAGTCGGAACATTTTTGCGCAGGTTTTCAGTTTCTTTGTACCATGCGTCGTAAGCAGCTTTTGCATTTGCTTCGTTGTATGTGTATTCAAGCTTGTCGGAAAGAAGTGTGTGGATGTTGTGAGTGTGAACGTGTTTTCCACAAGGAATGTCTTCAGTAGCAGCACCGATAGGGTAACCGTATTTGATGATAGGTTCGTCTTTTTTAATGTCGCGGAGAGCGAATTTATGACCTGCAGTAATGTCTTCCTGGAGAGTTACAGTTACTTCAGGAACGTTGTCCATAGCTTCAAGAGTTACAGTTGTGCCTTTAGCAAGTGGTTCAAGGGCAACAGCAACAACGTCAGCCGAGTTGATTCTGATAGCAATTTTGCTCATTTGTTTACCTTTTGCGGTCATTGAGCCTGTCGAAATGACCATAGATTTAATAAAGGTGGTATCAACCCTTCGAAAACCTTAGGGACTACAGACTCAACCACCAGATTTTTCAATATTTTAATATGAAATCAAAAAAAAGTATATTGAAGAAAATGGTATTATGAAATGAGTGGGTGTTATTCTTTTTCTATAAAAGTGTCTGAATAAGTTATTACACATTCAGAACCAAAAGTTTTGTGTTTGTTAGCATAACCAACTCCTGTATTTGTAAATGATTTTTCCAGAATGTTTTTTCGATGACCACGGCTTTTTACACCGTCATCAATCAGAAGTTTAACAACAATCTCACGAGCTGATGTTGATCCATAAGCTATGTTTTCTCCTGCTGTTGTTGTATATGATCCATACCTTTTCATTCTGGTAAAAGGAGTACTTCCGTCTGTACCTTTGTGTCCTGTCTGATTTGTTAAACATTGGGTAGATGCATGATCTTTTGCAGCATGGCTTAAACCTTTTGAGGGAGTTAAAACTGGAAAGGGTTTTTGCCTTGACATATAATTAACACATTCGTTAACGACGGTAACTCCTTCATTAGTTAAAAGATAATTGGCATAAGTTTTGCCTGAAAATTCTTTAATTCGCGGCTTTATGTATAGTTCAGCATATTTTTGTGGATTTGAACGAGCCATATTTGATTCGAGAATGACATCTTTTTCAATGTCTGTTAAATAATTAACATCTCTGGCAGTATCAACAACAGATAAGTCCCAGATTGAAGTATCAATTTTGTCTTTTGATAATTCAGGTAGTTTAAAATTTTCAAAAACAGAAGAAGAATTGTCTGTGTCTTCAGAAAAAAACCGGGTAGTTATCTGATTAAGAGTTTCACAGGAAGTTAAGAGAAAAATTGAAGTAATGAAAGGTAAAATAATTTTTTTTATATTCATGTTTTATATTTCCTTAAAATAAAGCGTCGAGTTTTTCTAAAATATTTTCCTCAAATAAGGGATTTGAATCATAAGGTGTGTTAATTTTTATGTTTTTAACGTCAATTGTGTGATAATTTAATAAAACACTTGTAGGTTTAACTTTGATGTTCTGCTTATCAAGAATTTCGTATTTGAGTTTTTCGATGTTAAGAAAATCACTTGTTTGACCTGATTTACAAGAACCATTTAAAATGACTGTATCTTCCAGGTTACAGACATCAAAATTAATTGAGTACAATTTTTCATCGAAGGCCAGTTGTTGAAAAGTGTAGTCATCATTTGTTAGGCTTTTTTGATTTCGTTTTTTATTATTAATATTATTAAGAAGCTGGTGTTTGAGAACAGGATCATTTTCCGGGTCCAATATAATTTTAGTTTCAAGGGAAAGCCAGTTGGAATTCATATCCCAGTCATTTTCCCATGCTTTTTCATATCCTGAACGAATCGTTTTTGTTATTGTTATAAACTTTTGAGTTAGCTTAGAATCTAATGAGATTGAATAATTAATGGTTCTGTTATTAAAGTTTCTTGATTTTCGCTGGATTTTTGAAAAAAAGAATTGTCTTGCACAATTTTTTGACCAATAATTTTCATAATCTTTCTGTAGGTTTTTCCATTCATCGTGAAAGTTAAATTCATCATAACTTCCAAGTCCAGGATTTCCCTGTTTAATTGCATTGGCAATACGTTGATAGGAAGAATATGCCTCTTTGGATTTAATTGTTGGTTCAGATTCCATAGCGTCCCAGTATGCAGCTAAAGCAGATACCCATAATTTTTTGGATTCCAATTCTTTTGCTTTTAAAAGATTTTCAGAATATTTATTTTCTGAAAAAACAAATGGGGTTAATAAAACTAATATAAAAGATAAAAGTAATTTTTTCATAAATTTCTCCTGCAAGTTGTTATTCCTAATTTTACGTCTGTTTATTAAATATTTCAAACCTTTTAATAGGACTTTAACTTAAGCAGGAACTTTAATAAGGTGTTTGATCGAAAAATCTAACATTAAAATAGGTGTTATGGACGTTAAAAGGTTGTTTGGTGAAAATCTTAGAAAATTTAGAAAAAAGAACGAACTTTCACAGGAACAACTTGCAGAAAAAGCTGGAGTATCCGCAAAACATATCGGAGCTTTAGAAACAGGTGTTTCATTTGTTTCGGCAGATCTGCTTGAAAAGTTTGCAGATTTATTTAATATTCCAGTTTCAAATTTTTTTATGGAAAAAACTGAAGTTTTACCAAATGATTATTCATCTTTAATTAAAGAATTAGATTCCATAATATCGAAAAAAATGACACAGACAACCAATATTATTATTAATGAAACACGTCGGGCTATTTTATTAAAATAACATTATAAGGTTATTTGCGTCAGTGTATGGAGCAGCGCGCAGCGGCCACTGGACTGAGCGCAGCGAGGGAAGCGGCTGAGGGTTACCGAACTGCGGAACACACGACGGCAACTGGTTGCCGGGACGCCCTGTGTCTGATACTCTTAAAATAATGGATAAGGAATTTTACGAAACCACTCCTCTGCTAGAAATGAATGAGGAGCAATGGGAAGGTCTTTGTGACGGTTGCGGACAGTGCTGTTACAGGAAATATATTGAAGGCCGCGGAAAAAATACCAGGTTGATTTATACACGTATTGCCTGTGATTTTCTGGATTTAAAGACTGGGCTTTGTTCTGATTATTGCAACAGATTTAAGATTAATAAAGAATGTACTCATCTAACAAAGAAAAATGTAGCGGATTTTAAGTGGCTGCCTGAGACTTGTGCTTACAGATGTCTTTATGAAAACCGCCCTCTTCCTGCCTGGCATCCCCTTGTCTGTGGAAAAACTGTGGATAAAAATGAAGAAGCCAGGGATTTGTTTATCCGTGATGGTGTTCATGAAAAAGATGTGGAAAACTGGGAAGATTTTGTCCTGAAAGAAGAAAAATTTGAATCAGAATAGTGGTGAATTGTTTATTATTGGCCGATAATTAAAAGTGAACAATGATTTATGGTTGTTCATTAATAAAGTGAACACTTGACACTAAAAGTGAACAATGATAAATTTTTAGTAAACAAAAATAATAGAGGTTCAAATTTGCGTAAACCAAATCCAGAAGTTCAGGCAAAAATCAAAGCGGCTGTTGAAGAATTGCTGAAAGAAAAGACTCCTTCTCAGATTGGTATGCGTGACATTGCAGAAAAAGCAGGAATCACCGCCGCAAATATCTATCACTATTATAAAAATAAAGAAGAACTGCTTGCCGAAAATGGTGGAAGCAGTCCTGTAAAAAAGGGGAAAGGAATGAAAGAACTTTCAAAAATGATGGGCTTTAGACCAAGCATCAAAGTTGTTGATGCAACTCTTAGAGATGGAGGCCTTGTAAACGACTTTTATTTCCCAGAAGGATTTGAAAAGGCACTTTATGAAACAAACGTTAAGGCTGGTATCGATTATATGGAATTCGGTTACCGTGCTGATAAAGAAATGTTTGATGTTGATAAATTCGGACCATGTAAGTTTTCTACAGATGATTACATCCGTTCAATCGTAGGTGACAACAATACTGACCTTAAGCTTGCAATTATGACTGATGTTGGCCGCTGTAATTACAAGCAGGATATCGACAACAAGGCAAACTCTCCTGTTGATTTGATTCGTGTTGCAACATATCTTCATCAGATGCCAGGTGCACTGGACATGATCGAGGATGCCAAAAAGAAGGGTTATGAAGTAAGCTGTAACATTATGGCAATTTCTACAGGTCAGGAAAGTGACATTAAAGTTGCTCTTGATGAACTTGGAAAATCTCCTGTTGATGTAATTTACATTGTAGACAGTTATGGTTCAATTTATCCTGAAGAAATGGCTCGTGTTGCTGACATTTATGGTGAATTTGCTGCCAAATATGGTAAAAAGCTTGGTATTCATGCTCATGACAATCAGAGACTTGCTTTTGCAAATACTTTTGAATGTGTTGGTGATGGTGTTGATTATCTTGATGCTACTTATATGGCAATGGGACGAGGGGCTGGAAACTGTGCAATGGAACTTTTGCTTGCAGCCCTCAAAAATCCTAAATACAATCTTTTCCATGTTCTTAAGTTCATTGAAAACCACATGGTTCCACTTAAGGAAAAGGGTGTTCAGTGGGGTTATGACATTCAGTATCTTTTGACAGGTGTTCTTAACCAGCACCCGAGAACTGCAATTCAGTTTACAAAAGATGAAAGAAAAGACTTCAGTGAATTCTATAAAGAAATTACAACTCAGGCATAAGACCTGATATAAAAAAGGTGCACTTCATTTGAAGGTTGAAGTGCACCTTTTTTTGTGATTATTTAACTTTATAACCGCGTTCTTTAGCAAGTTTTTTGAGATCCCAGATGGCGGCATCTGCTTCGTATTTGCCTGTTGATTTGTTGAAAACCCGGTTCATGATAAGATCACGGTTTGCGTATTCAGCTTTGTAAAGTTTTTTTGTAATTTCGGCTGAATCCTTGTAGCGTGTGATTCTTGGATTTTTATTTGTTGCAGGTGTATTTCCTTTAAGGCCTTTAAAGTCGATGTTGTAGAATTTCCAGCCGATGTTAGAGCTGTCTTCTTCAAACTGTGGGGTTTTTCCTACATAGAAGTACATCGGACTGAAGTTTCCTGGTCCTGCGAATTTTGTGTTGATAACGGCACACTGATCGTAATAATTTGTTTTTGCTTTAGTAATGTCAGTTGCGCGGCGTGCAAGGAATACGGTCTGATTTTCAGCAACATTTACAGTTGAATTAAGAAGAACCATTCCTTTTGGACAGAGATTTTCTTCTTTAAGACCAACACGGCATTCAAAAAGATAAGCACGGTCTTTTACATAGCGGATACAGTTTAATTCGCAGTTTTCAAAAAGTGCAGTGTCAACGTATCCCCAGATATAATCTACATCACCTTCGATGTAACAGTCGTAAAACCAGCATTTTCCTGAAAGCTGGAGAGTGTCCTGACGGCTTTTGAATGAGCTGTTGTAAGCTGTAACGTGGTGCCCTTTGCCGTTTTTGAAAAGAAGTGTTTCTGCCTGTGCATTTCCAGATGGAGTTTTTACTGCAGAAGAGTAAACTTTTTCTGAATCCGCAAGGTTATGGAATGTTACGTTTTCGAGAATAAGGTCTGCTTTAGAACCATCAAAATAGAATGAAACACGTTCTTTTTCAGGTTTATTAAGGTCATTGCAGTTGATGTATGAAATAACGCAGTTGTTGCCGCGTTTGTTGCCTTTTGGACCCTGAATTACGATGTTAGCAGTTCCAGAGTAGTGAAGCACTTCATAGTAGTTTGAAGCGGCAAGTGAAAGAGTTGTTGTTCCGTTAAGGCCAGAAACAGCATCAAGGGCAGCCTGAATTGAGTGGAAATCAGCTTTGTTGTCTGCAGCAGTTGAATTGTTTACTGTTAAAGTTGTGTTTTCGGTAATTGAAGGGGCTGCTTTTGTTGTAAATGACCAGGTTTCAATTCCAGGATATTTTACAGTATATGATGAAGAAGGAAGAAGTTTTGAATTGTGTGGTGTTACAAATACAGAATATCCTTCTTTGCGGATAAGCTGTGAACCAACATTGATTGTAGTTCCGTCAATAAATGACTGTTTTTCATCAAAAGCAGCAATTGTATCAACAAGATTTCCTGAAGCATCAAAAATTTCAACGACTGTGTCTTCAGCGACTGCAGGTTCACCATCAAAAGTCAGGACAAGCTGAGAATCGTAAGGTGAATCAACAGCTCCGTTTGCAGGGAAAAGAGTCTGTGCAAAGGCGAAAGAAGTCAAAGCACAAAAAGCTCCTAAAAGAATTTTTTTCATTTTTCTAATATCCTCCATTTTAAAATTTGAAAAATTCAAAACTAATTATACCATATTAGTATGAATATGTATAAAAACCCGATTTTAAATTGTGATTTTTCAGATCCTGATGTAATCAGGGTTAATGATATTTTTTATATGGTTAGTTCCAGTTTTAATTTTATTCCGGGATTGCCTTTGCTGACTTCAAAAAATCTTATAGAGTGGAAAATTGTAAATTATGCTGCAGGAAGAATTCCCCTGGAAAAATATGATGTTCCACAGCATGGAAAAGGATTGTGGGCTCCAAGCATACGGTTTTACAAGGGCGAATTTTACATATTTGTTGCAACTCCTGATGATGGAATTTTTTATACAAAGACAAAAGATCCATTGGGTGAATGGCCGGAATTAAAGTGCATTTTTGCAGGTTCAGGTTATGAAGATCCTTGTCCATTGTGGCAGGATGGAAAACTTTATGTGGTTCATGGTTTTGTTAAGAGCCGTATAGGTTTTAATTCTAAACTAGGGCTTCTGGAATTTGATGAAAAAACTTTTGAGCAGCTGGCTGAACATAGAATAATTTTTGATGGTACTGAAACTCAGCCGGTGATTGAAGGTCCTAAATTTTACAGGCGAAATGGCTGGTATTATATTTTTGCGCCGGCTGGCGGAGTGGAAAAAGGGTGGCAGACTGTTTTAAGGTCAAAGTCTGTTTATGGACCCTATGAAGAAAAAATTGTTCTGGAGCAGGGAAAATCTAATATAAACGGACCTCATCAGGGAGCTTGGGTTACAACCTGCAGTGGTGTAGACTGGTTCATTCATTTTCAGCAGAAAGGGGTTATGGGGCGGATTGTTTGTCTGCAGCCGGTAAAGTGGGTTGAAGACTGGCCTGTCATGGGTAATGACGGTGAAGCTGTTGAAGAATGGCAGATGCCTGATTGCGCGGAAAATTGTACTCAAAATGATGAGATCGAAGGTTTTAAGTGGCAGTGTTTTTGTAACAGAAGTGACAGTAAAAAAACTAACGGTTGTTTGTTATGGAATGATCCAAAAGTTATGACAAAACCTGTTTATAAAGAAAAGTTCAATTTTTTTAAAAAGTTTGATGTTAAATCAGATAAAACTAACGGTCGGTCGGGAATAATTTTTACAGGAAATCAATATGGTGCTTTGATTCTGCAGGAAAATTGTGTGAAATTTGTGGTTTCCTGTGGAGATGGAGATGAAGAGCGGTCTGAAAAAGTTATGAATGAGATTAAACTAACAGGTGTTAGTTTGGTTTATCTTTTACTGGAATATAAACTAACGGTTGATAGTAATGCAGAAGTCATCTTTTCTGTTATGGATCAGAATGAAAAGTGTATTTTAAAAACTGAACCTGTTATAATTGAAAAAGCTCACTGGGTTGGCGGCAGATACGGATATTTTTAAGACATTAATCTTTATCGGTAATTGTGTAATCCCAGTTGTGTTTTGGATAACGGCCTTTCATTTCTTTGCAGATTTCAATCCAGCTGGTTGTCCAGAAACTGGCAAGGTCTGTTGTAATCTGTAAAGGTCTTCTTGCAGGGGAAAGTAATTTGAGAAGAACCTTCTGCCCACAGATTTGAGGTGTCTCAAATACTCCAAAAATCTGCTGGATTATGAGTTCGAGGACCGGACGTATGATTTTTTCATTTTGTTTTTCATAAATGACCTTTCGCTTTTTTCCATTGGTAAGGGTTAAAAGCTGTGGAACTTTAGAATCAATTTCTGATCCATCTAAATACCAGTATAGGGAATTGTAAACTGTCTGAGCAGTAAGATCTTTTGGTGAGTTAATAAATGGTTTAAGCCATTGTCCGGATGTTGATTTAAGTGATTCAAGTTTTTCAGTAATATCAGGATTTTGGTATAAACCGTAAAATTCACAGCGGAGTAAAAATTCCCTGATTTTTTCATCAAGAGGAAGCCATTCAATTCCATTAGTTAAAATCTGGTTGCAAACAGCTTCTATATAATCTGAGTCGCTGGTATTAATTTTCTTTTGTGAAATAATTATTGAATTATAACAGACAACTTCTTTTTTGGAAAAACGGCTTGAAGAGGTATCGGTAAATTCAGTTATTGTCCTTTTTTGTGTTCTTGTAGAAAGCCATTTTTCTGCAGTTTCTGTAGGAATTTCTTCAAATTCATAAATTTTTGCAGTTGTAGAGCCTCCGTCAACTTTAGGACAGACAATCCATTGGGGAAAACTTGTGGAAAACTTTAATATTCCTTTTCTTCCAGAAGGAAACTGATATTCGCCATAATCAGTTCCCCTGTCAACAAGAAGTGCAATTCTGTCTGGAAATCCTGCAAGTAAGATTTCCTGTGGAGAAATTGTAGTATGTTCTGAAGAAAGTGAAACGGAAGCCATTCTTTTTTTAAGGTTTGAGATGAATTTTTCACGGATGACAGGAGAAGATGATTTATACTGGGAATATTTTAAGATTATTTTTATAGTCTGTTCCTGCATGTCATGAAGTATACCTGAGATGCAGCAGGCGGCAAATCTTGGTTCAAGACCTGTTTTAAGTGCCTGCCGTCCTTTTTCAGTAATTTTACCTTCCTTGATAAATTGCAGAAGTTCAAGGAGATTCAAACTTGTGTCCCAGGCTGATTTTGCAGGTTCATCCAGCCATCTGTAATTTTTTCGGCTGCAATTTCCCCAGGCTGCACATTCGAGTACAAGTTGTGTAAGGTCTGTTCGTAAAATTTCCGGTTCCTGTGAAAGAGGGCGAATTTCGTTTTTGTTCCACATCCTGATACATTTTCCTGCCTGTACTCGCCCTGCACGTCCGGCTCTTTGATCTGAACTGAAAATACTTGAAGGTTCTGTTACCAGAGTCTGCATACCAAGCGCTACATTCATTTTGTTTAACCTGGATAGTCCGGAGTCAATTACAAGAGTAACATCCGGCACAGTAATTGAAGTTTCGGCTATGGCAGAAGAAAGGATTACACGGGGAACATTGCTGGTATTTGGAGATAGTATTTTTTTCTGTTCTGACAAAGGAATGGATGAATGGAGAACAAGAATCTGAATCTGTTCACTGGAAAATTTTTCTTCCAGGAGAGAACGGATTTTATTAATTTCAAAAATTCCCGGAAGAAAAACTAAAATTGACTTATGAGCGTTAGTTTTGACAGCATCGGAAATTTCTGTAACTAACGTTCGTTCGGAATAGGTGATTTCAACCGGAAATTGTCTTCCTGGAACCTGCATTACAGGTGAGTTATCAAGATATTCAGCTAACGAACGGTAGTTAATAGTAGCTGACATTATAAGAACGAACAAATCATTGCGTAATTCCATAGTCTCTTTAAGCAAAGCAAGTGCAAGATCTGCATGAATTGAACGTTCGTGGAATTCGTCTATTACTATGACATTTGTATCTTCAAGAAGAGGATCGGACTGGAGTTTACGGGTGAGAATTGCTTCCGTTACAATTTCAAGCCGGGTTTCACGGGATATTTTATTTTCAAGTTGAAGTCTGTATCCGACTGTATGGCCTGTTTCTTCTTTAAGGGATTGTGAAATTCTATCTGCGATTGCAGTAACGGCAAGACGCCGCGGTTCAAGCATAACAATTTTTCCGTCAAAATTTTTCAGTAAAGCCTGCGGAACGGCAGTTGATTTACCTGCTGCAGTTTCAGCTGTGAGTATAAGGCAGCGGGTTGGAGAATTTTTTAATTTGGCGCAGATTTCATCAAGAAAAGGTTCTATAGGAAGAACAGGTGTGTTTGTAAAGGACATCTGAGTAAATATTATAAAATTCCGGCTGTTTGTAAAAGTTGTTTTGTGTAAGGATGCTGGGGATTTTCAATGAGGGTTTTAGTGTCGGCTGTTTCTACAATTTTTCCGTTTTTCATTACAGCAATTCTGTCGGCCATATAAGATACAACATTGAGATTGTGACTGATGAAAAGATATGTCATTCCAAGTGTTTTTTGCATGGATTTAAGAAGGTTTAGAATTTGTGCCTGTACAAGAACATCCAGTGCGGAAACTGATTCATCGCAGATTAAAAATTCAGGATGAAGAATTATACTTGAGGCCAGGGCAATTCTCTGCCGTTGTCCGCCACTTAATTGGGAAGGATATTTTTGAAGAATTGAAGAATCAATGGCAATAAGTGTTCTGATTTCGTTTACAAGTTTAAGACGCTCTTCTTTTGATGAACCTGTTTTGTGGATGATAAGAGGTTCTTCAAGAATGTCAGTTATTTTCATTTTTGGATTGAGGGAAGAATATGGATCCTGAAATATTATCTGCAGCTGGCGCCTGAAAGTTTTAAGTTCACTGCCTTTTAAAGTAGATATGTCCTGATCTTTAAATGTTATTAAACCAGAATCAGCTTTCTGTAAAAGACAAATCATGGAACTTAAAGTTGATTTGCCACAGCCAGATTCTCCAACAAGACCAAAACATTCCCCTTTATTAATTGAAAGAGAAACATCATCGACAGCAGTAACTGTTTTTTCTGCAACCTTAAAGGTTTTGGTGAGATGTTCAATTTTTAAAATCGGGTTAACTGTGCCGGCCATTATTAAATCTCCCATTCAGTATAAACGGAAAGTTTTTCATTTCGTCTTGAAAAAGACGGAATTGAATCCAGAAGAGCTTTTGTGTATGGATGTTGAGGATTGCGTATTATTTTTTCAGTGCTGCCGGTTTCAACGATTTCACCTTTGTACATTACATAAAGTTTTGTGCACATTTTTTTTACGACGGTGAAATCATGGGTAATAAGCAGGAGTGAAGTGCCGTATTTTGAATTAAGACATTTAATCAGGTTTAAAATTTCTTCCTGGGTTGTTACATCCAGGGCAGTTGTAGGTTCATCGGCAATTAAAAGTTTTGGATTGTTCATTAAAGCCATGGCAATCATAATTCTCTGGCGCATTCCACCGGAAAGTTCATGGGGATAGGCGTTAAAAATTCGTTCTGTGTCCAAAAGTCCGGTTTCTTTTGCAAGTTCTACTGCTTGTTTGTGAGCTTCTTCTTTAGACATTCCTTTTACAAGTCCAGCTTCTTCAATTTGTTTACCAACTTTCATCAAAGGGTTAAGGCAGGTTAAAGGATCCTGAAAAATCATGGCCGGTTTGCAGTCGATAAATTCGATTGAGCCTGAGGTTACTGAAATATTCTGTGGAAGAAGGTTCATGCAGCTTAAAGAAGTGATTGTTTTTCCCGAGCCTGATTCACCTACAAGGGCGGCAAATTCACCTTCTTCTATTGAAAAAGTAACATTTTTGAGGATATTTACGGTTTTTCCTTTGTTTTTAAAATCAACACAAAGATTTTTTACGGAAAGAAGTGTCATTTCTGGTTTTCCTCCTGCAGGCCATCGCCAATCAGGTTAAGACCAAGTACCAGTACAATTAAAAACACTGCCGGAATGATTATTCCTGAGGCAGACTGAAACATAAATCTTTGGCCTTCTTTAAGCATATAACCGAAACTTGGCAGCGGTGGCTGGATTCCTAAACCAAGGTAGCTTAGACCTGATTCACTTAAAATGGAAAGGGAAAAAGTTAAAGTTGCCGTTATCCACAAATCACCTGTTATGTTTGGCAGAATATGATGAAAAATTATGCGCAGGTGGCTGGCGCCTTTTGTTCTTGCTGAAAGGACGAAAAGTGAGTTTTTGTATTTGATGAAGCCTGCTCTTGCAATTCGTGTGTAGCGGGGGATACTTAAAATTACTAATGCAGTAATTGTGACAAAAACAGAAGTTCCACAAACTGCTACAAGCATGAGGGCGAGAAGAATGCCGGGGAAAGCCATTTTAGTGTCTATGAGTTTCATAATGATGCGGTCGGTTAAACCGCCAAAATATCCCGAAACAGAACCAAGTAAAACTCCGGCTATTAATCCGATTATCATAACGGCAAAACTCATTCCAAAACTGACTCGGGTTGCCACAAGAATTCTGCTTAAAATATCCCTTCCAAGATTGTCTGTTCCAAAGGGATGAGCAAATGACATAGGGGCAAATTTGTTTGCCATATCCATTTTGTCATAATCGTAAGGAATCCAGAAAAAACTTAAGAGGGCAATTATAAGTACAATTGAAGTAAGAATGATTCCGGTGAGAAGTTTTTTATTCATTATTCAACCTCCCTTTGTTTTGTTCTTGGATCTATGATTGTGTATAAAAGATCTGTAGCAAAATTGCAGGTTAATGTAATAAAAGCCAGGTAAAGTACGAGTCCCTGCAGAAGAGGAAAATCCCGTGTGTTGATGGAGTCAGCAAGAAGTTTACCGATACCAGGAATGGAAAAAACATTTTCAATAATTATTGAACCGCCAAGAATTTCTGTGATGATAATTCCTAAAGTTGTTACGCTTGAAAGAAGTGCATTCCTAAGAATGTGGCGGAAAATAACCTGGTTTGTTGTAAGACCTTTGGAATAGGCAGTCCTTACATAATCCCTGGAAAATTCTTCCCGGATATTTGTTGAAATGTATCTTGCGAGAATTGCACCTGAACCAAGAGAAATTGTGAGGGAAGGAAGAATATAGCTGGAAAAACCTGAAATCCCCATGCTTGGCAAAAGGTGAAGTTTAACTGTAAAAATTAAAATCAAAATGATTGCACAGCAAAATGAAGGTATGCTGAACCAGATTTGGTTTATGTAATTTAATGGTTTGAGAAATGAATATGAGCTGGTTCTTGAAAAAAATATTCCGCAAAAAAGACCGATGAAAACAGTTAGAAAAAAAGAAAACAGAGTCAGTGTTCCGGTAACGATAAAACGGTCTGCAATGAGACCTGAAACACTTGTCTTTAATTTATAGGAAGTTCCCAGGTCTCCGCAAATTGCATTTGCAGCCCATTTTATGTAACGTTCAGCCAGAGGCTTGTCCAGACCAAGTTCCTGTTCAAGAGCTTCTATCTGAGCTTCTTCTGCTTCCGGACCAAGAATTGCAAGGGCAGAACTACCGGGCAATAGTTGAAAGGTGAAAAAAGTAACGAGTGAAACGAGAATTAAAGTTGTTAAAAAGTCGAAAATTATCTTAAAAACCTTTTTCATATTATCAACTAATGACCGTTAGTTAGTTTAAATATTTATCACTACCGAGTGTTAGTTAAAATAAATATCCGAAAGATTGTAGTAAGAAACAGGATACTGCTTAAATCCATTAAGATTCTTTTTCATAACTACAATGTTGAACAAATCTGTGATGTAAACTGCAGGGGCCTGTTCAGCAAGAATTTTCTGGCATTCTTTGTAGAAAGCAACTCTTTTTTCTGTATCAGTTTCAACTACTGCTGCATTAAATGCCTTGTCGTATTCTACATTATTGAACCGTGTAAAATTCTTTTTATAATCAGATTTGTAGCGGATAAGGATTTCAGAAGGATCAAGTTTTCCTGAAAAAGAAATTACAGTTGACTCATAATTTGCTTTTGAATAAACCTGATCGAGCCAGGTAGCCCATTCAATGAGTTCGATTGAACAATGAATGTTAATGGCTTCAAGCTGTTTTGCAATAATCTGAGCAGTATCTACATGCATAGGATAACTTGAAGGAACTGTGATTTTAAGATTGAATCCGTGAGGATAATTTGACTTAGCCATGTATTCCCGGGCTTTTTCCAGATTGAATGGTGTTACATTTTCAAGTTCATCATTGTAGTACTGTTTCATCAAAGGAGAAAAATTTGAATAAAGCGTAATTCCTGCACCATCAAGAGCTCCGTCGATGCATTCTTTTTTATTAACGGCACAGCTGATGGCAAGTCGTACATTCAGATCACTCAGTTCAGGTTTTGAAGAATTCATACCAAAAATCTGAGCATAGTTCTGTGGTTCTGAAACAATCTTGAAACTGTCCTTAAGAGTATCTGCGTTTCCTTTTGTGACTTTCTGAATCATATCCAGCTGACCGGACTGAAGGGCACTGATTGCGGCACCTTCGTCACTTACAACATGGATTTCAACTACAGGAATTTTAGCCATTCGGTCAGGATTCCAGTAGTTTTCATTTTTGATGAGGGTTACCTTCTGATTTAATTCATAACTCTGGAAAATATAAGGACCAGTACCATTGGCATTTGTTGTACCATAAGCAAAATCTTTTTTGAGAACAGGCTGAATGGCAAGAAGAATGAATCCTGCAGCAGGATTTTTAAGAGTAAAAACAACTGTGGTTTCATCTGCTTTTTTTACATCGGCAACAACTGAAAGTTTATCGTTGCGTTTTGTATAACCGTTTAAGCCGGCAAGATTTTCATAAGTCCATACAACATCTTCGGCTGTAAGTTCCTGTCCGTCGTGAAATTTAATGTTCTGGCGGATTTTAAAAGTGTAGGTAAGTTTATCTTCAGAAATTGTGTAGCTTTCAGCGAGAAGAGGATAAACTGAACTGTCAGAGTTAAAGCCCATCAAACCTTCGTAAATGTTGTAGTTGATGGCAGCTGTGTCAGTTGCAGCAGATTCCCATGGATAAAAACTGTCTGGAGGAGTAAGTGTGTTCATTCTCAAAACATTCTGAGATGAATTTGTGCCACATGAGGCAAATAAAAGTGCAGAAAGGGCAAATGCGAATATTTTTGTGAGTTTCATATATTTTTCCTATTTGTTAAGTTGAATTGCGATTTTGATTCCAAAAAGAACCAGTTCAGGGATAATTTCGTCAAAGAGACCAAAGCCTTCAAGGTTTTTTACAAAACCTCCGGTTCCGATTACGAATGGTTCTGAATCCTTAAAAAGCTCTTTTTTGAATTCCCGGGTAATTTCTTTTATGGCACCAAGATTTCCCCAGAAAATGCCGGATTGAATGGCTTCTATTGTAGATTTACCGCAGACATTTTGAGGACGTGCGATTTCAACATTTGGAAGTTTTGAAGTTCCTGTTGCCAGAGCCTGGGCAGAAATTTTCATGCCGGGAAGAATTGAACCACCGACGAATTCTTTTTGTGAAGTGACAACTGTTATTGTGGTTGCTGTTCCCATGTCACAAATAATGATGTTTTTGTCAGGATGAAGTGTAATTGCTCCTAATGCACCTGCAATCAGGTCTGCACCGATTTCTTTTGGATTAGGATATTTGAGTTTGAGACCGGTTTTAATTCCAGCCTGAATAAACAAAGGTTCCTGCCCAAAATATTTGAGGATTGCATTGGAAAGTGAATAATTGATTTGCGGAACGACGGAACAGATACCGGTTTGTGTTATTGAAGAGGGATCAATGTCGTTTTCCCGTAAAACGGATTTGAGGAAGATTCCCAGTTCGTCAGAAGAAGAGTTTTGATGAGTTGTCTGTCTGAATTGCAGACAAAGTTTATCTCCGTCAAAAACTCCGCCAACGATGTTGGAATTTCCTACATCAAGGGTGAGAGTCATAGTACCTGCCTTAAAGATCAAGTCTATTTATGTTTGCCGGTTGAGCTTTCATGACCTGAGTTGGACCAGAGAATCGAAACCAGCGGTTTGGTTTTTATAGTGACTTCGAAAAAGCCCAGTCACTTAAAAGTTTCAGTGTCACTTCTGCCGACGACAGTAAATGCACATAAACTTAATGTACAACTTTGCATTAATGTGGGCAAGTTTAAAGATTCGATGTATACTTTTGATAGTATGAAAATAATTATTGTCGGAGCAGGTTTTACCGGTATGCAGCTGGCAAAACGTCTTATTAACGGAAAAAATGATGTTGTTCTTGTGGACAACAATGAAGAAACAGTTCGTCATGCAGCCAATGGTTTGGATTGTGAAGTTCTTCACGCAGAAGGTAACAATCTTAAAACCCTGGAACAGGCTGGAATCAAGGAAGCAGATGCAATTGTCTGTGTTACTGCCAGTGACGAAATTAATATGATTACCTGTTCTCTTGTAAATACTACATATCCTGACGTAATTAAAATTGCACGTGTAAGAAATTATGCTTATTACGTAAAAGAAAACCTTGAAACAGGTAAATATCTTTACGGAATTGATTATATGATTCATCCTGATGTTGAAGCTGCAGAAGCAATTGTAAATGCAGCAAAACACGGGGCTGTTACAGAAGTAATTCCTTTTGGTGATGATTATGAACTTTTGCGTGTAACTGTGGAAAAAGGCAGCCGTCTTGAAGGCGAGCAGCTGATGAATGTCCGAAAACTGACTGACAGGCCTGTTATTATCGCTTATGTTGAAAGTGAGGGGGAAACAACTCTTCCAAGCGGTACAACTGTTTTTAAAGAGGGGGACACTCTTGGCGTTCTTCTCCTTAAACAGGATGCGGAAGAATTTTTTGAATTGTGTGGAACAAGATTTAAAAGAATACGCAAGGTTGGGATTGTCGGTGCAAGCCGCATTGGTCTGATTGTAGCTGAAAAACTTATCAAACGACGTGCCAATTTCTTTAAGCGTCTGATAAACAGAATTGCCAGAAATGCTACAGAATTTGTTATTATCGACAGTGATGAAGAAAAAGCAAAAGAAGCCAGTGAACTGTTTCCTGATGTACGCGTTTATAATGCAGATGCTGCAGATGAATATTTCATTAAGGAAGAAGGAATCCAAGATTACGACCTGATGATTTATACAACTTCAAATTACGAATTAAATATTGTCATGGCAGCTTATGTTGAATCTCTTGGGGTCGAAAACAGTATTGCTCTTGTTTATAATTCAGCATTTGGCGAAATTGCCCGAAATATTGGAATTGAAGTTCCTGTTCCGATTCGTGATACAGTTATCGACAGCATTATGAGTCATTTACGTGGAAAGGCAGTAACTTCCCTTCATACAATCAGTGAAGGTGATCTTGAGATTGCGGAAATTACTCTTACATCGCAGGCTCCTGTAATTGGAAAATCATTGCGTGAAATTTCAGAAACCGGAAAATTCCTGATTCTTATGATTCAGAAAAACGGTAATGAAGATTATGAAATTCCTGTTGGAAGCACAGTTCTTGAAGATGGGGATAATATTGTTGTTGTCCTTAAATCTTCAGAAAATGATCACGTTGTAGAAAAATTTGGAAGTAGAGAATAATGTTTTTGATTATAAGACTGTTTATGATTGTTCTCGCCATTATTGGAACTTCTTTTCTGGTTCCTGTGGGAGTTGCCCTATATTGCGGCGAGATGAATGTTATTCCTCATTTTCTGATTCCAATGGTGAGCTGCTGGGTAGCAGGAATAATTTTTTATTTTGCCGGTCGGAAAAAATCAGTGGAAATGACAACACGGGGAGTTTTCCTTTTTGTTTCGATTGCCTGGATAATAATCAGTATTTTTGGTGCCCTTCCTCTGTATACAAGCGGATATATTCCGGATCTTCTTGATGCAGTTTTTGAAAGTATAAGCGGTTTCAGTACAACCGGTTCAACCATTGTAACTTCCATTGATACTCTTCCACGTTCTATAAATTTGTGGCGATGTGAAACTCACTGGCTTGGCGGTATGGGAATTATTGCCCTTACAACTGCAATTCTGCCTCTGCTTGGGGTTGGTGGATTCCAGCTTGTAAAGGCAGAATCAACAGGTCCTGAAAAGGGTAAAATTACGCCAAAAATGGCAAATACTGCAAAAACATTGTGGGGATTGTATTTTACTTTTACAGTTCTTGATTTTATCTGTCTGCTGGTTTGTGGAATGGACTGGATTGATGGTTTGAGTCACGCTTTTTCAACTCTTGGAACAGGGGGATTCAGCACAAAAGATGCCAGTATCGGTGGATTTAATAATCTTGCTGTCGAAATTGTTTCAACAGTTTTCATGTTTCTTGCCGGTGTTAACTTCAGTCTGTATTTCTATATCATTACGGGAAAATTCCGTGAAGTAAAAAGGAACAGTGAATTAAAAGCATATATTTCGATTTTTGTTATTGTAATGATTTGTCTTGCTGTTTCTCTGATCAGTCATTATGGTTCATTTGTAACAGCCTTGAGGTATGCAAGTTTTGAAACGGCTTCCATTATGTCTACAACAGGTTTTGGGATTGCCGATTTTACCCAGTGGCCGAGCGTTTCCCAGCTTTTGATTTTCATTCTGTTTTTTATGGGCGGATGTTCAGGCTCAACTTCAGGTGGATTTAAAGTTATCCGCTGGGTAATTCTTTCAAAGCAGTTCAGGGTTGAAGTTTTAAGAATGCTTCATCCTCATGGGGTTTTTGAAGTGAAGGTTGATGGAAATCCCGGACGAAAAGATCTTGTTTTGAATATTGCAGCGTTTCTGTTCATTTATGCAGTTCTTGTGCTTATAACGACTTTTGTGGGATGTGCCGGCGGACTTGATCTGATGGAAGGTTTTACAGGAAGCCTTTCTATGCTTGGTTCTGTTGGTCCTGGCTGGGGAAGACTTGCCGGGAATGCAGCATTTTTACCAGGGTTTGTAAAGGTGTGGTATTGTTTTGCAATGATTGCAGGTCGTCTTGAGCTTTATAACCTTATTATAATTTTTACAAAAGATTTCTGGAAAAAGTAAAAGGTAATTATTAAAGACTAACGACCGTTCGTTTGTCATAATTTGCGTAACAATATTTGCACAGGTGAGGACAGCAGTTATAATAGACAATATCCCGCATGGTAATGCAAAGACAATTTTACTTTAAGTGCTGGGTGCCCGTATTTAACAAACGACTGTTAGTTAATTTTTTTAAATATATGCACCTTGTTTTACGCCATATTCAGACAGATCAGTTTTTTCTGCACAGGTTTCAATTGAAATTTTATGCAAAAAGAATCATACCTTTATTATAAAAAAAATCTGTGGCAGTTTGGTGAGTTTAAACTGCCACAGATTTTTAAATTTATTGGATTTGAAACAAATTATTCGGCTTTTGCTTCAAGAGCAGGTTCTTCAAATGTTTCAGGGTTTGCCTGTGGTTCTGTCTGAACTGATGTTTCAGGAGCTTTGGCTTTATTTTCAATATAGTCGTAAAGACCAATTGATTTAACAAAAAGAACAAGAAGAAGAACTGGAGCTATGTATTTAATCATAAGTTTAAACAGCCACTCGCGTTTGAAAACTTCATTGTTGCGTTTGATTTCGTCTGTAAGTGTGTTTGTTTTAATAATCCAGCCTACAAGGATACATGTAAGAATTGCAACAATCGGCATAATGACGTTGTTGCTTATGTAGTCCATAAAGTCGAGAATCTGACCAGTCTGTCCGTTTGGCATTGGAGCTTCAAAATAAAGTCTGTTATAACCAAGACAAACGATAATTCCGGCAACAAGGGCAATTACACCTTCTATGGTTGCTGCTGTATCACGAGAGATTTTAAATTCGTCAATAAAACTTGCAACAACAGCTTCCATAACAGAAACCGCACTGCTTAATGCAGCAAAGAATACCATTGCAAAGAACAGGGCACCAACAAAATTTCCAAATGGTCCCATCTGGGCAAATACTTTTGGAAGCATTACAAACATAAGGCCTGGACCTGCAGCACTCATGCCTTCGTCACCGGCAAATGTGTAAACAGCAGGAATAATCATTACACCGGCAAGAATTGCAACGGCAGTATCAAAAATTTCGATATGGTTGATGGCTTTTACCATATTTGATTTTGGTGAAAGATAAGAACCATATGCGACCATGATACCCATGGCAATACTGAGACTGTAGAAAAGCTGACCCATGGCAGCTACTACGATAGAGAAGAATTTTGAAACAGTAAGGCCTTCAAAATTAGGAATGAGATATTTACCAAGACCCTGCATACCTGTTCTTACAGATTCCGGTTCCGTTTTGAGAATGTTTCCGGCTTCATCGAGAACTTCTTTTGCAGGTGTAATTACATGTCGCAAAGTCAGGCTGTAAACGGCAATGATGATTACGAGAATGATGAGGGCAGGCATGATGATTTTAGAAGATTTTTCAATACCTTTGTTTACGCCGTTAAAGATGATAAAGACAACTGCTGCAAAGAAGGTTACGAACATGAAAATCGGATCCCACTGGCTTGTAATGAATCCTGTAAAATATCCGTCTGCAGCTGCCTGAGAACCAAATCCGGATGCATAAACCAGGAAGTATTTAAGAACCCAGCCGCCGATTACACAATAATAAGGCAGGATGATGATTGGAACGATACAGCTTAAGATACCAAGACATTTCCAGCCTTTTTTTAGCTGTGAATAGGCTGACAATGGACCGAGCTGTGTTTTTCGTCCGATGGCGATTTCTGCAGTTAAAAGTGCAAAACCAAATGTTACGGCAAGAACAAGATAAATGAGAACAAAAAGTCCACCACCGTTCTGCGTAGCCAGAGTTGGGAAACGCCAGATGTTTCCCAGACCAACGGCACTACCGGCAGCTGCAAGAACAAATCCGATAGAACCTTTAAAAGTGCTTCTACTATTTTCCATAATTTTAAGTATAAGGTATAAAATGTGAATATTGAAGAGTTTAATCAGTTGAACTGATAATTTTGAAGATTGCGTCAGGGATTGGAACGGTGCCCGGAGGACAAACACAAAGGGCAGCCGGGTGTATTGAGTTTATCGAAATCACCTGACTGCCCTTTGTGGTCGGAGCGTCAGCGGAGCCGTGGAAAGCCCGGCCCTTTGCCGACAGGCAAAGGGAGACGCCCTTTAAATATTAATTAATGATACCGGCTTCTTTGTAGTATTTTGCAGCACCGTCGTGGAGAGGAAGACCTGCAATGTCAACTACAGCTGCTTCTGGTGTGAGGCCTTTGAGGTTTTTCTGAGCCTGACCGAGTTCTTCGATGTGTTCCCAGAGAGTTTTTGTGAGCTGGTAAACTGTTTCTTCATCGAGGCTTGTAGAAGTGAACATTACCATTTTGATTGCTGATGTCTGAACATCTGCATCCTGGTTTGGATATGTTCCTGCTGGAATTGTGAATTTTGCATACCATGGATAGTCTTTCTGAAGTTTTTCAATAACATCATCACCAATGTTTACGAGCTGACATCCTGCAGAACAAGCCTGGCTGACTGCTGCAGCTGGAGCACCTGACATAATCCATGCACCGTCGATTGTTCCGTTCTGGAGCATATCTGCTGCGTCACCAAATGCGATGTATTCTGCCTGAATGTCTGCTGGATAGTTGATTCCTGCTGCTGTAAAGTGATTTTTACATTCGCCTTCAACAGAAGAACCAGCAGCTGCTACTGCAAAGTGCTTTCCTTTAACATCTGCAACCTGTGCAATTCCTGATTTTTTTGTTGCTACAACCTGGTTTGGGTTGAAATAGAGACCTGCAATTACACGGAGATCTTTGTTTGCGTGGCCTGTAAAGCTGTCTGTTCCGTTGAAGCTCTGGTAGCAGTTTGAAGAAATTGCGATTGAAACCTGTGATTCACCGTCTGCAATCTGATTCAAGTTGTCGATACCGCCGTTTGAAGCCTGGCTTGATGCGCTTACAAAGTCAATCTGTGTGTCCCACATGTTTGTGATTGCTGCCCCTACTGCGTACAACGCACCAGAAGCACCAGCTGTCGGGAATTTGATTGTTACTTTTTCGTGTCCTTCCCCGTTAGATTTCTTTCCGCCGCAGGAAACGAGGGAAAGAACCATAAGACCTGCTGTTAAAGCAGTCAAGATTTTTGATGTGATTTTCATTTAGAAACCAACCTCCTTATTTTTATCAGAAATGTTTCTGATTGTTTCATAAATTGCAACGGCTGCAAGAATTGCAAAACCGATTATGTCTGTTACAAAGCCTGCATAAAGAAGAAGTGGTGCTACAATCAGCAATGCGCCTCTTTCTATCCAGCTCATTTTTCTGAGGAACCAGCCTTCAAGGGCTCCGACTAATGTTACTGTACCGATGCTTGCCGTAAAGAAAGCCCACACGCTCTGCCACAAAGTGTAGTCTGGAGAAGATCCGAGAAGAAGAATCGGGTTGCCGAGAAAGAAAAACGGTATGAGGAATCCGATAAGTCCAAGCCGGACGGCAAGAAGTCCTGTCTTGAGTTGATTGGAACCTGCAATGCCTGAAGCTACATAACAGCTGATGGCAACTGGCGGTGTGATGTTTGAAAGACATGCATAAATCAGACAGAACATGTGGGCCGGGAGAGGATTGATTCCAACTTTGATGAGAACGGGAACTGCAACGGCCTGTACGATTACATAAGCGGCTACTCCAGGAACACCCATTCCAAGAATTATGGACATGATCATTACGAGAAAACCGGTAAGGTAGATTGAATTGTTTGGAACTACATTGAGGATCAGATAGCCCATGTTCAGGCCAAGGCTTGTAAGGGTTACTGTTCCGATGATTACGCCGATGATTACACAGGAAATACCTACTCCGATGGCACTTTTTGCACCTTCAACACAGGCAGCAAGTATTTTATCAGGTGTCATGCGGGTTTCTTTGCGAAGCCAGCTTGCTCCGATTGTTACAAAAATTACGATTACAGCAGCAAGAAGAGGTGTAAAGCCTTTGACCATCATGGCAATAAGTACAACAAGAGGAAGAACAAGATGTCCCTGTTCTTTGATGACTTTAAGTGCATTTGGAATGTTTTCTTTTGAAATACCTGAAAGTCCAAGCCTTTTAGCTTCAAAATGTACTGCAATTAAAAGTCCAAGGTAGTATAAAAATGCGGGAAGAATTGAAGCTATCATTACGGCTGTGTAGCTCATGTTCAAAAATTCTGCCATTACAAAGCCTACGGCACCCATAATTGGTGGACAGAATTGCCCGCCTGTAGATGCTGTAGCTTCAACGGCTGCTGCAAATTCTTTTTTATAGCCTGTCTGCTTCATCAGTGGAATTGTGATTGTTCCAGTTGTGGCAACATTGGCAACTGCAGAACCGTTAATCATTCCCATCAGGGCAGAAGCGAGAACGGCTACTTTTGCAGGTCCACCGGGTGTCTGGCCTACAAGTGTTAAAGAAAAATCGTTTATGAATTTTGAAAAACCTGAATATTTTAAGAACGAACCGAAAATAACAAATAAAAAAATGTAGGTAGCTGAAACTGATATACCTGTTCCCAAAACTCCCTGAGTTCCCCAGAATTGTGTAATGAGAACACGTTTCAAAGTAAAACCGTTGTGTCCCAGTTGTCCCGGAATGTATTGGCCAAAGAAATTGTAGGCAAGAAAAACAGCAGCAAGAATTGCAAGATTGAAAGAAGTTCTGCGTGCAGCTTCAAAAACTACAATAAGCGCGATAGCGGCGATCCAGACCTCACCTTGTGAAATGCGGCCGCCGTTTCGGGCAATTTCTGTGTAATTGAGGATAAGATAGCCGAAAGTGAAAACTGCAGCTCCAATGAGAATCAGGTCAATGAGAGGAGGATATTTTCTCAGCCGTTTTTGTTTTTTGTGTGAAGGGTAAAGGAGGAATGTAAAGGCAAGAAGAAAGGTACAGTGAAAAGCGCGGAGGTTAATGGCCCTCATTACTCCAAAAGTACTGAACCAGAGCTGGAATCCGGTCCAGAAGCAGAGAAGAACGGCGATGGCAATTCCTGCCGGACCTGTATAGGTTCTAAGCCGGGATTCAGAATCTTTTTCTTCCAGAAGTTTCTGAGCCTTTTGTTCTTCAGTTAAATTTTCATTAGTTGAATTATCGTCTGACATAACAGCCTCAAGTGGGTCTGGTGAACTTCAGCCACCATGATTTATTGATCGGTACATTAATTTTAACAGATGAAACGAAAAGTGGAAAATTTTTTAAGCGATATCCTAAAAAAAAGACTGATTCCTGCTGAGGAATCAGTCTGCTAAATTTTAGAGGCAGGTTCGAGATTTTCGACATGCCTCAACCACCATTTACCGGTTATTTTGCAATCAATGCGTTCGCATTTTGCTAACGCAAAATAGCCGAGAACTGTATACAGTTCTCGCGGATTTTATTTTGCAATCAATGCGTTCATTGCTTTGATAAAGTCGCTTGGGCTTGAAAGTTCTGCACCGCTTACGAGAAGTGCCTGATCAAGAAGGACTTCCGAAACGTTGGCGATATAAGTTTCGTCGGCAGATGATTCAAGGGTTTTAACGATTGCATGGTCTGCATTGATTTCGAGAATCGGTTTAACTGCAGGAGCAGCGTGACCCATAGCTCTCATCATGCGTTCCATCTGAATTCCAGGATCGTTTTCATCAACGACAACACATGACGGACTGTCTGAAAGTCGTTTTGAAAGAACTACATCTTTGACACGTTCGCCAAGTGTTTTTTTAATTTTTTCTGCAACAGGTTTAAATGCTTCTTCTTTTTTGGCAGCTTCTTCCTTGTTGATTCCCAGTTCTTCATCAGAACCTGCGCGGTTGACACCTTTTAGTTCAAAATCCTTGTATTTCATCAGGCTTGGAATGACAACATCGTCGATATCGTCTGCCATAATGAGAACTTCAAATCCCTTGTTTTTATATGCTTCAAGAAGTGGGGAAGCGCGGAGATTTTTTTCGTCAGTGCCTGTGATGTAGTAGATTGCTTTCTGTTCCGGCTTCATGCGCTGAACGTAGTCTGCAAAACTTGTCCATTTGTTGTCGCCGTTGCCGGATTCATCTGTAGACTTAAAGCGAACGATTTCGCAGATTTCTTCACGGTTGGCGTAATCTGAGTACAAACCTTCTTTCATCGGACGGTTGAAGTTTGCAACAAATTTCCCCCATTTTTCGATTTTTGCCTTATCTTCGTCAGAAGGGTTTTCAACTTTTGTGGCTTTGTCTGCAGCTTCACCAAGTTTTTTGAATTCGCTTAAAAGTTTTTTAACAGATGCAGATTTTATGTTATCAAGAATTCTGTTCTGCTGAAGGATTGCGCGGCTTACGTTAAGAGGAAGGTCTTCAGAATCAATGATACCACGTACAAAGCGCAGGTAAGATGGCAAAAGTTCACGGTCATCATCTGTAATGAAAACACGTTTTACATAAAGTTTTACTCCACTCTGGTAATCAGCCTGATACATGTCGTAAGGAGCAGTCTGTGGAATATAAAACAAAGTTGTGTATTCCTGAGTTCCTTCTGCGTGAGTGTGTACATAGTGAAGAGGATCCTGACCGTCATGACTGATAGTTTTGTAGAAGTTGTTGTAATCTTCTTTTTTAAGTTCGCTCTTTGAACGTTTCCAGAGGGCCGAAGCAGAGTTTACCTGATCAATTTTGTCTTCGCTGCCAGTGATGTTGCCTTTATCATCATATTTGTTCTGTGTGTAGTGAAGGTAGATTGGAAAAGCAATGTGGTCAGAATAACGTTTAATGAGTTCTTCAATCTTCCATCTTGAGGCATAGTCTTTGCTGTCGTCATTGAGGATGATTTCAATGGCAGTACCGTGATTTTCGCCGTTGTCAAAGCCATATTTTTTTGCAGCATCGGAATCTGCGGCAATTTCTTCGATTGTGTATGAGTTTGTACCGTCGCTGGACCATTTGTAGAGTTTTGTTTCGCCTGCTTTGCGAGTGTAAACATTGATTGATTTAGCAGCCATAAAAGCAGAATAGAAACCAACACCAAACTGACCGATGAGGTTTGAGTCACCGGAAGCTTTTTCTTCAGTCATTTTTTCGATGAAAGCTTTTGTACCCGAACGTGCAATGGTACCCAGGTTGTTGTTCAGATCGTCCTCGTTCATACCGATGCCGGAATCCTGAACAGTAAGAATTTTTGCAACATCGTTAAATGAAATATCGATCTTCGGATCTTTTTTAACAGATTTGTATGCTTCGTCAGAAACTGAAAGATAGTTGAGCTTGTCCAAAGCATCTGATGCGTTTGAAACAATTTCGCGAAGGAAAATATCCTTGTTTGAATACATTGAGTGAATGATCAATTTGAGAAGCTGGTTAACTTCTGTCTGAAACTGATACTGTGCCATTTTAATCTCCAGATTTTACGGCGGCAGGATAAAATCAAAGTCGCCGGAATTGAAATTTGTATGAGATTAAATTTAATAAAAAAAAGTGTGAAAGTGAAGAGAAAGTTTACTGAAGAGTGTAATAGTAAGAAAGAATTGTATATTTTTCAGAACGGGTTTTTTCATTCTGTCTTTCTATATAATCAGTGTAACCGTTTTCGTTGATGATGGTGTCCAGTTCAGATTTAATGCAGTCAAAAGCATATTCTTCGTCCAGAGGCGCACTGTTGTCAGAATAAAGGTTGAGTTCAAGTTTGTTGGTATCGCTGTCCAGAATCCATTCGATAGAGTAAAGTTCGTCAATTTTGACAGTCTGTGTCTTTGGTTTTGCAAAAAGGGCAAGACAGCCGGCAAAAAGAAGGACGGTAATCAAGGCAAATTTTTTCATAAACACTCCAAAAAACTGTGAAATAACATGCATACTTTAACATATTTTAACATTTATTTGCAGTTTTTTACGGTTTATTACAGTTTTTTAGAAAAATTTTCTGAAAAAAATAGAGAAATTAGAGTGCTGTTCTTTAACTTGGTTATGTCCGTAAAAAGTGCTGTTTTCATAAGACAAAGCTACCATAAAAAAATTGAACAACAAAGCCGCTAGGTACCGTCGCTAATGCTGTATTGTTATTGAAACTATTTAACTGTCCGCATTATGCGGACCTAACAATACAGAATTACTTTATTGTCCAATTTTTTTATTCCGCAAGTCATCAACAATAAGCAACACTTTTTACGGACATAGACTTTAACTTTAAATTTCCAGGAATAAAGGCAGTTCAGGTTTGTAACATGGCAGATCTATGATTTTGATTTTGAAAAGGTTTGCTTTGTAGCGGGCAATGATTTTTTCTGCATTTGGACCGCGGATGTTTTTTCGGGCAAGTTCGTTTACTTCGTGGTAAGTATAGCCAAGGTTATCTTCGTCAGTTTTACCGCACATACCGTCACTTGGAGCCTTGTGAGTCAGTTCCTGTGGAAGTCCCAGATAATCACCGATGGCAACAACTTCTTCTGTTGTGAGCATTCTGACGGGTGCAAAATCTCCTGCAGAGTCGCCGTAAAAAGTTGAATATCCCTGAAGGTCTTCGCTTAAATTGCAGGTGTTTACGATACGGCAGTTTCCAGTCTGGGCTCCGATTCCATAGAGGGTTGTCATTCGCAGGCGGGCAGGAGTATTTGTTCTGTAGGCCGGAGCAAGTTTTTCCAAATCTGTAACAACACCGGCATCTTTTATAGCCTGAAAAAGTCCGTTGTATGCACCTGCAATATTTACCGTATAGTGAGTTATCCCCAGGTTTTCCACAACCTTGATACTGTCGGAAATGTCTTTCTGTTCTCCGTTTGGCATCATAACGCCGATAACGCGGTTTTTCCCCAGGGCTTTGCACAGGATGGCGGCAACTGTGGAAGAATCTTTTCCACCGGAAATGCCGATTACAGCTTTTGTGTTTTCATTCCCGTTGTTTTTGAACCAGTCCTGCACCCAGGCAACAAGTTCATCTGAAGTTTTTTTAACATCAAAATTGTATTCCATAATCTTCTCCTGTATGGGCGTCCCCCTCACTTTGTTCGGGTCGGGCTTTCCGTTGTTCCGGCTTTCGCCTCCAGCCCTTCGGGCCAGAGCAACTCCAATCCCTGACGCTTGCAACATACCCGCTTAATTTGTGATAATATTATCATTCTATTTGATGTCTTGGACAATGGAGAATTTGTAGTATGGCATATAAAATTTTTATTGACGGAAAAGAAGGAACAACCGGTCTCAAGATTTTTGAACGATTTGAAAACCGTTCTGATATTGAAATTCTTTTGATTGATGAAGAAAAACGCAAGGATCCGGCTGAAAGGGCAAAAATGATCAATGCTTCGGATTTTACTTTTTTGTGTCTGCCTGATGCTGCTTCAATTGAAGCAGTAAGTCTTTGTACAAATCCAAAGGTACGCATTATTGATGCCAGCACTGCCCACAGAACAAATCCTGACTGGGCTTATGGTTTTCCGGAATTGTCTAAGGAACACAGGGAACGCATCATCAATAGCAATCGTGTAGCAGGTCCGGGATGTTATGCTTCAGGATTTGCTTCAATCGTTTATCCTCTCGTAAAAAACGGCATCATCAGTCCTGATTATCCTGTAGTGTGCCATGCCGTTTCAGGATATTCCGGAGCCGGCAAAAAAGTCATTGCACAGTACGAAGATCCTGACCGCAATCCTGAACTTAAAAGTCCACGCCTGTATGCTTTGACTCAGGAACACAAACACCTGCCTGAAATGATGAAGGTAAGCGGCCTTAACTACAAACCGATTTTTGATCCTTATGTATGTGATTATTTTCAGGGAATGACAGTTTCGGTGGGACTTCATACACGGCTCATGGACAAAAAAGTTACAGGTCCTGAACTTACAGAAATTTTTAAAGAACACTACAACTCAAGCAGATTTGTAAAATGTGCAGAATTTTTGGGTGAAGGAACTTTGAACGAAGCTTTTATTCCGGCCAATACACTTGCAGGCACAAACAACATGGAAATTTTTGTCTGCGGCAACGATGAACGGCTTGTGATTACAAGCAGATTCGATAATCTCGGAAAAGGTGCTTCAGGCGCTGCCGTTCAGTGCATGAACATCATGATGGGAATCGACGAAGGAACCGGGCTGTAAAATTTTATGTTTAAATTTTTAGAAAAGTGTTTTATTCTGTAACCTATGCGTAAAGTATTTAAATTATTTGTTGTCCTGATGCTTTTGTCAGCATCAGCATTTGCGGATTCCTGGTATATTTGTCTTGGATCATTCAAAAGACTTGATTATGCTTCGGATTATGTTAATCAGCTTTCAAAGCAGGGGTATTCTGCTGTAATCGAACAGACTACAGTAAAAGATGCTCCTTATTATCGTGTTCTTCTTGCACAGAAATATACTGACAGAAATTTTGCACGCAATAAAAAAGATGAATTTGCTAAAAAACTGGGCAAAAAAGATTTGTGGATTTTGAGCACAGATCTTAAAAATACTGTTAAACCTCAGACAAAACAGACTGTAAAGCCGGCTCCTAAAAAAGAGGAACCAAAACCTGTAAACGTAATTCCACTTGAACCAAAGGTAACAGATTCTGCAAAAAATGTAGTTTCAACTCCAGCTCCTGTTGAACCAGAAGTAAAGGAAGCTCCGGCTGTAGTTCCTCCATTTGTTGAACCTGCAAAAAATGTAATTACTGAAGCAGTTCCTGCTGAACCACAGGTGACAGAACCTGAAGTACAGGAAATGCCTGTAGAAGAACCAAAAGTTGAAGAAGTTCCTGCACCTGCTGTAAAAGAAGAACCTGCAGCTGAAATTCCTGCTGTGGCAGAACCACCGGTTGTTGAAGAACCTCCTGTTGCTGAAATTGAAGTTCCAGTTGTAGCACCAGCTGTCACAGAAACAGTTACTGCTGCTCCATCTGTAATTGACGCTCCAGTTCCAGAAGCTCCTGCTTTGTCAGTAGCTCCAGCAGAACCAGAAGTACCTGCTGTTGTGGAAGAAGCTCCTGTTGAAGCACCAGCTGAAACTGCTCCTGCTGCTGAAATTCCTGCAGTTGAAGAAACTTCTGCAGCTGACCAAGGTCCTGTTCCAAATATTGAAGATATGGCAAATCCTGGCATTGAAAAGGAAATTCTTGTTGAAGAAGCACAGAAAGAAGAAGCTGCTGAAGAAACAGCTGAAACTGCTCAGGCTGAAGAAAGTGAACCTGCTGTTCCGGTTGCAACAGGGCCGCAGCCATATTCAAAAGAAGCTCCTTATGCCGTAAATATCCGTTCATTCCGCCAGCTTGCAGATGCAGAAAATGCTAAGGCTCGTCTTGCAGAGGATGGAATTGAAACTTTCATCGTAAGTCGTGCCGGTAAAAATGCAGTTGTTTACAATGTTGCAGGCGGTGCTTTTGCTGACAAAAACGAAGCTTATGCTTTGATTGAAGAATTGAACGGTAAAAATGTTAAGGGTGCAGAAATCCTTGAATATGATTCTGTTGAATCTGAAATTTTTGCATACAGTGCAATGGATTCTGTTTATGCGGTTGAAGGTGCAGCAAAAGCTCCTCTGGGACTTCCTGATGATATGGTTTCTGTTCTTGGCAGCGTTCCATTATTTAAAAATTATGAAATTGAAGTCGTTGACCTTTATTCAAATGCAAATATGGCAAAAGATGTAACTTTTGCTGTTGATGTAAAGGAAGTTGCAGATGTTCCGTTTGCAGCCCTTAAAGTTGAAAACAAGAAAATTCTTGCTTCAGCTTATGTTGAATACAAAGACAACATGACTGGTAAAAAATTTGCCATGAGTTTTAAAAAGGCAAAGAAAGGTTATTTTTCAAAACTTGAAAAGAACCTCCCGAAAACAGATCTGTCTTATGGAGATGCAATGCTGCCAGGATATAACCTCCATTTTGTATTCTTTGTAAGCGGAGAATCAAATGTGGGTGTAGCAAAAAATGGCACTGGCGATACTTTGTATGCAATTCAGTCAAAAGATCTGAGTGTTCAGGAACTTGCAGAAATCATAATGACAACAGATCAGGAAAAGACTGCTTCTGAACTTGCGCAGATTAAGCGTTCGATGCTTTCAATTCCTGAAAATAAAGACTACAAAAAGACAATCGTTCGTTTTGGTTTGAATAAACTTGATGCTTCTTATGCAGCAGCAAGAAGTTCACACGAATGGGCTAAAGATCTTGTAGGAAACTGGCATTCGGTTTGTCAGTTTAAGGCAAAAAAAGTTAAAGGCGGAATGTGGACAGAAAGCTTTGACCTGATTTATGAACCGGTTGCAGCAAAAGTATATGAAGCATATAGTCTTGAACGCGAAAAAGAAGATTATGTACCAATGAAAGTTAAGGGAACTCCGGTAACTTATTATCAGGGTGCAGAAATTGACGAACTGACAATGAGGGAATCTTCAATGATTTTTATCACAGGTTCACAGAGAAGTGACAATGTAAATAAAGACCAGCTGAAGACAATTTCTTCACAGTACAAAGTATTTAATTAAATAAAATGAGAGTGTGCGGTTGTCAAAAACCGCACCCTTTTTTATGTCTGAAGCTTTAGCGTGCCTCCTATGATATTTGTCAATATCATGACATCCTGATTCCATATTTTTACGATGCTAATGAAAGAGCTTCTTCTGCTATTTTAGTTATAGCAGGAGGAGTTCTTTTTTCATATGATGTTCCATTTTTTAATAATGTA
>JAZLKD010000052.1:0-19308 GCA_045597415.1 Treponema sp. | reverse complement strand
TGGTGTTCCTAAATCTTTTAATGGCTCAACTGTAAGAACCTTCATATCTTCAATATTTTCAATTCCTGTTTCTGCATATTTATCCAGCAATGCGTTCAAAACATTCCGTGCCTGTTCGCCGTACTTAGTCCAGTAATTGCGTTTACGAACATTTTCTGCACGTTCTTTTCTTGTTAGTGCTGGAGCATCCCAGGCGATATGACAGATTAAATCAAAAATATCTAAATCTGATTTTATTTCTTCTTTTAATTCTTCAAAAATCAAACCCTGGTTTTCCAGTTCCTGAATGATTATCTTTTTCTTTTCTGCATCATTCCATGCTTGCAGGAAGCTGTCTAAAGAACGGTAAGAAGTAAGGATTCCGGTTTTTGTGTATTCTTTTAAACTACAGGTAATAAGTTTTCCATCAGCATCAAGAAACTGTTTTCGTTCACTTAAAATTGAAACATCAACCCCGGCCACATAGATTTTCTTTCTGGTGGTTTCGACATGCTCATCCACCGTGCTATCTGCCACATTTAACAGCCCGTAATTTTCATCAATTGGCGGATAAACTGTTTCTTCAAAAACAACACCTTCACCTGTAACCGGATCAATCTGTTCTTCGCCAGTTCCTTCATCAATAATGTCTTCCGAAAGTGAATCATCCTGTCGTGACTCTTTGATTTTTACTGGAGCACCATCAAAATCCTTATCAGCAAATTTATCTGTTACATTTCTAAAGTCGATGCTTGTAAAAAACTCCTTTCCATAATCTTCGTTGATTCGTGTTCCTCGTCCAATAATCTGTTTGAACTCCGTCATTGAACCAATATTTTCATCAAGACAAATGAGCTTACAAGTCTGAGCATCTGTACCTGTACTCATAAGTTTGGAAGTTGTTGCGATTACAGGAAAGCGACTTTCAGGATTTATGAAATCTTCCAGATACCCTTTTGCAACAGGATCATCACCTGTAATTCGAACAACATATTTATCTGATTTAGCTGTAATCTCTTCTGGTGCATATTTGAGCAGAGCCTGTCGCATTCGTTCCGCGTGTTCAATATCAACACAGAAAACAATTGTCTTTGACATTGGATCTGAATTAATCAGATATTCCATTATCTTTTTTGCAACAAGTTTTGTTCGTTCATCAATTACAATATTGCGGTCAAAATCTTTTGTGTTGTAAAGTCGGTCTTCTACAAGTTCACCTTCAATGTCAGTTTTGTTGCGTTCAGGACGATAGCCTTCCAGATCAACATTCATTCCGACACGAAGAACTTTGTATGGAGCAAGGAATCCGTCATCAATTCCCTGTTTAAGTGAATATGTATAGATTGGTTCACCAAAATATTCAATGTTTGAAAGTGCCTTTGTTTCTTTTGGAGTTGCAGTCATACCAATCTGTGTTGCAGAAGAAAAGTAATTCAGGATTTTGTACCATGCTTTGTCTTCATCAACTGAACCACGATGACATTCGTCTACAATAATAAGGTCAAAAAAATCTGGACTGAATTGCTTGTAAGCATCAGTTTCATCATCATAATTTGTAAGTCCCTGATACAAAGCAAGATAAATTTCATACGATTTGTCGATTTTCTTATGCTTGATGATGTGGCACTTATCTTTGAAGTGTTTAAAATCACCTTTCTTAGTCTGGGTAATAAGATTGTTTCTGTCGGCTAAATAAAGGATTCGTTTTTTGCAGCCAGATTTCCAAAGTCGGTAGATAATCTGAAACGCAGTATAAGTTTTACCAGTCCCTGTTGCCATTACCAAAAGAATGCGATTTTGACCACGAGCAATTGCTTCTACAGTTCTGTTGATTGCGTTTCTTTGATAATAACGTGGAGAACGACCATTTGAATCAAAGAAATAAGATGAAAGTGAAATATCTTCTGCTTCTTTTGTTACAAGACCATTGAATTTTTTATAACATTCCCAAAGTTCATCAGGAGTTGGAAAATGATCTAAATCTGCATTTTCTGTAACAACGACTTTTTCATCTGCTCCAATTGGCCCACAATTTTTTCTATATTGAATTACAAATCCGTCCCCATTGCTACTTATGGCAACAGGTGAACCAGTGTTTCGGCATATTCTAAAGCCTGCTGCATTCCAGCCCCAACTGTATGATTGTTATCTTTGGCTTCAACAACAGCAACTGGAATATTTGGTTTGTAAAAAATAACTATATCTGCACGCTTTCGTTCACCGCGTTTTGTCTTCTTCCCTTTTACAAAAATTCGCCCCGCGGTAAATGATACTTCTTCACGAATCTGAGTTTGTCTATCCCATCCGGATTTTTCAATTGAAGGAATAATATACTTTGTGATAATGTCTCGTTCAGAAAAAGTTTTCAACAAATCCATATTTTAATTATAGCATAAAATAACTTCAAAGTTATCCTTCTGATAATCTCCCTGTACCCAAAAAAAAGACCACCCCAATCAAAGTCAGAGTGGTCTTACAAAATTAAACATCAGTAATTCAAAAACATTCAGTTTTTAGTTCTTAACTTTTAACTATCAGTTTTTCAGTACGCTTTATCGTGTACACATGGAAGCTTCGCTTCCTGACGAGTTTCGCTTACGCAAAACTCGCACCGTTTTTTGCACTTAATAAGCTTTGTCGTGCACACCACCAATAGCCCGTCCTGATGGTTCGTTGGCATTTTTCCATGCTTCGTCCCATTCGAGGGCTTTGGCTGTTGAACATGCTACGCCTGCTTCATGTGGTGGGCAGAGGGCTGCTGTCGGGCTTGGGAAGAGCTTTTCGTAAATTTCGCGGTAGTAGTATTCTTCTTTTGTTGAAGGTGTGTTAACCGGGAATCGTTTTTCTCTCTGGGCAAATTCTGCGTCGCTTACCTTTGAGTTTGTAACTTCGCGCAAAGTGTCGATCCAGTTGTATCCTACACCGTCAGAGAACTGTTCCTTCTGTCTCCATGCAATACTTTCTGGGAGCAGGTCTTCAAAGGCCTTACGAAGAATCCATTTTTCCATGCGCTGCTTTCCGTCTGGCAGTTTGATGTTCATCTTGTCGCTTGGGTTTAAGCCCATGGCAATATCAATAAAGTCTTTATCAAGGAATGGAACACGGCCTTCTACACCCCATGCCATAAGGGATTTGTTTGCACGGAGACAGTCGTAAAGGTGAAGCTTGCTCATTTTGCGTACAAGTTCTTCGTGGAATTCCTGGGCATTTGGTGCCTTGTGGAAGTAAAGATATCCACCAAACAATTCATCCGAACCTTCACCTGAAAGTACCATCTTAATACCCATAGATTTGATTACGCGGGCAAGAAGATACATTGGAGTAGAAGCGCGGACAGTTGTAATGTCATAAGTTTCAATGTGATAGATTACATCAGGCAAGGCATCAAGTGCTTCCTGAATTGTAAAGTGAACTTCGTGGTGAACTGTACCGATGTAGCCAGCAGCCTTCTGGGCAGCAACAAGGTCAGGAGATCCTTCAAGACCAACTGCAAATGAGTGGAGCTGAGGCCACCATGCAGCTTCTTTAGAATCAGATTCAACACGCTTTTTAGAAAATTTCTGAGTAATAGCGGCAATTACAGAAGAATCCAGACCACCAGAAAGAAGAACACCATAAGGAACGTCAGACATAAGCTGAGCCTTTACAGCAGTTTCAAGACCGTTACGAACTTTTTCAATTACGGCAGGATTGATGACTTCGCCCTTTTCGTCAGTTGCCTTTGGAGCAGACTTAACAGCATCGTAAGATTCCCAGTCACGTTTGTACCATTTAGCAGGTTTTGCAATGTCAACGTCACCTCGAGCACCGTCGAGAGGTCTTGATTTCTCCGCTTCGGTCGAAATGACATTTTTTCCTGAATACAGGTAGCTTCCGTTAGGAAATTCTTCAATAGTTACACAGTGACCTTCAAGAGCCTTAAGCTCAGAAGCCACATAGTAGCGGCCCTGCTTGTCCCAGCCCTGATAAAGTGGAATTACACCAATTTCGTCACGGCTGATAAGATAAACATCTTTTTCTGAATCATAAAGAGCAAAGGCAAAAATACCGCTGAGCTCTTCAATCATTGCAGCAAAGTCGCCGCTTTCACGATATTTTTTGTAAAGTGGAATGATAGATTCACAGTCAGAGCCAGTCTGGAATGCATATTTTCCTTCAAAAGCCTTGCGAATATCCATGTGGTTGTAAATTTCACCGTTGGCAGCAAGAATAATTTTTCCGTCATCACTTACAAGAGGCTGTTTACCAGACAAAGGGTCAACGATTGAAAGACGTTCATGAGAGAGGATAGCATTATTGCCAGTGTATACCCCGCTCCAGTCCGGACCACGATGACGAATAGTCTTAGACATTTCAAGAACCTGATTGCGCAGTTCTTCCTTCAAACCTTCATCAATTGGCTGAGATCCAGTGCTCAAATCAAATGCACCAACAAATCCACACATAAAAAACCTCCTGAACAGTGCAAAAATAAAAAAGGCGACAGCAATCCCGGCATAAAGCCGACATCATTGTCGCCTGTTAGATTAACCCGGCATATCCGGGTACAAAAAAAAGACGCTTGACTCAAAGGGACAACAACATCCACTTGAATCAGGCGTCTTTGCTTGATTTATTTACTGTAATATTTTTAGGTTATTTGTGCAAGGGGGTAAATAAATTTGGCAATATCCTTTACAAGCTTTGTCAGAACAGTTATAGTCCATTTATGCTTAAAAATTTTAAACCACTTTTCTTCATCCTCCTGACAGGCATGACTTTCTTCACTTCCTGTACTTCAGGCAGTAACGGATCAAATCTTGCAACTTCACAGGAAGAAGCAGATTTTAAAGCAAAATGTTCCCGCCAATATAATGAAATCAACATTTCCGACTTTAGTGACGGCTTTAACCATGCCCGTTACCTCTATGAAGACTCAATTCCGCCATGGCAATTATACGACACAACACAGATTCTGGGCCTGGCAGAAAATATGATCTATCTCCAGAATCCTGACGGCGGATGGGCCAAAAACCTTGATTTTCAGCGTGTTTACACTCTTTCTGAACTCAGGGAAATTCAAAACAACAACAAATCCGTACCACCTGTGACTTATCAGCTGCATCAGTCACAGGATGGAAGTACTATGGATAACCGCAATATTTATTCCCAGCTTAAATACCTGTGTCAAGTTTACAGACAGGTGCCTGACCAGCGTTATCTGGATTGTGCGGTTAAAGCCTTTACCTGGATTTTAAATGCCCAGCATCCCACAAGCGGCGGATTTACTGGAGCCGATGTCTTTGCCATCACATTTAATGACAATGTTATGTCTGATGTACTTACCGTCCTGCGTGATATTGCAAATGCCGGTTCCTCAAGCTACTACTATGTTCTTCCAGTTTCTCAGAGAAAACAGGCTGAAACTGCATACAAAAAAGGAATCAACTGCATCTTAAAAACTCAGATTACAGTTACCCTCAAAGACAACACTAAGCTAAAAACAGCCTGGTGCCAGCAGCACAGTCACGACACATTCGCTCCTGTCTGGGCCAGGGAATTTGAACCGCCTTCAATCTGTTCCTCAGAAAGTTTCAGCGTTCTTAAATTCCTTATGAATGATCCTTCACCAACTGAGCAAATCAAAGCTGCAGTCAAAGCCGGTGTTGAATTCTTTGACAGAGATGACGTAAGAATCCATGGCAAGGAACTCAAACAAACACCAATTCAGGCCACAACCCTTAATGGAAGAACCTACACCTATGATCAGACTTTAGTTGATAATCCTTCTGCTCCAGATATGTGGGCAAGATTCTATGCACTGGACAAAACATTTGATGTGGTTACAGGAGCACGCAAACCTATTCAGGGAAACTATCCTGAAGTTTTGAGTCCAGTCTGGTGTGATCGCGGCTGCATTTATTATGACGACTACAATAAAATGTCCATGGAGCGACGCAATGGTTACAGTTATGTAAATAGCAGTTTTAACTCAACTCTTTCTAAATACAACCAGTGGAAGCAGAACTTTCCAGACTAAAAAACTGCATTTATACAAAATAAGGATTTTCCAGTCTTTTTTCAAAAGATTCTGCAGCAGACGGATGGTCAAATGCAAAACCCTGAATCTGATAACAGCCTATAAGCTGCAGAATCTTGCACTGTTCCTTGTCTTCAACACCTTCTGTTACAACAGTGGCATTCATGGCAAGAGCCATCTGCACAATACATCTGAGAACGAGAATATCACTTTCTTCAAGTTTTTCTACAAACGCTCTGTCAATTTTTACAATATCAAACTTAATTTCCTTAAGGACACTGATAGATGAACTACCTGTTCCAAAGTCGTCAATGGCAACTTTAATTCCATAAGACTGCAGTTCTTCAACAACTCCTTTCAAAGTTTCAAGGGAATATTCATCAAGAGTTTCAGTAATTTCAATTTCAATAAAATTTTCAGGAACTTTATTGCGTTTAAGAACCCCCAGAATCTGCAGCGCCAGGTCTTTATTTCCAAGATTACGACGGCTGAAATTAACAGAAACTGCAGGAGGATTTAATCCCTTTTCCATCCATCGCCTGATATCCCTGCACACTGCTTCAAGCATATAAAAATCAAGCTGACAGATACTTTCATTTTCTTCCATGAGGGGAATAAAATCACATGGAGGAACAATTTTTCCATCGTGAATCCATCTTACAAGTGCTTCTGCCCCGCAAAGTTTTTGAGTCTGCAGATCAACCTGACACTGATAATATGGAACAAATTCACCGTTTTTGAGACACTGAGGGAAAATTTCCTGCAGCTGTTTTCGCCTCTGAAGTTCTTCCTGACGTTCTGGAGTCAGAATCACAACCGGTTTCTTTTCAGTATTTTTTGCTAGAGAAATTGCTTCCGACGTATTACCAAGAATCCTTTCCGCAATCGTATCATCTTTCCCGATTTCATAAATGCCTGCAACTGCCGACATTTTTATTTTTTCATTTCTGCTTTCAATCTTAAAATCAAATTCAATACCTTTTAACAGTTGAAGAAATGTATGCTGATTTTCTTTTCGGATAAGGGCAACAAAAAAGTTTCCGCCAAGACGACCAAGAACTTCGTCTGCAAAAAGATACTTCTGCAGGATTTCTCCATACCGTACAAGAATTTTATCACCATTGTCGCTTCCATATTTTTTGTTGATTTGACTCATGCGGACAATATCAAAATAATAGGCGTCAAAATTTGCAGCCTGACCGCTTACAATTTTCAACTCAATTTCACGGATAAAACCATAAGTATTTGGAAGCCCCGACATATATTCAGTATTTGCGGCTTTTAAAAGTCTGTCATTCTGCTCCAGGAGTGAGAATACAAACAGGAGAATTGCAGAAATTGCCATGGCAAGATTCAGCAGTGAAAATCCATAAAAATAAATCTGCAGAAGTCCGGCAACAATAGGCAAAGATACCCAGAACATTGAACCAAAAAAAGTTCTTCTTGAAAGCAGGTTTCTATGCTGAACTGCAACTGAAGCCTGAAGAACAAAAATTACAATCGGTACAATAAATGAAAGAATGAATAGCGGCCCCCGATGATAAAAATTTTCTTCATCAATATAGTAGAACCAGCCGAAAAAGTGCCCGGCCGCTATCACAGACATTTCAAATGATGAAAGAATAAAACAGATCAAAAGCCGTTTTGGGAGCTTAAGCAATTTTGTACGGCCCATAAAAAGGACCAGCAGATAAGAATTAAAAGCGTAAAGCCCGAAATTAATTAAAAAGAAAAGCAAAAAACTGCTTATCTGAAGAATAAGACGCGATACAGAATCAGGTTTTCCGTCAAAAACATGTGAAGCAACATCGGCAAAAAGCAAAAGGGCAGTATTTACCTCAAGCATCAATACAGCTTTTTTTTCTTTAAGCGACTGATACTTAATTACGAGAATAAAAAACGAAATAAAAAGACAAAGACAAGCTGCAATACAAAGCAGCTGAAGTTGAATTTTTTCTGCCATATGTAAAATTAATTATAACAACTAATTTTTAAATATCTTGATGTCAGAAAAAATCTATAAAAAGTGTTGCAGTTCCTAATTCCGCACGAACATTTTTACAAGAAAATCAAAAAATTTTTCAGGCATATGATGTTTAAGCCAGACAACAAGTCCTGCCATTTTGCCGAATCTGTAACGGAATGAAGGATTTTTCTTGAGGGAAACCTTCACGATTTTTCTGGCAATTTCTGCAGGAGGTGTGCTTGAATTTTTTTCTCTGTAATTGCGGTCAAGATAATCTGCATACAGACCAAGATCTTCTTCGTATGGATTACCAGGCATAATTTTACGGATATTGTCGGCAGCAATAATTCCCCATTCAGTCTTGATAAGTCCAGGCTCAATGATTATCACCTTAATTCCAAACTTTTTAACTTCCTGACGAAGACTGTCGCTGTATGATTCAACTGCATGTTTTGAAGAATGGTACCATCCTCCAAAGGGAACTGTAAAAGTTCCGGCAATTGAAGATATATTGATAATGACACCCTTTCTGGCTACACGCATTGCAGGCAAAAACATCTGAGTTACGCGGACAAGACCAAAAAAATTAACTTCAAACTGCCGGCGGACTTCTTCCATTGGAGTATTTTCCATCGGACCATAACTGCCATATCCTGCATTATTTACAAGAATATCAATAAAATCACCATTCTGCCTTACAGTATCAAAACAACCGGCTATTGATTCTTCGGAAGTAACATCCAGACTGATTACAATGCATCCCATTTCCTTTAATTCAGCCATTCGGTCAAGACGACGGGCACAGGCATATACTTTAAAATTCATCTGACGGTAGATTTTTGCCATTTCAAGGCCAATACCAGATGAAGCACCTGTGATCAAAACGGTTTTTGCAGTGTCCAAAATTATTCTCCGATAACCAGTTTGAATCTAACTCTCTGCAAAAATATTATCACATTATTTTTCTTTTATATACATTTCCCCACAAAAAAAGGCTGCCCTTTTTGAAGTTTCATACAACTTCTAGGACAGCCTTTTTTACCGATTATTATCAGTTATTATTTTTCATTCTGCAAAGCATCTACACCAGTTTCACCAGTACGAATCTTAACAACACCAGAAATGTCGCTTACGAAAATCTTACCGTCACCGATGTGGCCTGTATAAAGAACCTTACGTGCAGCATCGATTACTGTATCAACCGGAACTTTAGAAATTACAGTTTCAACCTTAATCTTTGGAAGCAGGTTAATTTCTACCGGAGCACCGCGGTAATATTCCGAAGCACCCTTCTGCATACCACAACCCATTACGTTGCTTACTGTCATACCTGTTACACCGATTGCGTTCATTGCAGACTTAAGCTTTTCAAACTTGTTCTGCCTTGTGATGATAACAACCTTGTGTGCAATAGCGTCTTTTGAAGCCCATCCCTGAACAGGAACTGCCATATCTGGAATTGCAACGCCAGCTTCTTCTGCTTCTTCAATTTCTTCTGTAGAGAACTGCATTGCAAGTCCTGAATAAGAAGAATCAATACCATGTTCAAGCTTATCAAGACCAAGAATTTCTTCTTCTGCAGTAACACGCAAGCCGAGTGTCTTTTTGATTACAAAGAAGATGATAAGCATTGTTACAACTGTCCATCCTGCAACAGCACCGAAACCGATTGACTGAAGTCCGAACAATTCCCAGCTGCCTGTGTAGAAAAGACCACCGATTGTATCGCCGGCAGCGTTTGCGATTGCATAACCTGGAACTGCTGGGTTTGCAAAAAGACCAACAGCAAGTGTACCCCAGATACCGTTAAGACAGTGAACTGCAACAGCACCAACCGGGTCGTCAATGTGGAGTATGTGATCCATAATCCATACACCGAATACTACAAGAAGACCTGCAACAACACCAATGATTGCTGCCCCTGCTGCATCTGTAACATCACAAGGAGCTGTGATTGCAACAAGACCTGCCAAAGCAGCGTTCAAACACATAGAAACATCTGGCTTACCGTATTTTACCCATGTAAAGATAAGACATGTTACTGTTGCAAGTGCTGGAGCTACAGTTGTTGTAAGGAATACAGAACCAAGCTGTTCTACAGAAGTACAGGCAGCACCGTTGAATCCGTACCATCCGAACCAGAGGATGAAACATCCGAGAGCACCCATTGGAAGGTTGTGTCCTGGGAAAGCGTTTACCTTTGTAACTTTACCAGACTTGTCACGGTTGAACTTACCGATACGTGGTCCAAGCATTTTTGCACCGATAAGGGCAGAAATACCACCAACCATGTGGATTGCACATGAACCTGCAAAATCGTGGAATCCCATCTGAGCAAGGAAACCGTCACCCCAGATCCAGTGAGCTTCGATAGGATAGATCAAACCAGAAATAATTGCTGAATATACACAGTATGAAAGGAACTTTGTACGTTCTGCCATGGCACCTGAAACGATTGTTGCAGTTGTAGCACAGAATACTAAGTTAAATACAAAGTTAGACCAGTCAAAGTTTGCATAACTTGTAAAAAGATCAAAACCAGGCTTACCGATAAAACCAAGCCAGTCTTCACCAAGCAAAAGACTGAAACCGATGAGCATAAATGTACATGTACCGATACAGAAGTCCATCAGGTTTTTCATGATGATGTTACCGGCGTTCTTTGCGCGGGTAAATCCTGTTTCAACCATTGCAAATCCGGCCTGCATCCAGAATACAAGAGCAGCACCGATCAAAAACCAAACACCGAATGTAGATGACGAAATAGCGTCAAGAACAGGTGTTGCAACTTCTACTACTTCTTCCATATATTACCTCCAAAATATGTACCAATAAAAAAAGCGCGCGAAAATTCAATGTTTCTTCTATAAAAAAAACATCATTTTCCGCACGCCTTTGTGCTTTTTTGTCATTTCGAGCGCAGTCGAGAAATCTCTTTCTGGAGACCTCTCCACTACGGTCGAGGTGACAGTGTTTTAAATACTACAACTGAAGTGACACTATTCTTATCACTCAGCCGCAGTAACTTTCCTATTCACTATTACCTGTTACCTTGTTCAGAGTTACACTCTGAAAAGCAAGTCTTCGTAGCAAGGGAATGGTTTGTATTCTTCACCAAGGAGAGGTTCGATTTCGTCGTATACGGCGCGAACTTCTGCCATTGCTGGAACAACTTTTTCTGCATAAGTTTTTGCCATTTTGAGGCTGTCAGCTGCAGATTTTGCTGTTTCGTGAGCTTTTACAAGTTCGTCTGTTTTTGTAACAAGGCAACCTGTAAGATCATCCAGTTTTGTAAGAACTGCTGACTGAGCCTGAGCTTTAGCACCTGGTACTACAGCCTTAAGGTCAATTACAGTCTTGCTTACTGCATCAATGTATTTGTATGCAGCTGGAAGAATATCTTTGTAGATCATTTCAAGCATTGTGTTTACTTCGATGTTCAAGAGCTGGCAGTATTTTTCCAGTTTGATATCGTAGTGTGCTTCCATTTCTTCTTTTGTATAAACACCCATTTCTGTAAAGAGCTTAATGTTCTTTTCATCAAGGTAATGTTCAACAGCATCTGGAGTTGTCTTGAGTTCCATAAGACCGCGTTTTTTAGCTTCAGCTTTCCAAGATTCATCGTAACCGTTTCCGTTGAATACGATTCTCCAGTGAGCCTTAACTTCGCGAACAATGAGAGTGTTAAGAGCTTTTTCAAAGTCTTTAGCACTTTCAAGTTCATCAGCAAATACTTTAAGAACCTGAGCCACGATTGCATCCAGAGTTGTGTTTGGAGTTGCAATTGAAGCAGATGAACCTGCTGAACGGAATTCAAACTTGTTACCTGTAAAGGCAAAAGGTGAAGTTCTGTTTCGGTCTGTTGAATCCTTAGGAATTGCAGGAAGAACATCAGCGCCGATTGTCATAGAATCTTTTTTATCAGCAGCGTATGGTTTTCCATCTTTAAGTGCATCAAGAACAGCATAAAGTTCATCACCAAGGTAAACAGAAATGATTGCTGGAGGAGCTTCGTTTGCTCCAAGACGGTGGTCGTTACCGGCAGATGCTACAGAAATGCGGAGGAGGTCCTGGTTTTCATCAACAGCCTTAAGGATTGCTGTGAGGAACAGAAGGAACTGAGCATTTGATTCTGGAGTTTTTCCTGGTTCAAGAAGGTTTTCACCGAAGTTTGTAGACATAGACCAGTTGTTATGTTTACCAGATCCGTTCAAGCCTGCAAATGGTTTTTCGTGAAGAAGACATTCAAGTCCGTGGCGCTTAGCAACCTTCTTCATTACTTCCATTGTCAGCTGGTTCTGGTCAACTGAAAGGTTTGTTGTAGAGAAGATTGGAGCCATTTCGTGCTGAGCTGGAGCAACTTCATTGTGTTCTGTCTTAGAAAGAATACCGTACTTCCAGAGAGTGTCGTTAAGGTCTTCCATGTATTTTACGATACGTGGATTGAGAGCTGCAAAGTACTGGTCATCCATTTCCTGACCTTTTGAAGGTTTAGCACCAAAAAGAGTGCGTCCTGTCATTCTCAAGTCTTTGCGCTGTGCCCACAGTTCATGGTCAACAATAAAATATTCCTGTTCTGGACCAACAGTTGTAGCAACGTGGCTTACATCTTTTCCAAAAAGTTTAAGAATACGTTTTGCCTGTGTATCGAGAGCTTCCATAGAACGGAGCAATGGAGTTTTCTTATCAAGAGCTTCACCTGTGTAAGAACAGAAAGCAGTTGGAATACAAAGTGTGTGTTCCTTGATGAAAGGATATGAAGTAGGATCCCATACAGTGTAACCTCGTGCTTCAAATGTTGCACGGTGTCCTCCAGATGGGAAAGAAGAAGCATCAGGTTCACCTTTTACAAGTTCTTTACCAGAGAAAGACATGATTACAGTTCCGTCGTCCTGTGGATTGATGAATGAGTCATGTTTTTCAGCAGTAACACCAGTCAATGGCTGGAACCAGTGTGTATAGTGTGTAGCACCTTTTTCAATAGCCCATTCTTTCATAGCATGAGCTACAACGTTTGCTACATCAAGCTGAAGAGGAGCTCCGTCATCGAGAGTTTTCTTGAGAGCTTTGAAAGTTTCCTTCGGAAGTCTGTCTTTCATTGTCTTCTGGTTAAAAACCATGCTTCCAAAAAGTTCTGGTACATTTGTTGCCATATTGGCCTCCTAAAAAACAAAAGGCGTCATATCCACACATCCAGAGCATACTGAACATATAGATACGACGCCATTGTCAAAATTAATTATAAACTGTTTTAAAACAAAAAAGGTCGCAAAACCTGTAAGTTCTGCGACCTCATTGTCGTTTGATGTATTATTTATACTTCTTTCAAAAAAAAGTGTCAATATTATTTTAATTATTTTAAAATTTTTTGTGAAATTTGGTTTTCCATTGTATAATTACTTCTACGAGGGTTTTATAAAATGAAATTTATTCCTAAAAGTGTTTCTTCACTCTTTTCAAAATTTTCTACTGTCAAAGTTTTTGTTTCCACAATTTTCATTACGCTGATTCTGGCTTTTGTCGGAATCATTATTTTTACCGTTTCCCATGAACTTGATAATGGGCTTTACGAATATTTTGATGAAGACACCGAAAAAAAGTCTCAGATTTTTTTTAATGAGATTGACCACGAACTTGAAACAATTGAACAGATTTCCGCTCATTCCCGTTCAATGTGTGAATTCATCCTTAAAGATTCCAGCCTTACACGATCAGTAGCAAACAAAATCTGCCGTGATGCAGTTGAACTTCTGGGAGCTGACAAAGCAATTATCTGCCGTGAAGACGGAACACAGATTTCAAATGAAGAATACGGAATTGTACGTAATCCAGAAATCGTACGAGATGCACTCAATGGACAATCTTCAGTAACAATAGAAAACATCAACGGCCTTCTTTATGGAACAGCCATGGTTCCACTCAAACAGGATGGTCGTATTGCCGGCGCACTGGCTATTATAGAAGTAATTTCATCACAGGAATTTGTTGAAAAAATCAAAGCCTATTCTGACTGCGACGTAACAATCTTTGATGGTGAAACACGAACAGTTACAACTCTCGACGGAATGAAAGGAACAGATATTGCCGATGCAACTCCAATCCGCATGGCTGAAAAAGGAGAAAAGTTCTGTGCAGTTACAGTAATCAATCACCGTCCTCTCATTTCAACTTACTTCCCGCTTAATGACAAAAACGGTAAATTCCTCACTACAATCTACCTTGGAAAAGCCCTTGAAGTTTCACAGATTTTAAAATCAGGGATTTTCATTCCTTTGACAATCATAATCATCATCGCAACTGCAATCTTCATGTTCATTATGGGATGGATTCTTTACAAAAAGATTCTTCTTCCACTTAGCCGCGTGCAGGGAGCAATTAAAAACCTTACAAGCGGGGAAGCAGACCTTACTTACAGACTTCCAGTTAGTGGAAATGACGAATTTGCAACCCTTTCCCAGGATACAAACAAATTCCTTGATATTCTTACTGTTGTTGTACTCAAAATCAAAACTGCAGCAGCACAGGTTCTAAGCGGAAGCGAACAGATCAGTTCTTCAAGCCAGTCAATTTCTTCAGGTGCCAGTGAACAGGCTGCATCAACAGAAGAAATGAGTTCTACACTTGAAGAAATGGCTTCCACCATTAAACAGAATGCAATTAACGCAAAAGAAACTGGTGAACTTGCCAACATAACAAGTGCTGAAAGTGAAGCTACTGCCTTGGTTGTAAATGAAGCAGTTGAAGCAGTTAAAGAAATCAATGAAAAAATCAACGAAATTTCTGCGATTGCACATCAGACAAACATGCTCGCCCTCAATGCGGCTATTGAAGCTGCCAGAGCCGGAGAAGCAGGTAAAGGATTTGCAGTAGTTGCCAGTGAAGTTCGTAAACTTGCAGAAAGAACACAGGATACAGCCAACTATATTGTTGATCTTTCAGTTAATGCCCTCACAAAATCTCAACTTGCCGGAGAGAGAATTAACGGAGTTCTTCCACAAATTGAAAAAACAGATGCGCTTATTGACGACATTTCAGTTTCCTGCCGTGAACAGGATACAGCCGCAGAACAGGTAAGCACAGCAGTAGTTCAGCTTGATTCAGTTACACAGCAGAATGCAAGTGCGTCTGAAGAACTTGCCGCCATGGCAGAAGAACTGAATGCAAACTCCCGCGAACTTGTAAATGCAATCAGTATGTTCAAAACAGAATAATTACTGATTCTGCCACCATGGAGCCGCACCGTTTACAGTCGATGTATCGGATGCGGCTTTTTTTATGTCAGCAAAATTAATTGTTTCGCACAAGTAAGATGTTATTGTTTTTAAATTTAATTCTTCAGCTTTTTTTGAAAATCTTAAAACTGAATCATCCCAGCCATTAGTACTCAGGACGATTGAACCCCAGTGAATAGGCATAGTATACTTTGCGCCCAGATCAGCGGCGGCCTGAGCAGTCTGTTCCGGAAAAGAATGAATTTCAGGCCAGCGAACATTGTACTGACCGCATTCCATAAAAGCAGCATCAAAATCGCCGAACTTTTCATGGATTTTCTTAAAATGGTCTGAATAACCGGAATCTCCGCTTTCAAAAACTGTGTAAAACTCATTCTTAAGAACGTAACTGTTCCACAAAGAAGTGTTTCTTCCTGTTATCCATCGTCCGCTAAAGTGCTGAGCAGGAACAGCCGTAATTTTTAAACCGTTAACTTCAATTTCTTCCCACCAGGCCATATTTGTAACTTTTGAAAGATTAATTTTCCAGCGGCGAAGATGGCATTCAACTCCAAGGGGAACCACGTATTTTTTTACTCTGGAATCAAGCTTTTTAATAGCCTGATAATCCAGATGGTCATAATGATCATGACTGAGAACAAGAACATCAATTTCAGGGAGACTTTCAAGATCAAAATTCTTAACGGCAAATTTTTTTGGACCGGCCCAGCTTACAGGACTGATTCGCTCAGTGAACACAGGATCAAAAAGAATGTTCATTCCGCTCAGCTGAAATAAAAGCGTAGAATGACCAAACCAGGTAACGGTAAAATCATCAGCAGCAGGATTCTTTATAAATTCCGGAATTTTTTCCGGAAGAGCATTATCAGGTTCAACCTTATTTTTCGACAGCCTGAGAGGATCAACATCTTCAGCTTTGTTAAGAAGGCCTGTTTCCTTTTCATTATGAAAAACCTTACCATCAAAATTGGCCGCCCGTTTAACATAATCCGCCCTGTCTTTGCGGGAGGGAGTATCCCCGACAGAAGTGATGAAAATATTGCTGAAGCAGCCTGTTAAGAAAATTAAAACCAAAATTATTACGATAATACCTGCTGTTTTCATTTATAAAAGTCCTTTTTTTGAAAAACATGTTAAGTAAATTTAAGTTTCTTTTTGCTGTCACTCTATCATAAAACAATTATGTAATCCCACCTCCCTGTGCATTAGTAATGGTCTTCATCGTAATAATAAAAATACTCAGAATTTTCACCTTTTGTTACAACAATCTCCCCATCACTTTTTATTTCAACAACATATTCTGGTACTATTTTTTTATACCATACAGTTGTGTTTTCTATAGAACCATCCTCATTAATTTTTGCCTTTAGGAAACACAAAACAGGTCCAGCTTTTACGATATTCTTATTCTCATCATATTTGCATGCAGGATATTCAATAAGTCTATAGCCTGATTCGCAATTTAACATAGTGATGTCTAGAATTTGTGTATCGGCACCCTTATACCCCTTTGGCTTAATTCTTGGTCTTACAAAAAAACATGTATAAACAATAGTAAAATTTATATTTGCTTTATTAATATACCTTTCAACCAATGCATCTTTATAGAAGTTATCTGTATTATAATTAATTTCATCATAAATTGGATAACCTGATATTAAGGTATTCTCTATCCTTGTATTTTCATAAGCAAAAGTTTTACCCTTAAGTTTTTTAGTACCTTCAAAATCTTCATTTTCAATATAACTGTCAAATTCCTGCTGAAGAGTTTTCTTTTCTTTACAAGAAAGAAACATTACAGCAATTAATGAAAACATTATTAAGTAAATAATTTTTTTCATTTTCTCTCCTATCAAATCTTTACCTTTGTTAAAATTATAAATCAAATATCAGATTCCATCATAATCGGAAGAAAAGTATATAAAGAATTCTTCATCTTGAGGCTTTTCGATAATCATATCGTCTTCAGTAATTGATAAAATGTACATAGGAAAGTGTTTTGTATCTTCTGATAGCCAGCCATCTATTGGCATAAGAATTAGGCCCACTCTATCAGTATCTACAGATGTGGATTTGTCATCTTTTAATGCATAATCCAAATTTCGAGCATAAACCCATTTTCCTTTGCTGGCAGGAATAAATTCTGCATCAATTAAACTGCATATCCATTGTGACTTTAGGCTTCTTCTTTGCTCTTTTAAAAACAGTGCAACACAACCTTTGTCCTGTTTTTCTTTAATGCTCACAAATGTTACAATATATCGTATTAAGTCAGAATTTTGCAGGTTGAGAGTTTGCCAGTATTCTTCTTCACTCGAATAACCATATGAAAGATATTTTGTTAAATCTAAATCCCTTATAACAGTTTTTCCTTTAGCATTCCCCAAAACAGAAGTTTCATATTCTGAAAAAAATGATTCGATCATGACATTTTCAGAGAATGTTTCAGATTTTTCTTTACAGGAAGAAAACAAAAATACAGTACACAAAACAATTAAAATATCAAATTTCTTCATTTTTAATTTAACTTTCCTTTTTTTAGAAATTCTGCTTCACCCAAAAAGCTTACACTCACAAAAGTATATATACGAGAGTCGCTTGTATAACTAAATGAATCATTACAATTTCTAAAAATAATTTGAGAATCCAATTTAATCTTTTTTCCAGACTTCGTATATTCGGCGATTGATAGCCCCCAAAACAATTTTATATCCTCATCATCAAGATGAATTGTTGTAAGTTTTATATCTTCATCTATAGAATATTTGTAATTATTTTCTATTTTTGCAGATATTGTAGTTATTTGTATTACCTCTTACTACTATATATTACATTAGGACTATTTCGTCAATTTTTTTTTATTTACTAAGACACAGATGTGTAAGCATAACATGACATTTAAACCGCGAGGGCTCGACCCGCTGTCGGCTACGAACCTTTGTTATACGATTTATCTTATTTGCAGATAAATTTTAAATTATCTAAATAAGTTCTTTCATTAAAACAATTATTCTTTTGTCAAAACACCTTTACCTACAGCATTTTGAACTAAAAGTTTTACATATTCTGGATTCTCAGGATCTGTGACTTCCTTTATATATCCGCCGAAAACCCAGAAATATTCGTCGGTACCTTCATCAGTGCGATCATACATTGCAATTCTGTACCAAGGAGCAGTAATTCCATCTATCGTATACTTTTGAACAGTAACGGCATCATACGAAACGACTAAGCCCGCAAGTAGTAATGGTAAATATCCATTATCTTGAACAATATAGTTTGAATAAGGTGTAAATGTTTTTCCTAATGGATTTCTTGAAACAGATGGAGGTGCCGGACAAAAATATGTACTATAGTTAAATTTTCCAGTTTCAGCATTAAGATTTGGAGTTTTTCTTATTTTTAAATTTTCTTTTGCTATTAAATTTGACTTACTTTTATCATACTTTACAACTTTTATTCCATTCAGAATACATTCACTTCCTACCGGTGTTGGATTATTAAAATCACGTAGAAAAAGCTTTTCATTTTTATAAACACCTGTACAATAAAAATCTTTATAATTTTCATCATAAATAAAAGTACTGCTGCTGCCTTTTGGAAAAATTAAATTGTTTAATCGTTCTATATCAAAAACTTTCTTTCCGTCATTTTTTAATGTAAGGACACCTTTTTCAAAAGTGTACGGATAATTTCCCCAAAGGTGACCACCAAAAGGAGAGTAAAATGTATATGTTTTTTCATCTATGAATTCAATAAATAAATCTTCTTCGCCAACTTGTAAATCAACTCTAACTCCTTTATTTTGTGCAAATAAAAAAATATTTAAGAATAAAACAATAATTATTAATAAATGTTTTTTCATAAATTTCTCCAAGTTTTTTTCCTTTCGCTACCAGCCCAATAGGCTGTGCGTATAACATTCATTTAAACCGCACGCAGCTTGACTGCGTATCGTTGATTCTGAAATGCGTGAAAATCATTAAGGCCCCAAGGTTATCGTGCTAAGATAACACAATACCTTACTTTTTCTGGAGGGAACCTTAATGAGATTCTATAAGAACCAGCATCAATTTTACATCGGCATCGACCTGCATGCAAGGACGATGTAT
>JAZLKD010000051.1:0-5366 GCA_045597415.1 Treponema sp. | reverse complement strand
TTTTATTCGTATAAAATCAGAATTTTACAATTTCCACAGTTGGATTTTACAAAAAAATACGGATAAATTTGCAGGTTTTGCGATTTTATTCGTAAGATTAAGGTGTATATCTGAATAGTGTTGTCCACTTTAATTATGATTTTTTAAATTAGCACAAATTCAGAAGTTTCCAATTAAATGATTGAGTAAACTCCTATTGAAAATAAAAAAAAGGGAGTTTTTATGAACGACAAAATTATTATAAAGGGTCTGAAACAGAATAATTTAAAGAATGTGAGCCTGGAGATTCCTAAAAATAAAATTGTGGTGTTTACGGGAGTTTCGGGCAGCGGCAAATCCAGCATTGTTTTTGATACTATTGCAGCGGAAAGTCAGCGGCAGATGAATGAGACTTACCCTGCTTTTGTGCGCAGTCGTATGCCTAAGCACGAAAAGCCTAATGTGGAAGTTATTGATAATCTAACTGCTAGCGTGATTATTGACCAGAGTCGTCTTGGCGGGAATGCCCGTTCAACAGTTGGAACTATCAGCGATATGTATTCCATGCTGCGGCTTCTGTTCAGCAGGATTGGTACGCCTTACGTTGGGCCGGCTTCGTATTTTTCCTTCAACAATCCTAACGGTATGTGTCCTAAGTGTTCCGGCATTGGAAAGATTCTTGAGCTGGATGTGACAAAAGCGGTTGATGAAAATAAATCCTGGAATGAAGGGATGATTAATCTTCCGGCTTTTGCGCCTGGAAATTATTATTTTAAGCAATACACTTCCAGCGGTTTCTGGGATCTGGATAAAAAGTTTAAGGACTATTCTGACGAAGAAAAAAATCTTTTGCTTTACGGAAGCCGCACTGTAGGTGGTGAACGGAATGGAAACAATGGGGACAGACCCCACGGTGCAGCTGGAAATGCAAAAGGGGACAGACCTCGGGAAAACAAAAAGGTTGAAGGGATTAAAAATCAGTTTGAGCGTTTATGCCTTATGAAGGGCGAAGAAGAACAGACTGATTCCAACGAAAAGCGGCTCCATACTTTCATGAACCAGGAGGTCTGTCCCCATTGTCACGGTATGCGTCTGAACCAGGCAGCTTTGAACTGTAAAATCCAGGGTTATAACATTCATCAGATGTGCGAAATGGAATTTGGAGAGCTGAGGGAAGTTCTTGCAAAGGTGGAGGATGAGAGGGCGGCAACTGTGGTGGAAGCTTTAATTTCAAGCCTGGACAGAATGATTGATATCGGCCTTCCATATCTGAATATGAATCGGGAATCTTCAACTTTGAGTGGTGGCGAAGCTCAGCGGGTAAAACTCGTGCGTTACATGGGAAGCTCTCTTACAGGCATGACTTACATTTTTGACGAGCCATCCACCGGTATGCATCCTCGTGATGTTCACAGAATGAGCCGGCTTTTAAAAAATCTTCGAGATAAGGGAAACACGGTTCTTGTAGTTGAACACGACAAGGACATTATTGAGATTGCCGATGAGGTTGTGGATGTGGGGCCTTTGGCTGGAAAAAACGGCGGCCAGATTTTGTTTCAGGGATCATACGAAGCACTTCTTGCCAGCGGTACAAAAACAGGAGATGCCATGAAGGAAGTGATTCTTCCCAAAGACAATCCTCGTACTCCAAAGGGATGGCTTAAGGTTCGGGGTGCAAATCTTCATAATCTTAAAAATGTTGATGTGGATATTCCCACCGGCATTTTGACTTGCGTTACCGGGGTGGCAGGCAGCGGAAAATCTTCTTTGATTCGGGATGTTTTTGCAAAGCAGTATGAAAAACAGGTGGTGTTAGTAGACCAGTCGGCAATTACTGCAACAGGTCGTTCTACCGCCTGTACTTACCTTGGATTTTTTGACGAAATCCGCCAGCTTTTTGGAAAGGCAAATCATGTGGATGCCGGACTGTTTTCTTTCAACAGCGAAGGAAAATGTCCTGCCTGCAAAGGACGTGGTGTAATTGTAACTGAACTGGTTTTTATGGATCCTGTAAGTACGGTTTGCGAAGAATGTGAAGGGAAGCGTTACAGTAAAAAGGCATTGGATAAATTGTTCCACGGAAAAAGTATTGTGGATATTCTTGATATGAGTGTGGAAGATGCTCTGGAGTTTTTTGAAGGTATTGCGGATTCGGACAAAAGGGACAGAGACAAGCATCTCAATAAAATCATCTGCCAGCTTGCGGCCCTTATTGAAGTTGGGCTTCCTTATCTTTCTTTGGGACAGCCTCTTTCAACTTTAAGTGGTGGCGAACGTCAGCGAGTTAAACTTGCCAGGGATTTGAACAAGCAGGGCAGCATATTCGTTCTTGATGAACCTACCACCGGTCTTCACGCTTCGGACATAAAGGCAATTATGAAGCTTTTGGAAGGCTTTGTGATTCGCGGAAATACGGTAATTGTAATCGAACATAATATTGATGTTATGAAAATGTCTGACTATATTATTGATGTAGGCCCTGATGGTGGAACTGGCGGTGGAGAAATTGTATTTACCGGCACTCCAAAACAGATGATTGAATCAGCTGATACAATTACGGCTCGGTATTTACGGAAATAATGATAGAAAATCAGATTATAAACAATGCAATCAATTTTATTTTCTCCCACATTGATGAAGACCTGAAGGTTGAAACTATTGCTGATTTTTGCGGGTATTCCAAGTTTTATCTGACCCGCATTTTCAAGGCGGAAACCGGGGAAAGCATTTACAGTTTTATTAAACGGGTGAAAATTGAACAGAGTGCCTGGAGGGTGAAGATTGAAAAGGGGCGGAGTATTTCGGAAATTGGCGAAGATTACGGGTACTCTGCTTCCAATTATGCCACTTTGTTTAAGGAACATTTTGAAAAAACTCCGGCTCAATTCCGTAAAGAAACCGGCGATTCTGACGTAGTAGGATTTGTGACTGGGCGGGAAGATACTCTGGAAACCTACGAAGAATGCTGCAAGAAAATCACTGTGGAAGAACTGCCAGATTATTTTGTTCTTTATGAACGGCACAAGGGGAACTATAAAAATTTGCAGGATGACTGGTGCAGCTTTATGGAACGGTATGCGGATTTTGTAACGCCAACAACACTGCTTTTGGAACGCACAGAAGATGATCCTTCTATCACAAACCCGGAAGAGTGTTTATATGACATTTGCATGACGGTAGATAAAAATGATTCCCGGTTGGAAGTGCAGAAAACTGCCGCTGCTGGAATTACAAGTCAGGCAGGCACTCCAACTTGCCCGAACACAATGCTGGTTCAGGGCGGCAAATACGCAGTTTACCACTACAAGGGCTATCCCCAGATGATTTACCAGGCATACCAAAGCTTCTTTTTAATCTGGCTTTCAAAAACCGGATACAAGGTAGACAATCGGGGCGGCTTTGACATTTACCGGAATATAGACCTGGAAACCATGTACATGGAACTGGATATTTGTATTCCAATTAAGTAGGGAATATGGATTTTTTTTGTGGTAAAATGTGAATTATTGGGGAGAGAAAATGGTCGATAAAGTTCAAATGATAGGCACTGCTTTTTTGCCTGTTGATAGAAAAAACAAAAAGATTTTAATTTCAAAAAGAAGCATGAATAAAAAATATTTCCCAGGCTTGTGGGAAGTAATCGGCGGAAATCTTGAATTTGGCGAAGATTTTGAAAAATGTGTAATCCGCGAGGTTAAAGAAGAGATTAACTGTAATATTAAAAATCTGGAACATTTGCATTCACGAACAATGTATTTGAATGGATTGATGTATGTTACAGTTGCCTATTTTGGAGAAATCCTGGAAGAACCAGAATTTAATCAGGACGAAATTTCAGAAATTAAATGGATAACTGAAGAAGAAATTGAAAACTTCGATTTTTGTCCCGGTGATGTTGAATTACTGAAACTTGGATTTGAGAAAATGGAAGAGAGAAAATGATAGACAAGCGTTTAGTTTTTGATTCAATAAGTCAGCAGTTTGATAAATGGCGGGAAAAATATACTCCCGAATTATTCAATTTTATTTTAAAAGAATGTCATCTTGATTCTACAAAAAAATGTCTTGAAATTGGACCGGGAACAGGACAGGCTTCTGATTTTGCAATTAATTCAGGCTGTGATTATACGGCGATTGAACTGGGTGAAAATCTGGCCAAGGTTATGAAAGATAAATTTGGAAAAAAAGACAATTTTAAAATCATTGTGGGCGATTTTGAAAAGCATGATTTTAGCAGTGAACATTTTGATCTTGTTTATTCTGCTGCAACAATTCAATGGATTAATCAGGAAATTGCCTACAAAAAATGTTTTAAACTTTTGAATACCAATGGCTACCTTGCAATGTTCCGAATGCTGGACGATTTGAAATTTCCCAACCCTGAGCTTTATGAAGAAATTCAGAAAGTATATGATGAGTTTTTTATTTCGGAAATTCCTTACACCTGTAATTTTGACTACACAAAAGGCACAGATTACGGATTCAAATATATCGGTCAGTTTAAGTTTTCTAATTCCAGAAGTTATTCTGCCGACGATTTTGTGGAGTATATTAAAACTCACGCAGACCATATCACTTTAAGGGATGAAAACCGCGAACCTTTTTACAATGGAATAAAAGCTGCTGTGGAAAGGTTCGGTAAAATGGAAATAAACTCTGTTTATATTCTTGATTTATATCAGAAATAGAAACTGACATAGAACAGGTATAACGAACGGCAATTTTTGAAGGGGCGTCAACCTTGTCTCCACCCCTACCTATACAAAATCCGCCGAATCGAATCCGTAGATAGTGCAAACTCGTCGGCAAGCTGTGCAATTGTTTTTCCTTCCTGATGCTGCTTTCGGATTTCTGCATTGCGAGTTACGTAATATTCCCGGGAGCCTGATTTTTCACCCCAGTTTTTCTTTGTCTGTTCTGGAATGTAAATCAGTTCTCCCTGGGAATACTTTTGAATCTCTTTCAAAAGTTCATCAGGAAAAATGTCATTGGCATTTCTGTATCTCAATGTTATTACTCCATTTTTCATAGAAACCCTGTCATCCCGAACTTGTTTCGGGATCTCATCTGTAATAAGTTATGTGGGATGCTGAAACAAGTTCAGCATGACAAGTATTTTCTCCTGATTTTCCTAGTTCTGATCTTTCAAAAACTCGTCCACATTTGCAAATGACTTAAGCTGAATATTCTGTGCCTTAAAAACATCCAGAATAATTTTTTCCAGCTGATCCGCACGGTTTTTAAGTAGCGAAAGATTTTTTGGATTAAAGGAATCCAGCAGATTCAATTCTTCCATCTTAAAATCCTGGGCAATGTACAAAAATTCTTCCTGCAAATAACAGGCATCTGTGTAAGCTTCTTCCACCATGTTGTTGTCGCAGAAATAT
>JAZLKD010000050.1:0-62568 GCA_045597415.1 Treponema sp. | reverse complement strand
TTGCAGAACTTTCAAAGAAAAATCTCATCAATACAAACCTTATTACTGCAACTGGAAAAACAATCGCAGAAAACATCAAGGGTGTTCGCAACAGAAACCCGGAAATCCTGCGTCCAATTGAAAATCCGTTCAGCGATAACGGTGGTATTGCAATCCTTTTTGGAAACCTTGCTCCAAACGGAACTGTTGTTAAACGTTCTGCATGTGCAAAGGAACTTATGCTCCACACAGGTCCAGCCCGTGTATTCAACGACGAAGCTGAAGCTATGGAAGCTGTTCAGAAGGCACAGATTAAGGCTGGGGATGTTGTTGTAATCCGTTATGAAGGTCCAAAAGGTGGTCCTGGTATGCGTGAAATGCTTGCTGTAACTGCCGCTCTCGCAGGTCAGGGACTGGATAAAGAAGTTGCTTTGATTACAGACGGACGCTTCTCTGGTGCTACTCGTGGTGCTTCTTTGGGACATTGTTCTCCTGAAGCTGCCGTTGGTGGACCAATCGCTCTTGTTGAAGAAGGGGACAAAATCACTCTGGACATCAACAACTACAAGATTCATCTTGATGTAAGTGACGAAGAACTTGCTGCAAGAAAAGCAAAATGGGTAGCTCCAGAACCAAAAGTTAAGACTGGATACCTTGCACGCTATGCAAAACTTGTTTCTTCAGCTGACAAAGGTGCAATCCTGCAGTAGACATTTTTCTGACGAAAAATGCAGCAGATTGCCACTATATCGTGACAACTTCGTTGCACGATAAATCAGTTTTACAGCGACAAAACTTTCGTTTGCCTGTGAAACCATACAAAAAGACCTCTCCACTACGGTCGAGGTGACAAAGTTGCAAATCCCCATGAGATTGTCTTGTGGGGATTTTTTTTAGTTCATATATCACCTTTTCGAAAATGTTTCTTGACACAGGTGGATTCATACCGCACAATTATAGATAGTTTTTGGGGATGTGGCGCACCTGGTAGCGCGTTTGAATGGCATTCAAAAGGTAGTGGGTTCGAGCCCCATCATCTCCATTATGGTAAAAATTGCACTGATTGGCTTTGGAGATATGGGTACCAAGTATGCCCTGAAAATTCTCAACAATCCTTCCCTTGGTCTTGAGCTGGTTTGCGGCACCCGTATCAAACCTCTGTATCTGGATAAAATTCGTGGTCTGATTCCTTCTGATTTTCCTTTTTTTCAAGACGATGATGAGCTTTTTGCTGCTTTTGACCGTGGCGAAGTATCTTTTGATGCAGTTCTCGTCGTAACTCCTCATTATGCTCATGAGAAGGCTGTCAAAGAAGCTTTTAAACGCAATCTCCACGTTCTGTGTGACAAGCCTGCCGGAGTTTATCTTCGTGCCGGACGTGAGATGCTTGAAGCCAAACCCCAGGACAGACAGTATGGTTTTATTTTTCATCAGCGCCGTTATGGCGTAAACCAGAAACTTAAGGAAATTGTGGATTCAAAAATCTATGGAAATGTAAAAAGGGTGAGCTTTATTGTTTCTGACTGGTACAGAACCAATGCTTATTTTAAAAGTGCTCCCTGGCGTGCTACATACAAAACTGATGGCGGTGGAACACTTCTTAATCAGTGTCCTCACAGCGTTGATTTTTTGTTTTATCTTCTTGGAATGCCTTGTTCTGTTTACGGATCATGTAAAGAAGGTAAATATCACGATATCGAGGTTGAAGATGAAGCTACGGCTTACCTTGAATGGGATAACGGTGTGACAGGAGTTTTTGTTGCTTCAACAGGAGAACTGCCCGGCGTTAACCGTCTTGAAATCAGCTTTGACCGGGCAGTTGTAACCTGTTCAAAAAATGTCATTGATATTACAGAAAATGTGCAGCCTGAAAGTTATTACCGTAATCAGAATGTGCAGTATCTGGTGCCTCCAGAGCCTGAATATACTCATCTTGAATTTGATGAAAAGGCAGATGAAGCATATCTGGAAGTCCTTAAAGGTTTTGTCCGGGCTGTTGAAAGTGGTGACAGTTCAAACCTTGTTGCAGATGGAAGTGACAGCCTTATGAGCCTTTATTTTTCAAATGCAGTTTATCTTTCGTCGGCAAAAAAAATGCCGGTGGTTTTTGAACCAATCGGCAGTGAAAATGAAAAATCTTTTGAAAAAGAATTTGAAAACTGGCTTGAAAGCAAAAAACACTGAAATACAGCTAAATATAAATATTAGTTTTCTCTGGCGCTGCTGTTTTTAATCATTGATTTTACGGCAGCAGTTTTGAGTGTAACTGCATTTTCAAGAACAAGGCCTTCTTTATCGATAAGTTTATCTTCCCTGTAGTTGAGGATTTCTTCTTTTGAACCGGCACCGTTTGCCTTAATGAAAACTGCGTCACCGTCAGTACGGTATGTACCTTCTTCAAGAATCATATTCATGGCTTCAAGGGTGTATTCTTTGTCTGTAAAAGAGTAGGTGATGTCTGTTCCAAGTAATGCTTTTGGTGCTGTGTAAGATTTTCCTGCAACATCAGGGCCCTTGTTGCAGGCTGTAAACAAAAAAAGACCGGCCAGAATTAAAAATACAGTAGAAACAACAGATTTCATAAAAACTCCTGAATAAAAAAAACTTTCAATTAATTTACTCCATTTTGCAGGAATTGTAAAATACACCTTTTATAACCTGTTTTACCCCTTTGCTTTTTGTGATAGAATTACAGGACTTTTAAAAAAGTAAGGAGTTATTAATGTCTAAACAACTTAAACAGCTTATTTTCTGGGTAGGAGCACTTATTATTGGTGCTGTCCTTGGTGCTTTGAATATTGAAACAGTTAACAGTGTCTGCGATTTTGTAGCAACTGTCTTTACACGTCTGTTCAAATTTACTGCAGTTCCAGCCATTGCAGTTTCTGTTCTTACAACTCTTGCCATGCTTGGCGGTAACAAAGAAACAGGAAAGATTTTCAGAAGAACCATCATGTATACTCTTTTGACAACTCTTGCAGCTTCTGCCATTGCTGCTGTTCTTTTCTTTGTCATTAAACCGGAAGTTCTTGGAACTGTAGAACTTAGTAATGAAGCTACATCAAAAATCAACGATATGGGGTCTTCTTCGTTCATCAGTTATTTTACAAACGCTATTCCGGATAACATTCTTACTCCATTTACTACAGGAAATGTTCTTTCTATTCTCATTGTTTCTGCTGTTTTCGGTCTTGCAATTTCTAAAATGCAGGAATCTGAAAAGAAAACTGCACTTCTTAATGTTATCAACGGATTCCAGGAAATGGTATTCATGGTAATCGGATGGATTGTTGCAATTCTTCCAATCGGTGTAATTGCATTTACTGCTCAGCTTGCAAAAGATATGTCTGCCGGTATTGCTGCTGGTTCTATCGGACGTTATGTTGCTGTTGTGTTAAGCGGAAACCTGATTCAGTTCTTTGTGGTTCTTTCCCTGTTCCTTTTGATCCGCGGAATTAATCCTGCAAAACATTTTAAGAATATGCTTCCTGCAATCCTTACAGCTCTCTTTACAAAAAGTTCTGCAGCAACACTTCCAGTAACAATGGATTGTGTTGAAAACCGCGTTAAATGTGACAAAAAGTTCTCTCGCTTTATTCTTCCAATGTGTACAACAATCAACATGAACGGTTGTGCTGCATTCATCCTTGTTACTTCACTTTTTGTAATGCAGAATGCAGGTATTACTCTTGATCTGTTTACTGTCATTTCCTGGGTTTTGATTTCTGTTGTCAGTGCTGTTGGTAATGCAGGCGTTCCAATGGGATGTTTCTTCCTTACTCTTTCCCTTATGGCTGGAAAAGGTGTTTCTATTGGTGTTATGGGAGTAATTCTTCCTGTTTATGCCCTTATCGATATGATTGAAACTGCTGTAAACATTTACTCAGATTCCTGTGTATGTGCCATGACAAATAAAGACCTTAAATCTGTTGTTTCTGAAGATCTGGAAGAAACTGCTGAATAAATCTTGATTTTTGTGGCATCGATTGGAGTCCCGAAGTTATGCTGTGACGGTGGTTGAATTTATCGAAATCACCAGAACAGTGTAATGGAGTGCTTTGCCCGGAAGGACTAACGTATGGATGTCTTGATTATTATAATCGGTAGAGAGGAGATAGTTATCAATGAAATGTGAAAAAATTAATTTGCGCAGAGTTTTCGTTTTATCAGTTTTTATGATTATTGCATTAATATTTTCCTCATGTGAGAATTTTTTGGTGGGGGGGGGGGCTTTCGCAGAAATTATAAGACCAGATTAGTTATGCTAATTCTAAAGCCTTTACAGTTAAAATCCTTCCTGAAAAAACAGAGATGGGAAGTGTTTTAGGAAATACTGAACGGGATGTAAAAGTTTCAGATGAACTGACTTTGTCTTTTGAAACAAGCGGTAACTACAATTTCAGTAACTGGACAGTTTTTGTAAATGACAAAACTGATGACAATGAAGAATATGTAAAAATCTTTGAGCCTGAAAATAAAACAACAAAAATAAAGTTCTTAAAAAATTCAGACAATATTATTATCCGCCCTGTTTGCTATGAATTTCTTAATGTAAAAAATGTTACACCTGACTGGGGATATGTTTCATCCCGGGATTCGACTATTGAAGTTAATTTCAATGCAAATGTTGATATTATGAGCTTTCGTTTTTCTCAGGAAGATCTGGAACAATTAAGATTGATTAAAGATGGGGTTCTGGAATCTTATGTGGAAGTTTATAAAGATGGTGACGGTTTAATTTACGCCTATAAAACTTATGACGATGAAGAAAGTTTAACTTATAAAAATATTGAAATTACCTGTGATAACGAAAACATATTGAAACATTATGGAATTCCAAGAGTTCAGAATAATGTCTTAACAATTCCTGTGGATTATGCAAATTTAATTCATGTTAGTGCTTCAGAACAGAAAAACATTAGTGTATTTATAAATAAAAATATTAAGACAGATGCAGGTATTACCATGCTTTCTGATGCAAGCTGGAAGTATAAAATAGGCAATGAAACTGATATTGAAAAAGATAACAAACCACCGGTAGTAGAATATTTTATAGCTTCAAAAAATTCAGAAAGTCTTACAGAAACTGACGGGTTTACAGAAAAATCTTTTTCAGACTTTTTACACAGTGAAGAACCAGGTGAAAGTGATTATTTAAGAAACTGTATTACAGGCTCTTTTGTATTTAACTTTACAGCAGCAGACCAGCAGACAGGAATTAAAAAATTCTGTCTTACTGAAAAACTTTTGAAAAATCGCAGTGGAGAAGACAAAAGTGCATCTTCAATTGAATATACAACTGAATATTCATCTGATAAAATTACCACAGGTGCAGATGGCATTTCTGCTGCCATAGAAGCCGAATATTCTATTAAAACAATGGAAGATGGAGCAATTCAGATAAAGCTTTGGACTGTAGATAACAACAATAACCCTAGTGAAGAAAAAGTTTTTACGGTTATTACCGACAGAAAAGCTTATCTTGACACTTGCAGGCTTTATAATGAACAGAGGTATACAAGAAATTTCACATTAGAGATTGGTGAAGAAGAAATCTATAACGGCATTACTTCGGCTCTGTCCTTTGATATTTACTGCGGGGAAGATCCTCGCGAAATCACAACCTCTCTTAATTCTTGTTTAACAAAAACTAATGATACAACTTATACCTTTGAATACAATGACTCAATTTATCCTTCTGCATTTACAAAACATACTTATATAAAGGTTATCGCAAGGGATAAATCTGGTAATGAAAATTCTTTTATTCAGATTGTTCCTAAAGATGTTGAGGTAGTTTATAAAGACAGTTTCTGGAAAAGCAGTCAAATAATGGGCTCTGGTTCAAATAAATATGATGAATGGACTTATTATATTTGTATGGATTCAACTTATGGTATTACATGGACAACAAGTGAAACAAAAAAGGACGCTTGCCACACAAAAACAATTAAATATGATGCTAATTATACGGGACAGATACAATATGAAGATTTCACATGTAACCCATATTGTTATTATGACTCATCTTACGGCACAATTTATTCCAGTCCGCTAAATAGGCGTGTAACTATAGCAAGGGAAAGTAAGGAAGAACCCTTTGACTTGACTGATGAAAACGGAATGCCTGTAACTTTTGAAGTTACAAAAGAAGGACAGGATTCTGGTTTCTATATTTACAAGGTAACAACCAGCGGAAGAGTACTTTCAAAAGATAACCTTAAAGAATATGCAGGTTTTATGCTTAAGGTAAAAGAACAGTATTGTGTTTATTTTGAAGGTACGGAAGAAGTCTTTTTAATTCCCGCCAGTGACAATATACAGCCAAAAGATTTCTCCTTAGTAGCAATTGATTCCAGCCATATTTCAGGATCAAGTGAATCTGAAGTTACACAAGAAACAGGCATATCAAGTTTGTACTGGGATCTGGAACGAGCCGGTACAGAAGGCGTTATACGAAACGTTGACTACAATCTATGGTGTGGCAGTGCCCATACAAGATATAAAAACGAAGACTATACCGGTGATTATATAAAGATTATTTCTCCTAACCAGCCTAAGGAGCCGTCTGTTTCTCTTGTTCCAGAAGCAACTGTTTACTACAAAAAAATCGGACAGGATATACTTGAATTCCAGGAAGATAAAAAAGTATATAGTGGTAGTTCTTCGTTTAACTGCTCCGTCTTAAATCCAAATGCTTTAATAGATTACGAAATGCTTACTTATGAACAGATTGAACAGTTTGATTCTATGACAGTTTATGAGCAGGGTACAACAAAAGAAGATAAAGGTTTCTTTATTCCAATTTTTAATTTACAGGACGGGGACTATATTTTCTTTGTAAAAATAAAAGATTCTGCCGGGGATATTAATTATGGAAGCTTTCACTATAAAAAAAGCAGATCGGATTATAAAATAGAAAATATTAAGATTACTTCAAACAGTATTTCTGTTGAAGTTTCCCCTGATAATAGTATTCCTAGACTCTATAGACGAATTAGAATGGACTATATAAAGAGCGGAAAATGGAATAAAGCTTGTGAAGCAGAAATTTATTATGATAGAAATGACAGATCAATAAATTCTGCAGCATTTACAGAATCTTCTTCCTGGATGAAAATATACTTCCATGAATCAGATTATCAGGACGTAAACTATTATTTTGGGGAAAATACAAACTACGGAGGCTCAGACTATTATGCAAACACAAACAATTATTTCTATTATCCTCCAATTTACGTATATCCAAACGGTTCTGTAAAGCCTTCATTCACTTCTACAAACGTAGGCATAAAGAACATCTTCGAAGGAAAAGCTCTTTCTATTTTGTGTTCACAGCCTGCCCTGGCTCAGACCTTCCAGTCACCCGTAAATTATGGAGAAAACGCAGAAGACTGGGAATACTACACAAGGAACGACTGGTGTCTTAATCCTGTACAAATTCCTGCAGGTGGCGGCAACTATGAGATCCCAGTAGATGAAATTAAATCTGGTCATTATTATTGTATGATTGTACAATTCAGTGACGGTTCTACGATGATGAGTTCAGTGCAGAAAAAGCAATAAACGGAGTTAAAGTTGTGGATATCTTATCCACGACTTTTGTCCGGGCCACCCGTATTATTGAGTAACTGTTAAAATTTCATTAAAATAATTAGACAATTTTTATAAAACAGGTAGAAAAATGAAAATTAACGGATCTCAGGTTGTTATTGAATGTCTTATTGAACAGGGTGTTGATACTGTTTTTGGTTATCCTGGAGGAAACATTCTTAACATTTACGATGCACTTTACAAAAATTCAGACCGCATCACACATATTCTTACTGCTCACGAACAGGGAGCCAGCCACGCTGCTGACGGTTATGCCCGTTCAACAGGAAAAGTTGGTGTTTGTATGGCAACTTCTGGTCCTGGAGCTACAAACCTTGTTACTGGTATTGCCACTGCTTATATGGATTCTTCTCCTGTTGTTGCAATTACCTGTAACGTTGGAACTCCTCTTCTTGGAAAAGATACTTTCCAGGAAATTGACATTACAGGTGTTACTCTTCCAATTACAAAACATAATTTTATGGTTAAAAGGGTAGAAGACCTGGCTGATACTTTCCGAAAAGCTTTTATCATTGCTAAATCAGGCCGTCCTGGTCCTGTCCTCATCGATATTCCAAAAGATGTTACTGCCGCAATGGTTGAATTTGAACCTCTTAAAAAAGGTGATGACGGTCTTAAATCTCTTGTTGCAAAAGAAGCAAACTTTAAACGTGTTGTAGAAGTTGCAGAACCTTCTGATGAAGAAATTCAGCGCGCCGCAGATATTATCAATGCTTCTGAACGTCCTGTTATTTATGCAGGCGGCGGTGTAAAAATTTCCGGTGCAGAAAAAGAACTTCTTGAATTTGCAGAAAAAGCCAACATCCCTGTTTCTACAAGTATGATGGGACGTGATGTTTTCCCTGCTGACAATAAACTTTGTACATGGATGGTTGGTATGCATGGTACCAAGGCTTCAAACTTTGGTATTGTTGAATCTGACCTTGTTCTTGCTCTTGGTGCACGTTTTTCTGACCGCGTAATTGGTAATCCTAAAAAATTTGCAGAAAATGCTACTGTTTTCCACATTGATATTGATCCTGCAGAAATCAACAAAAACATTCCTGCAGACAGATGTCTTGTCGGCGACATTAAAGCTGTTTTGAAAAGACTTCTTCCTCTTGTTAAAAAAGCTGAACATAAGGAATGGATTGCAAAAATTGAAGGATGGAAAAAAGAAGTTCCTGCTTCTTATTCAAATGTTCCTGAAAATTCAATCAATCCAAAATTCCTTCTTGAAACTGTGCACAAATATGCCGGAGATGATGCTTTTGTAACAACTGAAGTTGGTCAGCATCAGCTCTGGACTGCTCAGTTCTATCCGTTCAACAAGCCGCGTACTTTTGTAACTTCCGGCGGTCTGGGAACTATGGGTTTTGGTACAGGAGCTGCAATGGGTATTCAGGTTGCAAATCCAAAAGCCCGTGTCGTTCATATTGCCGGTGACGGTTCTTTCCGCATGAACTGTAACGAACTTTGTACTATTGCACGCTACAATCTTCCTCTCGTTATTGTTATCGTAAATAACCACACTCTTGGTAATGTCCGCGTATGGCAGAAGCTTTTCTATGAAAACCGCTACAGTCACACAACCCTGGACTTTGGTCCTGACTGGAAAAAACTTGCAGAAGCTTACGGAGTAGGCTATGTTTCTGCAGCAAGCCATGAAGAATTTGACAAGGCTTTCAAACAGGCTTTTGAAGCTAAAAAACCTTTCATTGTTGATGCTGAAGTTGATATTGACGAAATGATTCTTCCAATGGCAATCCCGGGAAAACCTCTTGATACAATGTTCCTCAACTGGGAAGACAGATTAAACTAAATATCGATTTTAACAGGAAAAGGAAATATGACACACGGTACAATGACTTCCGATAATCATGCAGCTCTCTGGCACGGCCGCTTTGCTGAAGGTCCAGATGCAGCTGCTGTAGAATTTGAAACTTCAATTCGTGTTGACGAGCGCATGGCAATGGACGATATCCACGGTTCAAAAGCTCATGCTGCAATGCTTGCCAGCCAGGGAATCATTTCAGAAGAAGAAAATGAAGCAATCCAGTCTGGGCTGGATTCCATTGAAAAAGATCTTTCAAGCGGAAAACTTGCAATCGATTATTCTGCTGAAGACATTCATTCATTTGTAGAAGCAACTTTGACTGACCGTATCGGTGAGCCTGGCCGTAAACTTCATACAGGCCGAAGCCGAAACGATCAGATTGCCCTGGATGAACGTCTTTACCTTCGCCGTGTAATTCCTGAACTTCAGAAACAGCTGGCATCTTTGATCAATACTCTTGCAGGTATTGCAGAAAATCATACTGAAAGTCTTTTGACAGGCTATACTCATATGCAGCACGCTCAGCCTGGAACCCTTGCCCAGCATCTTTGTTCCTGGGCCTGGATGCTTAAACGGGATTATGAACGTCTTTCTGACAGCCTTAAAAGGGTTTCCCTTTCTCCACTTGGCAGCGGTGCCCTTGCTGGTTCCGGCCTTCCACTCAATCGTGAAATGGTAGCGGAAACTCTTGGATTTGAAGGTGTTACCCAGAATTCCCTGGATAGTGTTGCTGACCGGGATTACTGTATTGAATTTACAAGTGATTTTGCGCTTTTGCAGATGCATCTCAGCCGTATGTGTGAAGAAGTTGTTTACTGGGCTACTACAGAATTCGGTTTTATCGACCTGAGCGAAAAATGGTCTACAGGCTCTTCAATCATGCCTCAGAAAAAAAATCCAGACTTTGCGGAACTTATCCGGGGCCGCACTGGTAAAGTTTATGGCGACCTCATGAATCTTTTAACAATGATGAAAGGTCTTCCAATGAGCTACGACCGTGATATGCAGGAAGATAAGGCACCTCTTTTTGATGCCCTTGACTGTGTGCAGGGTAACATCATTGTTTTTGAAGCAATGATTGCCAGCGCAAAATGGAACCTTCCAAAAATGGCTGCCAGCTGTGACGGCGGATTTGCCAATGCTACAGACGTTGCCGATTACCTTGTGCGCAAGGGAATGCCTTTCCGTACAGCCCATGGCGTTGCCGCACAGTGTGTACGTCTTGCAATTGATACAGGCCGCAGCGCCATTGAAGAACTTACCCTGACAGAAGTTAAAGCAATCAGTCCTCTTTTTGAAGAAGATATTTTTGCAAAAATTACTCCAAAGGCCTGCATGGAAGAGCGCAAAACAACAGGCGGTCCAAGTCCTGAACAGACTAAAAAGCAGATTGCAGACCTCAGGGCCTTCTGTAAGGATAAAATGTAGATAAACTTCTTTGAGTTTTTATGCTCTTTGAGGATTTTATAAAACAGGAGAACACTATGAAAAAAGTAATTAGTGCAGTATTGGGTGCCCTGGCACTTATGGCTCTTGCCGGTTGTTTTAAACCAGCAGAAGGAAAATTTGTTCTTGGTCTTGATGCTTCATTCCCGCCAATGGGTTATACAGAAGCAAATGGTAAAATTGCAGGTTATGATATTGATCTTGCCAAAGAAGTTGCAAAACGCCTTAACCTTGATTTTGAAGCAAAACCAATCGACTGGGATGCAAAAGAAATGGAACTTTCAACAGGAAACATTGACTGTATCTGGAACGGTTTTACAATTACAGAAGAACGTAAGGCTGCCATGTCTTTCACAGAAGCATACCTTAACAATGACCAGGTTCTCGTAGTTCGCGCTGACTCAGGAATTGATACTCTTGCTGCCGCTGCAGGTAAAGTTATCGGTATTCAGGCCGGTTCTTCAGCAGAAGAAGCTGTTAATGACAATAAAGAATTTGCCGCATCTGTAAAAGAAGTAAAAACTTACCAGGATAACCTTGCAGCCCTTACAGACCTTGAAGTAGGCGGCATCGATGCAGTTGTAATGGACAGTGTTGTAGCTAAATATTCAATCTCAACAGGAAAGAAACCTCTTGTAATTGCAGGTGAATCACTTGCAAAAGAAGGTTACGGTATCGGTTTCCGTGGGGATGAAGATGGAGCGGCTCTCCGCGACAAAGTATGGGCTACACTCAACGAAATGGTTGCAGACGGAACTGTTGCAAAAATCTCAACAAAATGGTTCGGTTCAGACATTTCTGTAATCGGAAAATAAATTAATTGCCCTTTGCATATTTTGTATGGTGGTTAAGGTTCTCGAAATCACCATATATCATTTAATTTAATCTCCCTGGTACTATGTATCAGGGATTTTTTTTGCTATAATGTTTTTAATGAATCAGGAAACAATCGATATGCTCCTTAAGATGTTAAAAGGAGCCGGTACATCGCTTTCAATTTTTGCACTTACTCTTCTTTTTGCCATTCCCCTCGGGTTCGTAATCTGTTCCGGAAAAATGTCTAAAAACAAACTCTTTTCCATCCCGAGCAACGCACTTCTTTTAATAATCCGCGGAACGCCCCTTATGCTTCAGCTGCTCATCATTTATTTTGGTCCCCTGTTCCTTGCAAAAAATGTTTTTCATTTGCAGCTTAAATGGTCAGCTTTTGCCGCAGCAATTGTTTCTTTCAGTATAAATTATGCCTGTTATTTTGCAGAAATTTATCGTGGCGGAATTGAGTCTATTCCAAAAGGGCAGTATGAGGCTGCAAAAGTTCTCGGTTACACAAAAGTTCAGACTTTTTTCCGTATTGTTCTTCCTCAGGTAATTAAGCGCATAGTTCCTGCCATGGGAAACGAAACTATAACCCTTGTAAAAGATACTTCTCTCGTTACGATTCTCAGTATTCAGGAGCTTATGTATGTTGCCAAGGGAAATGCCAACCGTCTTGTAAGTTTTACACCATTTATAATTGCAGGATGCTTTTATTTTGTAATGAATTACGGTGTTGCCTATATTTTCAAAAAAATTGAAGAAAAATTGAATTATTATAAATAGAAAACGGGCGACTGCCTCCGGCACCGGGCTTTTGCTTCAAGTCCTCGCCGTGGTGCGGTCTTTCCGCGACAATCCCTGTCGCAAGGATATATTTGTGAGTATTATTTCTGTAAAAAATATAAAAAAATCTTTTTCAGACGGAATTCAGGTTCTTAAGGATATTTCCTTTAATCTTGAAGAAGGTGAAGTTCTCGGAATCATTGGTCCGTCAGGATCAGGTAAATCTACAATGCTTCGCTGCATTGATCATCTTGAGACAGTTGACGGCGGTACAATTACAATCTGCGGTAATGATATGGTTATGGACGGCTGTTATGCAGATAACGAAACATTGCGTCGGATCAGCCTTAACCTGGGATTTGTATTTCAGAATTTCAATCTTTTTCCTCATATGTCAGTTTTACAGAATATTACGGATCCACAGATTACAGTATTAAAAAAGACAAAGGCTGAAGCCGTAAAAACTGCCATGGAACTTCTGGAAAGAATGGAACTTTCAGGCAAAGAAAATAATTATCCATGTGAACTTTCCGGCGGACAGCAGCAGCGAGTTTCAATTGCAAGAGCCCTTGCCTTAAAGCCAAAGGTTCTTCTTTTTGATGAACCTACATCAGCCCTGGATCCTGAACTTACCGGCGAAATTCTTTCTGTAATCCGGGATCTTGCAAAAGAAAAAATGACAATGATTGTAGTTACCCACGAAATGGCATTTGCCCGTGATATAAGTGATAAACTTATTTTTATGGATGGAGGTGTCATTGTAGAAGAGGGTAATCCTCAGAAACTTATAAACAATCCTGAATCAGACCGGTTAAAAGAGTTTTTAAAACGTTTTAACGGTTAAAATATATCTGCCAGCTTAGCTCATCAGGTAGAGCAGCTCCCTCGTAAAGAGCAGGTGAACAGTTCGAGTCTGTTAGCTGGCTTATTAATTTTGTAGCTTTGTCTTATGAAAACAACGCTTTTTACGGACATACTATTTTTTTTCTAATAAAAAAAAATCAGATACCGATAATCAGAGTATGAATAGTTTTACAAGATCGGTTGATTTATTACATCGCGCAATGGACGTTTCAACTTTGCGCCTTCAGGTTTCTGCAAATAATATTGCCAATGCAGAAGTTCCAAATTATAAACGTCAGATAGTAAATTTTGAAAGCGAACTTAAACGGGCTTTTGAAAGTGAAGCTGACACCGAACATCGTTTTCAGTTGACTCAGACAGACAGCCGTCATCTTTCCCTTGAGCAGCCTTATGACTGGCGCAATGTTGAACCACACCGTGTTACCGACTGGACAACAACAGCTAATTCAAACGGAAGCAACGTAGATCCTGAAGTAGAAGCAACAAATATTGTAAAAATTCAGATGAATTACAGGCTTCTTACACAGCTTCAGAGTTTTGAATTCAGCCAGATGAAAATTGCAATGAAAAAATAACATTAATAATAATTGAGGGATAAAATTATGGGAATGTTTACATCAATCAATATTGCATCAAGCGGATTAAGTGTAGAACGACTTCGCTCCGATATTATTTCAAATAACATCGCCAATGCCAGCACAACACGCACACAGGAAGGCGGTGCTTTTAAAAAATCAATTGTAATTCTTGAACCTATTGCTTCAGCACATCCTACATGGAGAAGTCCTTTTGTAAGTGCTGAACAGGATAACGGACCTGGAAAAGGTGTTCGTGTCAAAGAAATTAAAAAGGACCTTACAAAAGGTGCAATGGTTTATGATCCGACTCATCCTGATGCCATTCAGTCAGGTCCTGATAAAGGTTATGTAGAACAGGCGAATGTAAATATTGTAAACGAAATGGTTAACCTTATTTCTGCAAGCCGCGCCTATGAGGCCAACACTTCAGTAATTCAGGGTGCTAAAGAAATGTTTTCTTCAGCACTTGAAATTGCTAAGGTTTAATTATAAAATTTAAGCAGGGTGGATAAAATGAATATTATGAATATTTATCAGGGGCCAGAAATGCTGAGGACACATCCTGCACATTCTGGAACTTCAGCAGTAAGAAATATTTTACCTGGGGCTGCCGCAGATACTCAGGAAAATACTTCAGTTAAACACGGGGCTTTTCATGATTATATTATGGAAGCCGTAAATACAGTTAACGGACAGCAGTTTGATGTAGGTCAGCTGCAGAATCAGTTCATTACAGATCCTGACAGTGTGGATATTCATGATGTAACAACAGCCATGGCAAAAGCACAGATGTCATTATCACTGGCACAGACAGTAATCGATCGTCTTGTGCAGGGCTGGAACGAAATTCAGACAACACGATAAAATAATATAAAGCAACAGAAGGTGGTTCAGTATAAGCTGAATCACCTTTTTTTATTCATATAATAAGAAAAAACATTGTCAAATTCTCGAAATTCGTGGTAAAATAATTAGAATTTATATAAAAGGTAAAAATTTCTGTTTTTTTGCCTGATATAAAAAATGTGTTTTTTCGTTCACGGGAGGGGTCAGATGAACGAATGGCTCAAGAATTTTCCAGCCAAGTTTAAAGAATTGTGGGCTAAGTGGAAGCCTGTTCAAAAAATAATCGCCGGTGTTGTAGTCGTTGTGGTAATTGGTGCTGTCTTTATGATGTTTAAAGGCTCATCAAAACCTGCTACCGTTTCTCTCTTTAATACTTCCATTACTGACGAAAAAGCTCTTCAGGATATTAAAATCAAGCTTTCAGAAGAAAATATTACTGTTTATGATGACGGTACAGGTTATCTTTCTGTTGATGATGAAGTTACGGCACGCCGGGCAAAAAAGATTGTAAGTGATTCTGGTCTTATGCCAATGGGAATGAACCCATGGGACTTCCTCAATGTCGGCGAATACTCAATGACAGATTTTGAACGTCAGACAAAAAAAGCTCTGGCTGCTCAGAGATCCTTTGAACAGATGATTATGACTGATTCTGAAATTCAGTCCGCAAAACTCAAGGTGGATGTTCCTGAAGACGTTGTTTTTGCTGAAAATCAAAAACCTCTTACAGCAGCTCTTGTCCTTACATTCAGCCGTAATTCCGATATGGCTAACAATAAAACTAAAATCAAGGCTGTTCAGAATCTTCTCCTCAACAGTTTCTCTGGACTTCAGGCTGAATATATTACAATTACCGACAACATGATGAATCAGCTTAATGATTTTTCATCGATGGAATCGACAGACAGACTTACTCTTATTGAACGAACAGAAAACTTTAAGATTAAACTTGCAAATCAGAAGAAACTTCCTATTCTCAAGGATTTGCAGGCAACTTATGGTGAAAAGCGTGTAAAGAACGTAAATATCAACATTGACATGAATACTTCAAAAGTAAACAAGGACATTGTTGAATATCATCCTATTATCATTACAGAACAGGATAAATCAAAACCTTACGATACAACTGAAAAACGTGATTATCTGCCGATTGCATATCAGACTGTTACAAAAGAATGGACAGGAACAGGCTACAATCCAGAAGGTCCTGCCGGGGTAGAAGGCCAGAATCCTGCACCTTACAGTGATATGTCAAATGTAATCGGAAAATCAGAAGTAAAATCTACAACTCAGAATAACGTAGTAAATACAGAACATCGTACTGAAGAAGTTATGCCTCAGATTGACCGCATTACAGTTTCTGTAAATATTGACGGACGATGGTCAAAGGTTCTCAACGGCAAAGGTGAGGCAATTTTCGTTACAGAAGATAATGAAGAAGAATTAAGGGCAAAATATGTAAGCAATGCAACTGTTGGTTATCGAGTGGAAATGGGACATTCTATCCGGTCTTACACTCCTGTTGCTGTAACTGAACGTGAAGAAGTTGCCGCTCATATTCAGGGTGCCATCGGTTATGATGAAAGCCGAAATTATCTTGTGGTTGTAAACTCGATTCCATTTAATCATTTTGATGAATTTGATGCAGATGATGCGGAATACCTTGCTGCAAAAGCACGTACTCAGACTTTCATCTTTATTCTTATTGGTATAACAGTTCTTCTTATTGCATTTATCATATTCAGATTTATCAGCCGCGAAATGGAACGCCGCCGTCGTCTGCGGGAAGAAGAAATTCTCCGTCGTCAGCAGGCAGAAAGAGAAAAGCGGCTTTGGGAAGCACAGAACGAAGGTATGGACGTTACTATGTCTGTCGAAGAACGCAAACGTGCAGAACTGCAGGAAAATGCCATTGCAATGGCAAAAGAACATCCGGAAGATGTTGCTATGCTTGTACGCACCTGGCTTATGGAGGAATAAAATATGGCATTTTTTACACAGACAACATCAGCAGGTCCACAGTATTTAACAGGCGCTCAAAAAATCGCTATCCTTCTTGGAGAACTTGGTCCGTTAGCTTCAGAAGAAGTTATGGAAAAGGCAAAATTAACCGATAAACAATTAGAGAAGGTTCGCACTGCAATGAAAGGTCTTGGAATGTATGATCCTACTGACCCTGTAAAAGTTCAGCGCGAAGTACAGACTTTGCAGGAAGTATATGAATTTGGTGCCATGAAAGGAATTCTTGTTCCAAATCCTGGCCGTTATGTAACACCTCCTGCAGGTTATATTAAAGTTACAGATAATTCTGTTCAGAATGATATCAGACAGTCGGTACAGACTAACCCTGATGCAATAGCTCAGGTATTAAGTTCCTGGTTATCGGAGGATAAATAATAATGGCTGACGATAAAGGTAAAGTTGCAGCAAAACCTGGCCTTAAACCTGCAGGAAGCGGCAAAAAGGGTGGAACTAAAGAATACAAAAATCTTACAGGCCGGCAAAAGGCAGCTATTTTTCTCGTTTCATTAGGTTCTGATGTTTCTTCTGAAATCATGAAGCATCTTCGTGAAGATGAAGTTGAAACCCTCACTTTTGAAATTGCCCGTCTTGAAACTGTTGATGCAGATTTTAAAGATCAGGTTCTTGAAGAATTCCAGGAATTGATGAATGCCCAGAACTTCATTACAACTGGTGGTATTGATTATGCTCGTGAACTTCTGGAAAAATCTCTTGGTTCTCAAAAAGCCATCGATATTATTAACAGACTTACATCGAGCCTTCAGGTTCGACCTTTCGACTTTATCCGTCGAACAGATCCTGCACACCTGCTCAACTTTATTCAGACTGAATATCCGCAGACTATTGCCTTGATTCTTGCTTATCTTGAACCAAAAAATGCAGCCCTGATTCTTCAGAATCTTCAGCCTGATATTCAGCCGGAAGTTTCACGTCGTCTTGCAACTATGGACCGTACTTCTCCTGACGTTTTGCGTGAAGTTGAACGTGTTCTTGAAAAGAAACTTTCTACATTGTCCAGTGAAGACTATACTGCTGCCGGTGGTGTTGAAGCTATCGTTGAAATCCTCAACCTTGTTGACCGTTCATCTGAAAAAGCCATCATCGAATCTCTGGAAGAAGAAGAACCGGATTTGGCAGAAGAAATCAAGAAACGAATGTTCGTATTCGAAGATATCGTTATGCTTGACGACCGCGCAATCCAGAAAGTTCTTCGTGAAATTGATACTCAGGAACTTGCAAAAGCCCTTAAGTCAGTTGATACAGAAGTTCAGGACAAAATTTTCAGAAATATGTCTAAACGTGCAGCAACAATGCTTAAAGAAGATATGGAAGTCATGGGACCTGTTCGTCTTAAGGATGTTGAAGAAGCCCAGCAGAAGATTGTATCTACAATCCGCCGTCTTGAAGACAGTGGTGAAATCGTTATTGCCCGCAGTGGTGAAGACGAACTTGTTGTATAAATATAAGGCTTGATTGAGCCAAAAATGATAAATAGGAAAAAGTAATGAATAAAGCGCTGTTTGTCCCGGGTGAAATTAATAGCAAAGAGGAAAAATTCAAGCTGTCTCTTTTACACAACTTTGAGCCAGAAATTGTAGAAGTCGAAACTGAACCTGAAATTCCTGAATATACCGGACCAACAGCCGATGATCTTCGTCGTGAAGCTGAAGCTTTTAAGGAACGCTGGGAAGTTGAAAAAGAACAGATGCTTGCCACTGCTCAGGCCAGTGCAGATGAGATTTTACAGAAAGCTAAAGATGCTGCATTTGAAGAAGTAAAAAGACAGACTGATTCTGCACAAATTATCAGAAATGATGCAGAGCAGAATGCCCAGGAAATTATTGCAAATGCCCGGGCCGAAGCTGACAAAATCATTGCAGACGCTGAAGCAAAACGTATTGAAATTGAAAATTCTTCAAAAGAAGAAGGTTTTAAAATCGGTCAGGAAGAAGGGTTTAATACAGGTAAGGCTGAAGTAGACAGACTTATTCAGCGTACTCATGTAATTCTTGAAGGTGTAATGAGTCGTCGTGAAGAAATTCTTTCAGAAACAGAACAGCAGATTGTTGAACTTGTTCTCTTAATGGCAAGAAAAGTTATAAAAATTCTTTCAGAAAATCAAAAAAGTGTTGTTATGGCAAATGTCGTTCAGGCTCTTAAAAAAGTTAAAGGCCGTGGAAATGTAACTCTTCGTGTTAATATGAGCGATGTAAACCTTACAACAGAACATATTGATGATTTTATCAAGCAGGTTGAAAACGTTCAGGGAATGACCATTCTTGAGGATTCAACAGTTGAACAGGGTGGATGTATTGTTGAAACTGACTTTGGTGCAATTGATGCCCGTATTTCAAGTCAGCTTACTGAACTGGAAAACAAAATCCTTGAGATTTCTCCGGTAAAAACAATGCAGTCGACAGATAGTGCAGAGGCTTAAGCCTTAAAAGATTCTTGGGTGGGATTTATGGAATCTTTTTTTAATAAATATATCAACAAAGTTAAAAATACAGAAACAATTCATTACACAGGTTCTGTTTCAGCAATTAAGGGACTTACAATTGAAAGTCTTGGTCCCAGTTCTGTAATTGGGGAAATGTGTAAAATTGTAACATCCTCAGGTCAGGAAATCCTTGCTGAAGTTACAGGACTTGAAGGGAAAACTGTCAAACTTATAGCTTACGGTGAAACAAAGGGAATAGAAATTGGCAGCAAAGTTATTGCCAGTGGTGAAATCCTTCAGGCTCCTGTTGGTTTCGGTCTGTTAGGAAGAGTCATTGATGCAACAGGCAAACCAATGGATGGTAAGGGACCTTTGAATATTTCAGAGTATTATCCTGTCCTTGCAGATGCTCCAAATCCAATTACACGAAAAATGATAAAAAAACGCATCACAACAGGTGTGCGTTGTATAGATTCTCTTTTCACCTGTGGAAAAGGGCAGCGTATCGGCATTTTTGCAGGCTCAGGTGTTGGCAAATCCACACTTCTTTCTACAATTGCCCGTAACTCTAATGCTGATGTAAACGTTATCGGTCTTATCGGGGAACGAGGTCGTGAAGTAAATGAATTTATTTACAATGACCTTGGGGAAGAAGGTATGAAAAGGTCTGTTGTAGTTGTTGCTACTTCTGATACAAGTTCAATCTGTCGACTTCGTGCAGCTTATGTAACAACTGCTATTGCAGAATATTTTCGTGATCAGGGAAAAGACGTTATTCTGATGATGGATAATATGACTCGTTTTGCTCATGCACAGCGCGAAATTGGTCTTTCCAATGGTGAACCTCCTGCTCAGATGGGATTTCCTCCAAGTGTTTTTGATATTATTCCAAAACTTCTGGAGAGAGCCGGTACAAATGATAAAGGCACTATAACTGGTTTCTATAATGTTCTTGTTGATAGTGATAACTTTAATGAACCTATTACTGATAAAGTCCGTGGTACCCTGGATGGTCATATCGTCCTTTCCCGCCGTCTTGCCAATCGCCGGCATTTTCCTGCCATTGATGTTCCTGCAAGTATAAGCCGTCTTTCCAATAAAGTTAACGGCCAGAAAACCCTTGAAGCAGTCAACAAAGTTGCAAAATGGATTGCGCTATACAATGAAAAAGCAGAAATGATTGAAGGCGGTTATTATGCAAAAGGTTCGAATCCTTCCGTTGATGAAGCCATTGACATGTATGACAGCATAGAAAAATTTGTTACCCAGGAACCTCAGGAACATTGTACAATGGAAGATACCCTGGACAAATTAAAAGCTCTTACAGGTGTGGAAATTCCTGAAGAAGAATATGATGAACTTTCTGCTAACAGGTCTAAAACTACAGTAGAACTTGTTCATGAGCGCAAAGAAAATGACGTAACTTCAACCAATCTATTTTCAAAAGATAATCCTAATGAATCTACACTGGAAGCACTTGCAGGGGCAGCTCAGGCATTAAATGACAGCAGTCTGAAAAGTCCACAGCAACTGTAAATATTTAGCAGATTTATGAAAAAGTTTGAATTTGCATTACAGAAAATACTTGATCTGAAAAATCTGCAGAAAAGTCAGGCAGAAGGTGAGTTTGCAACGGCTCTTGCAGCAGAAAATAAAATTCAGGAAACTTTGGAAATGGTTGCAATGCAGCGTGCTTCAACAATTACTTCTGGTGATAATGGCAATGACATTAATTCAATGATTTTAACCAGCCGATATCTGGTTCTTCTTGATCAGCGCAAGGAAAAATTAATTCAGGAGTTGACTCAGGCTAAGCTTATTACTGAAGAAAAGCGGGAAATTGCAAAAAAAATCATGGTGGAAGTCAAAGGTCTTGAAAAAATCAAGGAATCTGATTTTGCAAAATGGCAGGAAAGTGTTAATCAGGAAGAAGAAGCTGCAATAGATGATATTGTTACTGCAAAGTATCATCAAAAATAAAGCCTGGAAGATTTTCCAGGCTTCATTTTTGATGATAATACAAGTTAATATTTAAAGCTTGAACCGCCTATGAATTCACGTACAATTGACTGCTTAGGAATATAATTTTCCGGAATTGAGTTAAAATTATCAAGGAATTTTAAAAGACGGCAGGCAGTTGCATATTCCGGGTCACTTGGTTTTACAGCCCTTAAAAGAGGACTTGCATAAGTTTTGAGAACCGGAATTTCGTAATCCAAGGCAGTATTCAAAACTGCGTCAGCATTATTCTGGAATGGGAAAATATGGAGACGTTCACCTTTTTGAACTGATTCCCACATTCCAATTGTCCCTGCAGCACTTTTTCCGCGGAATTTAAAGTCACGGACAATACGTCGTATAAGACGGTTGTCACTTGTTGCAACTCTGTTATGGTCATCAAAATTCAACTGGGTTAGTGCAGAAAGATAAACTTTGAACTTATATTTAGCTTCAACATGTGGAGTAAGTTTATCGTTCAAACCATGAATTCCTTCCATAATGAGAATGTCTGTCGGGTCAAGATGCATTTTTTCGCCGGTACAGAAAGGCTGGCCTAAATCAAAGTTGTAACTTGGAATTTCAACATCTTTTCCTGCAAAAAGATCATTCAGGTTCTGGTTTAAGAGTGGAATATCCAGGGCTTCGAGACATTCATAATCGTAGTTTCCGTTTTCATCTTTTGGATTTTTATCACGTCCTACATAATAGTTGTCAAGAGAAATAACCTTAGGTGTATATCCCAGGGCTTTCAGATGAAGGGCTAGTTTTTTTGCTGATGTTGTTTTTCCTGAGCTTGAAGGACCTGCAATAAGAACAAGCTTTACATTCCCTTTTTCTTTAATCTGCTGGGCAACTTTTGCATAGTTTTGAGCCTGGAAAGTTTCAGTAATATCAATGAAATCATTGATTTTATTTTTTAAGATAAGTTCATTTAATGAAGCTACACTTGTAACGCCGATGGTTTTTCCCCATTCTTTATAGAGTTTAAAAATCTGATAAATTTTTGGGTTATCAACAAATTCTGGCAGTTTAGAACAGTCTTTTATTTCTGGAAATCTGAGAATAAAACCTTCATTATAAGGTCTAAGTTCGAAAACCTTTAAAAGTCCTGTTTCTGGAGCCATTGGACCAAAATAAAGGTCTGCAAAATCATCCATTCTGTTGATTCGTACTTTTGGAGGACAGCGATAATTAAGCTGTTTGCGACCTTCTTTTCGGTTGAATTTTTCGAGTAATTCACAGGCTTCAGCATAGGAAATTGCTTCTGTAATTATTTCACTGTTGCTGCTGATGATGGAATTCATTTCATCAGAAAGCTGCTTTATCTGTTCCTGTGAAACTGAATCTGAGCCTAAAGTATAAAAGTAGCCTGAGCCCAGGGAATGTCCGATTAAAAGGCGGCCTTTTGGAAAAACTTTATTGTGTGCTTTTGCAAGTACAAAACAAAGGGAGCGTCTGTAAATTTCAGAACCTTCCGGTGTTTCAATATAGACAGGTTCAACAGAAGCCGAAATATCTACAGTGTCATTAAGGGATAATAATTCATTGTTTGATTTAAAAGCAATTAATTTTGCAGTATCCCATGAGAATGTTTTAAGCAGTTCTTTTCCGCTTACAGGAGCAGAAAATTCTTTAGTTGTATTGTTAAATTTAATATTAATCATATTTCAATTATAGCACACAAATTTTTGCAATGTAAAAAAAAGTCACCATTGGTGACCTTATTTTTATGGACATAGACTTGTAATAAGGAATCCTAGTCTTCCAGGTTTGGAATGTGTTTCTTAAGGGCTTTCATAAAGTCTTCTCCGGTAACACCATCCCTTAAACTTGCAAAAATACAGTTATCACCGGCAACAGTTCCAAGAATTTCATCGATATTAAGACTGTCAATGGCATTTGCAACTGAGTTTGCCTGACCGCTGAAAGTTTTTATTACAACTGTCGTTGCATTCCATTCGATTGATACATAGCCTCTTAAAAAATCCTGAACAAAAATCTGTTCATCTTCATTGCGTTCATCTTCACCTGGAAGTGTATAAACATAACCTGAGTGACCGTCACTAATTTTTCCGACTTTTAACAGTTTAAGATCCCGGCTTAAAGTTGCCTGTGTAACTTCAAAACCATCTTTCAGAAGGTGTGATAAAAGTTCATCCTGACTTTCAATGCGATTGTTTTTAATGAGTTTTTTGATGGTTTTTAGTCTTGTGGAACGTTCTTTCATTGAAATCCCTCAGTTGTTATAAATATGCAATAATACTGTATAAAAATACAATAAATTTTAATTCATTTCAACGTAGGTTTTTCCAAATCCACCATCTTCTGGCGAAGCAAAATGAAAATTCTTCACCCCAGGATAATTGCTTAAATAGTCATGAACAGACTGCTGGAGGATTCCGTTTCCTTTGCCGTGAATTACACTGAAGTTTTTAAAGTTGTGAAGGGTAGCAAGATCAAGCTGACGCATCAGTGCTTTGATGGCTTCTTCTTCCCTGAGACCGAGAAGTTTAAGTTCAAATACAGGAAGGTGATCACTTTTTTCACTTGAAGCAAACTCAACCGTATAGGTGACTTTTGCAGCTGGAGAAGGAGCCGTCAGAGTAAGTGTTTTTGTCTTTATGCTCATACGGATTGAACCAACCTGAACAAGCCAGCTGTTTTTAGAATCAGGACTTATCAATGTTCCTTTTGTTCTGCCGTCACTCAGAAGAACTTCTGCCCCTTCTTCAAAAGTAAGAACAACAGGCTTTTGCTCTTTTTTGTATTTTTTTGACATTTTTTCAAGCTGTTCATCAGAGTAAGCAGCGTTTGCCTGTTGAAGGGCCTCTTTATTGGAAAGGCGTTTTCGGGTTGTCTTTTTTGATGAAGAATGTTTTGACTTATCTTTTGAAATAATCATTCCGTTTTCAAGAATGACGAATTCATCTTTTTCTATTTTTTCCTGAAGCCGGTTTTGAGATTCCTGTATTTTTTCATTTTCAGCTTCAATTTCAAGTTCGTGAAGATCAATTTCATCTGTCAGATTGTTTATGAACTGTTTTACGGCAAGAGTCTTTTCTCTCGTAATTTCACCTTCCCTGAGAACACGAACAAGATTTTCAAGATTTTTTCTTGTCTCCCTGAGGAATACAGATTCTTCCTGATGTTCCCGTTTTTTCAGGTCGTTTTCTATTTGTTTAAGGTCAATTTCTTTCTGTTCAAGTTTAAGTTGTTTTGTATGCTGTTTCTGTGACTGCTGGTTAAAATCTTTCTGCAGGGAAATCAGTTCTTCATGCTTTTTTGTAAGCCCTTTTATGAGTGTTGAAACATCAGTCTGTTCGCTTGAGATATAGGATCTTGCTTTTTTTACTGTTTCAGAAGGTAATCCGCTTCGTTTAGCAATATCAAGAGCATGACTTTCTCCAGGTACACCCATTTGAAGTGAATATGTGGGACTCAAAGTTGCATTATCAAATTCTACAGAAGCATTTATACAGAATTCGTTGGTATATCCGTAATTTTTGAGGATACCATGATGTGTTGTAACGAGAACAAATGCTTTTTTTTCAATCAGGTTATCAAGGACTGCCATTGCGATTGCGCCGCCTTCCTGAGGGTCTGTTCCGCTTCCTAATTCATCAAGAAGTACAAGTGATTTGTTTCCGGCATGTTTAACTGCAGCAGCAATATGTTTCATGTGGGCACTGAATGTTGAAAGACTCTGGTCGATTGACTGTTCATCACCAATATCAGCAAAAATATCTTCAAAAATGCATAATCTTGTACCGTCTGCTGCAGGTATTGGAAAACCTGTCTGGTTAAGCATAGAAAAAAGTGCAAAGGTTTTTAATGTTACGGTTTTTCCACCAGTATTTGGGCCTGTAATGATGAGGACATTTTTTCCGTTCAAGAATTTCATGTCGATAGGAACAGCCTTGTCGCCTAAAAGTGGGTGGCGTGCTCCAGTCAAAAGAGGCGCTTCATTTTCTTTACACTGGCTTGCAAAAATACAGTTGTGTTCAATTCCCCAGCGTGCTGAAGCACATGTTTCATCAAGTCGTTCCATCACATATAAAGCCTGTTTAATGTCTTCTGCAAAAGGTGCAATTTGTGCTGTAAGTTCTTTGAGAATATTTCTGATTTCAGACTGAAGGTGAAATTCTTCCTGAATAAGTTCATTATTTTTTCTTACAACTTCTTCAGGTTCAATGTATAATGTCTGCCCAGTTTGAGAAACTTCGTGAACAATTCCGTTGATTCTGTTTCTCATGTTTGCTTTTACTGCAAGGACTTGTCTGTCTGCCCTGAATGCAGGAACATTTGATTCAAGAACTGTATTGAGGGAAGAATCACTTGTATACCGTTTTAAGGCAGATTCAATTTCCTGACGGATTGATGCAATTTTTGCCCTGATAGCTTTTAATGCAGGCAAATCCTTAATGTTTCCTTCATCATCAATCACACGGGAAATATGATTTTTTACCTGTGTAATCTGGGAAAGAGGAAGTTTGTCCGCAAGGGAAGCAAGTTGTTTTATTGAAAGATTTTTGCTTGATGTATTGATTTGGGAAGCACATTTTTCAGTTGATGAGCAGAACTGAAGAAGAGAGCAGTGCTGTTCACGATCAAGTATTGAATCTTCTACCTTGAGGAATTTGATGAAACTGTGAATAGATGGCCAGCCATGTATATGTCCGTTTCTGCTGGATGTCAGGACACTTTCCCATTGTCGGCTCAGGGTTTTTAATTCTTCAATTTTGTCCGGTTCAGTTAGAGGTTCTTTCCGTAAAAATAATTCCCGTGTTTCTTCAGCTGCGCAATATCCGCTGATTTCATTCCGGATTCTGTAGTAATCCAGCTCTTCCAGTGTTTTTTTGTGCATCAGTCTGCCCAGTTTCCTGTACGGATTTCTTCACTGATTTTTTTCCAGCTCTCATAACGTTCTTCAGAAATCACGCCTGAATAAACAGCTTCAAGAATTTTGCATCCAGGTTCAGTTAAGTGGGAACAACTCATTCCAAATGTACACTGTCCGATGAGAGGTTTAAATTCCTTAAAATAAAAAGCGAGGTCATCAGCATCAATGTTGTTTAAGACAAATCGTCTTACTCCTGGCGTATCAATAATGTCGGAATAAGCGTTTTGAATACCACCTACAAGAGATTCGTTAAGGTGCAGGTGCATTAATGTTCCTTTAGTCGTTGTGTGGGTGCCGCGGCCATATTTTTGTGAAAGGCTTCCAGTACGTAATACACAGGAGTTGTCAAGAACGTTAACAATGGATGATTTTCCGATTCCGGATTGACCGACCAGGGCGCAAAGTTTGTTCTGGATGAATTCTGCAAGTTCAGGAAGACCTTCTCCTGTACGAGCTGAAATTTTTATTACTTTGTATCCCAGTTCCTGCCAGATAGTAAGGCGAAGTTGAAAATCAGGATCCTGTGCAGCAGGAAGATCATATTTGTTTACAATTATTACTGGAGTAAGGTTCTGTGCTTCTGCCTGAGCCAGTTCACGGTCAATAAATCTTGGCCTGAATGGCGGGTCATCAGGTGTTGTTACAAGTAAAACATAATCAAGATTGGCTGCAAGAAGTTGTGGGGCACGCCCCTTTACATTCCATCGTAAAAAAACATTTTTTCTGTCAATGAGATTTACAATCTGACCCTTTTCTTCGTCTTCAGGATCAGTTTCAATTTCAACCCTGTCACCTGGAGCCAGAGGATTATAGTATTTTTCGTCGGTTTTTAATCTTTTACTTTTTAATGAACAAGAAAATATACGGGAGTTCCCGTCGTCATCAGTTGTTTCGACTTCAAAAATATTGTTGCTTCCGCTTAAAACAAGACCAGTTAAATTACCCATATATAATCATATTAAAATAGAAATATAGAATTTTCAAGTCGACTCCCGTTGAACTTTAAATAAAAAAAAAGACCCGCATGTGCGAGTCTTACTTTGTTTTTTTAGCCCCAACGGGAGTCGAACCCGTCTCTCCGCCTTGAGAGGGCGATGAACTAAACCGATATTCGATGGGGCCGGTTTTTTGGTGTTTATAAACAAAAAAAGCAGAACTTTCGTTCTGCTTTTAGTTCCCCAAGGAGGATTCGAACCCCCACAGTCAGAACCAGAATCTGAAGTGCTACCATTACACAATCGGGGAATGCAATGTTACTATAATATATAGACAATCAAAAAATTAGTCAATAACTAGAATCGCAAATTTTTAAAATATTTTCATATTTTTTTTCAAAAAGTCTGTCGTTGTAGTCAAAGGTTTCTTTCTGGGCGTTATACAGGTTTCCACGATAGAATCTGAACAATGGTGAAAACTCAAAGTATATGAAATCAAGATAATTTCCAGTACAAATAGACCATGAAGAAAGTCCGATTAAAGAGCCGTTGAGAATAAATGCATTTACACCATCCTTAAAATTATGTGCGTAACATTGGCCCAGGCCGGGAATAAATGACAAAAAAAGGGCAAGTTTTGGATTTTTGGGTGAACATTTGAATAATTCATCAAAAGAAGATTCGATGATTCTCATTTCGTCATCTGAAAAAATCATTTTAACTTTTGCAGTTTGATAAAAATCTTTAGCCTCATCAAAATTCTGCAGTCTGAGATTTGTACTGATTAACGAACACCAGGCGGCTTTGTTAACTTTAAGTGAGTAATTATCAAAGGTGTAAGTCAGAATCTGTGGCTGCAGGTTTATTTTTGAATTGTCTTGAGAAATTATATCGATTTCTTTTATGTATGTTTCATCCTTTAGTTTTGAATCTATTTGTCCTGCAGTCTGACTTGCAAGGCGGGCATATTTCTGTGAGTTGAATAAATCTCCTTTCCGGCTGTAAAAATCCCTTAAAAATGAAAGAGCGTGCAGAGTGTCTGTGTCAGATTCTTCACTAAAAAAAATGAACCGCTTGTATTCAAGAGCCGCCTGATTATCTGCGTTGTTTAATTCCAGCTGGCGGGCAAAATTGTAAATCCTGTCTGTCTCTTTGGAAAAACAATTTAAAAGTGAGAAGGACAGAACTGAAATAATAGCAAAGGTCTTAATATTCAGCTTCATAGATTTTAAGCATTGCATCGTGGATTTTTCTTTGTTTTGCATTGTTTACTCTGTTTGCATTCTGATATGAACCGTAAAGTTCTACAATGTAACTTACGATTGTCGCAGATCCAAGTGCAAGGGTTCTCCAGTTTTCAGCTCCGTATTCCTGATAACACCAGAAAGTTCCTGCTCCTGAAAGTCCGATGGCCAGAAATGAATTGAATCCGCTTCTGAAAGAATCTCCATACCATTTGCCACTGCCAGGTACTACTGCTGAAAGACAGAGGGCGAGAAGGGGGGATTTTGGAGAATAATTTGTCATTTCATTTTTCAGTGCTGTAAATTCAAGTGGTGAGGAATCTTCTTTAAAAAATGTATTTATTAGTTCTATACAGGATTTGTAATTAAAAGAAAGTATTTCTGAGGAAAGTGTGACTATAAATTTATTTTTATCCAGATAAAATGTTTTGTCTTTTAAAAGAAGTTTTTGGTTTCTGATAAATAAACTTTCAGCGTGCACAAAATTATATTTTTCTATCAATTCATGAGAATAAAGTGACTGATAATTGTTAAGCCAGTCCAGTTTTTCATAATTTTTAGTTTTTCTGAAAATATCGGTAAGATTATCAAAGGCCGTAAAATCAGGTTCCGCAGTCATGAACATATAGCGCATGTATTCTCCTGCGGCTTCTTCAAAAAATCCGTTTGAATAAAGATTGTCACCGAATTTTTTAGTCATGTCTGCAGAATAATAATCTTTATTTTGAGAGAAAAGGTTTAAGGCTGATGTCAGAAGAATTGTCATTAAAGTCAGTTTTTTCATTTTACATAATCCAGTTGAAATCCTCTTGGTGATAAGGGATATAATTTTCGTCTTTTTTCTACATGTGTGCACCTGTGCAGTCTTTCAAGCCCCATGATAATTCCTGTAATCCCGTACTTTGAAACTGCAGTGCGCATATATGAAGAACAGCTGGGATAATAGGAACAGCCGGATAAATCCTGCTCGGTTATATAATTTTTGTAAAAAGAATAAGCTCCGTCTACAAGAATTTTTGAAGTTGTTGTGTTGAATTCCTTTTGTGGGGATGTGTATGAATAATTGTCAGAAGGAACATCGTTGCTGGTGATAGAGAATGGTTGTTCCAGTTTAACCAGTTTATATGTGGCTGCAATGTTTTTTTCTGGAATGTCAGTTTTAATGTTTTTAAAATCAAGCTGAAAAGTATATTTGATTTTTCCTTCTTCATAATAATCTGTTTTTATACCGGAAGGAAATGTATGAGTTTTGATTTTTGCCCGGTTGTTGATTAAAGCTGAAGAAAAAACTTCTGTTTCACTGGAATACATAATGACTTTTAAAATCTGATTACTTTTGTCAGTAATTTTGTGAACTTTAAAAACTGGTTGTGAAAGAACTGTTGTGTATTCAGTAATAACATGATCATTTTCAATTTTACAGGAAGTGACGTTATATCCTGTTGATAAAAGCCCAAGATCTGAATCCAGCCAGTTCAATATGTCATAGGGAGTATCTGGCGTGATTTTTGATGAAATTTTATTGAAGTAGAAAGGGTATTGCTGCTGATTTATAACACGACTGTCAGTGATATCAAGTTCTTTAAGAGAAATGTCCATGTAAATTGAAGTATAGTCTGGTTGAAACGAATATGATTTTATCATAGATAAAATCAGCAGGATTAGCAGGAAATTTTTTTTAGCGGACATAAACTGGAATAATTTTGAAGCCCTTTGCAAAAAGTGCTGTTAATTGAGAGGATGAACAACTTTCTGTTAATGAATCAACAATAGATTGAGTGCAGCTTCCAACAAGATCCTGGGTACAATCTTCGCCGATACTGTTGCAGAAATTGTCATTACAGAATAAAGATTCTCCACAATCATCAAAATAAGCCTCTGTACAGGTTGCATCGGTTGTCTGCATTTTGTAGATACCATAAGCGGCAATTACAGTAACGGTAATCGCACAGATTATGATGGCAGTTTTGAAAACTTTTGATTTGTTCTGCTGAACTGTTATTGTACTGTCATCCTGGTGAACTTTGGCTGAGCTTGTCTGTTTTATTGAAGAAGATGGAAGTCCCCCTGTTAATGGAGAAATGGAATAATATGCTTTATTTGCAAAACAAAAAGAGGCGACTGTGAGTAAAATGAATGCTGTCAGAGCGCGATTAAAAGTCATATTAGAATTATAAACTTCATAACAGTAAATTGCAAATAGTCAATGTATCTTTAATAAAAGTTGTGTTATAATAAATATTATGTTTTTTCATGGTGGAACTAATTCAAAAAAAATAGATGATTTTCTGGACTTTTCTGCAAATACAAGTCCTCTTGGAGTTCATAAAGCTGCTTCAAAGGCGCTTCTTGCTCTTTCTCTTGATCCTAATGTCCTTGCATGTTATCCCGATCCTAATTGCACGGAATTAAAAGAGAAACTTGCCGAATTCTGGAAGTTTAACGGACCTATTCTTTGTGGTTCTGGTGCTGCGGATCTGATTCAGCTTATTTCCTGCGTTTATGCTGGAACTGGCTCACTTTCAAGTTTTAACCTCATTATTGAGCCGGCTTTTTCTGAATATGAAAACGGTCTTTTGATGGCTGTTGATGAAGAAAAAATCCTTCATCTGACTCTTAGTGAAGAAAATGATTTTACCTGGACAGAAGAAGATTTTGAAAAATTACAGAAAATTTTAAGCGGGGGAGTTCCTCTTTTGTATATTGCAACTCCTTCCAATCCTGCAGGCAATGTTGTTCCTTATGAGATGCTTTTAAAAATTGTTCAGGAATGTGAAAAAAACGGAACTGTTTGTGTAATTGACGGATGTTTTGCCCAGTTCTCTCCGACTGCAGAAAAATCCATTCGTAATCTAATTGAGCGTTCAGAAGAATTTCCACATGTAATCATACTTAACGCCTTTACAAAAATTTATGGAATGGCAGGTTTGCGTTTAGGGTATTGTCTTTGTTTCAGTGCTGAAATTTATGATCCTCTTGTAAAATCCCTTCGTTCATGGTCAATCAGTACAGATGCACAGGTAACCGGAAGTGCAGTTATTGAAGCCGAACTTGGAGAATCTACATGGCAGAAAGACATGTTGAAAGTTGTCATGGAAGAAAAACAGCTTCTTGTGGAAAGCCTGAAAAAATGTGGTGCAAGAGTAGTAGATGGTGAAGCAAATTATGTTCTCTTCAAACTGACTGAAGAAATGCAGAAGAAAGCACTTGATTTTGCTCATAATCACGAAAATGCCCTTCATCATTCCGGCCATAATGGTCCAAAAAAACAGAGTAAATTCCATTCAGTTGAACTTGATAATCCTTCTTCAACTCCTCTTTGCCGTGCCTTGGATGCTTATAAAATCGTTATTCGTGGCTGTTCGGATTTTTATGGAATGGATGAATTCTGGTACCGGGCTTCAATCAAACCTCATGTAGAAAATGAACAGCTGATAAAAGCTCTTGAAGAAATTTTCTTAAAATAGCAAATTAAAAAAAAGTTCCTGTTCAGCCGAACAGGAACTTTTTTTTGCCCTTTAAGCAATATTAGAATTTTGCAATTTTAATATCTTTAACTGTATATTTGTTGTCGTTGCCGTTGATCTTGAATGAAAGATCATCACCAACTTTAGCGTCAAGAAGTGCATTTCCCAAAGGTGACATGTACGAAATGATTCCTGCTTCTGGATTTGATTCCCATGGACCAAGAATTGTGTACTGTTCGTCTTTTCCTGAAATGTTGTTTGCAAGTGTAACAACTGTACCAAAAGAAATGAATGAAGATGTAGCTGTAGTAGGGTCAAAGATGATGGCACGGGCAAGCTCTTCCTTGAGGCGTTTAAGGTCAAGGTTAAGTTTGTGCTGTGCATCTTTAGCTGCATGGTATTCAGCATTTTCCTTCAAGTCACCCTTATCTCGGGCTTCTGCAACTTCAGCTGCAATTCTAGGAACTTCGTCAGTAAGTCTTTCTTCTTCTGCCTTCTTAGCATCAAGCATTGCTTTTGTAACCCACATACCTTTAGGCTGTACAGAAGTTTCTTCTTTCTTGTGGAATTTGTAATCCGGATATTTTTCAAGAATCTTGTTGCGAAGCTGTGTTTTGATTGAAGGTTCAAGAGCAGAAATGTCATCAACAAGCTGGTAGATGTGTCCCATATCTTCTTTTGAGAGAGACATCATATAATTTCCGTATACATTTTCTCCTTCAAAGAGAAGTTTGCATGCATTCTTAATAATTTTTTTGTTATCTGTAGAATTAACATGGTTGTCAATTTCACGGTAACACTGAGAGATGATATTAAGGATTGCGATGAACTGATTTTCAAGAGAAACTCCTGAAGTTTTGAACCATTCTTCATTCTGGCATCTTTCAAAGAAGTAAAGAACGGCTTCTCTGTTAGCACGATAGTCTTCAAAAGTGTTAACAACGAGTTTTTTAACTTCTTCAATCTTTCCTTCTGTGAGGAGTGCCTGGAGAATTTTGTCGCTGAGAACAGTAGGGAAGAGGTTTACATACTGATCAGCCCAGTCCATAAGGTTTGTTTTGATTTCTTCAAGGAAACTTTCGCGGAGTGAAGTATTTTTTGTATCTTTGAGAAGAGTGTACATTTCTCTTGGATTTTCAATTTCGCTGTAAAGCTGAGCAAAAGTGAATGTTGGTGTGTATGCATGTGAAGAATATTTCATGCCAATCTTCTTAACAATGAGATAAGAAGCTACCACATATTCAGTAACATTGTTGATTGCCTTGAGGAATCCTTTGAAGTAAGAGAGCATGTCTTCAAAGAGATCGTTTTCAATATCTGCATCATCATTAACATATTTCATGAGGATATCAACACGTGGGAAGAAAAGTTTCTGAGCCTTGAATTCGTTGTTGAGTTTTTCTTCCTGTGTAATAGCCTTAGTTCTTACTGTATATTCATTGATGTTGTTTGGATTTACACCGAATGTTGAGTCATTTTCAAGAACTTTTTTTGCATTTGAGTTCCAGCTTGTCCATTCAGATTCCTTAAGGATTGAAGGTACAAGTTCTGCCTTGATACGTTTGAAATCACAGCAGTTGTTGAATGATCTGATGATTGTTTTGAGAGCCCAGACTTTATCTTCCTTGATTTTCTTAGCAAGAACTTCCTTCTTTTTTGTAGCCTTGAGAACCCAGATGTGGTTTTTAGCCAGTGGCTGCAAAGCTGTTACTGCCATTTTTAATGACATATTGCGTTCGTTGTTATTACCGAAATTGATTGTAAGATCATCATTTTCAACTTTTGTGATAACACCAACGTGCCATGTCTTGTGATAAACAAAGTTATTAACGTCAAAAGCGATGTGTTTTTCAAAGTCAGAAATAGCTTCAAATACGTTGCGGTAGTTTGAGCTGAGGTTTGAAGAACGGATGTAATCTTCTACGCGGCTGTGGCCTGCATGTTTTGCCCTGAAACATTCTGTAATTTCACGGCGGGCCCAGTTGTCTTTTTGATCGATTCTCAGGTTGTCTTTGAGAATGCTGATGGCAATATCCCATTTTTTATTATCTTTGTAGTATGGGTAAAGTTCTGCCATAAGAAGGGCGCTTTTTTCAGGATCAATTGCTTTTTCAACACGCTTCTGAACAGTGCGGAAGAATTCGATTTCTTCAGGCATTACTGCAATAAGTTTTGTCCAGATTTCTTTGATTGAATTTACGTTTGAAAGATTAATGTAACGGAGAATAGCCTTTTTGTAGTAAGCGATTGCTGTTTCCATATCGCCGCTGTTTTCGTAGTGTTCAGCGAGAATTTTTGCAATGTCAGCTTCTTCATAATCAAGCTTTACGATTTTTTCGTAGATTGTCCATACATCTGCATTGTTTGATTCGCGATAGCATTCGGCAAGAGTGCGGAGGGCAAATTTATTGTTCGGGTCTACTTCTGTAATTGTTTCACAGAGGTAAACAACGATCGGATCCTTGTGATATTCTTTGAAAATATCAACGAGATTAACGAGTGCAGAATTGTCCAGTGCGCCTTTTTTGAGTCCAAGCATACCGGAAATGTAAAGGGCGATGATGCTGTCTTTTGTGTGTGCAAGATGTTCATCACAAATTGTCTTGATTTCATCAATGCAATTTTCTCTTTTTGCATCTTCTACAATTTTTCCCAATTCGATGAGTTTGTCTTTTGTGTAACTTCCGATAGTTTCTCTAGTCCATTTTTCTTCTTTGAGCTGTTCTTCGAGATTTTTAATAAGTTCTTCAGACATTGATTTCTCCTAAAAAATGATTCACTCGTTTTGAGCCTGACTGGCTCCCTCTGTAAATTTTACTACTTTACGTAGGATTCCCAGATCCCGCGGTTAAGCAGTTTAACTTTTAATAATAAATCACTGATCCTGCTGCCGTCTTCTTTAGTTCTGACATAGTGATCAATAAGCCAGAAATACATGTTGATCAGTCGGGGAATGAGAATCTTTGAATCGTTTTTCGGATCCTTAAGTTCATTTTCCCGTGCATATATTTCCTGTCTTAATTTTCCGAATTCCTGGCTTCTCAGTTCACGCTTGATGTTGAAAACACCAAATATGACACCATAAACAGGAATCCATTCAACCAGCTGACTGCCGGAATAACCTTTTTCCTTTACCTGTGTAATAAGACACCGGATCATTTCAGATTCCAGAAAATCAAGGTCGATTTTCTGCGGATCAATAAAAAAGGCTTCCCTGAACAGAACTTTTGCATTCCGCTCTTCACCGCAAAGTGCAAAGCAGTCTGCCATTTCGGCAAGTATTTCAGATGACTGAGGTACTTGTCTGGCAGCTGTAGTCAGGTATTGCAAAGCTGTTTCGTATTGTCCCAGCTTTTTACAGCACAATCCCTGCTTTCTGCAAATTTCTGCTTTCTGAACCGGATTAGATTCATTCTCCAGACTGCTGTAACAATCAAGTGCTTTTGAAAAGACACCTTTCTGAATTGAAAATAGAGGCCGTTCAAAAACATTCTTCTGTCTTGCAAGTTCACTGTGAAAGCTTTTCCATCTGGAAATTAGACTTTCTCCATGTTCAAAATAGCCAAGATTTGAAGCTGAAACTGTTTTTAAATAATCAGACCACCAGGCACAGCACCAGACTGCAAAAGACACCTCTTTATTTCCTAGGTTATATTCAAGAGTCTCCTCAAGAATGAATTTTGCTTTTTCCGGATTGCCTTCTTCAAGAAGAGTGTATGCTTGTGATAAACCTTCTTCAGACTGAATACTCATAAAACAATACTCTATTTTATCTTTTTGAAGGTCCTTAGTCAATAAAAGAATGTAAAATACAAAAATTGGGCTAAACTTTATAAAGTAAGTAAGTAAAAATGTCAAGATATATTTACGAACATTTTTTGCCTTTGTTTATTTTCTATATAATGAAATATTTACAACAGTTTTTCCATCTGCTAGAATAAAGGATAATGAAAAAAATAGAATTAGCACCATCATTACTTTCCGCAGATTTTTCAAATCTTTTTTCAGCTGTAAAGATGATTGAAGATAATGGCGGAACAGTTGTACATATTGATGTCATGGACGGACATTTTGTACCTCCTGTAACTTACGGTCAGCCTGTAATAAAATCTATCCGCAGACTGACAAAACTTCCCTTTGATGTTCACTTAATGGTTGAACGTCCTGAACAAATGGTAGATTCCTTTGCTGAAAGCGGGGCTGACTGGATAACTTTTCACAGTGAAGCAACTGTTCATGTTGACCGTCTCATTCACCATATTCAGGATGATCTTGGTAAAAAATGCGGAATTTCCATTTGTCCTTCTACACCCGTTGATGCAATAAAGCAGGTTCTTCATCTTGTAGATGTTGTTCTTGTAATGACTGTAAATCCGGGATATGGCGGACAGAAGCTTATTCCATATTGTGTTGATAAAATTTCAGAACTTGATGAATTAAGAAAAAAGAACGGATACAAATATCTCATTTCCGTAGACGGTGGAATTAACAGTGATACAGTAAAATTTGCTGTTGATGCCGGTGCTGATGTTGTAGTTTCCGGTTCTGCATTCTTTAACGGCTCTTTTAAATGGGAGTATTGATTATGAATAATAAGATTCTTGCTCTGGCAGCTGTATTTTTTCTGGCATTGACTTCAGTTTCAGGTTCAGAGTCCCAGGATTATGTGCGTGGTCTGGAATGTTACAGAAAGGCAGACTGGACAAGTGCAATGTTTTATCTGAGAAAGGCTTCTGAACAGTCAAAAAAAGCTCCAAATGGTGATGAAGTCCTTTATATGCTCATTATGAGTGAAATGTATGCCGGGGAATATAAATCTGCAAAGGCTGACTGTGACAGGTTTGCTGCAAAATATCCTGACAGCCGTTACAGTTCATATATCAGTTATCAGAATGGTCGTGTACTTCATTTCCTCAGACAGAATGAAAATGCGGTACTGGTTTTAAGTGATTTCTGTCATCAGAATCCTGAACATGACCTTTATGCATCAGCTTTATACTGGATTGCCGAGTCTTTTTATGCAGAATACAATTTTGATGCAGCCCGCGGACTTTACGAAAGAATTGTAACTGATTTTCCAGGGGATTCAAAAATTGCAGATGCCCGCTACAGAATTGAAATGATTGAACAGCGTAACCGTGAAGAAAAACTTCTGTATCTCCTTAAGGTAACCGGGGAAGAGACTCTTGCGGCAAGGGAAGATTATGAACGTCAGATACGCCTTTATCAGGCAGAAGATAAGCTGGGGCTCAGAAAACAGCTTGTTGATGCACAAAAAAGGGTAGAAGAACTGAAAAGTCAGCTTGAAGCAGAAAAAATGTATACTGCACAGCTGGAAGAAGCTGCAATTCAGCGGGAAGCAATGCTTAAGTCTGTTCCTGTTGAGCCTGTAGATGTAATTGTTCCTGAAGAACCAAAAAAGACAGAATCAGTTTCTGTTCAGGAAAAGGAATCATCTTCTGAAAAAACAGAGACTGTAAAAACTGTAGAAAAAGATCCTGAAGTTGAGGCCCTGAAAAAACGTGCACGGCAGCTTCAGTTTATTCTTGACGATTCGATTCTTGGAGATTAATTTATGAAAAAAATTCTTGGTTTTGTTTGTATTTTTTCATTTCTCACTGTTTTTCCACTTTTTTCTCAGCAGGAAGAAGAAGGTGTGGCAGAAGCAGCTGTAACTGAAAATGCAGAAGAAAGTGTAAAAGAACCTGAAAAAGAGCTGACAAAAGAAGAAAAAAAGGCTCTTAAAGAAAAGGAAGCTGCTGAAAAGAAGGCACAGAAAGAAAAAGAAGCTCAGGAAGAAAAAGAGCGTAAAGAAAAGGAAAAGGCAGAACGAAAAGCACAGAAAGAAAAGGAAAAGGAAGCAAAACGTCTTGCAGATATAAAACGTCGTCTTAAAAAAGATGAAAAACTGGGAATTGTATATCTGCCTGTAAAGAAAACTGAATTGGCTGCAGACAAGTTTAAGGTTTCCCTTGATGGAAAAACAGGATGTTTCAATATTTTTGCAGTTAATGAATCAAAAAAGGCTGTACCTGTTTTATCAAGTGTAGACGGAAGTGCTTCTTCATTTATTGCTGTTCTCGCAGGTGATTCTGAATATCGTCTAAATCGTGAAGCAGGGGTAGCTGCAGAAGCCCGTGAAGTATATGAAACACGTCACGTTCAGCTCGCTTATTCAATTGAGAAACAGGTTCAGGTAACTGTTGACTTTGTTCCTGCTGCAACTGTAAAAAACGGCAAAGAAGATGCTGTACGCGTTACGGTTTTTACTACAAATATTTCAGATAAACCTATGACTGTCGGAATCCGTGGTATGTTTGATACAATTCTTGGTGAAAATTCTGACGTTCATTTTAAGACTTCTTCCGGAAACAGGATTAAAAAAGAAAAGCTTTTTGAATCGGTAAAAGATGACCGCTGGATTTTATCTTCAAATTCAAGGGAATCCGTTCAGTTTGTTCTCTTTGGAAAAGATGTTTCTACACCGGTTCAGGTTGCAATTGCAAATATTGATACTCTTTCTTCTTCTACAAACTGGAAGCCAAGGGTTACTTCAGACCGCTCACTTACATCTGCCAATGCCTATAACAACTCAGCTGTAGCAGTAAACTGGATGCCTGTAAAACTTGATGCAGGAAAAACAGATGCAATTTCGTTCTATATTGTACTTGCCAGTGACGGGGAACTGCCAAATGGTGCTGTTTTTGCAAAAACTGCAGAAGAAGAGGCTCTTGAAAATGCAAATAATCCTCCTCCTGTAGAAATCGTAACATCACTTAAAAAGCCTTCAGCTGCAAATACAAATAATCAGCCTGTACAGCCACAGTCTGAAAATTCACTTAAGCAGGATCAGCTTAATGCAGCTTATGTTCAGGCTCTCATTAACAGAATCAACAACCTTGAATCAGAGCCTGAAAATGTTGACCGTGCAGAAATTCAGCGTTTAAATGCTGAACTTGATCTTATTATGAAAAAAATCAGGCAGCAGCTGTAATAATGGCAATTTCTGAATTAGATAAAGCAAAAAGTTTGCTAAAAAGACGTGAATTCTCAAAAGTTGTATCTGTTCTTGATAATCCCCGCAGTCATGAACTGTATCATGATATTTTTGATTATTATCTGTACCTGGGGCATGCTTATCTGTATATCGGGGATATGGGAAATGCAAGTTTTTACTATCAGAAAGCCCGTCATATAAAACTTACGGATTCAAATCTTCTTCTTGGTCAGGCAGCAATTTTTTTGAGAAGAGGTGAAACTGACAGGGCGTTAAAATATTATATTGATATTTATGACAAGGATCCGGAAAATCAGGTTGTTAAAAAGGCAATGGATTTTATCAAGAATGGAGCTGATTTCCAGACTATCTGTAAATGGGCTGATACAGGTGAAATTGAACAGTTTTATCCTCCTTTGGGTGTAAATCCGACTTTTGTTGCAAAACTTGTTTTTTCAGGTTTGATTGGAATCCTTCTTGCATTTGGAATTCTTTCATTTGTTGAAAAATCTGTTGATAATTCATTTTTTGTTGACGGTCCGAGGGCAGATTTAAGTTCACTTGCTTTGAATTCATCTGGAAATAATGGTGAAAACGAAGGTTTTTCCGTTGAAGAATCTTATGGCCTTGCAATGCAGTATTTTCAGGATTACAGGGATAATGCCTGTCAGGTTGAAATAAATAAAATCCTCAATTCCGGGGCTGATGCAAAAATTAAGGAGAAGGCAAAGCAGCTGGCAAATCTTCTTGATGACAAGAATATTTCTTTTGATAATCTTCCTGATAATTTTGATGCTGCAACCGTTCAGAAAAATCCGGATCTTTACAGAAATTGTTTTGTCAGCTGGTCGGGACGTTATGCCAATGGTTCCTTTGATAGCAGCGGGAATTTCTCCTGTGATCTTCTTGTTGGTTATGAAGATCAGAAAAAAGTTGAAGAAATTGTTTGCCTCCAATTTGAAGGAAATCCAAATCTTATTGAAGACAAAGCGATTGTTGTTCTTGGAAAACTGGAAAACCGGGAAAATAAACTTTTTATTCGCGTAAAATCGTATCATCAGCCTTTGCGTGACAAGCAGAATTGATGAAAATTAAGTTTTTTTTGAAAAAATTAAAAAAAAATTTCAAAAAAAACGTAGAAAATTTAAAAACTCAGCCTATACATAATAGGGTGGATATATTAGTGGGAAAGGTGGAAAAAATGGCTGAAAAAAAAGAAGCTGCTCCTGACATGTCGGAGAAACTTAAGGCTCTTGAAGCTGCCAGACTGCAGATTGAAAAACAGTTTGGTACCGGTTCGTTGATGAAACTCGGTTCACAGGGAGATACATCGTCAATTGATGTTATTCCTTCCGGATCGATTTTGCTTGATGAAGCACTTGGTGTTGGTGGTTATCCAAGAGGCCGTATTATTGAAATGTATGGACCTGAAAGTTCTGGTAAAACAACACTTGCTTTGCATGCCGTTGCGGAAGCTCAGAAACTTGGTGGGATTGCTGCATTTGTTGATGCTGAACATGCTCTTGATCCTGTTTATGCTAAAAATCTTGGTGTAAATACAGATGAATTGTGGGTATCTCAGCCGGATACTGGTGAACAGGCTCTTGCTATTACAGAACAGCTGGTTCGTTCTGGTGCTGTTGATATTATTGTTGTTGACTCTGTTGCTGCTTTGACTCCTCAGAAAGAAATTGAAGGTGAAATGGGTGACTCGATGATGGGTGTTCAGGCTCGCTTGATGAGTCAGGCTTTGAGAAAACTTACTGCTATTGTTGGTAAATCAAAGTGTATGATTATCTTCATTAACCAGATTCGTATGAAAATTGGCATTATGTTTGGTAATCCTGAAACAACAACCGGTGGTAATGCGCTTAAGTTCTATTCTTCTGTTCGACTTGAAATTCGTCGCATTGAATCTATTGACGGTAAAGGCGATGAAGAAGCAGTTGGTAACAGAGTTAGAGTTAAGGTTGTTAAAAATAAGGTAGCGCCTCCATTCAGAAAAGTTGAACTTGATATTTATTTTGGTAAAGGTATTTCTGCTACAGCTTCGCTTCTGGATTCTGCAGTAAAACACGGAATCATTGATAAACGTGGTGCCTGGTATACTCGTGGTGAAGAAAAAATCGGTCAAGGTAAAGAAAACGCCATTAATTATCTTGAAACTAACGTTGAATCTACAAAAGCTATTGAAACTCAGCTTAGAAATGATCTTTTTCCAGGTCAGGTTCTTAAGACAAAAGAAGGTGTTCCTGTTTATCCGGAGCAGGTAAAAGCAGCTGAAAAAGCTGCAAAAGAAGCTTCTAAAACTGCAAAATCTGCTGATAAACCAGAAGTTGTAGTTGATGATGAACCTGCTGCTGTAAGTGCAAAAGATGCTTTATTTTAGTAGTGGTTCATAAATGAAATTTGTAGTTCTGGGATTAGGATCAAACCGTTCTTTTGCTTCAATGGATTCTCTTTGTATTTTGAGAAATGCTTGCAGTGAATTGATGGAATTTGTTACTGATTTCAGAATGTCATCTGTATATCGTACAAAACCAATGTATGTCGAAAATCAACAGTTCTTCTATAATATGGTTGTGTGCGGATTTATAGATGACAACCTTTCTCCACATGATTTGCTTTCTGCAACTCAAAAAATTGAGGCCGCCTATGGTCGTGACCGTTCCAGAGAAATCCGGAATGGGCCACGGCCTTTAGACATTGATATTGAACTTTTTGGGAACGATGTAATTGATACCGATGATCTGCAGATTCCACATCCTCGAATTGAGGAACGTGCATTTGTAGTTATTCCTTTACTTGAGATTTTGGCAAAATATTCCGATATTAAATTGAAAAAGAATTTCTTTAAAATTGGCGAAGAACTTAACTGGGAAGATGCTCAGATTTTCTGTTCCTCACAGGATTTAATGAAATTTTCTCAAGAAAAGGAATGTTAAAATGGAATTGGATCAGTCTGGCATTACGGAAATTATTGAAGGAAAGGATGAAGATGTTACAACAAAAGAGACAATGACTTTTGTTGCAGGCGATTTTGATGGACCTCTTGATCTGTTATGGAAATTAATCCGTGATAATAAAATCAACATATTTGATATTCCTATCGCTACTATTACAGAACAATTCCTTGAATATCTGGATTATGCAACTTCAGTTGAGTTAGGGGATTTGTCTGAATTCTATAATATGGCTGCACGGCTTATTTATATCAAAAGCAGAATGATGCTGCCTGTTGAAGTTAAGATTGAAGATGATCTTGATTTTGATGACCCTCGTGAAGCGCTTGTAGAAAAACTCATTGAATATCAGAAGTTTAAGAAACTTTCCAATCTTATGGAAGAAAAAGAAGATGAAAATCAATGGAGTTTTGAAAGAAAGAAGATTCAGCGAGTACTTCCTTTCGAAGATGAAAATCTCTGGGAAAAAATTGATACCTGGGATCTTCTTGAACAAATGCAAAAAATCATAAAAAATTTAATGTCTTCTTATTCAGACGGCAAGCTTATCAATATGAATGAAGAAATTTCAGTAAATGAAAAAATCGCTTTGATGCTTGAAAAGTTTGAAGATAGTGAAGAGTGTATGTTTACAGACCTGATCGTGCGACCTGGAAGTAAACTGGATATAATTTGTGCCTTCATGGCTTTGCTTGAAGCTGTTAAAGATAAACTTGCTACAGTTTATCAAAACAGAATGTTCGGAGATATAAAAATCTGCCGTTACAAAGCAGCTTGAATTTAATATTAAGGAATAAAAAATGAAAGTTAATTTAGATAAGGAAATGGCACTTGTTGAAGCTGTTTTGTTTCTTGAAAGTGAACCTCAGACCATTGACGGGCTGTCTGTTTCAACAAAACTTGCAAAAGACATTGTTTCAGAATGTATTGAATTGTTGAAAGATAAATATGCTGAAGAAAAGTCGGGTATTGAACTTGCAATGATAACAGGCGGCTGGTCTCTTGTTCCTAAAAAAGATATCTGGGAAGCTATTAAGGAAAAATATGGAAAAAAAGGGGAAGGAAAATTGAGCCGTTCCGCAATGGAAGTTCTGTCTTTAATTGCTTACAAGCAGCCTATTACAAGAGCTGAAATTGAGTCTATTCGAGGTGTTTCTCCAGATAATATGATTCGCCTTTTGATTGAACGTCAGCTAGTAAAGGAAGTTGGTCGAAAAGATAGCCCTGGACGACCTGTTCAGTTCGGAACTACAAAAGAATTTCTTAAACTGTTCAGACTTAATTCAATTGCAGATTTACCACAGCTTGATGAAAAAGAAAACGAAAGATTTGAACTTGCTCGTTAATCTTTTTGGGAGATATTTTGGAACAGAAAACAAAACAGACAGAAGTTGTCCGTATATCAGCTTTTCTTGCTCATTGTGGAGTTGCTTCCAGACGGGCTTCGGAACAAATTGTTCTTGATGGCCGCGTAACCGTAAATGGCGTAGTGGTTGAAACATTGGGGACTAAAGTTTCAACCAATGATCAGGTTTGTGTTGACGGAAAGCCTGTAATGCCAGAAGAGCGTAAATTATATATTTTGATGAATAAGCCAAAAGGTTATGTTTGTACTCAGTCTGATGAAAAGGGAAGGGATGTTGCGGTAGATCTTCTTAAAGAAAAATATTCTGAAAGGTTGTATAATGTTGGACGGCTGGATATGTTTAGTCGTGGTGCAATTCTTTTTACTAATGATGGAGACTTTGCAAAGGTTTTATCGCATCCTTCCAGTGAAATTGAAAAAGAATATATGGTAGAAACAAGTTATCCGTTACCAGAAGGTTTGGATGAAAAATTCAAAAAAGGGGTAAGGGTTGATGGAGTTTTTTACCGTGCCAAAGATACAAAAATAATAAATACACATAAGATGCAGGTTGTTCTTGTGGAAGGAAAAAACCGTGAAATCCGAAATGTATTTAAAGATTCTGGAGCTGCAATAAGAAGTCTTCAGCGTGTCAGAATCGGAAATATTACTTTAGGAAATCTGAAAGAAGGGGAGTTCAGGGAATTGACTCCTTTAGAAGTTCAGGAATTGTTGAATTTGTGTAAAAACAGATAAAATTCTGTTTACAAATATAGGAGAAGCAAATGATTATTGCTATGGACGGACCTGCGGGGACAGGTAAATCGACAATTGCATCGTTGATCGCAAAAAAACTTAACATTACTTATCTCAACAGCGGCAGTTTTTACCGTGCATTGACAATGGCTCTCAATGAAACTGATATTGATTTGCTTGAAACAGAAAAAGTTGTTGAATTTTGTAAAAAACAGACTCTTGATTATGAAAACTCACATCTTATTTTGAATGGCAAGGATGTTGAATCTCATCTTCATGATGATGCAGTCAGTAAAAGAGTTGCCCAGGTTTCTTCTATAGTAGAAATCCGTCATCTTGTAAATGACCGTATGCAGGAAATTACCGGACATCTGGATATTATCTGTGAAGGTCGTGACATGACAACTGTTGTATTCCCAAATGCGGAATATAAATTCTATCTTGATGCATCTATTGATGTTCAGGCACAGCGTAGATTTGATCAGGGTGTTTCTAATATGACTCTGGAAGAAGTAAAGGCTGCAATTATTAAACGTGATGAAATCGACCGTAATAAAAAAGAAGGGGCATTGAAACAGGCCGAAGATGCTGTATATATAGATACTTCTAACTTGACGATTGAAAAAGTTTGTGAGATAATTTTAAATAAAATTCAAAATAAAGGGTTTAATATGGAACAGATGGAAGTGGAAACTGAAGAAACTCAGAAGAGCACAATTCAGACACAGTTAATGGAAGAGTCTCTCAAAAGTCTTGGTACTGTTGAAGACGGTCAGATTGTAGAAGGTATCGTTGTACAGGTTACAAGTGATTACGTATTTGTAGACATCGGATACAAATCAGAAGGAAGAATTCCTTCAATGGAATTTGCTGGTAAATTGCCAAAAGATGGCGATACAGTATCAGTAGTTGTAATTAAGAAAGATGGTCGCAACGGTCCGGAAATTTCATTTACAAAAGCTCAGGCAAAACAGCTTTGGAAAGATCTCCGTAAAGCTGCAGATGAAAAAATTGCTGTGGACGGTGTAATTGAAAAGGAAATCAAAGGTGGTTTTGATGTTAACCTTGGTGGTGACATTCATGCATTCCTCCCAATCAGTCAGTCTGATGCTCAGAAAGTTGATAATCCATCTAAACTTATCGGCTTGAATGCAAAGTTCTATATTGAACGTCTCTATTCAGATAATAAAGCAAATGTTGTTGTTAACCGTCGTAAATATCTCGAAGAATCTATCAATGCAAACCGTGATAAATTCTTTGAAACAACTCAGGTTGGTGATAGTGTAAAGGGTACTGTAAAATCATTTACAAGTTTTGGTGCTTTCATTGATCTTGGTGGTTTTGATGGTCTTCTCCACATTAATGATATGTCTTGGGGACACGTAACTCGTCCAAAGGATTTTGTAAAGAAAGGTCAGGAAATTGAACTTAAGGTAATTCGTCTTGATTCTAATGACAAGAGAATTAACCTTTCCCTCAAACATTTTTCTGAAGATCCATGGGTACACTTTGAAGAAAAATATCATGTAGAAAATATTGTTGAAGGTACTGTTACTAAACTTACAGATTTCGGTGCATTTATCGAACTTGAAGACGGTATCGAAGGTCTTGCTCATATTTCAGAATTCAGCTGGACAAAGAAAATCAATAAAGCTTCAGATATGGTAAAAATCGGGGATAAAATCAAATGTATGATTCTCGGTTACGATATCCAGGCAGGTCGTGTTTCACTTGGTCTTAAGCAGTGTACTGAAAATCCTTGGAATACAATTACAGAAAAATATCCTGAAGGTTCAAAAGTTCACGGGAAAATCGTAAAACTTACTTCATCTGGCGCTTTTGTACAGCTTGAAGATGGAATTGATGGTTTCCTCCACGCTGAAGACATTTCATGGACAAAGAAAGTTAAGCACGCTGGTTCTGAACTTTCAGTAGATCAGGAAGTTGATGTTTCTGTTCTTGAAATTGATCCAGAAGCTCGTCGCATTCGTGTTGGTATTAAGCAGCTTACAGATAATCCATGGATTGCTTTTGCTGATAAATATCAGACAGGTTCTACACTTGAAGGTGAAATTACTTCTATTACAGACTTTGGTCTTTTCGTTAAAGCTCCAGAAGGAATTGAAGGTCTCGTAAATAAAGCAAATTTGAGCGATGACAAAGATGTTTCTTATGAAGAAGCATGCGAAAAATACAAAGTTGGTGACAAAATTAACGTTTTTGTAGTAGACGTAAATGTTTCAAAAGGACAGGTTGCTTTCTCTGTTAAAGAATATAAAAAAGCTCAGGCGCGTAAAGAAATCAATCAGTATATGACTTCTTCAAACGATGATGATGCTGCTTATACTCTCGGAGATGCTTTAAAAGAGCAGAACAACTAATACATTTCGATGAGTGATATGGATACAATCAGTGCTGATAAACTCAAAACGCTCATCGAAATTGACGGTCTTATAAATTCAAATTATTCCGATGTAAACGCGTTGCTTGTATTCATTCTTGAATCTGCAATGCGTCTTGTCGAATGTGAATCGTCTTCTCTTTTGCTTGGCAAAAAGGAAGACGAAACTCTTAGATTTGTTGTAGCTCTTGGTCCAAAAGGGGCAGAAGCAGCAAATATTCCCGTTAATAAAAAAAGTATAGCTGGCTGGGTTGTAGAAAATAATAAATCTCTTGTTCTCAATGATGTTTCAAAGGATGCACGCTTTTCAAATACAGTTCAGAATAAAACTGGCTATATGACAAAAAATATGATTGCACTCCCTATGCGTGTTCGTGGAACTTGTATAGGTGTAATCGAAGTCTTAAATAAAGCTCAATCTCGTAATTTTGATTCCAATGATTTGCAGATTCTTGAGCTTCTGGCTAATCAGGCTGGAATAGCTTATGCAAATGCAAATTCCTACCGTTCTGCGCAGGATAAAATCAGCGTACTTCAAAATAATATTGATTCAGGTACTGGATATCATCCTTTTGTTGCAAAAAGTCCTGTAATTCTAGATCTTGTTCATATTATTGAAGAAGTTGCAAAACAGAATACTACTATCCTTGTTACTGGTGAAAGCGGTGTAGGTAAAGAATTAATCGCAGAACAGATTCATATTAAGAGTGCACGACATGATAAGCCTTTTATTCGAGTAAACTGTGCTGCTTTGACTCCGGCTTTGCTTGAAAGTGAATTGTTTGGTCATGTTAAAGGTGCATTTACTGATGCCGTAAATGACAGACAGGGACGATTTGAGGCTGCCAATGGTGGTACTCTGTTTCTTGATGAAATCGGTGAACTTCCTCTTGATCTTCAGGTAAAACTTTTAAGGGTACTTCAGTCCCATACTTTTGAACGTGTTGGTTCAAGTGAAACAATTTCAAGTGATGTAAGAATTATTGCGGCAACAAACCGTGATCTTGAAAAAATGGTTCAGGAAGGAACATTCAGAAACGATCTTTATTTCCGACTGAATGTTGTTCCCCTTAATATTCCTCCATTGCGCGAAAGAAAAGAAGATATTGAATCTTTATCAAGTTTTTTTCTGAAAAAATTCAGTAATGAAACAAAAAAGAATTTTACTGATTTTTCATCAGATGCGCAGAGACTTTTGATGGATTATTACTGGCCTGGAAACATACGAGAACTTGAAAACTGTATTGAACGTGCCTGTGTTCTTGGTAATCCGCCGTTTATTCAGGCTTCAGATTTAAGAATCAATTTTACTGAAACGGTAAGTAAGCCTGTTTCTGAATTTGATTCAGCCGCGAATGAAATCGGCGATATGGACCCGTCTGACAAGACATTAAAAACTGCTTTGAATAATTTTAAACGCGCCTATGTAATAAAAATTTTGAATGAGTGCAACTGGAATCAGACAGAAGCAGGAAAAATACTGGGAATTCAGCGAACTTATGTAAGCCGTTTGCTTAACGAGCTGCATATCCGCTAAAATATAAATAATTAAAAAATAAGGTCAGGAGAATAAAAATGGCTGGTAAAACAACAGAAACTTTTGAAGAAAAATTGAATGGTTTCTTCTCATCAAATCTTAAAACAATTATTATTGCAGGAATTGCAGTAGTATTGATTGCATTTGGATATGTATGTATTTCAAGTGTTATGTCAAAATCTGCAAATAAGGACATTTCTGAAATCAGTAAGCTTGAACTTTCTGTAAATCTTGAAGATCAGACTTCTGTAAATGATACACTTGAAGCAATTGAAGCTTATAAAAATAAATCTGGTATTGCCGGTGTTCGTGCAAATCTTCTTTCTGCTGAAATTAAATTTGCTAAATCAAACTTTGCTGAAGCTGCAAATGATTATGTAAAAGCAGGGGATGCTGATAAAAGCGCTTATACTGCTCCTGTTGCATATTTTAATGCTGCAGTTTGTTATGAATCACTGGAAACTCCTGATTTTGAAAATGCAGTAAAATATTATGCAAAAGCAGCTGATTATAAAGATTATCCAAAAATTGATCATGCTCTTTTCAGTCTTGGTCGTGCTAATGAAGCAAAAGGTGATATTGAAGCTGCAAAAAAAGCATATTCTAAACTTGTTGAACGTGCAGATACATTTGCTGATCTTAACCCAACTGAAAAGCCAATTGTTGAAGGATGGATTAACATCGCCAAATCACGCCTCATTGAATTTGAAACAAACTAATTATTACAGAATATAATATCCGGAAAAAGCACCATGAAAAAACAAATGAACAAATTATTTAATATAGTAGTCATTTGCCTTTTGAGTGGTGCTTTTTTTCATTCATGTGGACTGGAAGAAGTTTATTATCTTGAAAAACCTTTAGAAAAAGATACTGCAATTACACTGGAAAATACTGATGATATCAAATGGTTTTGCAGTTTTAGAACTAATAATGCAGGTAATTCTGGTGTTGGATCTTTTTTAGGTACTGATGTGTATTATCGAATATATAATTCACCATCAAAACTTGAATCAGATAAAAATTCTATAATCAATTACAGTGAATCGACTACAAATCCTGTTTATTCTGCTTCTTACATGATTGATTCCTTAAAATATAAAAAGTTGCAAAAAAATACTGCAGACAGTGGAAAATTTATTTCTAAAACAGGATCAAATCAAGATGTTTATTTTCGTATAAAAACGACAAAAGGGATGGAAAATCAGGCAGGTGATAATCTCTGGCAATTTAGAGCCTGTATTTCTGTACAGGATGTATATTTAACAGATTCTTCTTCCGGGGATTATGTTTATCCAATGCGAATAGGTGGAAAAAAATCCTTTGATTTTTTTGATGAAAATGAAGATGATGATGATAATGTAAGGGATGTTGAACCTGAAATAGACGATGAAGATTATACAAATACTGATTCAGCTTCTGATGTGAAGAGTGATGTTTATTATGTTCAGTTTTTTTCAGTAAGTGTAGGGATGAATGATGAACTGGCAGAATTCTTCAGTCCTGCAGTTAATATTGGTTCAATTGCAGTTCAAAAAGGAAAATAATTTTATCTATATTGCCACAAATCTAAAAATTTGATATATTAATTTTAAATGAGATTGTAGCTCAGCTGGATTAGAGCATCTGCCTTCTAAGCAGAGGGTCGCTGGTTCGAGCCCAGTCAGTCTCATAAGCCTGCAGATTTCTGCAGGCTTTTTTTATTCCTCCAGTTTTAAATACTGCCAGAAAAAAGGATCTTCCTGGCCGATTCTCCAGAATGCAACTTTATCCACACCTCTGGACATATAACTACAGATTTTGGCGTTTAATGATTCTGCATCATCAAACCAGCCTTCTATTTCAACTTTTTTTGTAAATTTATAGTTGTTAACTTTTCCATTATCACGCTGAATTTTAACTCTTTTGTCAGTCAGCATTTCCTGCATTGATTTATATTTGTAAGCTCTTTTGCCTTCTGTGTCTGTGCTCCAGGTTCTTCCGTAAAATGGAAGTCCCATAACAAGTTTTTCGCCTTGAATAGCAGAAACTGCATAATCGCAGACCTTTTCTCCCCATTCCAGTGAAGCTACGGCACCTGGTTTACTTGTTGACCAGTGTTCGTCATATGCCATGATTATGATTTTATCTGCAACTTTTGATAAATCTTCGTAATCGTAAGCATCTTTGTTCAGTTTTTTTACTCTTGCGGCAATTGCTACACTAAGGATTTTTTTTCCCATTTTTTTCTTTAAATCGTATAAAAAAGACATGTAATTTTCTTTATCACGAGCTGTAACTCCTTCCCAGTCTATCTGGATACCATCGTAAGTTTCAGCTGCCTTAATAAGGTCATTTATTACTTTATTCCGCAAAGGAAGGGCAGGATCGAGAAGAAGATGTGTTTGTGACCGACTGTCTACACTTGAAACAATGTGTATACGGCAGTCATAATCAGAAAAGTATTTGTCTCTTGCCGGAACAGGTTCAAGTTCAGAATAAGTGTTGAAAGCCTTGATAAAATATCCTAAATCTGAAACAGGAAATTCAGGGGAACAGAGTTTTTCTTCTCCCTGCATTAGATAAGCCCAGCTTTCTTTTACGATATTTGCATCAGGATTACTTGATGGGGCAGGTGTTTCTTGAATTACAGGTACAGAAGTACAGGAAATTAAATAAAAACAGCTGACTGATAAAAGTAAAAAAAATCTATTCATATTTAATTATCGGCTGTTTTAATTATGAATTTAAAATAAAAAAGGACTTAACAAAAAGTTAAGTCCTTTTATAAACAGTTTAACTATTTAGTTAAACTTATTTTTTTGTGAACTGGATGAAATCGAGTGCCATACCAGTTTCACCAGGTTTGTTAGGTTTGTTTGGATCGTCTTTAACAATCTGAACCTTAACTGTTTTTTCCTGATCGAAAACAAGTTTCATTGGTGTACGTGTTGTCAATTCGAATGTTCCGATTGGTGGATCAGAAGGGAATGTGCGGTAGTAAACACCGTCGATACAAACGTTGAAAGCATCGTGGTTTCCGTCTGGAGCGTCTTCGTTTACGAGACCTTCATATGTACCAGCTGGGAATTTAACGAGACATTCAGCAACAGATTCTGTGTTAGCGATTGTTGCATACCAACCGTTTGAACATTCAGGTTTTGTTGAAGAGCTGATGTACATTTCTTCTGTAAGCATTTCTTCTACCTGAATTACAAGTTTGTCACCTGTGAATTCGAATGTTGGGATTGAATCTGGAGCAGCTGGACGTGGTGTTGATACTGCTGCTGATTCTGCTGGTGCTGCAGCTGCTGCTTCACCTGAAGAACCACAAGATGCGAGCATTGCCATAGAAGCTACTGCTGCAAAAAGTGTTGTTACTTTAGTAACTAATTTCATTTTAATCTCCTCCATATTTGAGATATTAACATTCTATACCCGTTAGACTGATATTTACTGACATTTATTTGAAATTTTACGATATTTTAATAAATGCAAAGTTTTAGCCTGGTTTATCGTGAAAATCCAGGTACTTTTGGCGGTGTAAATTTCTTCTTCATCTGAGAAAGAAATGAAGCTGTATCTTCTACCGACAGTGCTTTTTTAGGTTCATGATATTCAACCAGATTTGAAGGAATTTCTTCTAGGAATCTGCTTGTCTGTACTTCAACAAACTGATTTCCATGTCTTCTCTGACGGCATGCGGATATAAAAAGTTTATCCCGGGCCCTTGTGATGGCAACATAGAACAGACGTCTTTCTTCTTCTACAGCTGCATCTCCGCTTTCTTCAACAGCACGACCATGGGGAATTAATCCTTCTTCAGTGCCAATGATGAATACAACAGGAAATTCAAGACCTTTTGAAGCATGAATTGTCATAAGGTTTACTTTTCCCTGATCTTCTTCTTCGTCACCGTCATCTCTTGAAAGAAGTGTAATGCGGTTGAGGTAATTATAGAGGTTTGGATCCTGTGTGTCCGGATTTTTTTCCCACATATCCATTGAACGGATAAGGCTTTCAATATTCAGATATTTAAACCTGGCAGCTTTTTCAGATTTTGGATTTTCCTGAATGAGATAGTCAAAGTAGTGAATCTGTTCAACCATGGCAGTAACTTTTTTTGAAAGTCCGTGACCGGAAAGCATGGTCTTGTTATTTTCGATTATTTCAACGAAATTTTTCAATGAATCACGAGTATTGTCAGAAAAATCAAAGTCAACATCATCATCAAAACTGCTTTTAAGGTTTGCCATAAAAGTGTCAGCCTGGTCAGGAGAAAATTCAAGAAGGGCGTTGATTCCTTCCCACAGGGAACAGCCCATGTTCCTGGCAATCGTATTTAATTTGTCGATGGTAGCACGTCCGATTCCACGGCGGGGAGTGTTGATGATTCTGAGAAGGTTTACATCATCATCGTGGTTTGAGATTACACGGAGATAACTTATGATATCCTTAATTTCCTTTCGCTGGAAAAAAGAAGTACCGCCTGACATTGTGTAACCGATGTTTGCTTCAAGAAATGCTTCTTCTACAGGCCGTGACTGAGAATTTGAGCGGATCAAAACGCAAAATTCATCGTATTTTCTTTTTTCTTCAACACAAATTGCCTGAATTGATTCAACGACAAAATTAGCTTCTTCCGTTTCGTTGTCCGGCATATAAATTTCAATAGGCTTTCCTTCACCTTTGCCTGACCAGAGTGATTTATCCTTGCGGTTTGTATTGTTTTTGATAACACCGTTTGCAGCAGCAAGAATTGTTCCTGTGGACCTGTAATTCTGTTCAAGACGAATTTCCTTTACTTCCGGAAAATCGTTTTCAAAATTGACGATGTTCATGTAATCGGCACCACGCCAGCTGTAAATTGACTGGTCATCATCACCAACAACTGCAACATTTTTATCTGCCAGAAGATGCATCATTTCGTACTGCTGGTGGCTTGTGTCCTGAAATTCATCTACCATTATGTATTTATACCGATCTTTGTAAGACTGAAGGACTTCAGGAAATTCTTTAAAAAGTTTGATAGGAAGAACAATCAGATCATCAAAATCTACTGCATTATAGAGTCTTAAACCTTCCTGATAGCCTTCATAAAGCTGGCGGTACATTTCATTTTCTGCATTCCATTGCTTGCGCCCGGTTTTAATATCACTGATGAGAATTCCGACCTGGTAAATATCAAGGGCATCCGGAGAGTAGCGCAGTTCCCGGCCGGTTTCTTTGATAAGGGCATTTCTGTCAGTTTCATCATAAATTGAAAAATTTTCACGCCATCCCAGTTTGGAAATATCCTGTCTTAAAACTTTTACTCCAAAAGCGTGAAAAGTGGAGATTGTCAAAAGAGGCAGTTTTTTGCCTGTCAGTTCACGGATTCGCTGTGACATTTCTTTTGCAGCTTTATTTGTGAAAGTTAAGGCCAGAATCTGACTTTGGGGAATTCCTTCGTTGAGCATGTGTGCAATACGGAAAGTGATGACACGGGTTTTTCCCGATCCTGCTCCTGCAATAATGAGAATAGGACCGTTAATTGTCATAACGGCTTCGTACTGTTCCGGGTTCAATTCATTCTTTAAGTCTGAAAGATCTGCTGCCATAGGATAGTTAATATAGTGTCAAAAAAGATAGATTTCAATGGAAAAATGACTGTTTTTTTTACCGCCTTTTGAATTTTTTTATGGTACTGTGAGTGTTTGGAGTTTTGCGCTATAATGGTCTTATGAGTACTTTTTTTGTGATTCTTGCAGGTATTCTCTGGGGAACAATCAGCCTATTTGTAACGGAATTAAAGGCTGCAGGTGTAAATGTCGTTTCCATTCTTTTTCTTCGTTCCCTTGCCGCCGCTTTAGTACTTTTTTTTGTAATACTCTTTAAAAATCCCTCACTTTTTAAAATAAAACTTAAAGACATCTGGATGTTTTTTGCAACGGGAGTTATAAGCCTTGCTTTTTTCAGTTACTGCTATTTCCACACGATTTTAAACTGTGGCGCAAGTATTGCCGTAGTTCTTTTATATACTTCACCTGTTTTTGTAATTCTTCTCAGCTTTTTTATTTTCAAGGAAAAACTCAATTTTTACAAAATCCTGGCCGTAGTTTTTGCGGTAGCAGGTTTGTTTCTTGTGGCAGGAGTTGCAGGTTCTTCTGATTCTGTAATCTCTTTGCATGGAATCATCATCGGTTTGTGTTCAGGGGCTGGATATGCACTTTATTCAATTTTTGGCCGGATTGCCCTTAAAAAATACAGCACACTGACAATTAATTTTTATACTTTCGTTTTTTGTTTCATTGCCTGCAGCTGTTTAAGCGGATTCAATCTTGCTGAAAATTCACATATTATTACAGTAAAAAATATTCTTATGGTTTTTGGGGCCGGAATTTTCTGTACCGTTCTTCCATATTATTTTTATACAAAAGGTCTTGAAAAAATCGATACCGGCAAAGCTTCTGTCATTGTTACCATTGAACCTTTAGTCGGAATCCTCATCGGTATTTTTATTTTTGGAGAAGACAGTTCCCTGGTGAAAATCGGGGGAATGATTTTAATATTCGGAGCTGTGTGTATGTGTTCAGTTGATCCTGTAAAAATGTTTCTTAAAAAGCATAATTTTAAGCCGGTTATGATTGTGGATGAAATTCACAGGGATATGCATAATCCTGATTCTTCTACCCGGGGACAGGATATGTTCAGGACATGGATGATACCACCTGCATCAAATCCGGTAAATGAAAAAGTAATTGTAATTGATGCAGGCGGAACTAATTTCAGAAGCTGCCTTGTAACTTTTGACAGTAAGGGTATAGCTGGCATCAGTGATTTTAAGAAATGCTCAATGCCTGCCATTGAACGGGAATATACAAAAGAAGAATTTTTCGCAGCAATTGCAGACAGAATTGATTATCTTAAAAACAAGTCTGACAAAATCGGTTTCTGTTTCAGTTATGCAATGAACATTACAAAAGATCATGATGGAATTCCCAATGCTTTCAGCAAGGAAATCAAGGCAAAGGAAGTTCTTGGAGTTCCTGTAGGAAAAAATCTTGTGGAAGAACTTTCCAGAAGAGGATGGAATAAAATCAGCAGAATTACACTTTTAAATGATACTGTGGGAGCTCTTCTTGCAGGAAGTTCAAAAGGCGGAAATTATTCAAGTTACATCGGTTTTATTCTGGGAACTGGAATGAACGGAGCTTTTGTTGATGAAAACAACAGCTTTGGAGACGGCCGGCAGATTATTGTTAGTGAAAACGGAAAGTGTAATACAATCGAATTAAGTGATTTTGACATAATTGCAGATTCAAAAACAGATATTCCCGGTCAGTATCCTCTGGAAAAATGCTGCTCTGGAGCCTATCTTGGAAAAACCGCTTATGAAGTGGTAATGATGGCTGCAAAAGAAAAACTTTTTTCCGGTAAAACCTGTGAAAAATTGAGTCAGCTAAAGGAACTGTCAACAATTGAACTTAATTCTTTTTTATGTGGCGAAGAGTGTGGTTTAAAGGATTTCTGCACAAGTGAGTCTGATGTACAGATTATGAATCAGCTTCTTGATGCCTGTGTTGACAGAACTGCAAAATATGCAGCTTCAATTCTCGCAGCCAGCCTGATTAACTGCGGTCAGGGAAAAGATCCTCAAAGACCTGTTTGCATTGTCCTTAATGGAACTACACTTTACAAAACTTACAGGTTGAAAGAACGGATGGAAAAGTATCTTTTTGATTATGCAGTGAAAGAGCACAAAATATATTTTGAAACAGTCTGCATAGAAAATGACATTGCCATTGGAACGGCAGTGGCAGCTCTTTGTTAGGAGAGAGAGTATATGAAAAAGTTGTTTGCGGTGTTATGCACGATTTTTATTGCACTTAGCGGATTTGCCATTAACGGCGCAATGTCTGGAAGTAAGGGGCAGGTTAAAGTAATTCATCTTGAACATTTTGATGTAATTTATGCTGAAGAAGCAGAAGAATCAGGCCTGAAAATTGCCGCTGTCTGTGAAGAATACTATAAGGAAATTTCAGACTACCTTGCATTCGATCCCCAGCTTTTCCTGCCTGTAACCATAACCCGCACTGTAGAACAGCTTAATGCTTATTTTACACAGGTTCCGTACAACAGAATCGTTCTTTTTGATACTCCCCCAGATTCTTCCCTTGATATGTACAAAGAAACTCTGACTCAGGTTTTTTATCATGAATTAACCCATGCCATTACAATGAACATGAAAAGTCCGTTCTGGCAGGGACTTTCAGCGTTTTTTGGCGATGTAATTACACCTTCAAATATAAATCTCACCACATTCTGGGATGAAAGTGCGACAGTCTGTTTTGAAAGCCGCGGGGAAGGGGGACGCCTTAATGATTCTTTTGCGACTCAGCTTGTAACTGCTGCAAAAGTAAAAAATTGTTTTCCTGACTGGCGTGATGTTACTGGAGCAAGGGATACTTATCCTGGTGGAAATGATGCCTATTATTTTGGCGGAATGTTTGCCCGGTATCTTGTTGAAAAATACGGAATCGAAAAATATTCAGCATTCTGGCAGCGGGCGGGACGGAATCCTGCAATTTTTTCGGGATCTACAACATTTAAGGGAACTTATGAAAAATCTCTTGATGAAGAATGGAAAGATTTTGAAGAATCAGTTTATGTTCCTTCCCAGACAGAAGGTGAGTTTGAATTTTCTGTAAAGCTTGTATCTCATCCCCAGTCTTTTGTACAAAGCTGTGATGTTCAGGACGGAAAAGTCGTTTTTTTTGATTCCAAATCCCAGGGGCTTTTTGATGAAAAAAACTGCAGGCTTCTGTCCTGTATGGGAGTTGAAAGTCTTCGTTTTTGTGATGAAGATGAGCTTTTTGTCCACAGATATGCAGCAAGGGACAATACAAAATATGAACCTTTTATTTATTCCCTTAAAAGCGGAAAAATTACTGAAACAGATAATCCTGTTAAGGACAGCAGCCGCGGACTGTATTCAAGGATTCCTGTAAAGGATGGCGGATTTTTTGCCATTGAAAAAGACGGTCTTGATTTTTATGTTGTGTATCTTAATGACGAACTGAAAGTCGAAAAACGCTGGAATCCTGGCAGTGGAAAAAAACTTATTTTACACAATCTTCATTCTGGAAAAAACAGTTCTGAGTTCTGGAATCTGACTTTTACCTGGACAGAATTGGGCAAAGGCAGCGCAATGGTCAGCAGAACCGGGCGCATGAGTGTGGATAAAACTTCCTTTACAGCAAAAGTTGAACTTCAGTCACAGGATTTTGCTTTTGGAACGACAGATTATCTTACAGATGGAAATGTCCACTATGTTGTAGTTCAGAAGTATGAAGAAGCACCGTTGTACAAAATTGATCTGCGGGGTGTTTTATACGATAGTTTTGAAATCGTGCCTGAAACTGAAAAAGAAAACTTTTTGACTGTCGGAGAAGAAAAAATGAGTGAATTTTCTCCGCAGAATTATTTTCCGCTTTCATATTACACAAGAGGAATATTCCTTCCCGTCTCGACCACTGGAATTTTAAAAAGTGATTTTACCTTTGATGAAGATGCATCGGGATTCGGTGCTTCATATATCAGTTCAAATCCATGGGGAGACAAGCTTTTTTCTGTTACTGCAGGAATTTATCCTGATGAAGCCGTGTATGCTGCAGGATGCAGTCTGAGCGGGGGAAATGATTCTTTTACTTATCAAACAGGTATTCATGGAAATTATTATTCAGTTGATTCCTTTGGCTGTGTCATGGGAGAAGGTGGAGTTTCAAAAACTTTATGGACCGGATTAGTTTCCAGAACCGGATTTTCGGCTCAGGTAAAAGGTTTTTACGGCAAAAATAACAACTATGAAGATGATGACAGAAAGAACTTTGTGATTCTTAAGGAAAAAGCTGTTGAAGCCAAACTAGGTGCATTCTGGACAAATACACACAAATCAAAACCACAGCCATATTTTATCCGTGGAATAACCTTTGAACAGTTTATGGACTGGGAATACAGAAAAACGGAGCCTGAAAACCTTATTAATCAGAAAATTGAAAAACTGTCTTACATAAATTGCGGGGCTTCTCTGACAATCCGGCAGCCTGTTTTTGTTCCTGTTTCATTTACTGCTGCAATTTTTCCCGAACGTGATTCATTTGCACAGTGGACGTCAATAATTAACCTTGCAGACCTGGAAATCCAGAAAGGAATTCCAATCCTCCCCCTTTATTTTGACCGAATGATACTCAGCTGTATCTATTGGGGCAGTATCAGTTATGAATCCGGCAGCTGGTTCGACTGTAAAAAAACAGTTTCTGTAGCAGAAAACCTTCAGTGGTGTGATTATGAGGACGGCATTACTGCAAAATTAAGCTTTATAAGTTCACTGAATACAGGTTATTTTGCAGACAGTTCCAGCAGTTTTGAATTCTACGGATTTTACAAATACAGAATAAACAACCCTAAAGAAAAAGACAAACATGTGTGGGGCATTAACTGCGCAATTGCCTACTAACAAAAATTGTAGTAAAATTAAAATATTAAAAACATAAGGAAAAGTTGATGGCTGCAAGAAAAGGTTCTTTTGGAAAATCTGTTGCTCTTTTATTTTTGATTTTTTTAATCATCGTAGGCGGAACATTCTGGCTTCATTACCTTGGAATCATTCATTCAAATACTCTGCTCAAAGGACTTTCTGCATTTGGTTATGAGTCAACAACAACCTATTCAGAATCATCCTCAAATCCTGTTGAGGATGATCTTGATGAAATCCGTTTTCAGAAAAAAGAAGAATCATTTGAAATTCAGCGTCAGGAAATCGCGGCTGACCGCCTTGCCCTGGATAACGAAAAAAAAGAAGTTGAAGCATTGATTCAGCAGCTTAACGAAGAAAAAAAGTCCCTGGAAGAGCAGAAAGCTACAATCGACAACGAAGTACGCAAAATCAACGACAGAAACGCAAATATTACAAAAATTACTTCCTATCTTGCTTCCATGCCGCCAAAAACTGCTGTTGCAGAACTTCTTTCCATGGATGATCAGGATATTATTGATATTCTGCGCAAAGAAGACGAAATGGCCGTGGCCGCAAAATCTGCAACTCTTTCTTCAGTATGGCTTATGAACATGCCGGCCGAACGCGCTGCACAGATCGAGCGCAAGATGGCAAATAAACCTGAAACTCTTGATTAAAATTCGCACAAATTCAATTTAATTTTCTTAACTCGCTGTAAAAATTCTCCGATATTCGTATTGGAGGCGTTGCCGATGCAGCAAATTCAATTTGAATCGTACACACAGTTGTCTACCCAGTACAATTCTGTTGAAAATGAAAAGAATTATACAGCCACTGGACCATCATTCCAGGATGTATTAACTTCAATCATTAACAAAAAACAGGAAAGTTCTGCAGAAGAAAAAACTGTATCGTACAGAGAACAAAAAGTTGAACCAGAAAAAGAAGCAGCAGAAGTTCAGGAACTGGATGAAGAATCTGACAAAAAAACAGAAGAAATTCAGCCTGTAAATCAGTATGTTATATTCGATGCTGTGAATCCTGAAACTGAAACAAGCTACAGAATTCTTTCTTCTGAATCTTCACTGGAAGAGGGCACATCAGAAACAGTTGCCCTGGATAAGAATACTATTCTCAGCAGGGAAAATCAGGTTTCTTCAAAAGAAATGAACTGGCTTCTTTCAAAAGATGGAGAAAAGGTTCAGGAAATAAATGAATTTAAGGATATCGATCTTGCATCTTTAATTGATAATGCAGCCGAATTCGTTCCTGGTAAAGAAACTGATACAGAACTTCTTGAAAAAGCCCAGAATCTTGCCGTAACAGATCCTTCTAAATTCCTTGAAAATGCAGATAAAGTTTCTGCCGGTGAAAAAAATACAATTCTGAGTGAAGATTCCGGCAAAAAAACAAATCCTGCAGAAAAAACAGGAAAAAAAGAAGTCAAATTTACAGTTCAGGATTTCAGGACAAAGCAGCAGGAAAACAATAAAACTGAAGCTAAGGCCGTAACAAAAGTTCAGCCAAAAGATCAGCTTAATCTTGAATACAAACAGACAGAACGCAATCAGATTCAGGTGACAATGGACTTGAGTCAGACAATTCAGCAGGACATTACAAGTTCTTCAAGTCAGACTGCAAGTGCCAATGGCTCTACTTTCCAGAGCATGCTGCAGAATTCAATTCAGGCAAACGCATCTGAAATCGTAAAAGCCGGTTCAATTGTCCTTAAAGACAACAACAAAGGCAACATTAATATGATTCTTAAACCAGAAAGTCTGGGAAATATTAAAGTAAGCCTTTCAGTTTCCGATAAAGTTATTACGGGAAATATTACTGTTCATTCACAGGAAGCATACGACGCCATGAAAAACAGTATTGAATCCCTTAAAGAAGCATTCGCAAAGAATGGTTTTGAAGCAGCTGAGTTGAATTTAACAATGTCTAATGAAAATCAGTTTGCCCAGAATCAGAATGGTGACGGAACACAACAGAGAGATACATTTGGAGCCAGAAGAACTTACGGTGAATTCGTAAGTGTTGCTCAGGTTCAGGAAAATGAATCTCTGGCTGAAACTGTTCCACATTATTCATCTCAGGTGAATATTGTCGCATAAAAAGGTAGTGGGAAATAAGTAAAAGGGGGAAAATATGGCACCAATCGGTGAATACAACAACACAATGAGTGCTGTTGACAAGTTCAAAAATGATCTTGCAGTTGATGCTTATAACAAGACACTTCAGGTTGACGGAAAAAAAGTAAGTCATGAACTTGGAAAAGATGACTTTCTTAAGATTCTGATTACACAGCTTTCAAATCAGGATCCAACAAGTCCTCTTGAAAATACAGAATTTATTGCTCAGATGGCACAGTTCTCATCTCTTGAACAGATGACAAACATGAGCCAGAGCTTTGACAAACTTTCTACAATGATTAATTCATCAGAAGCTCAGGCAACACTGGGAAGAACTGTTGAAATTGATCTTGGAGATACAACAACAACGGGAATGGTTCAGGCTGCCACACGGGGAACAAATCCACAGATCATGGTTAATAATGCTTACTATGATATGAGCAGAATCAAGGCCGTTTACAATTAATGGACAATGGACAGTAAAAACTGAAAGTTTTCCAGCAGTGAATATGTAAAAAATAATTATCAGCTGTTCACGGTCAATGGCAGCTGAGTTAAGGGGATAAAATTATGATGAGATCACTTTATTCTGGTGTTTCTGGTTTGCAGAATCATCAGACACGAATGGACGTTATCGGTAACAACATTGCTAACGTTAACACAACAGGTTTCAAACGCGGTCGTGTAAACTTTCAGGACATGATCAGCCAGCAGATGTCTGGAGCTGCAAAACCAACAGAAGAAATTGGTGGTGTAAACCCTAAAGAAGTTGGACTTGGTATGACAGTAGCAGCCATCGACACTGTATTTACACAGGGAAACCTCCAGTCTACAGGAATCAACACTGATATCGCAATTCAGGGTAACGGTTTCTTTATTGAAAAAGCCGGAGAAAAAACATATTACACACGTGCCGGTGCATTCTCCCTCGATAGTGACGGAACTCTTGTAAATCCTGCAAATGGTACAAGAGTACAGGGATGGATGGCTCGTGACTTAAATGGTGAACAGATTATTCAGAGTGCAGCTTCTACAACTGACCTTGTAATTCCAGTAGGTTCAAAAGATCCTGCTAAAGCAACAGCAAATGTGGACTTTGCATGTAACCTGAACAAAAATACTCCTGAAATTCCTGAAGGAGCAACAGCAGCAGATGTTGCCAAAGGAACATGGAATACAGAATTTAAAATTTTCGACAGTTTCGGTAATGAACACATGCTTGCCGTAAACTTTACCCGTGTAAACGGTAATCCAAACCAGTGGCGTGCTCAGGTAACAATCGATCCTGACAATGCAGAATTTACACAGACTCGTGTAGGTTTGAATTCAACAGACGGTCAGACTAACGACTTTATTATAAATTTTGATAACTATGGAACACTTGCCGGAGTAACAGATTCTGCCGGAAACACTACAAATCCACAGGGACAGGTTGTAGTTCAGGCTTCTTACATAGTTCCAGATGCAAATCGAAATGAGGACGGATCTGTATACACTCAGACACTGAATATCAATCTTGGAACAATTGGTTCTATGATTAATACAGTTACACAGAGTGCTTCAGAATCATCAACAAAAGCTTTCTCTCAGGACGGTTACAAAATGGGTTATCTTGAAAACTTTAAGATTGACTCAAGCGGAACAATTACAGGTGTATATTCCAACGGAACATCACGTACACTGGCTCAGGTAGCCCTTGCAACATTCTCTAATCAGAATGGTCTTGAAAAAGCAGGTGATACACGATTTGTTCAGAGCAACAACTCAGGTATTGCAAATGTAGGCGCATCAGGAATTGCCGGAAAGGGTACAATGATGGCCGGAGCTTTGGAAATGTCAAACGTTGACCTTACAGAACAGTTTACAGATATGATTGTAACTCAGCGTGGTTTCCAGTCAAATGCAAAGACAATTCAGACAGCAGATACACTTCTGGATACAGTTTTGTCGCTTAAACGCTAATATTAATTGTTAATTAATATATAAAACTATTCACTTTAAGCACATCAGTTGATTATCCCCAGCTGGTGTGCTTTTTTTTGTCTAAAAGGGCGTTCCCCTTCGGGGAGGCCACTGAAAAAGGTCTTAAATTTGAGAGTGTGAAATAAAGAAAGCTAGATTTTTGAGAAAAAGATCTCATTAATCTGGCTTTCGCTCTTTTACGTGCAGATTATTTTCCTCATTTTTCTTTATTTTCTTCCAGAAT
>JAZLKD010000049.1:0-23006 GCA_045597415.1 Treponema sp. | reverse complement strand
GAATGGAGCGGGATATGATGATGCAGCTGTTCTTCCTCCATATAAGCGAATAATCTTTGATGAATGTCACGGAATTGAAGATGCCGCTACAAGTTTTTTCAGTCAGCGCTTTACAAGGTTTAACCTGAACAGGCAGCTGGGATATCTGTTCAGATCTAAAAAAGGAAGTTCTGCAGGATATATTTTTACCATGGCAGCCCTTACACAGTCTGATGACCGCACTGCTGAGATTCAGATGGAAATAGGAGAGACGAAGGATGCACTTTCCAATCTGGAACTTGTATCCATGGAAATACTCGAAAATAGTTACAGTGCACGTCTTTACAGTGGTTCTGCCAGCCGTTTTGTAAATATTTTTAATGCCATGTCAGTTCTTCAGAAACATATTGCTAATATTACTGGCCTTACACGTGATATGCTTGAAGGAATTGATGATGATGACAAAGAAACTCCGGCAGTATGGGAAGCAAAGACTGTAATCGGAAGACTTGATGACATTAATGCTGTACTTCAGAGTTTTCTCAGGTGGGAAGAACATCCTGACAGGGTTTTCTGGATTGAAAAAAGATATCTGCCTCCTCAGCCTGGTATGACACAGGACAGTTCCTGGTTTGTATGTTTTACAAGTACACCTTTAAGTATTGCATCCATGATGAATCAGGGGGTGTATGAAACTATGGATAGCGTAGTAAATGTTTCTGCAACCATAAGTATTTCCCGGAATTTTGATTTCTGGAAGCGTAAAACAGGAGTTTCTTTTGCAGAAGCCGAAAGACTTTCCGAAGGTCAGGTAGAATCTCCTTTTCCTTATGAAAAAAATATGTTTTTTGCAGTTCCGTCAGATGCTCCTTTTCCTGATAATGAAAATTTTCAGCTTTTTGTTGAAGATGCCTGTACACGACTTATAGAAGCAGCCCATGGCAGGACGTTAGTTCTTTTTACGGCAATGGATTCTCTTCGTCATGCCTGTGATACTGTAAGAACACGACTTCGCAATACAGGTATAACAGTGCTGAGACAGGGGGAAGACGACAGGGGAAGGCTCTTGAATACATTTAAAGAAGACAATTCTTCAGTTCTTTTTGCAACAAATTCTTTCTGGGAGGGAATTGATGTTCCCGGAGATTCATTGAGTCAGGTAATTATCGTGAAACTTCCTTTTGGAGTTCCTTCAGATCCTGTTTTTGCTGCCCGCAGTGAACTGATACAGAAAAAAGGTGGAAATCCTTTTATGGATTTAAGTGTTCCTGAAAGTGTAATCAGATTCCGTCAGGGATTTGGCCGTCTTATACGCCGCAGTGATGACAGGGGAGTTGTTGTTGTCCTTGACCGTAGAATTGTGGAAAAGCGTTATGGTACAATGTTTACTGCAAGCATTCCAAAAACAAAACGAATGTATCAGACTTTAGAACAGATTGCGTCTGCAGTTGAGAATTTCCTTAATTAGGAGTAATATTTTAATTATGCTTAGATTATTGACAAATTTTATTACTATAGCCTGCCTTTTGCAGTGTGTTCTCTGGGATGCACTTTTGAACATTCTGACTTATCCTTTCTGGAAATGGGCCTGTCTGAAAGTTTCAAGACATATTTCTAAAATTGATGCTCCGCGTGTTTTTGCAATCTTAAATACTTATAAGAATTTTAAATTCCGCGGTTACAAAGACAATATGGATAAGCTTCCACAGCAGTTCATCATTATGTCAAACCATCAGAGTCTTTTTGATATTCCTGTTTACATGAATTATCTGCGCGATAAGGAACTTCGATTTGTTGCAAAAGATTCTCTTGAACGTCATATTCCTCTTGTATCAGAAATGCTTCGTGTTGAAGAACACTGTATGGTTCCTAGAAAAGGTTCTCCTTCCGTAGCTATGAAAACAATTGATAAATTTGCAGCAAGAGTTGTTGAACGAAATCAGATTCCTGTAATTTTTCCTGAAGGAACACGTTCAAAAGACGGTTCTCTTGGAACTTTTTACGCTGCAGGATTCAGACGCCTTTGTGACGGTGCAAAACTTCCAGTTGTGGTATGTGCTCTCGATGGCGGATGGAAAATCAATAACCTTAACAATATCTTAACAAACCTTCATCACGGTGAATACAAAGTTAAGATTGTAGGAATTTATGATGCTCCTTTGACAAAAGAAGCACAGGTAAAAATCCTTGAAGAAGGAAAAGAACTTATCCAGAAACAGCTTGATGAATGGAGAAGTGAAAAATAAAAGGGTACTAAAAAATTAAGAAAACAAAAAAAAAGCCTGTTTCAAGGTCGACTTATGAAACAGGCTTTTTTTATCCTTAAAAATGATTCAAAATCTTATTTGAAATCCTTAGGACGACGTTCTGTGCGTTTGCACTTTGTGCACTCAGCGATATTGCGGAGTCTTCCGTTTTCGTACATAGTTTTCATGTTGATTTCACCACCACAAGGACAGATGAATTTGTGTGTTGTTACTGTTGTACGAGAGTTCTTACTTGCACCAGCCATGACTAGCCTCCAATAAAAAATAATCGATTACTTGAAACATAATACATTTTAGACCTTTTAATGTCAATATAACTTTTCGGTTTTACTAATTCTATGTATTGACTAGACTTGTGTCCTTTGGTAAACTTTTAACACTTTTTATATATGGAGGCCTCCTTTGGCTGGTAAAAAAACATCTGCAGAAAAAAGATATGCTCAGAGTGAAGTACGTCGTCTTCACAATAAAGCTATCAAGACTGAATGCCGCACTTATGCAAGACAGTTTGTAGAAGCTGTACAGGCTAAGGATTCTAAACTCGCTCAGGAAAAGCTTACAACTCTCGTTTCTAAGCTTGACTCTGCTCGCAGTAAGGGAGTTCTTACACGCAATGCTGTATCACGCAAAAAGTCTCGCATGATGAAACTTTACAACGTTTCATTCGCAGCAAACTAGACTTACTTGAACTGTTTCCGCTTTGAGGTTTGTAAATGTCCAAAATTACTAAAAATGATTTAGTTGATTCTGTTTATCAGAAGACTGGTAAAAAAACTGAAAAGCGGATAGTTCAGGAAGTTGTAGACAATCTTCTTGAACAGCTCAAGGTATCGCTTAAAGAAGGTAATACTATTGAGCTGCGGGGATTCGGTACTTTTGAACTCAGGCTTAGAAAAGGTCGGGTTAATGCAAGAAGTCCGAAAACCGGCGAAATATTTTCTGTAGCACCACATTATGTAGTAGCTTTCCGTTCCGGTCAGGAATTAAAAAAATCTATCTGGGATCTTCCAGTTGAAAGCGAAAATTAGTCTTTTATTTGTTTCTATACTTTTATTTTCCTTAAGTTTTCCTAATATTTTATTTTCACAGGGATTCTTTCTCTTTGGATGGCTTTGTTATATTCCCTTATTTCTTCTTCTTGATGAAATATCCGTTAAGAAGTCCTTTTTCTGGGGGCTTGTTTACGGTTTTGCAACTTACAGCCTTTTGTGTTTCTGGCTTTACAGATACGATTTTGTCTGCGGACTTTTCACATGTATTTACATGGCAGTTCTTTTTGGACTTTTATTTCTGGTCCTTGTGTGGTTAAAGGACAGACTGATTTTTAAGGTTCTTGCATTTGTTTTATTTGATTTAATCCGAACTGCAGGATTTTTAGGAAATAATTACGGTTTAATCGGTTACAGTCAGTTTCAGATTCCTTTTATGCTGCAGCTGAATGTTTATCTGGCTGGTTGTGTAATTTATCTTTTTGCAGCCTTTGCAGCTTATGTGATAAAAAATAAAAAGGTGGCAGAAAAACGGTATTATTCTGTTCCTGTTTTTATTATGCTGTTAATCGTTGCAGGCTGCTGGAACTGTTTTTTGGGTGATCACAGTTACAGCCGTTCCATAAAAGTTGCTCTCGTTCAGCATAATTCAGACCCCTGGGCACAGGGGATTTCATCTTTCGAAAAAGAAGCAGAAGAACTTATGAGGCTTACAGAGGAAGTCCTGTCAAAAGATGATTGTGTTGAACTTGTAATCTGGCCGGAAACTTCGGTTGTTCCTGATATAATTTATCATTCTGGTTTAATTCCTTCAGATTCTTATGAAGAGCGGAAAGTAAATCTTGTTAACAATGTTGTAGATTTTATAAAATCAAAAAACTGTGCTTTTGTTGTGGGAAATAATTATCATGAAAGGGAAAATCTGGAAATCCAATATAATTCCGTTTTGTTTTTTCCTGAAAATTTTGAAAATCCGGCAGAAGATGCAAAAATTTACAATAAAAACCATCTTGTGCCATTTTCTGAATATTTTCCATTTGCAAAAATTATGCCACATTTGTATAATAAATTAATCAGGGGTGGATTTGATTTTTATAATCCGGGAAAAGGAATTAAAATTTTTGAATTTAATAATGTGAAATTTTCTACACCGGTTTGTTTTGAAGATACTTTTTACCAGATACCTTTTAATATGAAAAAATCAGGAAGTGAACTGCTTGTAAATCTTTCCAATGATTCCTGGTCCGGTTCAGAATCCTGTCAGAATCAGCACGTTGCAATGGCTTGTTTTAGAAGTGCTGAAAATAAAATTCCGTCAGTAAGAAGTACATGTTCTGGTGTTACATGTGTAATAGACGATAAGGGAAAAATTATTAGTGAATTGCCACCTTTTTCGCAAGGTGTTCTTATTTATGAAGTTCCATTAAGGTAAACAATTATGGCAGAAGAAAAAGAAAAGAAAAATCTTACAGTATTCGGACAGGAAACTGAAATTGAAGGTGTCCTTGAATTTTCAGATGAACTTATTATTACTGGAAAATTCAAAGGTACAATCAAAGCTACTGGAGATCTGGAAATTGACAAAACTGCAGTTTGTGAAGTAGACAATATTGATGCTTCTTCTATTGTAGTTTCAGGAAAAGTAAACGGGAATCTCAATGCTGAAGAAAGAATTGAAATCTGTTCCGGTGCAGTTGTAAAAGGTGATCTTAAAACAGCAAGAATCCGTATTGCTGATAATGTAGATTTTGAAGGTCAGGTGACAATGCTTGATACAATTCCAGATGTGGATCTGTTCAGTGTTGCATCTGAAGAATATAAACTGGCAATGATAGTAAAAACTGACGAACCTAAATAATGGTTGCTTAGAATAGGAGATAAAAATGGGTTGGTTTGGTAAGGACAAGAAAGAAGAATCTCAGGAACAGCAGATTAATGCAGAAAAACAGCCTGAATCCTTTGAAAGTGCACCTGTAAATCAGGAAGAAATTCCACAGGGACCACAAGTGCCTGCAGCAGAAAGTTCACAGGCAGCTGAAAATAGTGAAGGTGAAAGTGGTGAAGTAACTGAACGCAAAAAGACTGTTATCAGACGAAAGAAGGTTGCTGTTGTAAAGACTCAGCCGGCAGAAACATCAGCTGGTACAGAAACTAATGCAGAAACTCCTTCTGCTGAAAGCGGTGAAAATAATGAAAATGAAGTCGGTGCTGAACAGCAGAACCGTCAGCAGAAAAACTGGAACAATAACCGCGGAAATAATAACCGCCGCATGAGTTACAAAGAAAGAATTGCAGCCCGCAACGCAGCTCGTGATGAAGCAACTGCCCAGGCTCAGATTATTGAAAATCCTGAAGAATATGAATCAAAACCTCGTATTCTTATTAATGACCTTACAAAAAAATCAATGCCGGAACTTCGTACAATGGCCATTGAATACGGTTTTAACGAAGAAGATATTCCTGCAATGAAAAAACAGGATCTTATTTTTGTTATCCTAAAGAGTCATACAGAGCGCGGTGGCCTTATTTTTGCTGAAGGTGCCCTTGAAATTCTTCCTGACGGTTACGGATTCCTTCGTTCCCCACAGAACTCTTATTTGCCGGGTCCTGATGATATTTACATTTCTCCAAGTCAGATCCGTCTTTTTAACCTTAAAACTGGTGATACAGTAAGAGGACAGACACGTTCTCCAAAAGAAGGTGAACGTTTCTTTGCACTTCTCAGAATTGAAACTGTAAACTACGATGAACCTCGTGTTGCTCAGACACGTGTTCCTTTTGAAAACCTTACACCTTTGTATCCTAATGAAAAACTCAAGCTTGAAACTATGAGTGCTGAATATTCAGGACGTATTGCAGACCTTTTTGCTCCAATCGGTAAAGGTCAGCGTCTTTTGATTGTTGCTCCTCCAAAAGCCGGTAAGACAATCCTTATGCAGAAAATTGCCAATGCCATTACTGCAAACAATCCTGAAGTTCATCTTATTGTGCTTCTTATTGATGAACGTCCTGAAGAAGTTACAGAAATGGAACGTGTAATCAAAGGTGAAGTTATTTCTTCAACATTTGATGAACAGGCAACACGTCATGTTCAGGTTGCAGAAATGGTTCTTGAAAAGGCAAAGCGCCTTGTTGAACATAAACGGGATGTTGTAATCCTTCTTGATTCTATTACACGTCTTGCACGTGCCTACAATATTACAGTTCCAACATCTGTAAAAGTTCTTTCCGGTGGTGTTGATTCCTAAGCTCTCCATAAGCCAAAGAGATTCTTTGGTGCTGCCCGAAATATTGAAGAAGGTGGTTCTCTGACAATTATTTCTACAGCTCTCATTGAAACCGGAAGCCGTATGGATGAAGTAATTTTTGAAGAATTTAAAGGAACTGGTAACTCAGAAATTAACCTTGACCGAAAACTTGCAGAACGTCGTCTGTTCCCTGCAATTAATATTAAAAAATCTGGTACCCGTAAAGAAGAACTTCTCCTTTCAGAAGAAGAACTTGCAAAAATCTGGGTATTGCGTAAGGTTCTTGCGCCAATGGAAGATATTGAAATTACAGAAATGATTCTTCAGCAGATGAAAAAGTCAAAGGATAATGCTGCATTCCTTTCAAATATGAATACGGGTTCTGCAGCAAGGGATTAAGTTATTGACCTTAAGCTGTTAAATCTATAAAATAGTTTAATATTCTTGTGATATTAACTTGCTTCCTAACGGTGATGGAATGATAGAAGTGTTTTTTATTTGCACAAGCTAGTGATGACCGGGGTTGCTTTAATGTCGGGCAAGAAATAAGGAGTTATATTATGAGAGAAGGTATTCACCCAGAATACAAACTGACAAAAATCACATGTGTATGTGGTAATGTTATCGAAACAAAATCTACATCATCTGATATCCACGTAGAAATTTGTTCTGCCTGCCACCCATTCTTTACTGGTAAGCAGAAGCTCGTAGATACAGCAGGTCGTATCGATCGTTTCAACAAACGTTTCGGTCTTACACCAAAAAAGGACTAATTTAATTAGTTATAAAAAAAAGGTTCGGTTTTTAAATCGAACCTTTTTTTATTTATTTGAATACCTTAGTATCTGCCTATCTGAAATTTCCAAAGTCGTCTGTTTTTTGTTCCCTTGTAGTCTTCGTCCAGGGATTCTTCTGTCATGTCAGTACAGCTGATAACGGCACCTTTTTCTGTTGCCTGCGGAAGAGCCTTTCTGTCAAAGCTCAGCCTTTTGCTGTTTGTAGAAAAATACAGTGTACCGCCTGATTTTAAGAGGTTAAGGCATTTTGTAACAAGTTCGCTCCAGTCACGGTTTATGTCCAGTGTGTTGCGGGTTGCTTTTGAATTTGAGAAAGTAGGAGGATCAAGAATTATCATATCCCAACGGTTTTCGCTTGTGGCAGCTTCGGCAAGTTTCTGATTTAAAAAGCCTGTTACGTCACCGCGGGTAAAAACATATTTCTTGCTGTCAGTAAAACCATTGATAGCCATGTTTTCTTTTGCCCAGGCAATGTATGTATTTGAAAGGTCAACTGATTCTACACGGCTTGCTTTGCCTTCTGCCGCATAAACGCTGAAAGATGCTGTGTAGCAGAAAAGGTTAAGCACTGATTTTCCTGAAACTGTATTCCGTACAATCTGTCGCAAAGGTCTGTGATCAAAGAACAGTCCTGTATCCAGATATTCTGACAGATTGATTTTGAACAGCTGTCCGCATTCCTGGGCTGTTCCTTCAATTATGTTATTTGCTTCGATTTTTTCGTACTGGTTTTCGCCACGCTGTTTCTTTCGCATTTTTGTGATGATGCGGGAAGAATCAATTCCTGTTGTTTTGCATGCTGCCATTTTCATTGCTTCAAGCCATTCTTCTTCTTCAGTTTCGTCTTTTTCGTATGGTCGCTCGTAAAGGTAAATGTGAAGATATTGTCTGCAGGCTTTGTCGCGGGCTGCATTAAGGTCGTTGGAACTTATGAGTCGTTCTTCTTCAAGCATGAACCGGGCAGTTTCCATTTTACCGTCAACGTGGTCGGGAATGAATTCATAAAGGTCACAGGCAAGAGGAATTTCTGGAATGTCCCTGTCGTAAAGTCTGTAACAGGTAACTCTTTCACGGCGGGCCCATTTTCGAAGTGTCTTGTATTTTTTTGCTAAGCGGTTGGCAAATAACTGTGCCTGGTATTCATTCTTGTTTTCCATAGTTGTATTTTACCATAAAAGGTGTTTTGTTGATAGAGATGTTAAAAAACTGTATAATTTTCGTGTATTTGCGAATAATGTTAATACAATACAGTGGGGCGTTACGGGGTGTCCCCGTTAGAAAGGGGTGCGGCACAACGAAGTGTGACGCTGGGGGAAGGCTTTCCCCCTATGATTAAAAAAGACTATGCTATGAATTATTCAGAAATAAATTTAAATGAAAAACTTGCTTCAGGAATCAATGAAGCCGGTTATGTAAAATGTACTCCTGTGCAGGAACAGGTTTTAAAAATCTCCCTGGACGGTTCGGATCTTTATGTTCAGTCTCAGACTGGAACCGGAAAAACTGCAGCATTTCTTGTAACTATCATGCAGCAGCTTATGGCAGGCGGGAAAGAAGAAGGAAAAAACGGACTTGTAATGGTTCCAACCCGCGAGCTTGCAGTTCAGGTTGAAGAAGAAGCGCGAAAACTTGGCAAAAATACTGGTCTGCGTTTTGTATCAGTTTATGGCGGAGTAGGCTATGATGATCAGGTTGCTTCACTTAAAAAAGGTGCTGACATTATTATCGGGACTCCTGGACGTGTAATTGACCTTAAGGAATCTAACCGCCTTGATCTGTCAAAAGTTGCATATCTTGCCATTGATGAAGCTGACAGAATGTTTGATATGGGGTTTTATCCTGATTTAAGAAAAATAGTAAAATTCCTGCCTTCAAGTGAAAGTCGTCAGACCATGCTTTTTAGCGCAACCCTCAATACTTATGTAAAAAATCTTGCTTACGAATATACAAGGGATGCAAAAGAAGTAACTATTGAATGTGAAAACATAACTGTTGATGAAATTGATCAGGAATTGATTCACGTTTCAAATGAAGACAAAATCAAGCTGATTATGGGAATCCTTTCCCGTGAAAATCCTGAAAGCCTGATAATTTTCTGTAATACAAAAAAATACTGTGAAATTCTTTCTAAACGCCTTGAATTTAACGGTATAAATAATGAATACATAATCGGCGATCTTCCCCAGGCAAAGCGACTTAAAATTATGGAAAATTTTAAATCGGGCAAAATAAAGTGTCTTATTGCAACTGATGTGGCGGCACGCGGAATTGATGTTAATGATCTTGCAATGGTTATTAATTATGATCTGCCTAATGAAGCTGAAAATTATGTTCACCGTATTGGACGTACAGCCCGGGCCGGAAAAAAAGGTAAGGCTTATAGTTTCTGCGGAGAGTCTTCTGAAGATGCCTGGAATTTGATGGGGATTGAAAAGTACATCGAAAAGAAAATTCCTTACATTGTTGCCGCTCAGGAAGATTTTGGGGAAGACAGGTCGGATGGAGTAAAAATTTCTTCTTATAAAGAAAAAGATCGTAAAGACCGCAGGGAAAAGAATCATTTTGAAGATAAAAAAAGGAATGATTCTGGTCGCAGGCATGGTCGGGATGAAAAGAAGAATAACGGCAGAAAGAATGATCGTAAGGATTTCAGGGATGAAAAACGACCTGAAAAATCTGATTATTCAAAACTCAGCCAGATGACCAGTGAAGAAAGAATGCGGTACTATAAAGAAAAGTACAGCAAAGGCAAAAAAGGTGGGAATGTTTCAAAAAGAGCTGAACACCAGGAGAAAAAAACAGGATTTTTTGCTAAAATTATTGCCTGGTTTAAGAAATAAAAAAAATATTCTGCAGGATGAATATCTTTTGCTATTTTAATTATCCTGTAAAAAATTTCAGATGGAGATATAAATGATTACAATTTCAGACGTTAGCTTGCATTTCAGTGAAAAACCTCTTTTTAAGGATGTAAACTTAAAATTTACAGCCGGTAACTGTTACGGAATTATCGGTGCCAATGGTGCAGGTAAATCAACATTCCTTAAAGTACTTTCGGGTGAACAGGACCGTGATTCTGGTGAAATTATTATAACTCCGGGGGAACGTATGGCAGTACTTAAACAGGATCACTTTGCATACGATGCATATCCTGTAAAAGAAACTGTTTTGATGGGGTATCCAAAATTATATGAAGTTTCAAAAGCCCGTGATGAAATTTATGCCAAGGCTGATTTTACAGAAGAAGACGGTATTAAGTCTGCTGAACTTGAAACCTCTTTTGGTGAACTTGGCGGATATGAAGCTGAATATCAGATTGAACAGATGCTTTCAGGTCTTGGTCTTGAAGAAAAATTTCATGACAAAATGATGAGTGAACTTGATGAATCTCAGAAAGTTCGTGTTCTTCTTGCGCAGGCTCTTTTTGGTAATCCTGAAATTCTGGTACTGGACGAACCTACTAACGGTCTTGATCTTGAATCAATTAACTGGCTGGAAGACTTCCTCCTTGATTTTGAAAACATTGTAATCGTTGTAAGCCATGACCGTCACTTCCTTAACACTGTCTGTACAGTAACCTGTGATATTGATTATGGAAAGATTACTCAGTTTGCCGGTAACTATGACTTCTGGTATCAGATGAGTCAGATTCTGCAGAAACAGGCAAAAGATCAGAAAAAGAAGAATGAAGAAAAAGCTAAGGACCTTAAAGAATTTATCCAGCGATTTGCTTCAAATGCTGCCAAATCACGTCAGGCAACTTCTCGTAAAAAGGTTCTTGAAAAGCTTGAACTTGAAGATCTTCCTGTTACAAGCCGCAAATTCCCGTTCGTGCAGTTTAAACCGGACCGTGAAATTGGTAACAACGTTCTTGAATGCCGTAAACTTAATTCAAAAGATGAAGACGGTTTGCAGCTGCTTAAAGATTTTGACCTTATTGTTAACAGAACTGATAAAATTGCTTTTGTGGGAATTGAGCATAACACTGTTTCTTCTCTCTTTGACATTATTGCAGGAGAAGCAAAGGCTGAAAGCGGTGAATATTTCTGGGGACAGACTACAAGTTTTGTTTATCTTGGCCGGGATAATAATAAATATTTCAATAATGATTACAATATTACAGACTGGCTTAAACAGTATTCTAAGGAACAGGATGATGCTTATGTGCGCGGATTCCTTGGCCGTATGCTTTTCTCTGGAGATGAATCACTTAAAAAAGTAAAGGTTCTTTCCGGTGGTGAAAAAGTACGCTGTATGCTTTCAAAACTTATGCTTCAGGGTGCCAATATTCTTATTATGGATGATCCTACAAATCACCTTGATCTTGAAGCTATTGAATCTTTGAACCGTGCCCTTGTTGATTTCCCTGGTGTAATTCTCTTTACATCTCACGACCACGAATTTATTTCAACAATTGCAAACCGTATCATCGAAATTACTCCAAAGGGTGTAATTGACCGCATGATGCCTTTTGATGATTATATGGCAGACGAATCAATCCGTGCACTCCGTGCAGAATATTATGAAGGTTCTGACCGTAAGATTAAATTCTAGGTTGTGAGTTGTTAAAACAATGCGTGTAAGTGTTGTTTTGTGTTGATGGTTCACAAAAAAAACAAAAAAATTAAAAAAATATATGAATTGCTATTGACGCAAAATAGTGATTCATATATTATATATTTATCAACACGCCGCTGTAGCTCAGTTGGTAGAGCAATGGACTGAAAATCCATGTGTCGTTGGTCCGATTCCAACCGGTGGCAGATTAAAGACTTTCGAAATAATCGAAAGTCTTTTTTTTTGTCCGATTTGTGTAATTTTTACAGATGGAACTGTGGTTATAAAAATTGGACAATTACTAATTTGATGTTATAATAAAAATGTTAAATAATTGAGAAAATTATTTGAGGAAAATATGGTAAAAATACGGTTTTGTATTTTTATTATTAAAAGTGCGTTGCATTTTTGATTATGCCTTTACGGCATACAATTAAGGAGAAAATTATGAAATTGACAAAAAAAATTATTGCTTTATTTGCAGTAGTTGCTCTTGGTTCATCAGCTTTTGCTTTCGACTGGAATACTATTCCTGATGTTCAGTCATATAAAGACCGTGCAGCTAAGGTTGATGGAGGTTTAAAAGACTTTACAGAACAGCTTGCCGTTGCAATTCCTCAGGCTGCAACACAGCAGAATGTCTGGGCAGATGCTTATATCGGAAAACTTTTCCCTGCAATTCCTCCTCATTTAGGTGGTGGTTTTAATATCGGCCTTACTCATATGGATACATCTGGCCTTGCTCAGGCTGCCAAGGCACTTGATATTAAGGGAATTAAAGACAGCTACTTTTTCCCTGTATTTACAGCAGATTTAAGGGTAGGTGGAGTTCTTTTTCCTTTTGATGCAGGTTTAACTGTAATGAAAACTGGCAGTATCGGTACAGATCTTATGGGTGCTGATATGAACGTAAAACTTACAACTTTCGGTGCTGATGTACGTTACGCTCTGTTTGAAGGTGGACTTGTGTTCCCTAAGGTTTCTGTAGGCGCTGCATACTACTATAATGAAGGAAATTTCAGTGCATCTTCAAAATATGCTGATGCTGACATTGATTACAAAGTTCATACACTTGCACTTACAGCACAGGCTTCAAAATCATTCCTCATCTGTACTCCATTTATCGGTGTGCGTGGTGTAGTTTCAAAATATGACAATTCATATTCATGGAAATTGAAGTCATCTATGCCTGCACTTGATGCTATGCTTGCTTCAGCTGGTATTTCATCAGGCAATTCAGGTTCATATAAATCAGATAAGTTTGATTTTGCTGAACTTCAGCCACAGATTTTTGCAGGTGTTGGATTTAACCTTCTTGTTCTCCAGACAACTGCAAGTGTAACTGCAGATTTGCGCAATATTGCAGACAAAGGACTGTGGTCAGGAGCTTTAAGTTTGAGACTTAAACTGTAATTTTTATTAATGAAAAATTTCATAAGCCATCTCTCTTGAGATGGCTTTTTTTATGTACTAATTTTGTAAAGTGTGTCATAATGACACTATGAGAACAGTAAAAATTGTATTTGCAGGTGGCGGAACAGGTGGGCACATTTATCCGGGACTTGCTGTTTGTGATGAAGTTCGTGCTTTATATAGAGAAAAAAATATTCCTTTAAAGTTATATTGGTTTGGGAATTCCAGCGGAATGGATAAAACACTTGTTGAAAAATCGGGAAGTGTAGATAAATTCGTTGGAATTCCTTCAGGTAAATTACGCCGTTATTTTTCGTTTCAGAATTTTTTTGACTTGTTCAAAATCGGTTTTGGGCTTATAAAATCTTTTTTTAAACTTTTAAGCATTAAACCTGATATGGTATTTTCTAAAGGCGGTTTTGTTTCAGTAACTCCATGTATGGCTGCAAAATTGCTTCGGATTCCAGTTTTTACTCATGAATGCGATTTTACACCGGGACTGGCAACAAAACTCAATTCAAAATCTGCCAGAAAAATCCTTGTAACTTATGAAGAAACAAAGAAATATCTTGGAGATGAAAAGGCTGCCAGAGCTGTTGTAACCGGAAATCCTGTACGTCCTGTTTTTTACAGTCCGGATCCGGAAAAGGGAAAGAAATTCCTTTTTGAAAACAGAACGGATTATGATTCTTCTAAACCTGTTTTAATGATTCTTGGTGGTTCTCTTGGTGCTCATCAGATTAATGAACTTGTTGTAGAAAACATGCAGTGGCTTACAGAACGATACAACGTTGTTCATCAGTGCGGTGCAAAAGATTTTGATGAAATGCCAAAGGATGTAAACGGTTATTTCTGTCATGCATTCATTTATAGTGAAATGTGCGACTGTATTTCTTCAGCTGATGTAATTCTTGCCAGAGCTGGTGCAAATTCCATATGGGAATGTTCTGTACTTGGTAAACCGATGGTGCTTATTCCTTTGTGTGGAAGTGGTACAAGAGGGGATCAGGTTGATAATGCTCAGTATTTTGTGGACAAAGGAGCAGCCATCAGCCTTACCGGGGAAGAAGCAACTTCTGAAAACCTTAAAAATGCCCTGACAAAATTTCAGGATACTGATTTTAGAAAAAATGCAGCTATAAATAGTGTAAAGCTTTCTGAAAATAACCGTCCTGCAAAAAATATAGCTCAATTAATCTGGGAGGAAATAAAAGATGAATAGTTTTCCTATGCTTGATGCAGTTTTTGCAATTATTATTCTTGTTTTTACCGTCATTGCTACAATTAAAGGTTTTGTAAATGAAATGTTCGGTAAAATTTCCTTTTTTGTAAGTTTGTTCCTGGCTTTTTCTCTTACAGGTTTGCTTGAACCTTCAATGTCTCTGTTTATTCCTTATCAGATTCTGTCTGTAATCCTCAGTTTTGTCGTTATTTTTGCAGTAATTTATCTTGGACTTAGAATAGCTCAGTATTTTGTTCACAAGGTTTTTGAAAATGAAATACTTGGTGGACTGGATCATTCCCTTGGATTTATTTTAGGTCTGGTTGAAGGTGTAATTATTGTATGTTTTATTCTTGTAATTTTTGTTACACAACCATGGTTTCCTGAATTTTCTGCAAGCGTGCAGCAGGGATTTTTCTATAATGTGTTCTATGTGCTTATCAGCAGTCCTATTGAACGCGTATTGGGAACTGTCGGCTAATGTTTGATAATCTTCTTTACCAGAAAACTTCTCAGATGCTGCAGGAAGATATTAAAGGAAATAAACTTCCACCTGCTGTTCTTCTGTCTGGACCCGAATCATCCGGAAAACTCACCTGTGCGCTTGAAATTGCAAGAATTTTGTCCTGTACAGGCAATTCAAGTTATGAAAGAGGACACTGGCTTTGTGATTGTGCCGGCTGCCGCAGAAATAAAGAATTGATGAATATGAACGTTCTTCTTGCAGGTCCGAGGGACTGTTCTCTTGAAATCAGTGCCGCTAAAAGTACTTTTTTGAGGGCATCTTTTAATAATGACCGTTTTTTAAATGCAACAAGATATCTGTTTATAAGGGCAGTAAGAAAACTGACAATGAGATTTAACCAGATTCTGTGGGAAGGAGATACAAAACTCAATAAAATTGCAGCATTTACAGATGCAATTGAAGAGCAGCTGGAACAGCTTTCTTTTGATAAAGAACTTCCTGACCACAAAGTTGTTGAAGAAATCTGCAATAACATTGTTAAAAATACAGCAAAACTGGAAGAATCATTTATGTATGATTCAATTCCAATTGAGCAGATAAGACGATGTTCAGCATGGGCACGTTTTAAGTCCAATGAAGGAAAAAAAGTTATTATCATCGAAAATGCTGAACGGATGCAGGAAAATGTTCGTAATGCATTGCTTAAAATTCTTGAAGAACCGCCTGCAGATTGTGTGTTTATCCTTACAACAACAAGGCGAGGGGCAGTAATGCCGACAATTCTCAGCAGGGTTAGGACTTATGATTTTGCCCAGCGTTCTCTGCAGCAGGAAACAGAAGTGATAGAAAGGGTTTTCCATGATAAATTCAGACCGGGAAACAAAAATATTTCAGATTATATGCTCATGTTTCTTCCTGTTACACCAGATGAAATCTTCCGTTATTCCAGAAGGTTCTATGACGGCATTCTGCAGGGACAGATTTTTCAAATTGATACAATCGTCAAAGGCTGTGCCTCTTTTGAACCAAGACAGATTTTAAAATTATTTTTAAAAGGCCTCCTTGATTTACAGAAACTGGATGAATCTCAACAGTCTGTAGAACTTGCATCTGTAAATACTAAAGCCATCTATGAGTGCTGGAACAATGTAACAGTTTACAATCAGTCTCCTCTGGCAAGTCTGGAAAAGCTTTTCAGGGATATGGCTTCTAATAAAATGCAGTTTTCAAAATAGGTTTTTGTATGGGTGAATTTTCAAAAAGGGTTAAAGAGAAACTTTCAAAACTTTCAAGCAATCAGATTGAAAATCTTGTAGGGGAACTTTCAGATAAAAATGAATTGTACAGATCCATTATTCAGTCTCTTAATGCAGGTTTGATAACCGTGGACAAAAACTGGAATATTCTGACAATTAATACTGCCGCTGAATGTCTTTTGCCATTTTCTGAAAATCCTGAAAATTCCTTTGCAGAAAAAAATCCCCTGTGGACTTACGTTGGAAATGAAGAAATCCGTTCCTTTTTAAAAAAATGCCACGATGAAAATAAAATCAACGTAACCGAGCAGTATTCAATTACAACCTCAGGCGGCTCTGTAAGGTTTATTGAAATTTCCGTATCTCCTTTTATGATGAATAATGAAAATGCCGGCTCCATCGTCCGTTGTTATGACATTACACAGGAAAAAAACAGGGAAATTCTTCTACACAGAATGGAAGCTCTTGCAGGCCTTACAAATATTGCAGCAAGTGTTGCCCATGAAATAAAAAATCCTCTCGGTGCCATTTCAATCCACATACAGCTGATGCAAAAGGCAATTAAAAAAAAGCGTGAAAGTGACGGTCTTCTTCCTCCACAAAAATTTATGGAAGATTATTTGAAAGTCGTAAATGACGAAATTGACCGTCTGAATAAAATTGTTGTTGATTTTCTGGTAGCCGTTCGTCCTGTAAGTGCAAATATGGAGCTTTGTAATCCTGATAAACTGATTGATGAATATCTTGCCTTTTTTAAGCCGGAATTTGATTCTAAAGATATACTTATAGACTGCAAATTAAGCAAAGAAATTTCTCGTGTACTTCTTGATCCAAAGCTTTTTAAAGAAGTTTTCATAAATATTGTTCAAAATTCAATTCATGCCCTTGAAAATAACGATGAGAACAAGACATTTGCAATCCGGTCCATGTACAAAAATGATAAATATATTCTTGCAATCAGTGATAATGGATGTGGTATGAGCAAAGAGACTGTTTCTCGGGTTTTTGAACCTTATTATACAACAAAAGCCAATGGAACAGGCCTTGGAATGTCCATGGTCTATAAAATCATAAAAGAATTTAACGGTGAAATCAGTGTTGAAAGTGAAGAGGGAAAAGGTACTGTGTTTACAATACAGCTTCCGGTTCCTCAAAACGGACAGAAACTTATAGGTGGTAAATAAATGCAGTTTACTATACTTATTATTGATGATGAAAAAAATATTCGTGATGGACTTGCTGCCAATTTTGAAATGGACGGCTATGAAGTAAGAACAGCTTCTTCCGGAAAAGAAGGCCTTGAAATCCTCGAAAATTCAAATATTGACCTTGTCATTACAGATTTGAGGATGAATGGAATTTCTGGTGAGGAAGTCCTAGAAAAGGTAACTTCAAAAATGCCCGGAATACCTGTTATCGTTTTAACTGGTCACGGTTCCATTGATTCAGCTGTAAAGGCAATGCAAAATGGGGCTTATGATTTTTTAACAAAACCGATTAATCTTGAACAGCTCGAAGTAATTGTAAAGCGGGCTCTTGAAGGACGGGAACTGCGCGTTCAGCATGAAAATCTCCTTGCAGAAGTTAAAAAATCATCTGCAAAGGTTCAGATTACAGGAAACAGTCCTGCAATGCAAAAGGTTTTGACTTATATTAAAAAAGTTGCCTCAGCTAAAATCAACGTTCTAATTACAGGTGAAAGTGGAGTCGGAAAGGAAGTAATTGCAAATTCCATTCATAATCTTTCAAATCGAAGTGAAAAACCTCTTATCAGCGTAAACTGTGCAGCTTTAAGTGAAACATTGCTTGAAAGTGAATTATTTGGTCATGAAAAAGGTTCGTTTACAGGTGCCGAAAATCTTCATCGCGGAAAATTTGAACTTGCCAATGGTGGTACAATTTTTCTTGATGAAATTGGTGAAATTAATCAGTCAATTCAGGTTAAACTGCTCCGGGTTTTACAGGAAAAGAAATTTGAAAGGGTCGGTGGTGAACAGACTATTGAATGTGATGTAAGGATTATAGCCGCAACAAATAAAGATCTGGAAAAAGAGGTAAAAGAAGGCCGTTTCAGGGAAGATTTGTTTTATCGCTTAAATGGAATTAATATTGAAGTTCCTCCATTGCGTGAAAGAAAAGATGATATTCCTCTGCTTTTAAATGAATTTCTTCAAAAGTACAATGAAGAAAACGGAAAAAGTATAAAAGGTTTTGATAATGCCTGCCGCAGTGCTTTGTATAAATACGACTGGCCTGGAAATATCAGGGAACTGCAGCATTGTGTTGAACGTTCTGTAGTTATGGCTGGAGGAGATGAAATTACTGTGGAAGATCTTCCACCGTCTATTACACGACAGGGAATTGAAAATGGAATTACAATTCCTGTCGGTATAACAATGGAAGAGGCGGAAAAAATCATCATCCAACAGAATCTTGTTTTTAATAAAGGAAACAAGTCCAAAACAGCTGATGTTCTTGGAATCGGTCGAAAAACACTTCATCGCAAACTTGAAGAATACGGAATTGAATAAAAGATTATTTAATTTTGCCCTCGTAATAATCCTGAAGAATGTGCCAGTTATCAATCAATTTAGCAGTTGCTTCTTTTGAACCGTTTTTATCAGGATGGATGGCATGAAGCTTTTCGTGATAGATTTTTTTTGCTTCATCGTAAGTAAAGTTCATTGAAATACCAAAGCTCTCAAAAGCAGTTTTAACTTCTTCAGATACATATAACTGTTCTTTTGAAGGAATGTCACCACTTTCGAGAGCTTCGTTGAGCAAATCGCCCAGTTTGTCATACATTGACATGTATTAGATTACTGTTCCTGAAGGAATTACAGCACCTTTTCTGATAACAATAATTCCGTCTGCGCAGTAGAATAAACCGTGATCGCCGTCTTCGTATTCATTTCCGTCAACGTTGATTCTTACGTTATCCCCGATGGCTGCATTTTTATCTATGATTGTCTTGGCAATCTTGCAGTTTTTACCGATACCGATATTTGGTTTTCCATCTTTTGCATTCTGACTTCTTGTTTCTTTATTTTCATAAAAGTCAGATCCCATTGTAATAACACCGTCAAGTTCAGTTCCTACTTCAATCTGTGAACGTACACCGATTACACACCGTTTAAGAGAACATTTACTGATTACACAACCATCTGAAGTCAATGAATTTTCAATAGTAGCATCATTGATTTTTGATGGAGGCAGGTTACGGCGATGAGTATAAATTGGTTCATCAGCATCGTAAAGGTCAAACGCAGGGTCATAATTTGTAAGGTCAAGAGTTGCATCGTAGAATGAACGGATTGTACCGATGTCTTCCCAGTAGCCGTCAAAAATATAAGAATTAACTTTTTTGTTCTTGATGGAACGAGGAATGATTTCTTTACCGAAGTCTGTAAAGTCGTTGTTTAAAGCTTCTTCCATTGCATCTGCATTAAAGATGTAAATACCCATTGATGCAAGATATTCTTTTTCTGTTGGAAGGTCGCCACGTGAACTTTCAGGAATTTTCCAGTCAGAAATGTCTTTTTCGGGAGCTGGTTTTTCCTGGAATGCTGTGATTTTTTTGTCGCCGTCAATCTGCATAATACCAAAACCACTTGCATCATGGCGGTTAACAGCTGTTGTAGCAATAGTAATATCAGCACCGCTTTCAATGTGACTGTTCATAAAATCTTTAAGGTTCATTCGATAAAGCTGGTCACCTGAAAGGATGATGTAATGAGTAGGATTTTGTGATTTAAAGTGAACCATATTTTTGCGTACGGCATCAGCAGTTCCTTCAAACCAGCCCGAATGTTCAAGTGTCTGTTCTGCAGCAAGAATTTCAACGAAACCACCGCTGAAATGGTCAAAATTGTAAGTATGTGTAATATGGTGGTGCAAAGATGCAGAATTGAACTGAGTGAGAAGATAAATTTTATTGTATCCAGAGTTAATACAGTTGGAAATTGGAATATCTACAATTCTGTAACGTCCTCCAAAAGGAACTGCAGGTTTTGAGCGTTCTTTTGTAAGAGGGTAAAGTCGTGTTCCTTTTCCACCGCCAAGAATGATGGCGATTACACGTGGTTCTTTAGTTGTCATATAATTTCTCCTAATATATTTTTAAATCCTACATATTTATTATAAATCTGAATTTTCGATAGAGCAAACTTTTTAACAAAAAGATTTTTCCAGAAGCAATTCAAATTCTTTTTCCGGCATCGGCCTTGCGTAGAAGAATCCCTGTGCAATATCACATCCCATATCCTTCAGCAGGTTCTTCTGTTTTTCATCTTCAACACCTTCGGCTACTGTCGTAATATTAAGCTTTTTAGCCATATTTATAACTGAATCAATGATAATGTGTTCCTTGTCAGAATCGTTGGCCAGAAATTCCTTGTCAAGTTTTAAAACTGTCGCAGGAATATCCTTTAACAGGGAAAGTGAAGAAAAACCGGAACCAAAATCGTCAACAGAAATACTGAAACCTGCTTTTCTGATTTCATTCATAACTTTTATAAGGCGTGTTTTGTTGTCCATCATAAGGCTTTCGGTAAGTTCTATTTCAACCTGACTTGGCCATATTGCATATTTTGATGCTATTGCAGAATATTCCCGAACAACATAAGGGTTGTAGAGCTGGATTCTGCTTAAGTTACAGGAAATTGTAATTGGTGTTGATGGATTTGTATCAGTGCCTTTTTTATTCCATCGGTCAATCAGTTTGCAGACACCTTCGAAAACCATGGAGTCGATTTTTGCAATAAAACCGTTCTTTTCAAAAACAGGAATAAATTCTCCCGGTGGAATTAATCCTTTTTTATGATGATTCCATCGTACGAGAGCCTCAGCACCTATGATTTTTGATGTTTTAAAATCAAATTTCGGCTGATAATAGACTACAAATTCATTGTTTTCAAAAGCCCTGTTCATGTCAAAGGTAATATTTTTTTCATTGTTGGTGGAACTTCCCATATTCTCTTCAAAAAAGGAGATCCGCCTTGGATCTATGGATTTTTTTCCTTCAATTCTGGCTACGTTTGCCTTATCCATTATTTTCTGAATATCTTCATCTGGATCTGTAATTTTATAAACGCCTACGTTGAATTCAATGGCGTAATGGGAAGGTAAAAGTTTTGAAATTGATTTATTGATGTCTGTCATATTTACAACATAATCTTCAATGATGCTGCGGGATGTGGTATTGAGCAGAATTGAAAAATTGTCGGCAAAATTGCGGCAGACGATGGAACCTTGAGGACTTACAGCTGTAATTGTATTTGAAAGCTCAACCAGGATAGAATTTCCGATGCTTGAACCGTAAGATTGCGTGATGTATCTGAATTTATTTATGTCAATGCAGACCATGGAGAATTCTTTTTTAGGATTTGACTTTAATAATTTAGAAACTTCAGCTTTGAATTTTTTTGGAGTGAATAATCCTGTAAGTTCATCAATATAAGAAAGGTTTGCCATGTGCCGGTTTTTTATTCTTGATGTCCAGGTAACAAAGAAGCAAATGAGGGCACAGAAAATTATGGCAATATAAGTAACAGGATCGCGATAAACTTTTGTTTCAATAGCAAATTGAGTTCCTGAAGCAAAAAGGAAAGAAGAAAAAAAGAAAAACAAAGTGCTAAAGTAAAATTTCATACATTTTTATTATAACAGTCTAATTACAAAATACAAATTAAATTTAATTTTCTAAACAATAATTTTCAGATACCGATAATAAAATAACGGACTTTTTTGTCTGTACCTGCAAAGGGTGGGAAAAATTCATTTAAGGGGGATTTATGATTCGAGGATGGTATATTGGCTCAAGCAGCATGAATGCACAGCAGCACAGGCTTGATACAATTTCGAACAATCTTGCAAACGTAGATACTGCAGGATTCAAAAGAGATGTAACTGTAAACAAATCGTTCAGTGAACTTCTTTTGAGAAGAATTGATGCAGACGGAGTTTATATGACTCCAATGGGTTCAGCAGATGCTGCTCCAATAATCGGAAAACTGGGGCTTGGTGTAGAAACAAACGAAAACTACACTCAGTTTGAACAGGGATCATTCCGTGGAACTGAAGCAAAAACTGATATTGCCCTTGCCGGAGAAGGTTTTTTTGCAGTTGAAACTCCACTGGGTGAACGATATACAAGAAACGGAAATTTTCTTTTAGGAAAAGAAGGAATTCTTGAAACAAAAGACGGTTATCCGCTTATGGGTGAAAATGGTTTTATTCATCTTGAAGATGATAAATTCACTGTTAATGAAGATGGTATCATCACAAATCATGAAGGTGAAGTTGTTGACCGTATTAAAATCGTAAGGTTTGACAATGAACGTTATCTTAAAAAAATGGGTAACAGCATGTGGTATCCAACAAAAACTTCTGGAGAAGCTTATATCGCAGAAGGAAATGAGCGTCCGCGAATGATGCAGGGATATATTGAAACAAGTAATGTTAATGTTGTTAATGAAATGGTTCGTATGATCGAGGTGAACAGGGCATACGAAGCCAGCCAGAAAACAATTCAGAGTGAAGACAGTATGATGAGCACACTGTGGAGCCGTGTTGCTACATTAAGATAATCAGGAGTAAAAAATGGTAAGAAGTTTATGGACAGCTGCTACAGGAATGAACGGTCAGCAGTCAAATCTGGATACAATTTCACATAACCTTTCAAACGTTAATACCACTGGTTATAAACAGCAGCGTGTTGAATTCGAAGATTTAATGTATCAGAACTTAAAATTAGCTGGTACTCCTGCTACCGAAGATACAGTTACTCCTGTAGGAATTCAGCAGGGTACTGG
>JAZLKD010000048.1:0-2772 GCA_045597415.1 Treponema sp. | reverse complement strand
ATCATTGGAAGGAACGGAAGCAAAGCCGAAGCGGCAAGTACACTGAACATGTTTCCAAAGTTAGAACTTGCGGTCATTTTAATGTACTTAATCATATTTGCATAAGTCTTGCGACCTTCTACAATTCCTTCTTCCAGAACCATCAAATCTTTTTCAAGGAGGATGATGTCTGCACTTTCCTTTGCAATATCAACTGCGCTGTCTACAGAAATTCCAACATCGCTTACTTTCATGGCCTGGGCATCGTTAATTCCGTCTCCCATAAAGCCAACTGTGTGTCCGTTCTGCCGGAGACAAGTTACAACACGGGCTTTCTGATCTGGAGTAAGTTTTGCAAAAACCTGTGTTTTTTCTACAACGCGGGAAAGTTCCTCATCATTCATATTTTCAAGCTGGCTTCCAAGAATCATGTTGCTTACTTTTAATCCAACCTGACGGCAGATTGTGCGGGTAACTTTTTCGTTGTCGCCTGTAAGAATCTTTGTTTCAACTCCGTGATTTTTAAGGGCGCGGATTGCTTCTGCTGTAGATTTTTTTGGCGGATCAAGGAATGCAAGGTAGCCAAGAAGAACCATGTCCTTTTCATCTTCCACACTGAATTTTCCAACAGGAGATGGATTTGTTTTGTGAGCAAGAGCCAGAACACGGAAACCGTCGTTGTTGAAATCATCTACAGTTTTTAGGATGCGCTGTTTTACTTCATCATCAATGGCACGAACTTCACCGTCCATTTCCACAAAAGAACAAACTGCAAGCATTTCTTCCACAGCACCTTTTGTTACCATCTGAGTTTTGCCGTTACGATCTTTTACAACAACAGAAAGTCGGCGGCGTGTAAAATCGAATGGAATTTCATCTACCTTTTCGTAGTTTTCACTTAAGTCCAGAAGTTCCGGATTGCTGTTTTCTTCTTCCTCAGTTTTATGAATGATTGCCAGATCCATTACATTTTTGTAGCCGGTCTGGAAGTAGCTGTTCAAATATGCGTGACGGAGGATTCGTGTGTCTTCAGTTCCGTCAGTATTCCAGTGATATTCAAGAATAACCTTGTCCTGAGTCAAAGTTCCAGTTTTGTCTGTGCACAAAATATCGATTGCACCAAAGTTCTGAATGGAGTTCAGGTTTTTTACGATGGTCTTTTTCTTGCTCATACTAACTGCGCCTTTTGCAAGACAAGTTGTTACAATCATAGGAAGCATTTCTGGAGTCAGACCTACTGCAATAGAAATTGCAAACAGGAAAGCCTGAAGCCAGTCGCCTTTTGTAATTCCGTTTATCACAAAAACTACAGGAACCATTACAAACATAAAGCGGATTAAAACCCAAGAAACAGAATTAACGCCTTTTGAAAAACTTGTTTCCACACTTTCTTCGCTGATGTTTTTTGCCATTGTTCCAAACAAAGTTGTGTCACCAGTTGTAACGGCCACGGCAACAGCACTTCCAGAAATTACGGAAGATCCCATAAAGGCAAGATTTTTGTAATCTGTAAGCTGGTCTTTCCCATCAGATTTTTCAGAATTTTTTTCAACTCCTTCACTTTCGCCAGTTAAACTTGATTCGCTTACAAAAAAGTCTTTTGCTTCAAGAATACGAACATCGCAGGGAATCATGTCTCCTGAGCTTAAATGAATAATGTCACCGGGAACAACTTCGTCCAAAGGCAATTCCATTTTTGGCTGATTGCGGCGGGTAACGGTACAGGTTGTGGTAATCATTGCAAGAAGTTTTTCTGCTGCATTACCACTTCTTGATTCCTGTACAAAACGCAAAGTACCAGAAAGAATAACCATTGTCAGAATAATGATGACTGTGAGAGGATCAAAATCTTCTGGTGTATTCCCGAGCATACTGAGGGCTGGAAAAATCATATCGGTTGCAGCAGAAACAAGAGCAAGAGCTATCAAAATTGCCGTAAAGGGATTTATAAAAGCTTCTGCAATGCGGCGCCCAAGACTTTTCTTTTTGCCTTTAGTTATTTCATTTTTACCAAAGTGGCTTCGTTGTTCACGAACTTCATTTTCACTTAAACCTGTAAGTCTTGAACCCAGTCTTGAAAGAATTTCTGGCACAGTTGAAGTGGCAGCATCTGTAAGTCGGCTTTTTACAGTGTCCATCAAAACTGCATTTTGTGTCAGACGAAATTTTGTTGAGAGATTCTTTTTCATTAATGCCTCCTGTGTACGGAGGTAGTTTAGTTTTTTAAGAGAGTAAAAAGTATGGCGAAATTATTGTTTTTTTCTTGCTTTGTTGTAATTGGGAGATCCTGTGCTTTTGTGATGATAACTGAAGTTAAATAAAAAAAGCTCCACTTCATTTAGTGAAGCTTTCGTATAGCTGGGGCAGGACTCACCGTTATAGTCGCAGACGTCCTGTCTGCTCCCTCCACGGCGACTTCGTTCGCTAACTGCGACGTCCTGTCGCAGTTCCCCCAAAAACGCTCCATGTTTTCGCCTTTTTTGGGTCGCTCTCTACGGTTCGAGTCCTGCCCCCTTAGCAAACTTTGTTACTGGAAACTCTATTGAGCAAAAAAAAACTCACACTAAAAAGTGTGAGCTTTAATCTTTGTTATAGCGGGGGCAGGACTCGAACCTGCGGCCTCCGGGTTATGAGAAGGTCAAAAAAGTCCCCGTTCAAATCAACATCATTCAATTAGTTGCAATAACTTGATAATAGCACAGGAAATTCCACTTTGCAATACAGTTTAGACTACCCTAATTCAGTTAAAACAAGGGTTAGTTTAAAGATTTAGTTTAAATTAGCGACCATCGG
>JAZLKD010000047.1:0-33418 GCA_045597415.1 Treponema sp. | reverse complement strand
AATAGTTTTACCAGTTGCGGTAATGAGGCTTGTGTTGATAAGGTTTTTCTTTGCAAGTTCTGCAAGAACAGCCTGAACACCGCCGGCATCGTCAAGTTCACACATGAATGTATGACCTGCAGGAGCCAGGTGACAGAGGTTTGAAGTTCTGTTTGAAATTTCGTTTACTTCGTGCAAGTCGATTTCAATTCCAGCTTCGTGAGCGATTGCAGGAAGATGAAGCATTGTGTTAGAAGAACAACCGAGAGCCATATCAGCGGCAAGACCGTTTCTGAAGTTTTCAGCAGTCATCATCTGACGGGCTGTGATTCCCTTCTTGTACAAATCCATTACAGCCATACCAGCGTGTTTTGCAAGCTGAATACGGCGGCCTGTTACAGCAGGAATTGTTCCGTTTCCAGGCAAACCAAGACCAAGAACTTCTGTAAGACAGTTCATTGAGTTTGCTGTGAACATACCTGAACATGCACCACAGCCAGGACAAGCGTAATTTTCCATTTCACGAAGCTGTTCTTCTGTAACTTTACCAACAGCAAGACCACCGACAGCTTCAAACATATCTGTAAGTGAAAGATTTTTTCCAGAATAAGGATTTGAAGGATCATTTCCTGGCAAGTGACCAGGCATCATTGGACCGCCAGAAACAAATACAGTTGGCAAATCAAGACGTGCAGCTGCCATAAGCATACCTGGAACGATTTTGTCACAGTTTGGAATCATAACGAGAGCGTCAAACTGGTGAGCCTTTGCAACACATTCAACAGAGTCAGCGATAAGTTCACGAGTTACAAGAGAATATTTCATTCCTTCGTGTCCCATGGCAATACCGTCACAAACACCGATTGCAGGAAATTCAATTGGAGTACCGCCAGCCATACGAACACCAGCCTTTACTGCTTCTGCAATACGGTCAAGTTCGATGTGGCCTGGAATAAGCTCGTTTTTAGCACAGATGATACCAACCATTGGCTGGTTCAATTCTTCATCAGTGTAGCCTGATGCATAATAAAGTGAACGATGTGGAGCACGTGCAGTGCCTTTGCAAGCGTTGTCAGATTTTTTTGCCATTTTTATACCTCTAAAAAATACAGGAGGGGAAAGCTTTCCCCTGCGCTTCATAACCGGCAGCACACTGCCGTTTATTACGCTACCCTTTCTGCGGGGACACCCCGCAACGCCCCATAACGAAGCTTTAAAATTATATCTTTTTAAGATTATTGCGTAAAGTGAAAGATATGAAATTGAACAGTGCACAAAAATCAACAGTCACACAATAAAATAGTAAGGTTCATTCCAGCCTCTAAAACATTCACCTTACACATAAAACACCTCAATCAAAAAAAACTGGTCAAGTTAGTCAAGTTTGATATAAATAACACAATTCACTTAGTCAGGTTAGTCAAGTATAAATTACGCATTATGACGATTTATGAGAAAGTGGCTCTTTGTGTCTTGATTTCGGGTTTGATTATTGACGTGCTGATATATTTCAAGAAATAGATTGAGAGAACAAAAGCATTTTATTCAATTATTCAAAAACTTCATTAAATGTAGCCGAAATTATTGTCTGGATTCCTTCGTAAGTTTCTTTTCTGATTCCAGTTTCAGCAGCAAATTGAGACCATTTCAAAACAGTATCTCTTACTTCTGAAATTATGGATTTGATTCGTGGAAGCGAAATATCCATATTCTTGCCACAAGTTATTATGTCATCAAGTTTTATATGATCTTTTTTCCCATTAATCAACATTTGATGTGCACTAAGCCATCTGTTTTTCAAATCATAAGAAAATGTAATATCATAAGCAGGCGACAATTTCCATTTTCCTGACTTTTCCATCAAAAATGAAACATTCTTTACATGATCATCCTGATTAACGGCAAGAACATTGAAAACCATTCTTCTGAAAAACTGTTCTATTTCGCTGGCAGACAGATTTAATTCTCTCATATAACTTGCAGCCTGTTCATAACTGCAAAGTCCTGGTTCATTGTAATTTATGTGTGCAAGTGCTCCTAATGTCTGCATATGGAGTTTTTTTCTATTTACCCTGTCAAAGCGTTTTGTCATAAAGTGATTGTTGCCATTCTCAGAGTAAATTCTGCATTCGTTCATCTGAATTCCTGCCGCAGTTGCCATTTTGTAATAAACATATTCAATCAAAGTGTATTCTACATAGTCTTCAAGTCCATGGTCGCCGTTTTTCTGGACTCCATCAAATTTCATAAGCCAGTAATCAAAGTCTTTGTCTAAAAGAAGTTGTCCAGAACGGATTTCATTTGTCTTTTCATTCCATGCAATGATTGCTTTTGCCCTGGCTCCTCCAGCTGATGTTCCAATCTGAAGTAACTGGCTGTATGTAAGTTTTTGTGAAGCTGTGAGTTTCACAGATTCTCTTTTTGCAAGAATATCAGATGCGAATTGAACCATCTCTGAAACATTTACATTATCATTGATATCAGGATTTTCAGAATTTGCAGGCTGAAACTCCAAAGCGCCCATCCCTCGTTTACCGGTGTAGCAAAGTCTGTCTAGAGCATTAAAATCTCTTTCTGTTTTACCCAAAGAAGCAAGCCATTGATTTATAACTGCATTACCGAATTTATCAGGAAGAGAATCCGCTAAAAGTCCCGGAAGTCCGTGAAAAGACTGAAAATCAAGGTTCGGAAATGAATACAATCGGTTTGACAGAGGCATTTTTAGCGGAGAAACCTGAATGTTGCTTTTCAAAAAATTCCTGTCATATTCAAAGGTAACTGTTGTAGTATCCGGCTCTAAATGAATTATTGCAATTCTTGTACCCCAGAGAAAAACTTCCGCAGTGTTTATCATTTCTCATCTCCCCAACTGAATGTGCTTTTTTCATCTTTCCTGTTGCTGTTTCTGACTCTTTTCTTTTGTTTTTCGCTCACCAGAAAACTAGAGGGTCTCTTTCTGACATCTGGAACAAGAATCTCCAGATTATCTGCAAGCTCCAGTGCCTTTAAGATTTTAATAAAATTTGTGAGTTTAACATCAGCACCACTTTCAAAGTTTGTAACGCTTCTTAATGAAATACCTGCTTTTTGGGAAAACTCTTCCTGGGTAAGATTCATATCAACCCTGTATTTTTTTACACGTTCTGTAATTTGTGCCAGAATAGCCTGTGATGTAAGTTCCTGCATATTCAATAATCCTTGATTCAAATATACATTACTATAAATTAATAAGCAAGCTATTGCGTATTAAACCAAAACAACAGTGTTAATGTGCAACAATATACGTGTTAGCGATTTATAATATATTTTCTGCATTGCAGCAGCTAAATCTTCTTTGTGTGACACAATCGCCCAGATGAGGGAATCAGTTTTGTATATATTATTGAGAACAAAAAAAGCCTGCTCCCGTGGTTGGTTGAAGCAGGCTTTTCATAAAAGCATAACGGAAGCTGGCCACTTATGAAGCGGTGCATACAGTACAATCAGTTTATGGTCAATCTTGATTGATTATCACAACTGCATGTTTTTAGACTCGTTTCGAAAAGCATTATAAAAACGAATCAAGTATTCACTGAGTCCTTTTATCCTAGGCATTCTTTCTTATTTTATTGAAGAAATATCCATGAACATTATACATATTTTTACAAATTTTTAAGTAAGAGAACATGCTATTATATCTGTTAAACATGTCAGATTCATTTTCATGACAATAATCTGATGAATTATTCTGTCTTCAAAGCTGGCAGCTGTTATTATCCTTTCTTTGGAATCGTATATTTTAAACTGACGATATGTACCATGCTTATAAGTTTCATTTTCAAGCTGAATCTTTAAATTATATAAATTTTCATCCAGCCTGTTCCCAAAAATTATAGCAGCTGGAGTATATCTTTTACCTCTTAACGATTTTAAATAGGCGGTTTTTAAATTTTCTAAATCTGTTATTTGTCAAAATAAATTGTCAGCACGCTTCATAAAAAAAATGCTATGTTGAACGTTCACGTACATTTTTTACCGTTACCAGCACAACATAGCCAAAGTTATGATTTGTAAAGACTCGCTGTGTTTCCGAATTTTATACGGAATCTCATTACAGAGCTTTACAGGAATAAACCGGTTCTGCAAAATTGACAATTCATGTTTATTGCAGAGCTACAAGAAGCGGAACAGACAATTCGGAAGCCAATGTTGTTGTTCTGGTCTTAGCGTTGATGTTGTTCCTGTTGTCCACCTTGCAGTTGTTGTCGTTGTTGTTGAATTGAATTTTCCACGGTCTATCAAATAATTTTTTCAAATATTCCATATTTTACCCTTGTATATTTCCAAATTTTGTACCTGTATTTACCTTTAATATAAAACAGCCATCAGGTAAATTACATTTTTCTGAAACAAAATATTCCACTTCAGTCTTACAAGAATCTTTATTTGGGCATCTAACAATGCCTTCTATAACCTTTTCATTGCCCATACCATATTCTTTCATTAAATCAACCAAAGGCATTCCCATTCTTGCTGGTTTTCCATTTGAATCGAGAATTTCAAATTTATCATTAGTTATTCTCAATTTTAGTGATAAGTAATCAATTAAATTTGCTACTGTTTCAATCATATAAACCTCTACTTAATTTTTATCTATTACTTTGAAATTTTCTCGCTCCGCTCACAGCAGTACTGCCCATTCCGGCTTACCGCCTGCATGTGCCGTACTGCTGTGAGCTACGCTCGTTCCTGCTAGTTAGAAGCGGAACAGACAATGCGGAAGCCACCCCAACTGCTCTGTTCGTCAGCGATGCAGCCTTTTCTGCTGTCCACCTTGCAGTGGAGGTCGAAGCCGACATAGCTGCCACCACAGTAAAGGCAGTAGTTGTCGGAGTAGTAGTCAACCCAACACCACTCTTCGACATTACCGCTCATGTCATAAAGTCCATAACCGTTTGCTTTCTTCTGTGCAACTGGATGTGTTTTGTCTCCACTGTTAGCTTCATACCACCCTACTTCGTTAAGGTTATTGCTACCTGAATACGTATAATTCTCTCCGCCTCTTGCGGCATACTCCCATTCTTCTTTTGTTGGAAGTCTGAATCCATTTGCATTTGTATTCTGTGTCACATTACCTCTTATATAAATAGAATAAGTCCTATAATTAGTCGTATAATTCCATGTTGTCACGTCTGTTTTTCCATCAACTGCATATACAGGTGTAAAACCGAACTTTTCACTAAGCTTATTACAGAAATAAATTGCATCATACCAGCTTACACATTCTACAGGGTTGTTATCACCTTTATACCTACTTGGATTTCTGCCCATAATAGATGTATATAATTTCTGGGTTACTTCTGTTTTCTGAATTTTTATATTTTTCCCAGGTAGCTTAACAAAAGTATTTATAAAATCATTATAAGTTTTCTCTTCTTCCTCGAGTCTTTTTTTTCCTCTATAAAAATCTCCTTCTTTATCGATGTAATCAGATAAGAGTTTTTCATAAGCAATATTCTTTCTTTGTGACAATTCTTGCATTTTCAAGATATCCCACTTATAAGCTTTACTCTGAAATCTCTTAAACTCTTGTACAATTCCTACAATTTCCCGTAAATCCCATTCAGGTTTCATTGTACGAGGTTGCACTTTGTTCAAGACACTTGTCTGTGTAACCTTGCCACTTACTGTATTGATTACACGAATCTTTGAAAAATTAAACTTATACTGGCTTGGTTTGTCATCACCTTCTGCAGTTACATTGTAATCAATTTCAAAGTAAATAATCGGGTCACCACGAGTAAGGAGCGAGTTATACATGTCCACATTGTTTGTATATTCTTCAATTACAGCATCATCCAATTCTGTTGCCATGTCTGGTGCTTTTTTACCTCTTAGGGCTTCATAATTTACAATGAAGTTATCTGTATAAAGCAGAATACCGTCAGAATACAATGAAAGATATGCATTCCATCCGTTCTTGCTTCCTTCATATCTACCGTAACTTACTTTAAGCTCATCCCGCATGGAAGAAACAGTTCGGATTGTCGCAAGAGTCTTCTGGTCTGCACGTATTTCTGCAAGGAGTGCAGCATCCTGACTTGCTGTTGCTTTCTTTACTGCATCACAGTCTGCAAAGAATTTGTTTGTTAAATCTTCATAACTCTTTATTACCTGATTCTCACGACGCTGTTTTGCCTGGGTAGTTGGATTTCCATCACTTCCAACTTCTACTGTGGAGTATTTCTTATTTCGAATACGTTCTTCTTCACTCTCTCTATCCAGTTCAAGCTGAATGTAAAGATCTACGGAACGTTCCTCTACACGCTCCCTTATTTCTACAAGAGCTTTTTTCTTTGATTCAATTACATTAATCTGACCAAGAACGCCCTGCTTCGCCATTTTGAGCTTACGGACTTCTGCTGCCTTTGCGGCGGCATCTTTTGCCATCTTGTCACGCTGGGTTTTAAGAGCTATAGAACGTTCTGCTTCAAGTTTTTCATCTTCTTTTGCTCTTGCCATCTGTGCCATAAGTTCTTCCTGGCGTTTCTTTTCTGCATTCTGTTTTTCTACAAGAAGAGCTTTTTCTGCTTCAATTCTGTTCTTGTTCTGGATTGCATTGATGTCGTTTGTAGTCATAAGCTTTGAAAGCTCGTCATCGTAATCCCGCATCATTCTGTTGAACTGAGCCTCATTCTGTTTTGCCAGAGCCAGCTGCTCATCTACAGAAAAGCTTGCAGAACCTGATGTAAGGAGATTCTTGTTAAGGTCTGACAGCTGGATTCCAAGCTTATTTGCCAGTGCAAGGGTAAGTTCATCTACTGCACCAGTTGAACCATAAAGATATTCTGCTTTTGAATATTCTTTTGAAGTTGCACTTGCCAGCTGTTCGCCGGTTGTCAAGTCTGTAAAGTCAATGCTGATTGTATAACCAGAGCCTGTTTTACGAAGTTTTGTGAACAACGCGAATTTTGCTGTAGTGATTTTTCCAAATTCTATGGCTGTAGATTCATCACGACCAGCACCTTCACTTTCTGCCTGAAGTTTTTTAACAGCAGCTTCTGATTTTTGAATCAACAACAGTCTTCATTCCCAAATGTTCCTGAAGACTTGACTTTAACTTGTCCTGAATCTGTCCTGGGAGCCACGCCGCTTCGGAGCCCACAACATTTATTGTTTCCTGATTGACAACTTGAACAGGAAGCTTTGTAAGATTTTCAAGACGTTCTCTTTCTCTGCGTTCTTTCTCTTCCTGAGCCCTGCGCTTTTCTTCTGCAATCCTTGCTTCTTCTGCAAGACGAGCATTATATTCAGCAACAGACTCTATTCCATCAATATTAGTAATTGCGTAAACTTTGATTTTTTGAGACAAATCTTTTGCATTAAAAGTTATATTAAACTTCACTTTTTTGGCAAAAGAAATTCGCTCTGAAATGTTAGTCATATCCATACCTGAAACAATCTTTACCTTCTTCTTTGCAAGATCTGGTAACGATACAGTTCCATCATTCAATACCTGCATTCCTCCCAAACTGAGTTCGCAGGTGAATGCTGCATTGGAATCCTTGTTTGATTCCAGTGTTTTACCAAGTTTCTTTACCTCAACTTTTGTCTGTGCAAAAAGTGAAATTGAAAACAAGCTGCCAAGTAAAAAAGTTAAGATTTTTTTCATTTCTATTTCCTCCTTATTACATCAAAAAGCTTTCCAGTTCACTGGCCTTCTCTACGGCTTCTTTTGTCTGGGCTTCCTGTGGTGTCATTTTTTTACTTTCTAAATTTGCTTTAGTCGCTTCGGCATTTGATTTTGCTTTTTCTGCTTCGAGACGAGCCATCTGTGCATCATACAGTGCTTTTTCTTCCGCAGCTTTCTGTGCATCTTTTTTATCTGAGTCTTCTTTCATTTCACTGAAAAGTGCTCCGATCTTTTTCTGGGTTGCTGTCTCAAGACCTTCTGTTCCCATAATGTCCATGAGATATTTTTTGCACAGTGCATCCCATGTGTTTTTATCCATAGAATAGATTGTGTAATACATATACTGTTCTGAAATTTCTCCGGTTCCAGCCTTGATTGTTCGGACTTTCTGCCAAAAACCAGTTTCTTCCCTGAGCCCAGTCATATCTGCTTTTGTTTCACTGGCAGCAACATACAATGCTTCAAGCTGCCCCATATCATTCAACCCCTGTCCTACACGACCGATAACTTTCTGATTCAACTCAGCGGCCTGTGCATATGCAAAACCTGCACGACTCAACGCCTGGGCTGAAGCTTCAGTTTTTCCAACAGCATACGAAGCTTTTACAATTCGATTTGAATCGATACTCCACTCCTGCTTAAAAGTGTCACTGTTTCCACGACGCATATTCTTCAACCATGTTGGGGCGGCAATCTCACCAAGAGTTCTGTCTGTCCAGTCAACAACAATGACTTTATCAGCCTCATCTGCAGATGGAACATAAACCTTATTCACAGGATCCTGTTTGACTGGTTCACGAACCACAGGTGGAGCTTCCACTATATTTGTTTCACGAATGATAACTGGTTCTAGCTCACCTACTTTTGTTACAGACTGTGTCGATCCACATGAAGCAAATGCCGCAACTAAAACAGCAGCTGTCAATGAAGTTGTAATTGTTTTTTTCATAAAGATTCTCCTTCAGTATTAAAAATTAATTTCCTGAGTTATTTTTTCCGCCAGTTTTGGAAAAGCTTTTTTCTGGGCATTTTCCAATGTATAAGCGATTGTTTTATCAATCAGTTTTGTCTCATAAGAATAGATTGCTTTTCCTCTGCTGTTTTTTACTGTTACGATGACAGCCGGATAAATTGCCAGAGGATTTTCATCAACCGGATTTGAAGAAACAACAACATCCGCTGTGTAATTTCCGTTTGCCCCAACAACAAAGCCACATTTTCCAAGAGACGATTTTATTGCAGTCTCTACAATATTTGCATAATCACCTTTAAGATTTACACGGACAGTCAGTTTTTTCTGTTCTGCCTCAATTTTTGCCGAAAGTTCAGAAATTTCAGTTCTATCTGCTGAATATTTTTCTTCTTCCTGTGGATTTATGATTCTGCCGTATTCAAGCTTTTCCATAAAATCTTCAGAAACTTTCCAGGCACTTTTATAGAGAGAGATTTTTGTATATGAATCTTCTTCTGCATTTACTTTTTTTAAGAAGGCGTAAAACTTTGTTTTTTCTCCTTCAATTTTTGGCTTGTATTGAAACCATGCTTCTTCCCTAACAATAAAAGCCACCGCATACCATTTTTTTTCTGCTTCGTAGAAGTAACTTTCAGTAAACTCAAGGCCGATGAATTCAACTTCACTTGAAACATTTCTTTCATCTATCACGCGAGTTTCTTCCTGAATTGCTGATCCTGCCGTAATGGAAGACATGGTTGTAGAAAGATTAGCGTTTACCTTTGAGTGAAAATATCTGGCCAATTGTGAAGCGGCATCTGTTTTTGCCTCTTCCGCAGTCTTTCCAGAACCTCGTTGAGCCAGATATTCCGAATTAGGAAAGGTTTTTCGATGATTTCTGAACCAGTCAGGTTCTGCACTGTTTTCTGCACATAATGTTCCAGACAGTAAAAACATTAAAAATCCAAACAAAAACAATCTATTTTTCATTTGATTCCTTTAAAGTAAATCTACAAAGTTTTTTTTAGATAAGTCGTATATTTACTACTATATAAATATTATAAATTACATTTACGACTATTTCAAATTTTTCAGAGTAAATTTACTTAAAATAATTTGCATGAGCTTTAGGGAAAACTTAAAAGATGAGATGGAATATCAAGGTATAACTCTTAAAGAACTTTCGGCACTAACATCTGTTTCAAAAGGAAGTTTAAGCAATTATCTTAAGGAAAACTGTTCTGTGCCAGCTGCTGATGTTGCCGTCAAAATCGCAAAGGCACTGGGCGTTTCTGTGGAATATCTTGTCGACGGCAGCAAATCCATTGAATCCGAAGTACACTCTTTCACTAAAGATTATCAGGAACTGGCAAAAAAAATGCGGAAATTTTCTGCCTCCGACCTTGAAGCCGTAAACAGAATAATTTCCGCACTTGAAGAAAAATACAAATAACACTCGCTTCCTTGCGAGTTTTGTTCCAAAACTCGTAGATTTTACGTGTGTGCAACCTAACGCTGACGCGTTAGGGATCGTTGCGGAAAGACCACAGCGAAGCGAGGACTTGCAGCAAGAGCCCGGCGGCGACAGCCGCAACGCCCAAACTACAAAAAACCTAATAATTATCCCATTTAAAATCATCAAAATCCTTTATCTGACATTCCAGATTATTTCTGAAAAATTTTTCCAGGTTGCGGATTGTTAATGGATTATCCGGTTTGTAATTGGGATTAAGGTAAAAATAGGCATTGTAAAGCTGCGGCTGTTTTCTTGTAAAAGAAGAGTTATCATCAATAAAGATAATTCCTGCAAGATTCCGGGCAATGTGACAAACCTTGATTTCGTCATTACCGTACGAGCGGCTGAATTTTGATGCACTTTCTTCAATTCTGTTCAGTTCAACAAAAGTTCTTCTTGCAAGACTTCTGTAAAACATGTTGTTAAAATCGCCAAAATCGACTGTTTCCTGATTGAACCAGGGATTGCGTACCATTGTAATTACCGAATATTCGTCCCCGATGAGTTTTGATCCGTAATCAAGAAATTTGTACTTATACGCTTCTGCCATGGCAAATGGTGAATATTCTTTTACGGTGCTGATCATGTCCGAATATTCAATTCTGAATGTAAATTTTATTCCGTCATGAGATTCATATTCCACAAGCCGTTTATCATCATTAACGGCAAGAGCCAGAAGCCTGTAAATTTTCTTTTTTTCATGTCCCAGATGAAGCTTGACATCGGAATAATCAATTGACGAAAGGTTATCAACGCCGATCATCACGCTCTTTTTAAGACTCAGCATTGCAAATTCTTCAACAGCCTCAAAAACTTCATCGAGAATATTCTGATGCACACAGTTAAAGGACTTTACATCTGTAAAAATGTCAAAATTCCGCAGATGCAGGCACAAATCGATATCAAGCTGCTCTTTCTGGCCGTTTAATGCAGGAATTGAAGAAGGATGCTCTTTTACGGGAAGGATATTTATGTAAGTCTGCTTAAAAAACTCCCTGAACTGATTATAAAAATCCAGGGCAACAAGTTCAGAATAAGGTCCTGCCCACTGGGAATTGTGAGCTTCGCCAATATTTTTAACTTTGTCAGCAATTTCGTTGATCGTCCTTTTATCGTCTTTAAACTGAAGGTTAAGGCGTTTCAGACGGGCAACGAAATTCCTGGCAAATAAATTGTAAGGTCTATGATTCAACGGGCTGATACATTTGTTGGTATTCAATTTATTTTTGATATCTTTGTTGACACCAAAAATTCTTTTAATTAAAAGCTGAATGTTTTCAACGTCTGTCATTTACACCCGTCACAAATCTCAGGAGTGCCTACTTTCTTTTTCCAAAAAGTCTGAGCAATGCAAGGAAGAGATTAATAAAATCAAGATAGAGTTCAAGAGCTGCAAGAATACTTACTTTCTTGTAATCATCACTGCCATTTGCATGATCTGCAGTTCTGGCAACTTTCCAGCTGTCATAAGCGGCAAGACCAGTAAAAATCAATGCACTTGCAACGAGAAGAACGTGGTCAAGCATTGTCAGAGGATTTCCTGTAATCCAGCTGACAATCCAGCCTGCAACATGAGTAATGATAAGCCCCCAGAGTCCCATCATAAGATAGTGACCAAAAGTGTTAAGGTTTCTTTTTGTCATCAATCCCCAAAGACTCATTCCGCCAAACATCAGGGCAGTACCGATAAATGCACTGACGATTGAGCTCATTTCATAAACAACAAAAATCGAGCTCAAAGTAACTCCGCTCAAAGCTGAATAGAGAATAAAGGCAAAAATTGCTCCCCCAACAGTCATTTTTCTTACACGGGCACTGAAAACAACTACAGTTATGAGTTCAGCAATAAGAAAAATATAAATGCCAGGAAAAGGAATTGCCTCAGTTCCGGCAAAGAGGAAACGGCCAAAAGCACTTGGAGATCGGACAAAATATTCACCCTCAATGTAATATTCAAAAATATTACGCGCAGTAAACCAAGCAACTACGGCACTGACCAGCAAAGCAAAAGTCATCCATCCATAAGTTTTTGTAATGAATGCTGATTTTTCAGAAACGGAACTCTTATTAACAGAATTTTCCATAAATCAATTATCCTCCGAATAAAAATAACTATTTAAATGATAAATAAAAACTCTTCTAAAAACAAGTTAATTCAAATTTTTTTTAGCCGATAATCAAAAAGAACAGCTATTTTGTGGGAGGAACCATGAAAAAATCAATTAAAAATATTTTTGCCCTTATTGCCCTGACTGTAACATTTGCAGGCTGTACCTCAATGCAGGCTTCAAAAGAAGTATCTGTGCAGCAGCTTATTAAAGAAGGCAAATTCCAGGAAGCAAAAGACCTTTTTATCACAAAAACAGACATTAACACTGTTGATGCAGAAGGCAACACAGCCCTCCATCTTGCAGCATCAGTAAACGAAACAGACCTTGTTCAGTTTCTTCTTGTAAAAGGTGCAGACACTACCATCGTCAACGGCGAAGGAAACACACCACTTCACATCGCAATCAAGTCAGACTTTTTAGACTGTGCTGCAATTCTGGCAGACAAAGATGCCGGTATTTTTGCAAAAGACGGTGAAGGCAACACAGCCCTTTCCCTTGCAATCGCAAGAGGCGGCGAATGGTACGATGCCATGATTACGCCATCTACAGGCAGACTTTGTGATGAAAACGGGAACACCCTCGTTCATTACTTTGTTTCAATTAAAGATGAACTTGCCATTACTTACTGTATCTCAAAAAAACTTGACATCAATGTAAAAAACAAAGCCGGAGTTACACCCCTTAAAATGGCTTTTGATGCAGCCCAGGATCCTGCAAGTGTCAGAATCGCTGCAGACCTTATTCTTGCCGGCAGTGAACTTTGCAGAGGCGACTATTCATACTTTGAAGATGCAGTACGCACCCACAACATGATCATCCGTTTTGCAGACGGACAGACACCTCTTCACCTTGCTACAATCAACGGTCATACAGGTGTTGTAAACTACATTCTTAAAGAAAAAACATCTGTAAGACTTTCAGACATTCTCCAGGCCCAGGACATTTCAGGTGCTACACCACTTCACGAAGCAGTCCGCTATGGCCGCCCGGACATCTGTAAACTTCTTCTTTCAAGCGGAGCAAATGTTGATGCCCTTGATTCCATCGGCAAATCTCCATTCCTCCTCATTATTCCGGAAGATGCCCAGTACAATGTTTATTCAACACTTCTGCAGTACAATGCCAGTGCAACACAAAAAGATATGTACGGTGATACAGTTCTTCATGTTGCAACAATGGGGAATGCACCGGTAAACGTTCTTGAACTTCTTGTAAACCATGGTGCAGGAGTAAATGAACGCAACAAACAGGGCGTTACACCACTTTCCCTTGCCATTGAGAAAAACAACACAAAACATGTAGTATTCTACGCAACTCACAAAGCTGATATTAATGCAGAAGACCAGAACGGCAAATCTCCACTTGTTTATGCCCTTGATTCCCCTGACATTCAGATGCTCAAAACACTTGTTACACCTGAAAACATCCTTACAAAAGATTCCCAGGGGAATACACCCCTTCACATCGCTTTGCAGAAGGATTCTCCATTTGAATACATTCAGTACCTTATTGAAACCGGAGCAGATGTAAATGCCCGCAACAAAAACGGTGATTCAATTCTTTTCCTCACAGTACAGAAAAATAACCGCCGCGTAGGTGATCTTCTTCTTGAAAAAGGTGCTGATATTTTTGCAACAAACACAGAAAACAATTCTCCACTTAGAATTGCCCTTACAAAAGGACCTGAAATCCAGGAATGGCTCATTACTTCAAACACCCTCAACACAACTGACGGTTCAGGAAACACTCCTCTCCACTATGCCGCAGAATGGAAACTTGACAATGCAATCATGAATCTTGTTGAAAAAGGTGCAAAAATCAATGCAGTCAATTCAAACGGAGAATCTGCCCTTTTCTCAGCAGTAAAAGCAGACTCTCCAAATACAATCAACACTCTCGTACGCTGCGGCATTGAGACAGATGTTTCAAGCAATCTTGCCCGCGACCACTTGGGAAACACGCCAATTCACTATGCCGTAAGATGGAACAGTCTCAAGGCAGCCCAGACACTTTTGTCCATGGGAATGGAAGTTGATGCACAGAACTTAAGCGGAAAAACAGCATTAAGCGACGCATGCCGTTCCAGCAAAAAAGACATGGCAATTCTTCTGATGAAAAACCGCTCTGACATTAATGCAGCAGATGCAACAGGCCGCACAGTTTTGATGGATTCAATTTCTTCAAATAACGAATACATGGTAAGTCTGCTTCTTGCCAACGGCGCAAATCCTCAGATTCAGGAAATGTCAGGCCGTAATGCTTATCACGAAGCAGCCCTTGGCGGAAACATCAAAATCATTACAAAAGTTCGTGAAGCCGGCGGAAATCCTCTTGCAAGAGACAGCTACGGTGACAGTCCTTTCTCACTTGTTCTCAAGGCAGATGAAAAAACCATTGCCGCAGTTTTAGGTTCAAACCTTACAATCGTAGATTCAGACGGAAACACACCGGTACATATTGCGGTTGAACGTAAAGTAAGCTCAAAAGTAATGCAGAAAATTCTTGATATGGGCTATCCTGTTAACATCCGTAACGGGAAAGGTCTCACCCCACTCAATATTGCAGTTTCAACAAATCAGAAAAAAAATGCATTCCTTCTTCTTGAAAAAGGAGCAAATCCATTTATTGCTACAATCAGCGGCGACTGTGCCCTTACAAATGCTTTTAAAAACGGCAATATCGAAATTCTTGATGCAATTGTTAAGTATAATTCCACAAAAGCAGACAGAACAGGTGACACAATTCTCCATTATGCTGCACGACTTGCCGATGAAAATACCTGCCGCCATCTTGTAGAACTTGGTCTTGACCGTAACGCAAAAAACATTTCTGGCGAAACACCATCTCAAATGGCAGAACGCTGGAACAGAAGTGCAATTGCAAATATTCTGAAATAAATTTTGCAGGAGGGAGAAGTCTCTCCCTGCGCTCCAAATAAAAACGGGTTGTCATGAAAGCTTAAATTCATGCGGTGGCTGAGTCTTTCAAAACCACAAAACTCACTTTACAGACAACCCCTTTTTATTTTCCGCTACCCTCTCTACGGGGACACATTCCCCGTAACGCCCTTTTATCGTTTGTGTACCACAGGTTCAACACAAAAATAATTTTTTTCACCCTCAGGTCCTGTTTTTTCAAGATACCAGTTTAAATCACTTCCAAGAAAGTATTCATCAGGATATGCTTCGTGATTTTTAAAAATTTTATAGATTTTTACATCATCGCTTTTAAGGCTTTTGGGTTCAGTTCCTTTTGTGTAATACCGTACGTTTTTATCTGCACCACTTTCGGGACTGATTCCATAGAGGCTGTATTTTTCAGCAGGAATATCATTTTCAAGTCCCAGTGTTGAAACAGATAATATCAGATTGTATTTAACACATTCATAAACCTTAAATGGAATTCCAAAATCTTCAAATACAATTCCGCATTTGTTTTCTTTCAGTTCTTTTTCAAAAAGAGCAAACTCTTTTGCCTGCAGCAGCATTTTAAGTCTTGCAAAAGCATAAGTCTTGTTTTTGTCCATAAGTTTTAAAGCCTTATCGACTGCATTATCAGAAAAATTAATTTCAAAATCATAGGGAACAAAACTGATTTTATTTCCGTCAATTTTCTTTGCCTGCACTACTTCAGTTCCATAAGGCTTATCATAAAATTCGTACAGTCTGGTAATACCAAAGCGAACAATCCTGTTATCAACTGAAGGACAGTCTTCTTCTTTGACATAAACATTCATTCCATCAACTTCAAGAGGCATTCCTTCCAGAGTCTTAACCGTAAAAACAGGAACATACCAGATCTGGTTGTTTTCAATATTCAGTGCCTTCTGAACATAATTTGCTTTTGGAGTTCCATCCCTTAACACCCTGTAATCAAAAGAATAGGCAAATTTCTTTTTCTCCGGATTAAATGCTCCTTTTTTAAGTGGACTTACCTTTACGTAATATTTCCAGTCTTTGTATTCATTCAGATAGATTAAATTATTTTTTTTGACTTTATCAGATTGAGTTTCCCCGCCTGAAACATAGTTTCCTGCCTGGGTAAAATCCTGCCTGTCATATTCTGCAGTAAGTTTAAAAAACTCTTTAATGGCAACAAAAGCATTATGAGGAGATTCTTCAATGGCACTGTAATAACAGTCCAGGGCTCTGGCATAATCATAATCCAGTTTATACTCCTCAGCCCATTCACAGTACCTTTTATAATCAGGATTTATCTGCTGATTTGACTGCAGGACAGGCTGGGAAAAAGCCGGGAATAACAGGGAAATAATTATACCAGAAACAATTCTTTTCATTTTTTATAAGATATATCGGCTCAAATCCTGATTCTGAACAAGACCGCTGAGTTTTTCATCAACATATGAAGAATCAACTTTGATTGTTTCACCTGTGTGGGCATCTGCATCAAAACTGATTTCTTCAAGAACCTTTTCCATAATTGTATGAAGTCGTCTTGCACCAATATTTTCAGCCTTACCGTTAACTTCTTCAGCAAGACAGCTCATTCTGTCGATTGCATCTTCCGTAATGTCTATTGTAAGACCTTCAGTTTCAAGAAGAGCCTTATACTGCTTTACGAGAGAATTTTTTGGTTCTGTGAGAATACGCTTAAAGTCTTCTTTTTTGAGAGATTCAAGTTCAACTCGGAGAGGGAATCGACCCTGAAGTTCAGGAATAAGATCACTAGGGCTTGCAAGGGAAAATGCTCCAGCTGCAACAAAAAGAATGTGAGTTGTATCTACAACACCCCATTTTGTATTTACTTTAGATCCTTCAACGATTGGAAGAATATCCCTCTGTACACCTTCACGGCTTACCTGTCCGCTGGAATTAGCATTTTTTGCAGCAATTTTGTCGATTTCATCAATAAAAATTATTCCGGAATTTTCAACCCTTTCTTTTGCAATGTCTGTAACTTTGTCAGGATCAATCATGCTGTCAAGAACTTCTTCTGCAAGATACTTGCGGGCTTCACTAACTTTCATAGTCTTTTTGCGTGTATTCTTGCCGTTAAGCATGTTCTGAATTTCCATCATTCCGTTCTGAAGGTCATCCATTGATCCGCCGGCAATAATTTCCATACTTGGTCCTGAAGGCTTTTTCTTGATTGTAAGTTCAACTTCACGGTCTTCAAGTTTACCATCCCTGAGCATCTGACGGAATTTTTCTCTTGTAGTGTTATCCTGAGCTTTCTTTTCATCTTCGGCCTGTTTTGCAGCAAGCTCCTGATTCTGTGAATTAATGTCACCGTTTGGTGTATTGCCAAACATTCCGCCAAAGAGACCATTCATGACACCGTTCTGGGGAGATGTTTTCTTTTCTTCTGTTCCAGGCAAAAGAAGGTCAAGAATTTTTTCTTCAACTTTTGGACCGCTTGCTTCCCTCAGTTGATCTTCCATTTCACGCTTTACGTTATTGATACCAACAGCCATAAGGTCACGAACCATTGATTCAACATCACGCCCAACATATCCGACTTCTGTATATTTTGTAGCTTCAACTTTTACAAAAGGTGCATTTACAAGTTTTGCAAGCCTGCGGGCAATTTCAGTTTTACCGCACCCTGTAGGTCCAATCATGAGAATATTTTTTGGAGCAACTTCATCACGGATATCTTCTGCAAGCTGAAGGCGGCGAATCCTGTTGCGGAGTGCTACAGCAACGGCTTTTTTTGCTTTTTCCTGACCGATAATATACTGGTCCAGTTTTTCAACAATTTCCTTAGGTGTCAAACCACTAATCATATTTTTCCTCGTTATTATTACAATCCTTATCTTTCTTTATTAACTATTTCTTACAGTTCTTCAAGAACGATGTTTCCATTTGTGTAAATACAGATATTTCCGGCAATTTTAAGGGAACGTTCTGCAATTTCTTTTGCATCCAGCACACCTGAATCAAGATATGCAAGAGCTGCCGAATAAGCATAATTTCCACCGGAACCGATTGCAAGGGCATCATTTTCAGGTTCAATAACGTTTCCGTCACCACTTATCAAAAGCATTTTATCTTTATCAGCAACAATGAGCATTGCTTCAAGTTTCTGGAGGCTTCTTTCCGTACGCCATTTTTTTGCAAGTTCAACTGCACTTCTTGTCAGATCCCCGTGATATTCCCTTACCTGAGATTCAAACAAATCAAGAAGAGTAAAGGCATCAGCAACACTTCCTGCAAACCCAGTAAGAATTTTGCCGTCATAGATTTTTCTAACCTTTCTGGCATTTCCCTTGCAGACAGTATTTCCTAAAGTTACCTGACCGTCACCAGCCATTGCAGTTTTTCCGTCTTTTCTTACACAAAGAATTGTTGTACTTCTGATTTTTACCTGTTCATTATCTGACATTTATTTTTTACCTCCATGGGGATGTGCCTGATTATATAAATCAATCAGCTGATCCGAAGAAATATGTGTATACCGCTGTGTCGTACTGATACTTGAATGACCAAGAAGTTCCTGAACCATCCTGACATCAGCACCATTAGCAAGCATTGAAGTTGCAAAAGTATGGCGGAAAGCGTGGGGATTAATATGATGTTTTGTCCCTTCACTTCCAGAATATTTTGACAGAATAAAACGAAGTCCTTCCGTTGTCAAAGGAGCTCCTTTCTGGCTAACAAAAATGTGATTTTTTGGATTAAGCACATTATTATCTCCAAAACGATTATTCCTGTCTTCAAGATATTCTTTCAATGCCCTTTGAGCATCCTGTGCAAAATAAACATTGCGCATTTTGCTTCCTTTTCCAAGAACTACGGCACTTGTAAAATCGCTCTTAAAATCACTTAATTTAAGGCCGGCAATTTCGCTGATTCGGCAGCCGCTGGAATAAAGCATTTCAAATAATGCAGTATCACGTTTCTGCCACAACAGTTCCCGATGTTCAGGGGAAGCACAAATCCTGTCCACTTCCTCACCTGTCATAAAATTTGGAATTTTTTTCGGAAGTTTTACGGTTTTTACTTCAAGGGCAATATTAAATTCAATATAACTAAATTTTTTGCAATAGGCAAATAAAGACCTTACTGCAGCTAAAAATCTGTTAATGGTCGCAGCGGATTTTTTTTGTTTTGAAAGTTCGCCTATACAAAGCCTTAGCTGTTCAACCGTAACAGATTTTATGTCAGCCTGCGGATTAATGAATTTTAGATTCTTAAAAACCTCAAGATCTTTTTTGTATCCCAGAACAGTATTTGCAGAAAGGCCTTTTACTGTTTCAAGATACAAAAGGAATTCATCAATACATTCAGTTAAAATCACAAATACTCCTGAGTTCTTTATTCATCACTGCCGGAATTTTCCATAACCTGACTTTCAGCTTCACTGGCTTCATCTGCGGAATGGAGATAGTCACAATCCGGATTGATGCATGATTTGTAACTGCCGTTTTTCTTGTCAAATTTTTCAACAAGGAACCAGTTACATTTTGGACAGTACTGATTTTCAAGAGGCTTAAAGTGAGAAATAAAATTACATTTAGGATAATTTGTACATCCGTAGAATTCTTTTCCCCGTCCTTTTGTTTTGCGTGTTACGATTTCACCGTCACAACCGTCAACAGGACATTTTGCAAGAGAAATTGATTTAGTGTTGTGACATTCCGGGAATCCTGAACATGCAAGGAAAAATCCAAAGCGGCCAAGCTTTTTCATCATAGTTTTTCCACATTTTTCACAAACCTTGTCTGTCGGTTCATCCAGGAATCCTTTAATGCTCTTAACTTCAACAGAAGCTTCTCCACAGCGTTTAATGAATGGTCCATAAAAATCACTGATCATGTTGTTCCAGACAATTTCATCCTGTTCAACTGAGTCAAGCTGATTTTCAACTTCGGCTGTAAACTGTGCGTCAATAACATTCGGGAATGCTTCAACGAGAATATCGCAGATCATTTTTCCAAGGAGAGTCGGAACAAGTTGACGGTTTGAACGTGTAACGTAATATCTGTCCAGAAGTGTTTTAATGATTGGAGCATAAGTTGAAGGACGTCCAATCTTTTTTTCGTCCAGCAGTTTTACGATTGTTGCATCTGTATAACGTGCAGGGCCCTGTGTAAAATGCTGTTCAGGATAGAATTTATTGGCTCCGTCAAGAATCTCATCTTTTTCAAGAGCTGGAAGTTTTCCTGTAATTTCTTCCTTTGAAGAAAGGATTTTTACAACATTATAGAAACCTTTTTCAATAAGTTTAGAAGCACTTACACGGAACAAAGCGTCTCCGGCAGCAATATCAATGCTTGTAGTACGTGTTTTTGCATTACCCATCTGACAAGTTACAAATTTTTCCCAGATAAGCTGATAAAGTCTAAGCTGATCACGGGTCAGGTATTCTTTTACAAAATCAGGTGTGTATTTTGTGTATGTTGGACGGATACATTCATGAGCATCCTGTGCTTTTTTTTCAACGGCATATTCAACAGGCTGTTCAGGAAGATCTTTTGGATAATTTTCTTTAATCCATTCGCGAACTTCTTCAAGGGCACTCTGAGCAATTCGTACAGAGTCGGTACGCATATAGGTAATAAGACCGATATGTTCTGAACCAATCTGAACACCTTCATAAAGCTGCTGAGCAATCTGCATTGTTTTGTGTGAAGTAAAGCCGAGACGATTGGCTGCAGACTGCTGAAGTTTTGAAGTTGTAAACGGAGCCTTTGGACGTACAGTTTTGTCTGTAAATTTTACATCGGCAACCCTGCACTCAGCTCCCTTCATTTCTTCAATAATTTTTTTAACCTGCTCTTCATTCTTCAATGCAGGTTTTTCGCCTTTGTACTGAACAAGCTGGGCTGTAAACTGAGTCTTACCTTTTGAAAAATCTCCTTCAAGAGACCAGTATTCTTCAGGAATAAATGATTCTACTTCTTTTTCACGTTCACAAATAAATCGGAGCGCTACAGACTGAACTCGGCCGGCACTTAGACCATTCTTAACTTTTTCCCACAAAATTGGAGAAAGATTATAACCAACAAGACGGTCAAGGACACGGCGGGCTTTCTGTGCATTAACAAGAGGTTCATAAATTTCGCGAGGCTTTTTTACTGCTTCCCGGATTGCATTTGGAGTTACTTCATTAAATTCAATTCGCTTAATGTCGGCAGTTGTTTTATCAGCAAGGGCTTTATTCAAATGCCATGCAATAGCTTCCCCTTCACGGTCAGGATCGGAAGCAAGCAATACATGTTTTGCCTTTTTTGCTTCTTTCTGAAGTTCTTTTAAAAGTTTAGCGCGTCCACGAACTGTAATATATTCAGGCTGAAAATTATCATCAATGTTTACACCCATACGTGATTTTGGCAAGTCAATAAGATGTCCCATTGATGCTTTTACTATATATCCCTGTCCCAGATAATTCTCAAAGGATTTTGCTTTTTTTGGAGATTCTACAATTACAAGTGTAGTTTCTTTAGGTTCAGTTTTTTTTGCCATAACTTCCTCTATAACAAGTTAAAATAAAATTACTAAAACAATTCAATCTGACCGTCATTTCTTTTGCAGAACACCGTTCCTGGATTTTCACTCTGCAACCTGACAAAATCAGCATAATTTTCAATAACTGCAGCACCGTCTTCTACATACCGTTCTGCAGTATTTTCAAGTTTTGAAGAAACATCTTTTTTTAAAGATTCGGCTTCAAGTTCCTGATTCCGAATTGCTTTAAGAAATTCCGATTCTTTATTAAAACAGACACTGTGAAACATGACATCCCTGCCATAATCAAGTGCAAACTGTGCAGTAATAAGTGCACCGCTTCCAGCAGGAGCCTGAACAACTAATGTTACAGAACTCAAAGCTGCAATCAGCCTGTCCCTCTGTACAAATCTGAAGACCTGCGCAGGAGTTCCAGGAGTATATTCACTCAACAGAAGGCCGCCTTTTTCAAGAATCTGTGCCGCAATTCTGGAATGACTAGCCGGATAAATCTGATCAATTCCACCGGGCAAAATTCCGACTGTGGCACCTTTACAAGCTTTTAAGGCACCTTTATGTCCACAAACATCAATTCCAAAAGCAAGGCCACTGACAATTGTACATCCGTCATTGGCAGCATCCATTGCAAACTGTTCAGCACATTTTCTGGCTGTAACAGAAGCTCTTCTGGTTCCAACTACAGAAATACATTTATTCTCAAGTACTTTAAGATTCCCGCGATAAAAAATCATATAAGGGCTGTCTGACATTTCCCGTAACATTGCAGGATAGTCATTTAAATCAAAAGCCGTCCATTTTATACCGAGGGTTTCAATCAGTTTGAGAGCAACCTTTGCTTTTTCAAGATATTTTTTTCCGTCCCAGGAAGTTCGTTTCAGGGTACGGTGTATAATTTTACAAATATCTTCTATATACAGTAACGCAAGGTTTGATGAGGTGTCAATATTTTTTTGTAAAATGAGTTTTTCCTGAAGTGTCAAAAAAGAAGCGTCTGCTATCATCAGACGCTTTAAGAATTCATCGTTTTCTGGTTGCATGCATTAATTTTGCAACACAAATTTTTTATTTTCAAGTGCCATTGTCCTGAAATATGCAGCTGGATTATTTTCATAAAGTCCAGGTACATATTTTGGATTTTCTTTCATTTTCTTCTCGTCAATCTGAGCCTGTCTGATTACAACATCTTCTGAAATTCTTGACAGAATGATATCGTATATTTCGACAGCTTTTTCTTTTTCTCCAATCTGGTAATAAGCCTGTGCCAGATCAAGAAGGATTTTATTATCCTTTGTACTTAATTCACTGGCTTTTACAAGATAAGGAACAGCTTTTTTTCCATTATTAAAAATATTGGTATAAAGTGCGCCAAGTTCCTTTAAAGAAGCAATATGATTTGGATCTTCTGCCAGAGCCTGTTCATAACACTCAACGGCATTTTCATAGTTGTATTTGCGCACACTTTCTTCATTAGGCTGCTGAGCATATTTTACGGCACAGTTAGCGGCAAGGCGCCAGTAATTGGCCATACCGCTTCGTACTGCAGCTTCATGAAAAGCCTTATAGGCATCACGATAAGCACCTTTATCCATATAACGGATTCCAAGAGCCTTATACCATGTTGTCAATTTGTCATATTTAACGAAAAGTTCATCATATTCTTTCTGAAATTCTTCAATCTCATGAAGGACAGATTCAGGAGTTCTGCCAGGATTGTTGGAATTTGCTTCCATTTTGGCAATGCGATCTGCAAGAATCTGTTTTCCGGCATTTTTATCACAGCTTGTTAATGTAAAAAAACATACTGCAACAAGAAAAATTGTACGCTTAAAAAATGAAGTCTTAAAAACTTTTTTCTCACTTTTCATTATTTCCTCCATGACCTGGAAAATACTGTCTGTGACCTTCACGAAGAAGTGAATCTTCTACATGAGTATAAATTGTTGTTGTAGATAAATCAGAGTGTCCCAGCAATTCCTGAACGACCCTCAGATTAGCTCCACCTGCAAGAAGATGAGTTGCAAAAGAATGACGCAAAGTATGAACTTTTGCACTGATGCCACTCATCGCTTCCAGCTCCTTAAATTTTTTCCAGATTCCTTTGCGGCTTATAGGTTCACCTTTGTAATTCAGAAAAACTTCAGGAACAACCTTACCTTTTGTCAAAGTGGGCCTGACATTATTAAGATAGTCCTCAAGTTTTTCCCTGGCAACCTGGCCAAATGGAATCATCCTTTCCTTATTACCTTTACCCGTTACAATCAGAATCTGATCTTTAAGATGAAGGTTTGAAACAAGCAGCGAACTTGCTTCACTGATACGTAAACCACAGGAATAAATCAGCTCAAATAAAGCCCTGTCCCTGACTCCCAGAGGAGTTGAAACATCAATTACTTCCAGCAGTTTATCAACCTGTTCCACTGTAAGAACTTTTGGCAACGTTTTGCGAAGTTTAGGCTTATCAATTTCAAGGGCATAATTCACTTTCCAGAAATTCTTACGCACAAGATAAGAACCAAAGGCCCTTATTCCTGCAATATCTTTTGCAATTGTGGGGTCATCACATCCCTGCTCCTTGCGTTTTACAAGAAAATACAGCAGTGTCTGTGTATTAACCAGATTCAGCTTGATTTTACTTTCAATCAGATATTTAAGTAACTGTTTTGCCGATTCCGTATAAGTTTCACAACTTGCCTGTGAAAGCCGTTCAACAGTAATCAAATCTGTATAAAACTGTTGAAGCAGCATTTCTACTGTCATTATCTGTCACCAAAATTAATTGTTCTTGAAAGTCCTCTTTCAGCTTTTCTCTGTGCTGCAGGACGAGAAATATCACCTCCGATCCATGAACCACGTGAACCGTAAGATGAAGCAGACTTTCCAAGTGCATTACTCAAATCACCTTTGTTGGCAGCACCTGTATCTGTAGGAACAGGCTCTGGAGTTTCCTGTTTTGCCCCGAACAAATCCTGTTCAAATACTTCAGGCTTTGCAACAGAAACTGGAGGTACATTTACTTCAGAAGAAACTGTTTTTGTTGTTCCATTGATAATTCTGCCAATAATGTCAGGAGAAGCTGTATTCGGATCTTCTTCAACAGTATTTTCTTCAGGTTCAGCCGCAATAACAGCATTTGGAGAATTAAAACCTGTTGCAATGACTGTAGCACTGATTTTGTCTCCCATGGAAGGATCGATGTACAATCCCCAGAATACGCGGACATTTTTATCAGCACTTGCAGTTACAATTTTAGAAATTTCTTCACATTCATCCATACCAACATTCTCGTTACCAAAAATACCGATAAGAACGTTTTTAGCACCATCAATACGTGTATCTTCAAGAAGTTTATTACTGATTGCATTTGTTGCAGCATCTACAGCACGGTTATCACCTTCACCTACACCAATTCCAAGAATTGCATCTCCCTGTCCACGCATTACAGATTCAACATCGTGGAAATCGCGGTTAACAAGACCATGCACAGTAATAATATCTGAAATACCTTTTACAGCCTGACGAAGAATATCATCAATAATTTCAAAGGCTTGTTTTACGGAACACTTTTTCTCTTCACCTTCAAAAACGCGCTGATTAGGAATAACGATAAGGGAGTCAACCTGTTCCCGCAGCTTTTTGAGACCTTCCTGTGCAACACTCATTCTCACTGCACCTTCATAAGCGAAAGGAGTTGTAACAACACCAACAGTAAGAACACCAAGTTCCTTGGCAATTTTTGCAACGATAGGAGCAGAACCAGTTCCAGTACCACCACCAAGACCGGCAGTGATAAATACCATATTTGTACCTTTAAGGAGTTTTTTAATGCTTTCTTCTTCTTCTTTAGCTGCAGCTTCACCAACTTCAGGATGCATTCCTGCACCAAGACCGCCAGTGATTTTTTTACCGATCTGAATGCGAGTCGGAGCTTTGTTATCATAAAGAGCCTGAACGTCTGTGTTTACAGAAATAAAATCAACACCAGAAATTCCGCTTGAAATCATGTTGTTAACGGCATTACATCCACATCCGCCACAACCGATAACTTTGATTACTGTCGGAGAAATGCTTCCAACAGACGACAATGGCATAACATCAGGATCCCCATTGTCAATAACTTTAATTTCCATCATTTTTTATCCTCCCACCCAAACTTAAGCAGTAATCCCCATTAACTGCAGTTTAGAACAAAAAGTCGTATATTTTTTTCATAGTACGGACAAAGACATTTCCAGATTCTGAATCTCCCTCATCTGTATATTTACCTTTGCCGGATTTTTTTCCGATTTCATTTTTATTTACAAGAACAAGCCCGACAGCAGTTGCAAAATCAGGTGTACGGTATGATTCTTCAATTCCGCCAAGATTGCTGCAGGTTCCGATCCTAACGGCTGTTGTCTGGAAAATATCCTGAGCAAGTTCAACAACGCCTTCCATAAGAGCACCGCCACCAGTAAGGACAATGTTTCCTGAAAGCTGTGTAAGGTTAGTTTTTGCAACAATAGTATCACGAACCATTGCAAAGATTTCTTCCATACGGGGTTCAATAATTTCAGCAAGTTCCATGCGGCTGATTTCTTCAGGATCTCGGCCACCAATTCCAGGAATGATTACACCTTCATCGTGCTGAATCATGTCAGGATAACAGCAGCCGTGATTGATTTTAATATCTTCTGCAACAGAAAGAGGAATTCCTTTTACAACAGCAATATCGTTAGTTACAAGGCTTCCGCCAACAGGAATTGAACAGGTGCAAACAGGAGCATCTTCTACAATTACCATTACATCTGTAGTTCCACCACCCAGATCAATAAGGATTGAACCAAGATTTTTTTCATCCTGCATCATTACCGATTCTGTAGCTGCAAGGGTTTTTAACCAGATATTACCTACACTATAACCGGCTCTTTCAACACATTTTGAAATGTTCTGAATTGCAGTTTTTGAGGCAGTTACAATATGCACTTTTGCTTCAAGACGAACGGCAAGCATGTTAAGAGGATCTTTATAGCCCCCGATGCCGTCAATAATATATTCCTGAGGAATGAGATGAAGGAGTTTTCTGTCAATCGGGATCTGAATTGCCTGGGCTGCTTCCTGGACACGTTTCATGTCAGCTTTGGAAACTTCCCTGTTTGCCCTTCCATGTGAAGAAACTACAATCTGTCCTCTTGAACCGATGCTTTCAACATGACCGCCTCCGATTCCAGTAAAACAGACATCAACTTCATAACCGGCAACCTGTTCAGCTTCTTCGATACATTCTTTAATAGTAGCCATTGCCTTTTCGATGTTTACGATTACACCGTTTCGAAGCCCTGTTGAAGGCTTTTTTGCTACACCGAGAATTTCAACTTTGCCATCTTCAATTATTTCGGCAATTACAGTTCGAACGAAACTTGTACCAATGTCCAATCCAACGATTATGCTGCTCACAGTTTACTCCCATTAACCCCGTGTGCGATAAGAAATTGAACCATAACGAAGATCGATTTCTTCAATATTTGGACCAAGATCTTTAATTACACTGATCATTACCATCATATACTGAAGTGAATCTTCATTCAACGCACGATCGGTCAAAATTCGGGTGCGGCATGAATCTGGATAAAGAATAAGTTCATAATTTCCAAATTCTTTATTTACAACATGGATTTCACTGACAAGAACAAGGAGATTGCTTCCGTCTTCCTGAATTTTATTAATCTGATTAAGCAAAGGACGAAACTTAGCAGGAATGCGCATTCCCTCCGGAACATTGTCCACAGGAATTCCAGAAACGAGAACAGTATTTTTGTTGTAAGAATCATTTTTTGCAACAGGAAAAATTACACCGTTTTTGTCGATGTTATATGCCATTGTTTCACCATCTTTCGTAATAGTTGTCATGGCAACTGCTTTACGTTCAATAACGTTAATTGTAACTGCATCAGGAAAAGATTTTACAATCTGAACATCTTCAACACCTGGAACAGAAGCAATAATTGAACATACTTCATCTTCATCAAAATTATAATAACTTTTTTCCAGGGATTTTCCGGCAAGCCTTGTCAAATCATAAACTGTAGAATTTTCAACACCAGCCCAGCGGATTTTTACATTTGTTAAAAACAATGGAGTAACAATGAAAAATACAATAGCTTCAAGTACAATGAGAATAATACCGATGATAACAAAAAATTTAAGGGCAGTAAATTTTGCTTCTTTATCTTCTGCTGCTGAAGACCTTGATTTTGCTGAAAGATTCAATTCTTCAAAGCTTTTAAATACATAATCACTCATAAACTACATCCTCGATTTTTGTTTCTTTTTCTATTTTTTCTCTTCTCGACGCATTGATAACAAATCCACACATCGAAAGTGTCATTACAATTGAAGTTCCGCCGGCACTGAAAAACGGAAGCGGAATACCTGTTGAAGGCAGACATCCGGCTACAATTCCAATATTCAGAATTGTCTGTACAACCAGTATGGTTCCGAACCCGAAACACACATAGGATGTAAATTTATCATAACAGGTAAATGCATGATAAAAGATCCGCCAGGCAAATATTGCAAATATCACAATAAAAAGCAGGATTCCCACAAAGCCAAAAGCTTCTGCATAGCCGGCAAAAATATAATCCGAAGCAACTTCAGGAACATATTCTGTCTTAACCAGACCTGTGCCGAATCCCTGGCCAAACCATCCGCCTGAACTTACAGCTGCAAGAGCTTTGGAAATCTGATAATTTCCTTCGCTTAAATTTTGATCAGGTTTTACAAAGTTAATGATTCGTTCAACGCGATGGGCACTTCTGAAAACAAAAAGGCCGCCGAGAGGAATCAGAAGCATGCTTCCCGGAATCATCCACAAAAGTTTTGCTCCGCATCCTGCAAACATAATCAATCCCACAACACCGATCAGGACTCCAGTTGAAAAATCGTGGACAAGTACCACAACCATGCAGATTACAAGTCCGAGAACTGCAGGACCGACATTTTCACGCTTATCAAACTGATTTGCCAGAAAAAGCACCAGAACAAATTTTATAAGTTCTGACGGCTGAAAACTGATCCCAATTCCAGGAATGGTAATCCAGCGTCTGGCAAAAGTTCCATAATTTTCACCAACAAATCCGGTAATGAAACACAGAACGATGGCAAAAATATAAATTACAGGCATTATTTTTCTGATGAAATCAATGCTGACTGTGGCAAACACAACAAGTCCAACGATTCCTATTCCTACAGCAATAAGCTGCTTTGTCAGAAAAGCAGTAGAACCGCTGAAATGAACGCTTGATCTGTATGCTGACGCAATGTACAAAGTTACAAGCCCCAGCCCCGTCAAAAGCAGTGTCATCAGAATGAACACTGTATCACTCTTCTTGTACGATTCTACAGGAGGTTCATTATACAAATTCAAATTACTCACAGTTTTTATTCCCCTCTAACAATGGAATCAGTCGTTCAAGAGAAACACTGTGGCTGGCTTTCAAAAGAATAAAATCACCACTAGAGGCAAATTCTTTAATTTCACCAGCAATTTTTTTCATATCTTCGTCTTTATAATTTTCATAATACGAAAGGCGGATATTTTTATTATTTAAAGAAACTTCCTTGCAAGCCTTTTTATAACCTGCACAAGATTCATTTCCTGCAAAAATTACAAGGGAAGCATCCCCATCAACTGCAAATCCGGCAATCTTTTCATGAGCCTGAACAGATTCTTCTCCAAGCTCCTTCATATCACCGATAACATAAATCTTTTTTCCTGAAAAACTGATGGAATTGGCAAATTCCAGAGCCTTTTCCATTGAATCTGGATTTGCATTGTAACAATCTTCAAGAATTGTATATGTCCCCTTGCGGATGTGACTGCGTCCGTTCAAAGGTTTTACGGCTTCAATTCCAGCTTTAATCTGCTGTGGTGTCAAACCAAGCGCCCTTCCAAGCTCAACACCTGCAAGAGTGTTTGAATAATTATATTTTCCAGGAATTGCAAGATGAACTTTTACACCATCAATGGCAAAAGTTGTTCCATCAATTCCGTCATCACTGATAAATTCAATTCCATTATTTTTTACGTCTTTGCCATAATAAACGACTTTTCCACTGACATTTTTTGAAAGAAAATCAGCATAATCGTCCCCGGCAGGAATTACACAAACACCGTCTTTATTTACATAATCAAAAACTTTTTTCTTTTCTTCAGCAATTTTATCCCGGCTGCCAAGAATACCGATATGAGCAGTACCAACATTTGTAATTGCGGCAAAATTTGGTTTAAAAACTTTTGCAATTTCACCGATTTCATTTTCCCGGTTCATGCCCATTTCAAGAAGAGCAAGAGTATGTTCAGGACGAATCTCGAAACAGCTTAAAGGAAGTCCTGTTTCGCTGTTCAAATTTCCTTTATTGCAGACAACATTGTATTTCTGACTCAAAATTGAAGCGGCAATTTCCTTTGTTGTTGTTTTTCCGCTGGAACCTGTAACTGAAACGCGGATAAGAGCTGGAAATTTTGAAATATAGGTTTCTGCTGCATTCTGAAGTGCTGCAAGTGTATTTTCAACAGCAATAAATGCAACACCAGGATTTGCCTTAACAAGTCCGTCATAATCAATGTTTTTTGATTCAACAGAAGACCGGCATACAAAAATTACAGATGCACCATTTTCAAGTGCCTTAGGAATATATGAATGACCATCCTGAAATTCACCAATAAGAGGAACAAAGAGACTGTTTTTTGTCACATTACGGCTGTCAGTAGCAACTGAAGAAAAGGCAAATTTCGATACGTCAAAAGAATCTCCAATAAGAGATCCCTTTACACCATCGAGAACTTCCTTTAATGTCAGCAGCGTTTTACACATTTTGTTTCACAATCCCTTTAATTTAGTCTTTTTTAATTTCAATACGAACAATTTCATCAGTTGCAGCTTTATGCATTCCCATTTCCAGGGCTTTCTGCTCGATAGTTGAATTTGACTTAAGCAGACTCAACTGACTTTTTTTCTGTTCCACTTCAAAAAGACCTTTTTCTTCAGCCTTTTCAATGTTTTTTACTGTTGCTTCTTCAGCCTTAAATACACTTGTTTTGTAAGCATAAAAACTTACAAGGGCAAGAATCGCAAGAATACAGCCAGTGGCAATCAAAGTGTTTTTTCTTGCTTTTTTTTCAAGTTTTCCAGTCATTGAAACCACCTTTTAAATTCCTACATTCAGAAGATGACCTTCACCGGCATCCCTGATTTTTCTGACAACCCGCAGTTTTGCACTCCGACTTGGAGAATTAACTTTAATTTCTTCCGCTGTCGGTCCAACAGGCTTTCTCGTCAGGATTTCAGCACATGGAGTTCCACCACAACTGCATACAGCCTGTTCTGGCGGACACACACACTGCTTTCCTAAGTTTTTGAAATAATTTTTTACAATTTTGTCTTCCAGAGAGTGAAAAGTTATAACCCCCATCTTTCCACCTTCCGCAAGAACATTAAATGCAGAATGAAGTGCACCGGGAAGACGGCGAAGTTCACTGTTAACAGCAATCCTCAAAGACTGAAAAGTTCGGGTTGCCGGATGAATCTGCCCGTGACGGTAATTACCAGGTACTCCATTCCAGATGATTTCCGCAAGTTGTTTTGATGAAGTAATTTTACCACCCTGTCTCGCTTCAACAACAGCTCTTGCAATTCTTCTGGAGAACTTTTCATCACTGTACAAATAAATCATATTTGCCAGTTCCTCTTCCCGCATTTCATTGACGAGATCAGCAGCACTTTCTCCTTCTTCCGAATTCAAACGCATATCCAACGGCTCGTCGTATCTAAACGAAAATCCCCTCCCGGACTCTTCGTAATGATAAACACTGATACCAAGGTCAAAAAGAATAAGATCCGGTCTGCGTGAGCTCATATCAAAGCCGGTATAAAAATCATTAAACCAGCCGTTATAAAAACTCATTCTTTCGCCAAAAGGAGCCAGACGAATCTTTGCCTTTGCCTGAATTGTTTTATCAGCATCAAGACCTGTAATTTTTAAGTTTGGAAATTTAGAAAGAAAGGCATTAGAATGGCCGCCCTCCCCAAGAGTCGAATCAATCATGTACGCATCATTCTCAAATTTTTCACCTGCAGGGCTTAAATATTCAAGACATTCCTGCAGTAAAACCGGAGTATGAACAATTTCCAACTTTATATCCTCACAAGCTTAAAAGCTGATTTCGCCTAATGCTTCGGCAGCTTCCTTGAGACTGTTTTCATTTTCTTCAAGGTATCTGTCATAAGTTTCAGCATCCCAAAGTTCCATGTATTTATTGATACCAATAATTACACATTCTTTGGAAAGATTTGCATATTCGCGCAAACTCTGTGGGATTGAAAGACGGCCGGCCTTATCCAGTTCAACTTCCTGTGCAGGACCGATGAAATGGCGCAGAACAAGACGATTCTGTTTGTTAAAAGGAGAAGCTGTTTCCATGATTTTAGAAGAAAGCTTCTGCCATTCTTCTTTGGTGTAAAGCCATAAACAATTATCAAAAGACTGTGTCAGAACGAGGATATTCTTATCGTTTTCACTGAACAAACCGTTACGCAACTTTGTTGGAAAAGAGATTCGCCCTTTTTCATCCAGAGTGTTGCGGTATTCACCAGTCAGCAGTTCAACACCACTTTCTTCCACTTTTATACCCTTTACTCCTACTTTTTCCCACTTACATACTATTTTAATCAAAAAATTTGTAAAGTCAACCACAAACAGAGCCGATAATGAATATTTTTTTTGGCTTTTAAAGACATTAATTAGAAGTTTTATGATAAAATTTTCATTATGAATTCCATTAACACATACAACGAATCGAACCTTCACCAGACATTAAAAACAATTTATGCAATGGAATTTTCAGGAAAAACAGAAGAAAAATTCGGGCAATTCATCTGCGACATCATTACAAAAGAAGAAATCATTGAAATTCAAACAAGCAATATTTCAGCATTAAAGAAAAAAATTGAATTTTGTATAAACGAAAAAAGAAAAATCAGGATTGTTCACCCTGTTATCGAAGAAAAGACAATTATCACACTGGACTTTTCAGAAGAAGTAATATCAAAACGAAAAAGCCCAAAAAAACAGGGAATTTACTCTGTTCTCAAGGGCTTAACAGGAATTTATAAATATCTGACAGACAGCTTCTTTACTCTGGAAATAATTTTCATAACCGCAGAAGAAATTCATTTACAAACAAAGGAACCAGTCCAAACCCAGAATAAAAGCCGCCGTCACTTGAGAAATTATATTAATAAAGAAAAAAAACTTGTTTCAATCAACAAAAAAATTACTTTAAGTACAAAAGAGGATTATCTAAACCTGATTCCAGAAAACACACCAGACCATTTCACTCCACCACTTTTACTGTCAAATCTTTTAACAAAGAACTGGCCTTCAGATTTTACCAAAACAAATATCAAAGCAGAGTGCAGAAATTACAGACTCTTAATCTGGCTGTTAGAAAAAATGAACCTGATTAAAAAAACAGAAAAAACCGGCAAAAGCTGGCTTTATGAAAGAACACTATATTAGTAAAAAATTTGGTTAAATAAGACAAAGTTACAATAAAAAAAGGCTGCCTCGTAAAAAGAGACCACTGAAAAAGTCCCATAAAGACTGAATTTACAAACACCATTTGAATAAAGTAAAATTTATTCAGGTGGTGTTTTTTTATGCTCAAGACACAGCAAGAATTGAATTTCAGTCCATATACAGATTTGTATGAAAAAT
>JAZLKD010000046.1:0-42111 GCA_045597415.1 Treponema sp. | reverse complement strand
TTATCTTGACGTCGAAGTAAGTGGTTACTTTTTAGATAATGACTTCTTCACGGCACGCTAGAACCTTCCGCCGACTCTCTGATTCCGTCGAATCAGAGTACCACATTTTCCTGATGTATATATCATGACATCTTGACGCGTTAGGGATAGTAGGGGCGGCGTAAGCCGTTGCCGTAAGGCAATGGAGGCGAGAGCCGGAACCCCGGATAGCCCGCCCCAAAGCCTTAAGGCTTTGGGGAACGCCCTTTTTTTGTACCCTTGTATATTTTTGCCCTTTCCTATAAAGTATGAAATCCGTATATAGTGACATTTTTTGCGGAATATAGGAAACGTGTTGGCGTTCTGGGTAAAAGAGTCTTTGAGACTTGTGATGGTTTTTATTCGGGATAAATGACACGAGTAAGGATACATTATGAGTGACTCTATTATTGAAAATGAAACAGCAGAAGCTGTGGATTCGGAAGAAATTGAAGAGGTTTCTTTTGAAGATCTTGGTCTTGATGAACAGACTTTAGCGGCCGTAGAAAAAAAAGGATTTAAGGTTCCCAGCCCGATTCAGGTTCTGGCAATTCCCCGCCTTTTGAACGGCGATACAAATCTTATTGCAAAAGCACGCACTGGAACTGGCAAAACTGCAGCTTTTGGGCTTCCAATCGTGCAGAATATTAAGGAAAGAGGGGACAATGTCCGGGCCCTTATCCTCGAACCGACACGCGAACTTGCAATTCAGACCTGCGAAGAACTTAAATCATTTACAGATGAAAAAACTGGTCCACGTATTACTGTTTTGTACGGTGGTGCTTCTTATTCAAATCAGATTAAGGACCTTAAACGGGGCTGCGAAATTGTTGTCGGTACTCCTGGACGAATCAAGGATCATCTTGAACGAGGCACATTAAATCTTGATAAAATTGAATTCTTTATTCTTGATGAAGGCGACGAAATGCTTGATATGGGGTTCGTTGATGACATCAAGGAAATTTTTGGTAAGGCCAATCCTGCAAGCCGTATTCTTTTGTTCAGTGCAACAATGCCAAAACCGATTCTTCAGATTGCTGAAGAGTTTATGGGGGAATACGACATTGTTGAGGAAGAAGGCTTTATTGAAGAACCTCTTTTGATTGACCAGAAATACTGGATTGTCAGTGAAAGAGATAAAATTGAAGCTCTTGTCCGTCTTGTGGACCAGGCGCCTGATTTTTATGGTCTCGTATTTACAATGACAAAAAATGATGCAGATATGGTCAGCCGTATTCTTGATGAAAAAGGTTACGAAGCCGGTGCCCTTCATGGTGATATTCCTCAGGGACAGCGTGAAAAGATTCTTGGAAGATTCCGAAGCCGAAAAACACGAATTCTTGTTGCTACTGATGTTGCTGCCCGTGGAATTGATATTTCAGGGTTGAGCCATGTTGTCAATTATTCCCTGCCTTTTGATGCTGCAACTTATGTTCATCGTATTGGTCGTACTGGTCGTGCCGGAACTACTGGTACTGCAGTGACTTTTGTTCGTCCTGATGAAAGGCGAAAACTGGAATTTTTACGCGCAAAGGTTCGTAAGGCTGCAAAAGGCGAAATGCAGGAAGAAACTGTGCCTTCTGTAGAAAAAGTTCTTGAAACTAAAAAAGAGCGCATGCTTGATTCCCTTAAAATTAAAATCGGACTTAAACGGGAAGCCGGTGCTGAAGAAATTGCAAAGGAAGCTGCTTTTGAAAATGAAGAAGTTGTTCCTATGGAAGAATCTGCTGCAGGAGAAATGGTGTCATCTGCAGAAGGTGAAATGCAGGATGTAAAAGTTGAAGACTCTTTTGAACCTGTTCTTATGTCGGCAAAAGAGCAGTATGTGGCAATGGCTGATGGTTTGTGCGAAGGACAGGATCCAAAAGCCGTGCTTGCAGCAATTCTTGAAGTAACTTACGGAAAAACTCTGGATAAAAGTCATTATGGCAAAATCACTGAGTTTAAAGGTTTTTCAAAAAATAATCAGAAACGAATTTATATTCAGCTTGGTCGAAAAGACGGTTACAACCCGCGTTCCCTTGCAGAATATTTCAGTGCAATGCTTAATATTCCGGGTCGTCTTGTTGACAGGATTGATATTGCAGATAAATTCTCACTTGTAAGTCTCCCTGCTGCAAATGCGGACCGTGCTCTTGCCCTGGCAAAATCTGGAAAAGCTCCTCACATGCATGTTGATGTGAAGGAAGATTTTGGTGGTGAAGGCCGTGGACGAGGCGGAAGAAGCCGTGGTTCTGGCAATGGCCGCGGTTTTGGCCGTGACAGAGAGCGGGATGGCGGACGCGGTTTTGGTGGAGACCGGGGAGAGCGCAGGTTTGGCGGCAAAGACCGTGGAGACCGTCGCGAACGCGGTGAACGCGGAAGAAAAGACAATGCTCGTCCAAGAGTGCATACTCCGACTCAGAGAACCGGCGCCAGCGCTTACAAAAAATCAAACCGCAAAGCTGAACAGTTCTAAAGTCTTACCGGAACTCCCAGTTTGTTAAGGTCATCTTTGATGCCGTTCACTGTGTAGCCCATGGAATGAACCATGCTGGCAATGAGGGCGGCATCGGCTTTTCCTTCTTTGAGGACTTCAGCCAGATGCTGTGGAGTTCCGCCACCACCTGAAGCGATAACAGGAACTGAAACATTTTCTGCAATCATTCTTGTCAGGTTTAATTCATAGCCTGTTTTCATGCCGTCGGCATCGATTGAGTTTAATACAATTTCGCCGGCTCCAAGGCTTACTGCTTTTTTTGCCCAGTCAAGAGCATCAAGGTCAGTTTTTACACGGCCACCGTTGATGTATACTCTGTAACCGCTTGGACATGTTTCGTCTTTTGCGGCATCCATTCCAAGAACAATGCACTGATTTCCAAAAATGCGGGCACCTTCTGTAATAAGTTCAGGTTTTTTTACAGCCTGGGAATTAAGTGAAATTTTTTCAGCACCTGCGAGAATTGTTGAACGGATATCTTCGATTGTGCCGATTCCGCCGCCTACACAAAAAGGAATGAATACCTGTTCTGCAACACGACTGATAAGGTCGAGAATAGGGCCGCGGCCAGAAGCACTTGCCATAATGTCGTAGAATACAAGTTCGTCGACACCCTGTTCGTAGTATTTTTTTGCCATTTCAACAGGATCGCCAATATCCACGTTGTTCTGAAATTTTACACCTTTTGTTGTTCGTCCGTCCTTTACATCAAGGCAGACAATTACTCGTTTTTTTAACATAAGCTTTCCAATTATTTATTCACCAATATTTAAACTATTTGTCCATATAGTTTTTCAGTATCTGTAATCCGAATTTTCCGCTTTTTTCAGGATGAAACTGGAATACAGTTATGTTGTCTTTTTCAACACAGGCCGGAACAGTACAGCCGTAATCTGCCGCAGCCTTAATGATTGTTATATCGTCAGGCTGAATCAGATACGAATGAACAAAATAAAAGTCTGAATGTTCAGGAATCCCGTCGAGAAGTTTAGAACCACCGTTCATATAGGTAAGGTCTGCCCACCCCATATGTGGAACTTTAAGAATCGAAGAGTCCTTTCCCTGTTCTTTCCAGACATTGTGAAAGTGGCGGATTTTTCCTTTGAGCAGTCCAAGACATTCAACATCGCCTTCTTCAGAATAATCAAATATAATCTGAGATCCGAGGCAAATGCCCATAAGAGGTTTACCTGAAGAAGCCCATTCTTTTAAGAAAATATCATAGCCGGTGGATTTAAGCTGTTCCATGGCATATTTTGCTTCTCCAACACCAGGAAAAATAATCCTGTCACATTTTTCAAGCTCTTTTGGATTTTTTGAGAGAACATAATCTGCTCCGATGAATCCAAGAGATCGTTCAACACTTTTTATGTTGCCTGCGTTGTAATCTACAATTCCAATCATAATTAAAATTCTATAGAGCCGATAAAAACGAGTCAATATAATAAAAAAACTTTTTATTATGCCGATAATTAAATTATGAGTTTTGATCAGATTCTGTTAGTAATGAAAAAGCTTCTTGCTAATCCAATTGTTTTAGCAACAACAATAATCGCATTGATTCTTATGAATTTTGCCGGTTATATCTGCTATTATCGCAAAAAACCTCCTAAGCCTAAAATTAATCCAGCACCTGTCGCAGCCCCTGAACCAGCCGGCGATACTGGTGGCGAAGATGATGAAGGCGGTGACGATTAAGAGGTGAGAGTGCACTTAATAATCTGGATGTAATCGACCTGAACCTGGGTTTAACATCCAGATGATTTTTCCAGAGTCCACCCAATGATACGATTTTTTGTTCACTTAAAAGCTGATTGAAGATTTCCGTCATATCCTTTTCTTCCCATATATTAATTTTAAATTCATTCAGAGCTTCTTTATTGAATTCCTGCCGTACCAGAACTTTTGCTTCTTCTTTAGTATAAAGTCTGGGATTTTTATTGATAAAATCAAGGACTTTCTGACTGTCCTTAGCCACAGTGTCAATTTTTTCACCGGTCTTCATTTTGTCGCAGATATCACAGTCTGAACATCCATCCCTTTCTGCTTGATCGTTAAGATAATCAAGCATAAACTCTCGTCTGCAGGTAAGAGACAGTGCAAAATCTCCCATAGCTTTTTCCCGTGTTCCAGGTGCCAGTTGACGGTGTCGGACAGTATCCCAGTGATTCCATACAAGAATTGATTTTACATTATCCCCGTTTCTTCCTCCGCGGCCGGCTTCCTGAATAAAATTTTCAAGATGTTCAGGAGGATCCAGATGAATCACCGTCTGAATGTTAGATTTGTCGACTCCCATTCCGTAAGCGCAGGTGGCGCATAAGATTCCGTCATTGGAATCAAAAAACCATTTTTCTATGGCATTTTTTTCTTCCTTTGTCATTCCTGCATGATAGAATCTGGAAATTCCGTTTCCAAAATATTCATTAAGGAGACGGGCCATCTGCTCTGTTTTGCGTCTGGAACTGCAAAATACAATCAGCGGCTTTTTATTGCTTTTTGCAAGGCGCAGGACTGCTTTTCTTTTGGCATAGGCATATTCCACGGAATAGTGGATATTCTTGCGGTCTGAACTGGCCTGAATCAAATGGCAGTCATTGTCAAAAAGAACCTGGGAGATGCGTGAAAGAATGGGGGGAGAAGCAGTTGCAGTAAACGCCGTAACAACCTGACAACCAAGTTTTTTAATGATGGTTCCCAGTGTCAGATACGCCGGTCTGAAACTGTCCCCCCATTCTGAAACGCAGTGGGCTTCATCTATGGCAATGTGATTTATGTTGCATTTGCTTAATCGTTCAACAAGATTTTCATTTTGCAAAACTTCCGGATTCGCAAGAATAATTTGGGCTCCAAGTTCAATTTTCTTAAAATTTTCCTCACGTTCTCCATCAGTCTGTCCGCCTCGAAAAACAACGCATTTTAAAGCACCAGCTTCCATACGCCTCTGCTGATCAGCCATAAGAGCCAGCAATGGATAAAGTACCAGAGTCGGACCTTTTAGCAATAATGCAGGAGTCAAAAAACACAAAGATTTGCCAGCACCCGTTGGTAATAACACAATCTGTCTTCCTCTGCAAATATCATCTCCTGTATCGTCTTCAGCTTCAAAAGTTTCACCTTGAGCCTCTGAGAGCCTTTTAAGGGCAATTCTTTCAGCAGCATCAAGTATGTTTGCTACTACAAGTTTTTGCCACGGAAAAAGGTACTGAATACCAAACGCATGCGAAGCAGCCTCTGTAGCTTTGTCCTGAACAATATCCTCAGCATCAACTTTGACAGCGGGATAATCTTCACCTTCAACAAAAATCTCAGAAACCATAAAAAAGCCTCCACTATATGTATAGCGGAGACTTTGCAAAAATTGTCGATTTTTTCAGAAAAAAAAGTATTATTTGTCGAGAATTGTAATTTCTACCCGACGGTTTCTTGTCCGGCCTTCAACGGTTTCATTTGTTGCTACAGGAACGCGGGCTCCAACTCCAAGTGTAAAGACCTGTTTTGGATTTTTTGTTCCCAGTCCAATGAGAAAATCTGCAACTGAGCGTGCTCTTTCATCACTTAAAGCCTGACAGCTTTCGGGAGTTCCCACTTTTGCAGTGTGTCCTGTAACAAGCAGATCATTATCTGGATAACTTGCAAGGATTTGTGAAAGAAGTTTTAGCTTTTCCTGTTCACTGTCTTCAAGAACAGAAGAATTAGGCTTAAACTGAATTTTTTCAACGGAAATAGTCAGTCCTTTGTCTGTTTTCTTTACTTCAACATCTTCAATTCCCAGATCCTGAATTTTTTCCATCACTTCTTCGACTTTTTCCTGGGTTGCAGTACGCTTAAACTCAGTATTTTCGGCACTGGTATTTCCTCTGAAGTTGAAAGTATGGCCTCGGCTTGTTTCAATTACAATTCTGAATGTTTCTGAGTAGTGATCAACCTGACCTTTTTCGTTATCCCACCAGATGGTCTGCCTTGCATATCCCATGGTCGAAACGGGAACATCGGCTTTGCTGCGTGCAGCTATATCTTCAGGACTTTCAAAAAACAGCTGGTAATTAACTTCAATAATCTGAAAAGTTTTATTTGTTTTTGATGAATCACTTGATACTCCGGCTTCATCACGGAGGTAAGTATATTTTGCTGTGAAAGGAACTTTAAATGGAGTCTGAATATCAAAACTTCGTCTTAAATCGTGTGCTTCGTGACCTTCTGCAGTCCAGCTTTCCCCTGGCATGAGGATTTTATCAGGAAAAACAGGAACATCACGTACAACAGGCATAAAGTAAATGTCTTCGATTTCCATTTTTCCGGTAGAATCTTTTACATAAACAGAGTCGTATTCTTCTCCCCAGCTTCTGCTTCTGGAACCTGTTGAAGCATTTTCACTGGCCATAAAATGTGCTTCGTGAATTCCCCGGCCTTTCTGGTCAACTCCTATGATTCTGACACTTACACGGTTTGTAATCTGAGCATGGTGGCTTGGAATTCCATCAAAATAAACATCTTCTTCCGTTGTAGAAAGAATTCTGAAATTGTCGTCGGCTTTGTATTTGTATTCAAGTTTAACCTGAGCTGATACGACTCCTGTCAGAAGAAAACCTGCTAAAAGTGCAATAATCTTTTTCATAAGCTATTTCCTCTCAGAAAAATCTGGCGGCGGATTATTTATTGTCGTTCAAAATTGTCAGAAGGGCAGACTGATCTCCGCTTAATACAGATTCGCAGCGGTCGGCAGGCATTGGTTTTCCACGCAAAAATCCCTGAACATTCTGACATTTAATCTTTTTAAGAAGATCGAGCTGATCTGCATGTTCAACACCTTCTGCAATGGTTTCGAGTCCCATTTTTGTAACCATGCTTACGATTGAATCTGTGATGTTTGCTTCTACACCTTCAGAACTTGTAATGTTTGCGATAAAGGATTTGTCAATTTTTAATGTAGTAATTGGCAGCATCTGGAGATAGCTTAAACTTGAATATCCTGTTCCAAAATCATCCAGAGAAATGCCGATTCCCATATCACGAATCTGACGAAGAAGTTTGATTGTCTGTTCTTTGTTTTCAATGAGAATACCTTCTGTAACTTCGATTTCCAGATTCTGTGGATTTACCTTATATTGTTCAACAAAATTCTTTAGGGTAAAAATAAAGTCCGGGTTTTTCAACTGAATCGGGCTTACATTTACACTCATGATTCCATTGAAGTTGAATTTTTCGTGCCATTTTGCAAGAGTTGAAATTGCAGTTTCCAGAATCCAGTCACCCATCGGCAGAATAAGTTTAGTTTCTTCTGCAATAGGAATGAATTTTTCAGGATTGATCCAGCCAAGTTCATCATCATGCCAGCGTAAAAGAGCTTCAAATCCACGAAGTTCTCCAGTTGCAACATTGAATTGAGGCTGATAGTACATGACGAATATTTTTTTTGCAATTGCTTCATTAAGGTGAGTCTGGAGGTTAAGACGCTGCATGAATTTTTCGTGCATGACAGAACGGTAAAGAACAACATTGTTTTTTCCGCCTTTTTTTGCATCATTCATGGCCATATCGGCATAACGCAGTAGGTCACTGGCAACAGTACTGTCATCCGGATAAACAGAAATGCCAGCTGAAAACTGAATTCCTGACATATTGAAATATTCAAGAATTGCATCTGCTGTATTTATAAGTGAATCTTTTGTAGTTACATTTTCTGCAAGAAGAATAAATTCATCGCCTTCAAGACGATAGGTGAAAAGACCTGATTTTTCAAAATTCTTCAGGATTGCAACAGCCTGCTTGATGATTTCATCTCCCATGGCATGTCCCTGGCTGTCATTTACAAATTTCATGTTGTCCAGGTTTATGAGAATGATACCAAGACGTTTTTCCAGTTCTTCGGCTTTTTTGATGAAAACTTTGAGATCTTCAGTAAGTTTTGTTCTGTTTGAAATTTGTGTAAGGTCATCGTGATAAGCATGAAACTGAAGTTTTTCATTTAAAAGTTCAATATTTTCCAGTTTCTGCTTAAGGTTCTCTTTTGATTGAGAAAGTTCATCTGTCAGGGCTGCAAGTCTGAGATTCTGTCGTTTTAACTGCTGCTCGTATTCTTTATATTTTGTAATGTCTGTGTATGTGATGAGAACGTAATCGTCTTCAAATTTTGTTGCACGGATGATGAAATATTTTGGAGTTCCGTCTATAAGAATCATTGAGTCATATTCGGAATTGCTGTTGATTGTCCGCTCAATATTAGCCCTCCAGTTTTCGTTACCTGGATTATTGCCAATGTAATCTGAGATTTTACTTCCTGATGGTGGATTTGAGCCGAAGACAGCCTTGTAGATTTTGTTTGTATAAACATACTCAATATCTGAAATGCTTCCAGTGTTTGAGTAGATTAATTTTCCGAATAATAAAGGAGTTGAAAGGTCCTCTACAATTTCTTTGTGTGATGAAGCGTCCAAAACTTACTTCCCGTTTTTTTTAATTAAAAATATCCTGATTTTCAGAATATCATTTTATTATCGGCAGATATTGGTAATTTAACAATGGATTTTAACGACATTTTTATTTTTAAAGGTTATGTCAGGAAATTGTATTGCTGCGCCGATTGAGGTTCTCGAAATCAAGCAATGAACACTAAATATGTGGTGGTTTCGATAACCTCAACCACCGCATGTTATGTAGAAAATGTTGTTTTAAGTACTATAAAAAATTGAACGGCAGGAAGCATAATTTTACATGACAGAACCTGCAAAATAAGGCAGTATCAGCAAAAAAAAGAGAGGAAGAAAACTTCCTCTCGTGATACATATTAAAAAAAGTTTAGTTGATGCGGATTTTTTCCCATGCTGACCAGTATGCGTCAAGGTTTTCACCAAGATCGTATTTAAGTTCGCAGTTTTCAAGTGCAGAAGCAGGGTACATTGGTGAAGTTGTCATGTACTGTTCTGCTTCAGGGTTTACGAAACAAGGGAATTCAAAGTAATCCAGGAATTTAGCATAGTTTTCTGGTCTGTGAATAAAGTTGATGAACTGTGTTGCAAGGTCAGCATTCTGTGAGTCTTTAAGGATACACATGCTGTCAAGGTATGAAGGGCCACCGTTAGCAGGAATAAAGAAGTCTACGTCATTTGCCCACATTTCAGCAGAGCATTCGCCGTGTGTAACTTCAGCATATCCCTGACAGAGCCAGAGGTTGCCGGCAGCAAAGTCTTTACCAAAACTTTCTGCATCAAAGTTAAAGATGTTTGGTTTCCACTGGCTTGATACCATTTCAACAGCTTCAGCGAGTTCTTTTTCGTCTGTTGTATTTACGCTGTAGCCCAGCTGTTTGAGGGCATCACCAATAACTTCACGGTAGTCATCCATCATTGTAGTTTTACCTGCAAAGCGTGGATCTGCAAAAATTGTCCAGTCACGTGGATAATCCTGAAACTTTGATTTATTAACACTGATACCAGCAGCTCCATAATAATAAGGAACAGCATATGTCATATCAGGGTCATAAGTTGCTTTTTCGAGAACTTTTGGATTGATGTTACCCTTATTTGTGAAAAGTTCCTGGTTAATAGGCTGAAGCATATCAGCTGCCATCATGATTGCAACGTAATCCTGTGAAGGAACTACGATGTCATAACTTTTTGCTCCACCATTGTTAAGTTTGTTGAACATTGTTTCGTTTGAATCGTATTCAGTTACCTTGACCTTACAGTCAAATTCCTGTTCAAAAGCCTTTACTACTTCTTTTGGGGTGTAGTAAGTCCATGTGTAGATGTTCAATGTCTTCTTCGATTCGCAGGAAGTAAGACCCATAAGAGCTGCAGCACCGATTACTGCAGAAACAATTTTAGAGGCGATTTTCATAACGCTTTAATCTCCAAAACCCCGGGACACCTTTGTTCCAGGGAAAAAATAAAATAATCACTCCACAGAGTGTTTTTAACGAATTAATGTGAAGCAGCAAAACCTTTAAGGCTTTTTCTCATAATGATGAGAAGTGCTCCGATGGCAAGAATCAGAACGAATGAGAAAGCATTGATTACAGGACTTACACCTGTTTTTACCTGATTCATTACATAAATTGGCAACGTAACGACATTCCCGTTTACGAGGGAAGTGATTACGAAGTCTTCAATGGAAAGAGTGATGCTCATCATGAAGCCTGACATGATTCCAGGGAAGATTGCAGGAATTATTACTTTTGTTAAAGTCTGGCTTTCGCTGGCTCCAAGGTCGTGGGCGGCTTCAATGATGGAATAGTCAAATTCATCGACACGGGCACTAACCATAAGATAAACAAAAGGAAGACAGAAAGTTGTGTGGGCAATGATAATGCTTGTAAGCCCCATATCCATTCCGGCACCTGTAAGGAAGATGAGAAGTGAAACACCCATGATTACTTCAGGAAGTACCATTGGAAGAAAACTTACAGTCTGAATATACCCGCGGCCAAGGAATTTGTACCAGCTGTTTCCGATGGCAGCAAGACTTCCGATTATTGTTGAAAGAAGGGCACTTACAACTGCAACAATTGCGCTGTAAACGATAGACATCCACAGATTTCCGGATTCTGTAAAAAGTTCCTTGTACCAGCGCATTGAAACTCCGCCTTTCTGTGTTAATCCGCCTTCTGAATCCCAGAATGAGTACATTACGATTACGAGAAGAGGAACAAAGAGAAAAGCGATTGAGACAATCAGTACAATTTTTGAAAAACTGAACGGTGTCTGATGTTTTTTCCAGTCACGTTTTGCATGGCGGTTATCTTCGTTTTTTGCAACAGGAGATTTTTTGAAAAGGTTTGTGATTAATGTAACTAAAAATTCCATTTCTTTGCTCCTGTCTATTCAGATTTCATCTGGTTTAGTTTCTTTTCGTTGCTTTCTGACATCATCATGTAAATAATGGCAATCATACTGACAACAGTAAGGATTACGCTGAAGGATGAAGCCAGCGGGAAGTTGCGTGATTTAGTTGCAGCTTCGTAGATTGTCTGTCCGATCATGCGTGTATCAATAGAACCAACAAGGGCTGGAACTGTGTAGTTTCCGAAGATCGGAATGAATGTAAAAATTACTGAACTGATGATACCGCTTTTGATTCCAGGAAAAAGAACTTTGCGGATTGCAGTAGCTTTTGTTGCCCCAAGGTCACGGGCAGCTTCCAGCAAAGTAAAGTCAAAGCGGTCAACTGCAGTGAAAATAGGAAGAATTGCATAAGGAAGATACATATACATGTTTACGATTATGATAGCCAGGTTGTTACCATAAAGGTTTTCAGGTGTATATGAAGGGAAAATTTTTGAAAGCAGCAGGTTCAGCGGACCTTCTGCACCAAGAATTGTTTTCCATGCAAAAATTCGGATAAGAGAGTTTGTAAGGAACGGAATGATAATCAGAACAAGAAAAATTGTCTGATGTTTACTTCTCGCCATAGCATAACCGCATGGAAGTGCAATGGCCAGAGAAAGAAGTGTTGCAAGAACAGTTGTCCACAAAGTTCTCCAGAGGAGAGGAAGATATGTGTATTTCTTTTCCAGCTCGCCTGTTCTGGCATTTTTTACCATTTCGTAGTTAAAAATATTAACGTAGGCATCTGCAGTTAAAGTCCAGTGGAATTTATTGTAATACAGCTGAAGGACGCAGTCTTTTTCTGCCGCTTTTTCTACAAATGTACCGTTACCGTAATCTTTTTCAAATTTGAGGACAGTTGTGCCTTTTGCTGCAGAAATTTCTTCTGAAGATTCAAGGCTGTATTTGTCATTTTCATCTTTTGTGAAGTGCTGAACAGAAGTGATGTCCTTTTTAAGTTTAACTTCACCGTGTTTGTCAATGTAACTTTCACTTCCAATATATTCAGGATTTTCGTAGAATTGAATAGAACCGGTAGTAGTCTTGCGTCCGAAAGAGAATGCGAGAATAATTACGATTGGAACAATAAAGAAAATTGAAAACCAGATTCCCATAGGCCATGAATATACAGGACCCGGATTCTGCTTTTTGAATTTATTATTGTGAGCGGCTTTCGCCATTTTAAGCTGAAGGCTTTCGTTACCCATTAAACAGACTCCCTTAACAAGAACGATTTATTTATTGATATCTTCGACTATGTAACCGTCTTCTGCCGACCATGAGATATAAACTGTGTCTTTCCACTGAATCTCAGGACCTTCATCAAGATAATTCTGATGCTGCTTGAATACTTTTACGATTGTGCCTGTTTTTTCCAGTTTAACGTAGAATTTTGACTGGAAGCCTGTATAAACAGGTTCTTCAACAACACCTTTGAACACGTTGATATCTTTTCGTCCGCGCACATCAGGTTCTTCTGTTGTAATACGGATCTTTTCAGGACGAACGGTAAATGCAACCTTCTGTCCTTCATCTGTATGTTCATAATCTGTTACAAGAATATTTTTGTCTTCTTCTTTAGTTGCCTGGGTATCACCTTTAAGCTGAGCCTGAAGACCAAGGGCTGGAACATTGAGTGTAACCATATGTTCAATGTCGGCTTTTCCTTCAACCTTGTAGCTTTCACAGTTAACGACTGTAGCTTCAAAAAGGTTTGTTTCGCCGATGAACTGTGCTACAAACTGAGTGGCAGGAGATTCGTAAATTTCATAAGGAGTACCAATCTGAAGAACGTTTCCCCTGTTCATAACTGCAATGCGGTCAGAAACGGCAAGGGCTTCACTCTGGTCATGAGTTACAAAGATGAATGTAATGCCGATTTCATCATGGAGGCGGTCAAGTTCAACGAGAAGGTTAGAACGGAGTTTTGCATCCAGTGCCGAAAGAGGTTCATCAAGAAGAAGGACTTTTGGTTCGTTGATGAGGGCACGGGCAATTGAAACACGCTGCCTCTGTCCGCCTGAAAGCTGGTTAGGTTTTTTATACAGGTGCTGTTCAAGGTCAACGAGCTTTACGTATTTCTTTACTTTTTCATCAATTAATTCGTCAGACTCATCTTTAAGGCGAAGTGGGAATGCAATGTTTTCATAAACTGTAAGGTGAGGAAACAGAGCATAATTCTGGAATACAGTATTTGATGTACGTTTATTTGGCGGAAGCAGGGTAACATCATCTGCATCAAAAAGAATTGCGCCTTCATCAGGAAATTCAAATCCTGCAAGACATCTTAAAAGAGTTGTTTTACCACAGCCGGAAGGACCTAGAAGAGTGAAGAATTCACCTGGCTTAATTGTAAAATTAATATCATTAAGTGCGACAAAATCCCCGAAACGTTTGTTAACGTTTTCAATAGTAATCTGACTTCCTTTCAATGCAATAATCCTCTGTTTTCCTTTGATATTACGAATTTTTCGTGAAGAAAACGCACTAAATTTATGTACAATGCGTAATCATTAAAATGAGGTTAATAGGTAAAATTGTCAATTAGTTTTATGAAAGTTTTTGGATTTTTTTAAGAATATTTTTTATTTCAGCAGGTAGTTGAGAATCATGTAGATGATCGTTCCTCCGAAAATACTTATCATGGAATTTTTCTTCCACAAATGAAGGATAATGCAGCCTGTAATTCCAAGGAGGCCTGCGGCTACAGAACCTGCACTGAAGGCGTCGTGATTTTTGTCTGCAAAGAAAATCAGGTCTGTGGTCTTTTCACGGAGACAGGCGATGAATAACACTGCAATGGAAATGGCAGGAATGTATTTTCCGGAGAATTTAAAGAACGAAGAAGGTTCTTTCTTGTAAAAAATAATAAACGGAAGGAGTCTGAGGGAGAACATGAGGATTCCGATTAAAAATACACATAAAAGAGTCTGGTTAATGGTAAGGTTCATCAGTTGTTTTCTCCTGTAAGTTTTGGCTGGTTTTTAAGTTCTTTGTTAAGGAAGCCTCTTGAAAAAGTAATTGCTGCAAGTCCAATGACAATTCCTGTGAGGATGATGAGGTTTTTAGGAATTATATAGATATTTTCTCCAAGAGTATTTGTTCCATATGGAATGTAGGCAAGAATGATTGTGATCACAGTAGCAATTCCTCCGATAAGAGAAGGAATGTAATCTTTGCTGGCTTTAATCTGGTCAATCATGATAACTGCAAAAAGACAGGTAAGGGCAAAATCAACACCTTCAGTGGCTCCCTGGGGAAGAATATTTGCGATAAGGGCTCCTGTAACACCTCCGATTACCCAGTAAGACTGATTCATGGCAGCAATTAATGTATAGAATAAACCTTTATCTGTGTTTTCAGGAACTTTTTCACTGCAGATAATTGCATAAGTTTCATCACTGAGGGCGTAGATAAGGTAAGGCTTATATTTTCCCGTGTCCTTGAATTTTTCAATGAGGGAAATTCCATAAAAGCTGTGTCTGAGGCTGATTAAGAATTCAATTCCAAGTAGAGTTGCTAAAAAAGGAAGAAAATTACTGTCTGTTGCCAGGTTGGAAGCAAAATATGCAATGGCAACATACTGGGCTGTTCCTGAAAAAATAATGAGGCCTGTAAGCGGTGCGAGCCACCATGGATAACCTTTGCTCACAACCATCATTCCAAAAGGAATTCCGATGGCGATATATCCGAAAAGAACCGGAAGTGTAAGGTTGAATGCTTTTTTGAGAGTCTTAAAATCAAACATGTTTCAAATCTATCATTTTAGACTTTATTCATCAACGAGGTTGAAAATAAGGGGATTGTGTGCGACAATTTTAATATAATTATTTTATAAAAGAGGTTTAAATATGATCGCAATTCTCGTAGGTCTTCTCCTTATTGCATTTACAGTTTTTGCATGTCTTCCAGCTGCACTTTCAGGTCTTAACTGGGGGACAGATGTAATTAATTTCCTTAAGGGTGCAGCTCCTTGTCTTGCTGCCTTTATCGGTCTTATTGCCGTATTTATCGGTATTGCTGACATTAAAGATAAAAATGAAGCAAAAAAAGAAGAAGCAGCAGCTAAAAAGGCTGAAGAAGAAGCTGCCGGCAAATCTAACTGATTTACAGAATTTTAGTTTTAAACCAGTTTCGTTATTGACCTAAATCTTCAAAAATTATATATTAGTACTCCCCGTATATTCGTGGCAGATGAATGCTCATCATCTGCCTTATGTGTTTTTTTGAAGATGCAAATCAAATCAACGCATTAGAACTTTTTAATTTAAAGGTATATACATGAAAACTATCTTCGTTAAAGATTACGAACAGAAGCGTGAATGGTACGTTATCGACGCTGCTGGAAAACCACTCGGACGTGTTGCAGCAAAAGCAGCAGCAGTTCTCCGTGGAAAACACAAGGCAACTTACACTCCAAACCAGGAAATGGGTGATTATGTTGTTATTATCAATGCTGACAAAGTAGCTGTTTCTGGTGGAAAAGAACAGAAAATGGTTTACCGTCACCACACAGGTTTTGTACGCGGTCTCCGTACAATCACTTTCGAAAAACTTATCGAAAAGAAACCAACAGAACCTTTGACATTGACAATTGGTGGTATGCTTCCAAACGGTCGTCTTGGACGCAAAATGCTTGGTAACCTTAAGGTTTATGCAGGTGCTGAACATCCACATGCAGCACAGAATCCAAAGGTAATGGAAGTTTAATAGGAGCCTAATATGTCAGTAAAGAATATTGCTATTGGAACAGGTAGAAGAAAGACATCTGTAGCTCGCGTATACGTTCGTGATGGCTCAGGAAAAATCGTAGTAAACGGAAAAGACGTTTCTGAATACTTCAATACAGAAGAACAGGTTCGTGTTGTACACCAGCCACTTTTTGCTACAAGCAGCGAAAAGAAATATGATATCGTTATCAATGTAGTTGGTGGCGGTCTCAACGGACAGGCAGCAGCTTGTCTCCATGGTATCTCTCGTGCTTTGACACAGGTAGATCCAGACAACAGAACTTCACTTAAAGCTAACGGTTACCTCACACGTGATAGCCGTATGGTTGAACGTAAGAAGTACGGTCAGCGTGGTGCTCGCCGCCGCTTCCAGTTCTCAAAACGTTAATTTATATTTACGTTATACAAAACCGTCAGATTTCTGGCGGTTTTTTTTTGCCTTTCCGGTGCAAAGGGTATTATTTTAACAGAATGAAAGCTGTAAAAGCTCAAAAGGAGGGGTTTTGCATGACTGTCAGAGATTTTGAAATGCTCAGTGATGATGTTGTCAAAGTTTATGTTGATGACGGTTCCTCTTTTTATATCAGGTTTTCATTTTTACAGATTCTTTCCCAGAATAAAATCATTAACCGGGAAGAACTTTCTGAAGAAGAAGCAGAAGATTTGACTGATGCAGGTTTGATTTTTGCAGTGGAGCGTAAAGCTGAGGATTATCTTGCCCGTTGTGAGCAGTCCAGGGCCGGTCTTACGAGAAAACTTCTTGAAAAAGGCTTTGAAAAAAAATATATCACCGTTGCATTAAACTGGCTTGAGAATAAAAAATTCTTAAGTGATGAGCGTTTTGCCGGGGCCTGGCTCAGGAGTCATATTCTAACTAAATATCAGGGCAGGACCAGACTTTTGAATGAACTTTTAATCCGGGGAATAGGTAAAGATTCTGCCTGTAAAGCTCTGGATGAACTTTTTGAAACTGTAGATGAAGAAGAACTTTGCCGCAAAGCCTGTGAAAAATGTGTAAGGGCAAATAAACAGGGAGATAAACTGGTCAAAGCCATGCTGGATGCAGGTTTTCCTTATAAAATGATCCAAAAAATCCAAAAAGAATTAAAATCTCCAATTTCTTAATAGAAACTTGTAGAGATATTTGATAATTTAGAGATACGGGATTGGAAAGTTTTCTGGAGGAAAAAAAGTCATGGCAGAAAAGACAAAGAAGCCAGTTGTGTTTTCGGCACTTGAAGTTGCAAATATTTGTGGCGTAGTAAATCAGACTGCAATTAACTGGATTCGAAGCGGTTATCTTGAAGCTTTTAAAACTCCTGGAGGTCAATTCCGTGTGTATCCAGATGATCTTGCAGAGTTTATGCGCAAAAGGGAAATGCGTGTTCCTGAAGAACTTCTTGCAGTGTGTTCAGGTAACAAGGGTGAAAAACGGACTCTTTTAATCGTTGACGATGACAAAGGTCTTAATACCGTAATTGCAAAGTACATGGAACGAAAAGTTGAAAATGCTGTAATTCATCAGGCTTTTGACGGATTTGATGCAGGGTCCAAAATGGTGGAATGTCATCCTGACTGTGTAATTCTGGATCTTGATTTGCCTGGTGTAGACGGTTTTGATTTGTGCCGCCGTATTCATGAAAATGCAAGTTTTGGAAATCCTGCAATTATCGTAGTAACAGCTCTTGAAGACAGTGATGTTGAAAACCGTGTAAACGATCTGGGTGTAAAACAGTTTCTTAAAAAACCGCTGAATCTTGTGGATCTGGCAGAAACAATTAAAAGCGTTCTGTAGAAAAGTACAGAATCTATTGAAGTTCCCTGAGCATGTCGCTGTAGTAGCGCTCTTCAATCTGTGAACTGTCGATGTTGCATTTTGCCAGGATTGATTTTAATTCTTCCTGGTATTTTTTGACAGTTTCGTCATCATTTGAAGGGGAGAGAATTTCAATTTCCACAAAATCTCCCAGTTTTTCGATATTTACAACTTCAATTGTTGCATCTTTGTATTTAAAGTCGATTACACTTTTTGTCTTTGAATGAGAAAATTTATAGCCTGTATCAAGTAAAAGAGCCTCAAGTGTTTCTCTGTCGGAGAGAGAGCATTCTTTTTCGTCATTAATTTCGATTGAAGTCCCGCTGGAATCAGTTTTAATTTCTTTGCGCTTGTATGTGAGCAGAATTGCAGGTTTTACAGGATTTGGAAGGGAAATGCCGGGAGCTTCAACAGGAGTTTCAATGCGGATGCGGGCTGCAATCTTTTTGTTTTCAGGAGTAAAAAAATTGTAGTAAGTGTCATCGCGGCGAACAGAGCCTGCAAAGGTTGCAAAAGATGGAAGAAGTTTTAAGAGGGAGTTTCTGTCCTGAAGATGTGCTTTTAATTCAATTTCAAACATAGGTTGATTATAGTACGAACCGGATTAATTTGCCATCGTAACCGCATCAGGCAATGGAGCACCTTTAGTCCACCGCAGGCGGAGCCGAGGAGGATGAGCGGGGACGCGAAGTGCGGAACTGCCGCCCGGATGCCCTTAATTGAACAAATAGCCTTAAAGTGATATTTTTGTAGTGTTATAATTTTACAAAAGTGTGATTTCGACAGGCTCAATCCAGAGGGTTCGACAGGCTCAATCCAGGGATTTCGGCAAACTTAATCACCGCAAAATCGAGGATATTTTTATGGCAGAAAATGAAAAATTACAAATCGTTCGCCACTCATGTGCTCATGTAATGGCAGAAGCAATCAAAAATCTTTTCCCGGGAACAAAAATCGCAATCGGTCCTGCAATCGAAAACGGATTCTACTATGATTTTGATTTTCCGGCAGACCATAAAATCACGGAAGCTGACTTTGCTGCAGTAGAAAAAGAAATGCGCAAAATTATTGCAGGCGGCGCAGAATTTGTCCGCAAGGAAGTTTCTAAAGAAGAAGCCCTCAAACTGTTTGCAGATGAACCTTATAAAATTGAACTTATCAATGACCTGCCGGCTGATGCTGTAATTTCAACTTACGAACAGGACGGTTATCTTGATTTTTGCCGCGGTCCACACGTTGCAACTACAAAAGAAATCAATGGTCAGGCATTCAAACTGGATAAACTTGCCGGAGCATACTGGAGAGGGGATTCAAACCGACCTATGCTTACCCGTGTTTATGCCCTCTGTTTTGAAAAGCCAAATGATCTTAAAGATTATCTTAAAATGATCGAAGAAGCTGAAAAACGTGACCACCGCAAGCTTGGTGTTGAAATGGATCTTTTCCACCTTGATCCTGAAAATCCTGGTCAGACTTACTGGCATCCAAACGGATGGACTATTTACACAACAATGCAGGATTATATGCGGAAAATGGTTCGCCGCGATGGTTATCAGGAAGTTAATACTCCTGCGATTATGCCCCGCACTTTGTGGGAACGTTCAGGTCACTGGGGACATTATCAGAAAAACATGTTTATCACTGAATCTGAAAAACGTCTTTTTGCCATTAAGCCGATGAACTGTCCTGGCGCCCTTGAAATCTTTAAATCACGCCAGAGATCGTATAAAGACCTTCCTCTCCGTCTTGCAGAATTTGGTCATGATACTCGTAACGAACCTTCTGGAACTCTCCATGGTGTTATGCGTGTCCGCGGATTTGTTCAGGATGATGCCCACATTCTCTGTACAGAAGAACAGGTTTGCTCTGAAGTTGCAAAATTCTGTAAGCTTTTGAAAAATGTTTACCATGCATTCGGTTTTGATGAACTTGTTGTTAAGTTCTCGACAATGCCTGAAGATCACGTTGGTGACCTTGCTACATGGGAACGGGCAGAAAAAGCTTTGTCTGATGCTTGTCACGAAGCCGGACTCGAATATGAAATCCAGCCGGGAGAAGGTGCTTTCTACGGTCCAAAACTTGAATTTAAACTTTACGACTGTCTTGGCCGTGAATGGCAGTGTGGTACAATCCAGGCTGACTTCCAGCTTCCGTCTGCTGAACGCCTTGATGCAACTTACATCGGAGCTGACAATCAGAAACATCACCCTGTAATGCTTCACCGTGCCATCCTTGGCTCATTTGAACGATTCCTTGGTATTCTTATTGAAAACTTTGCAGGTGCATTCCCGACATGGCTTGCTTTTGAACAGGCTGCAATTGTTCCTGTTTCAAATGACTTTGATGATTATGCAAAAGAAGTTCTTGAAGTTCTTCAGGGTGCAGATATCCGTGCAAATGCTTATCTTTCAGAAGATAACATGCGCCAGAAAATCAAGGTTATTACAAAGGAACACAAAACTCCTTACATTCTTATCGTTGGTGAAAATGAAAAGAAAGAACGTACAGTAAGCGTAAGATTCCGACAGTCATCAGGTCTTGAACAGAAGTCTATGAAACTTGAAGATTTTGTTGCCTACGTACTGGACAAAGTTAATAACCACGTTGTAGGAATCTAACATTCAGAAGGGGGAGTTTATCCCCCTTTTTTTTGCCAGAGTGAAAAAGTATTTATTTCCATCGATATCAGTATTTTTAGTTTTTCTCTGTACAGTTACCTGTCTTTGCCGGTTTAACATTATTCAATTGAACTTTGCTGCGGCTGAAAATGCAGTAAAAGAGCCTGAAGAGCTGGAGATTTTCAGAAAGTGCTACAGTGATGTTGTTTTTGATGCTGAATATGATGATGAAAAAAGCGACTGGAAAATAACAGTTACTTCTCCGATTATTTACGGGCAGAAAGAAACAAGAACCGGTGTTTTTTACTGGGCTGGCGGAAGGTTTTTGCCTGAAGATAAACTTGATAAAAAAGATGATTACTGGACTTTGATTTATCCATACAATCGGGAAATTAAGGATCCGGCATCTCTTACAGAAGAAGAAATTGAACGGGTAAGGAATTTTGGTTCAAAGGACAACAGATTGAATCAATCCGGAACACCAATGTTTTTTTATGATTTTTTGTATGCGGCAAAATCTCAGATCATTATGGAAGATCATATTAAGCAGATTAAATTTCTTGGGAAAAAGACAAAAATTCATGAACGCCTTGTTCCTGTGATTAAACGGGTTGAAGATGCCATTAATCTGGCTGCCAGTGAAGATAAAGAAATTGAAGCTTTTGTTGCATCCATAAAATCCTGTGATGCCTATAACTGGCGTATTATCGGTGGAACGGACAGAAAATCTTTTCACAGCTATGGAATTGCCATTGATATTCTGCCAAAAAAACTTGGCGGAAAGACTATTTTCTGGAACTGGGAAAAAGAGAGAAATCCTGATAACTGGATGAAAGTTCCTTTAAAAAACAGATGGATTCCGCCAAAGAAAGTCATCGATATTTTTGCCGATGAAGGCTTTATCTGGGGCGGCAACTGGATTATTTACGACAACATGCACTTTGAATATCATCCGGAACTGTTTAAAAACTGATAATCTCGTTGTAGCATTCAATGGCAAAATCGTCTGTCATCCCGGAAATGAATTCTATGATACATTTCTGCCAGGAACTTTCTTCGTGGATGTCGAAGATTTGTGTTGTCTGGCTTCTCATTTTCAGTCTTTTCAGGCGGTCGTCGTCATCTCTGTTTGGAACAAAATTGGTGTAGCAGACAATCCAGTCAAGGAATGTTTTTGACAGTTTTGGATAACTTTCCATGATTTTCGGAAGACGTCCGTTTTCTGCGTAGATCCGTGTACGCATGAGTCTTGAGTAGATTGTTTCCAGGACAAGTTTTGCGTATTTCTGAAATTCCTGAAGTTTCCAGTGATTGTATATGTTTGCAAAACTGAACTTTTTAAGGCGAGTTATAAAGTTTGCGTAATGGTCGCTGAAATAAAGTCCTTCCTGTGGATTTGAATTTTCGCAAAGGTCTACGATCATGTCATTAATGAGTGTTGTTGTGTTTACGGCTTTTCCGGAGCGGTGTGTTAATGGTGTTCCGTTGCGTGTTACGCCGAGGGTTTCCATTACAATTTCCCTTAATTCCCTATAGCTGCCCATGTCCAGAATATGATAAGTGGCAGCATCTTCAATGTCTCGCCCAAGGAATGCGATTTTATCAGATATTTTTACAATACATCCTTCCCATGTGTAAGGCTGAACAATTCCCGGCTGCTTGATGTCATAAAGATTGATGGCTTCTTCCCGTGGCTTGATTCCCTGCTGGTCAATTTCACCACAATGACAGATAAGACCGTCACGAACTGCATAAGTAAGGTTGAGGGGCTGTTTGAATCCATTAGGGTCATCCAGTGTTTCGATATAATCTGCAAAGAAAAGGGAATTACGTTCGTGCCAGAATTTTTTTGGTGCATTTGCTCCATCTTTTGGTCTGCTTAAGGCGTTGAGAATTTCTTCTCCGGAATGACCAAAAGGTGCGTGTCCAATGTCGTGACCGATGGCAATGGCCTGTGTAAGTTCGTCGTTAAGGCCAAGGTATTTTGCAATGGTACTTGCTACGCTGGCAACGTGACCGACGTGTTCCATTCTTGTACAGATATGGTCGTTGTTTGGAGCAAAGAAAACCTGGGTTTTGTGTTTCAGTCGGCGATAAGCCTGACAATGGAGAAGTCGTGTGTAATCGCGGCCGAATTCAGAACGGATGCCGTTCCCGCGGGAATAAATTGGAGTATTTCTTGTCGTTGCCTGTTCCCATTTGTGGCTTAACTGATCTGTCTTAACATTTGAAAATGCATCTTTCATATTTTTATTATAACCTATTTCAATTCTCTTAAAAAATTATATATGAATGGAAGTGAGGCAAAAGCTGTCAGCAGGTCTGCAATTCCCTGGGCGCATTCAACACCAGTAATTCCAGAAAGTGGAGGAAGAATGTACAGAAGTGGAATGAAGAAAAATCCCTGCCGCATGAGGGATGTAAAGCTGGCGGTTTTTTTGCGGCCGGTTGTCTGTAATGTCATGTTGGCACCAAAAATGATGGCTGCAAATGGAAGCACAATGGCCTGAGACCTGAGTGATATTTTTGCAACTTCAATAACGGCAGGTGTATCGCGAAAAAAGTGAGCAATTTCAGGTGCAAAAATTACAATGGTGATTGCACAAATTGTCATTGCCAGGGCTGTGATTTCGGCCAGAAAATAAAGGGATTTTTTTACACGGTCGTAAAGTTTTGCTCCGTAGTTCATGGCACATACAGGCTGGTAACCTTGTCCAAGACCTATGGCGATGGAAAGAACCAGCATCATGACTCTGGTTGAAATTGCCATGCCTGCAATAGATGCATCTGCTGCAAAATTTGCCAGTTGTTCTGCAGCTGCTTCCGGATTGGATTGTGCAAAAAGATCAAGAAGTTCACTGTTTTGTCCTCCGTAAAAACCTGCCTGACGGTTCAGGATAATCATTGCAAAGGAGCCCATTCCCTGCCTGAAAAATGAAGGCAGTCCCGTTGTAAAAATATCAAGGTAAACTTTTGCGCTTGTGGCCAGATTTGAAAAACTGAAATTTGTAATTGTTTTTTTGCGCAGAAACATGGAAAGAAGAATTGAAAAACTTATGAGCTGGCTGCAGAGTGTTGCAAGAGCGGCACCGGCAATTCCCCAGTTAAAGACAAAAATAAAAAGGGGATCCAGACCTATGTTGAGGATTCCTCCGGTCGCAAGGCCGATAGTTCCCAGGTTTGCTTTTCCCTGAAATCTCAGCTGATTATTCATGGTAAAACTTGTTGCCATAAAAGGTGTTCCGAGGAGAATCCAGCGGGCATATTCTCTTGCATATGGGAGAATTGTTGGAGTTGCGCCTAATTTTGTGATGATTGTGTCGAGAAAGGAAATTCCCAGAACTGAAACTATTGTTCCCAGTGAAAAAGCAAGGACAAGACCTGAAATACTGTAAACGTCAGCATTTTTGTAGTCTTTTGCGCCAATGAGGCGGCTTAAAATTGAACCAGATCCCATTCCGATGGTAAAACCGATTGCCTGAATGACAGCCATTATGGAAAAAATAATTCCGATGGCACCGGATGCACTGTCTCCCAGCTGACTTACAAAATAAGTATCAGCCGTGTTGTAAATGTTTGTTACAAGCATGCTGATAATAGCCGGTATTGCCAGAGAAAGAATCAGAGGTCCGACAGGGTTTGTTGTCATTTTTAAATATGTTTCATCAGTTCTTGCCATATTCCATATTATAGTAAAAGGTTGTGTTTGAAAAAAGTGTTAATCGGAACTGGTAAGATATTGAAAAGATATTTTAGATTGCTATTGTTGATTTTCAGCGTTCGTAGCTGGAATTGACATTAAGCTCAGAGCGGTATTTTGCTACTGTTCTACGGGCTATTTTTATGCCCCGTTCTGCCAGAAGTTCACTTATTTTCTGGTCACTGAGAGCCTTTTTGCCATTTTTATGTTCCTGCAGGATTGCATTGATTTCGAATTTTACGGCTTCCTTACTTGCAGCAGGAGAATCATTCATTGTGGCCATAAGAGTTGAAGTGTTTTCTGTGCTGACAGCAGTGGTGAAAAAATATTTCAGTTCAAAAAGTCCCCACTTGCATTGCAGGAATTTAGAATTTGCCATTCGGCTGATTGTTGTTTCGTGAACACCAAGGGCAGCGGCAATATCTTTTTGGCGTAAAGGTTCAAGGTAGCGTGGCCCTTTTTCAAAAAAATTAATCTGGTTCCGCACAATTTCTGCCGCGGCTTTTGCCATGGTGTTTTCCCGGTATGTAATTGAATCGATATAAACTTTTGCAGCAAGAACGCTTTCCCTGGCAAAACGAATGTTATTTCTTTTGCGTTCGTCTGAATTTCCGTTGTGCAGGTTTTTCAAATCTTCAGCAGCAAGTTTTTCATATTGCGGATTTATTGCCAGCGAAGGAACGGTGTCGTGGGTAAGGCTGATTTTAAAAGTTGAACGCCCGGGATCAGTAACAATTCCACGGGCAGAATCATCTTCATCCGGTAGAATTTCTTCCACAATAATGTCTGCCGAAACATAGTGAATTTGCGAAGTTCCGAAATTTCGTGCAGGAAAAGGGTCCAGGGTTTTTATGAAAGAAAGCGCTTCTTCAATGTCCTTTTCATCAAAGGGAGAATCTTTAAGTTCTTTTATGAAATTTTGTTCCTTTGGAGTCAAAAATGCCATTCTGGAAGTTTCTTTTGTCCAGTCGTTAATTTTTTTCAGGATTTTAGCTGGAACAGGCGGATTTAAAAAATCAAAGTGGCCGTTGAGAAGAAAAAGTGCTGCTTCCGGAGCAAAATCCTTTTGCCGGGCCTGCACAAAAAGGCTTTCTTCAATATTTTTGACACATGTGCCAGGCGGGTCCAGCTGCTGTATCTGTTCCAGAACAAGTGCTAGATTGTCAAAGTCATTCATGGTGGAATTCGCCGGTAAAAAAGATTCCGGAGACAGAATATGAAAACCGTTATTATCCAGGTTGTGAATAAGGTTAATTCCCAGTGCTTCCTGACGCGGTGTATGCTTCATTGAAAGAAACTGATGCTCCAGATGGTCACTTAAGGCTTCCCGTTCGTCAGCATTGGATTCAAGTGCTGCCTGAAATTTGTTGCTGGCTTCGATTCCTGCATTGGTAGCTTTTGAAAGTCTGATTTTATCGCCTGGCATTTGCCGGGTAATGTTTTTTTCTCCTTCAGCATAGGAATCACTGACTATTTCAAGGGCTGGATTTTTAAGCGCAAATTCATATACATCGTTGCGCAGGTCGGCAGATGACATTCCAAGAAGGTTTAAGGATTGAATCTGCTGCTGATTCAGTTTTTGAGAAAGCTTTTGCTGTTGTGACAAGTTCTGGTTGAACTTTAACGATTGCAACATAAATTCCTGCCATAAATAATATAGCAAGTTTTGTGCCATGTTTCATCAAAATTCGCATTGAAAGTGAGATTGTTCAATTTGTTATTACAGTTCTGCCTTATTGTAACAACGCTTTTTACGGATATAGTTCTATTTTTATGGAAACAGTCTGATGTAATATGTCATTGCGATGAATCCTTAATTTCACTAAAATTAATTTTATGAAAGCATTTGAAAAATATGGCGTTTCCATCCCGGAAATTCTTTTGCCAAAAAACATTGATTTATCAACATGGTCTGTAATTGCCTGCGACCAGTACACACAGGATCTGGCTTACTGGAAAAAAGCCGGAGAAATTGCAAATGGTAAACCTTCAACACTTAATCTGATTTTTCCAGAAGTTTACCTTGGCGGCGATGATAAAGATGCCCGCATTACACAGATTCAGGATCAGATGAAATCTTACATTGAAGGTGATGTGTTTGCTCCTGCTGCAGAAGAATGTATTTATATTGAACGAAAAACTGCTTATGGACGTACCAGAAAAGGTCTTGTTCTTGCAGTAGATCTTGATAAATATGAATGGAAGCCGGATTCAAAGGCTCTTATCCGCGCTACAGAAGCTACTGTTCCAGAACGCATTCCGCCACGCATGAAGATCCGTAACGGTGCTGCTCTTGAACTTCCACATATCATGCTCCTTGCAAATGATCCTTCGGATGCTCTTGTTGGTGGTGCAGCAACTCTTTCAAAAAAGAATGCTCCTGTTTACGATGGTGACCTCATGCAGAATTCCGGCCACATTACAGGCTGGGCAGTTAAGGGTGAAGATGCTGAAAAAATGATGGAAGAAGCCCTTGCAGGTCTTGCTGAAGCTGGAACTGATGCTAATGGAGATACATTCCTCTTTGCTGTAGGCGACGGAAATCATTCCCTTGCAACTGCAAAAGCTGTATGGGAGGCAAATAAAGCAAATCTCCCTGCAAACTCACCGGTCCGCTATGCCCTGGTAGAAATTGTAAATATTTATGATTCGGGCCTTACTTTTGAACCGATTCATCGTGTTCTGTTCAAACTGGACAGTGAAGATATGCTCAGCTATGTTGCAGGTAAACTCGGCGGTTCTGTACAGGATTTTGCAGATGCTGCAAGTCTTGAAAAAACAGTTGCTGATAAGTCTGCTGCCGGTGCAAGATACGGCTTTATCTTTACAAAAGATGGCAAAACTTCGTATAGAATGGTTCAGACATCAATTACTGACCTTGCAATTGCAGCCCTTCAGCCTGTTCTTGATGAATATATGGCTTCAAAAAATGCTGACAAAGAACAGATTGATTATATCCATGGTTCAGAAGAAGTAATTGAACTGGGCAAAGCAGATACAAATACAGGTATTCTTCTGCCGCCAATTGCAAAAGACAGTTTCTTTGCAACAATCAACGGTCGTGGTCCACTTCCAAGAAAATCTTTCTCGATGGGTGAAGCCAGCGAAAAGAGATTCTATGTAGAAGCACGCCGCTTGTTCTAGATTCGTTTAAGCACGGAGAGTATGTCTTCGCCAAATCTTGAGGCTTTGTTCTCTCCGATCCCATTACAATCCATAAGCTCCGCAATATTGCGGGGCTTTTTATTTGCAATGTCATTAAGTGTTCTGTCGCCAAAAATTACGTATGGAGGAACATTAAGCTCTTCGGCAGTCTTTTTTCGCCATTTTTTGAGTGCCGTAACAATCTTGTTTCCCGTTTCGTCATTTTCAGCCGGTGCAGATATAGTTTTCTTTAAAAGCACAAAGCCAGTTTTTGTCTTTGAACTTGCATGTTTTGGGAACATAAGTCCTCCGCCAGAACCTGTACTTCCCCTGTTTTTTGGTTTAAAGGTTCCGTCTGCCTGAAGTTCAAAGTTTTTACTTTCAGATTTACTCATGGCAAAGGAAAGAAGAATCTTATCCCGGTTTTTGAGGGCGTTTAACCCTTTATTTGTGAGCATAAGAACTCCATAATCTTCAGTTTTGAGCAGGTATTCTTCCTGGAGCAGAAGGTTTGCCAGTTGAGTCCATTGAGTTTTGTCCAGTTCACAGCCGATTCCCCAGGTGGAAATAAAGTTGTGTCCATTTTCTATAATTCTTTTTTCTCTTGAACCCAGCAGCACATTTATAATGTACTGTGTTCCAAAACGGGATTTTGTCCTGATGATGCAGCTCATGAATTTTTGTGCCGGAATTGTCATATCTATTGCTGGAGCCGGGCCTGTGTCGCAAACATCACAACAACGTTCCTGACTGCCGAAATTTTCTCCAAAGTATCTGAGCAAAGTACGGCGGCGGCATTCTTTTGCAGACGAATAGGAAATCATACCCTGAAGAAGGTCTTCTGCTTTTTGAGGATCAGCTGAATCAGTAAAGAATTTGCGGATTTTAAAAATATCACTTCCTGAGTAGAGTAATAAAGCTTCACAGGGAAGCCCGTCCCGTCCTGCACGACCGATTTCCTGGTAGTACTGTTCCAGGGATTTGGGCATGTCATAATGAACTACAAATCTTACATTCGGTTTGTCGATTCCCATGCCAAAAGCGAGGGTTGCGACCATTATCTGCACCTGATCCCTGATGAACTGGGTCTGATGGTTTTTGCGTTCTTCATCTGACAGTCCTGCATGGTAATTAAGAACAGAATATCCAAGCCGTAAAAGCTGGTCTGTCAAAGTATCAACCTGCCGCCTGCTGAAACAGTAAATGATACCGCTTTCGTCATTGTGCCGGCGGATACATTCGACAACCTGACTGAGTCCGTCTGTTTTTTGCTGTACATCAAGATAAATATTCGGTCTGTTAAAACTGCTGATGAATATCTCAGGATTTTTTAATGCCAGGTTTTGTGTAATATCCTGTCTGACCTGCTCCGTAGCTGTAGCTGTCAGGGCAAGACACACTGCATTTGGAAATTGTTTTCGGATTGAAGAAATTTCAAGATAGTCAGGCCTGAAATCGTGCCCCCATTCCGAAACGCAGTGAGCTTCATCAATTGTAATACAACTGACCTTTACATTCTGATCATGGAGAAGATCCCTTATTTTAGGTGAGCCAAGTCCCTCCGGGGAAACATAAACGATTTTAGTGATTCCCTGCCGGATAGAGTTCATTGCTTCCAGGTAACTTTCCCATTCCAAGGTACTGTTTAGAAAAACTGCATCAACACCTGCAGCAACAAGAGTATCAACCTGATCCTGCATCAGGCTTATGAGGGGAGAAACAACGACAGTAATTCCATCAAAAATCAAAGCCGGAATCTGATAACACAAAGATTTTCCGCCGCCAGTAGGCATGACTGCAAGAGTATCTCTTTTTGCAAGAACATTGAGAATAATTGTTTCCTGAAGAAGCCGGAATTCTTTATATCCGAATACTTCTTTTAAAACTGTCAGTGGCTGTGCACCTGTATAATCTTTCTGCATGGTTTTTAATATTTTATCAGTTAAATTAATATATGTCTGTCTTGTATAAAAATCAATTTTTTGATAATATTTTTCCATTCATGCCGGAGTGGTGGAATGGTAGACACTGCAGACTCAAAATCTGCTGCGGGCGACTGCGTAAGAGTTCAAGTCTCTTCTCCGGTAAAAAGGTTCAGTTTGTGCTGAACCTTTTTTTATGCCTGGTGCTTTTTCAGTCAATAACCGCAAAGGGATTTGCTTCTCCGCGCAGACTCACGGCTTCCTTTAAATCTTCCATACTGATCTGCTCAGTTCCTTTCATGTCGGAAATTGTTCTGGCAACTTTCAGAATTCCGCTGATTCCCCGTTTAGACAATTCCTGGTTCTGTTCCGTTAAATCCAGAAAAACTTTTTCTTCAGCAGTCAATTTACAGTATTCAAGAATTTCCTGTGGAGTTAGGGTTGAGTTTTTCTTTCCCTGTCTTTGCCGCTGGATTTTAATGGCAGTTGCAATTTCTTTTCGTAATTCACTTGTTGAAATCGTGTAATTTTTGTTGTCTTCATCGCCATTGACATTCACTTTTATGCGGATTTCAATTCTGTCCAGTAAAGGGCCGGAGAATTTCTTCCAGTAATTATCCACGCTTTTTGCAGAACACAGGCACAGTTTACCTTCTGAACCAAACTGACCGCAGGGACATGGATTGGTAGCAAGCAAAAGCTGAAATTTTGCAGGATAGACAGTAGATCTTCCTGCCCGGCACAAGGTAATTGAACCGTTTTCCACAGGAACGCGCAGCATCTGTAATACAGTAGACCTGAATTCTGCCGCTTCATCCAGAAATAATGCGCCGTTGTGGGCAAGAGAAATTTCTCCAGGCCTGCAGTTTACTCCTCCGCCACACATTCCTTCAACACTTGCTGTCTGATGAGGCATTCTGAAAGGTGCTTTTCTCATAAGTGGTTCATTGTGGTGCAATAAGCCTGCAAGCGAATGAATGCGGGTTGAACTCTGGGCTTCTTCCAGTGTCAGAAGTGGAAGAAGTTCTCCAAACCGCTGAAGTGCCAGTGTTTTTCCGCAGCCTGGCGGCCCGAATGCCAGAATGTTGTGCCCTCCTGCAGCTGCAATCTGTAACCCACGGATCAGTTTTTTCTGACCGCGGATGTCTGAAAAATCTGCTTCAGGTGTTTCAGGAGGAAAAAGAACGCCGTCAATGGAGACCGTCCCTTCAGGAATGTAACCGGTTTCACTTCCGCTGCTTATGGTAAAAAGATCAGGTCTGTTAAGTGCTGTCCATGCTTCTTCCAGAGTCTGAGCCCCGTAAACTGTCATACCTGAAACTTCCCTTGCTTCTGCTGCATTTGCCTCAGGAACAATACATCTTGTAATTCCCGCCTGACATGCTGTAGCTGCAGCAGCATGAACTCCTTTTACGGACCTGATTATTCCTGAAAGTTCCAGTTCTCCCATAATCAGAACAGAATCATTTTCCCGGGCTTTAAAATCCAGTGCTTCTTCGCCGCGGGAATCATTTTCTCTTTTTGCCTGCAGTACACTGATGGCAAGAGGAAGGTCAAATCCGGCACCTTCCTTTTTTAAATCTGCCGGTGAAAGGCTTATAAGAACACGTTCCAGAGGGAAATCATAACCTGAATTAATAATGGCAGACCGCATTCGTTCACGGCTTTCTTTGACAGCACTGTCAGCAAGTCCCACCATATCAACGGCAGGAATTCCACGGCGCAGATCAACCTCAACTGTAACAAGTGAACCTTCATAACCAAAAGGTGAAAAAGAATAAATTTGCATAAAAAAAATCTCCTACCTATGTATAGGCGGAGACTTTGCAAAAAATGTCGATTTCCGGCAAAAAAAATATAAAAAAATCAATTTATCTGTATTTTTCGAGGGCGGGAAGCAATTCATCAAAGTAAAAACGGTCTTCGATTTTTTTATCGCCGCTGGTTTTGCCAAGATGCCGGTCAGCCCTGACTCCAATTCCATGAAAATCACTGCCTCCGGTACAAAACATTCCAAGGGAGTGGGCTATTTCTTCCAGACGCATGGCTTCTCCAACCCTCGCACCCGGATGCCAGCCTTCAAGGCCTTTGACTCCCATATCGCGTATTTCTGTAATGACTTCTTCAATTTTGCCCCATCCGACATAAAGGGAAAGAGGGTGGGCAAGAACCGGCAGTCCACCGCTTGTTTCAATGGCTTTTACGGCCTGTTTTAATTCAGTTCCCTGGTGTGGCATATACCAGGGCCGGCCTTTTCCAAGAAAACGGTCAAAAGCTTCCTGTAAGCGCTTAACTTTTCCTGTTTCAACCAGAAATTTTGCAAAATGCGGACGGCCTATCTGACTGGCTCCTGAAGATTTTTCAAGTCCTTCCAGGGTGATGTCGATTCCGTCTTTCTGCATAAGTTCTACAATCTGGGAATTTCTGAATTTTCTGTCTTCTGTAAGGTAATCAATTATTTCTTCAAGTTCAGGGGAAATTTTCTGCAGTCCCAGTCCTAAAAGGTGAAATTCCCCTGTGGGCCAGTTGATGTTCAGTTCAGTTCCAGGTACAAAAATGACACCTGTTTTATTACAGGCTTTTTCTGCTTCCTTTAGACCTGCTACAGTATCGTGGTCAGTCAGTGCCCAGGCTTTCAGATTTTTTTCTGCAGCGTAAAGGGCAGCCTGTTCCGGTGTAAAAAGACCGTCAGATGCTGTTGAGTGGCTGTGTAAATCAATCATGGGGAAATAATAGCACATTTTAAAAAGTTGTGTTATAGTTTAATTTGTCTGATTATATATTTCAAAAACGGAGCAAATTTATGCCAAAGGCTGTGTCTTATACAAAAGGATCAATCATTTATTTTGAAGGTGATAAAGACGAACGGGTTTTTATTCTTCAGAGAGGATGTGTTGTTGTAACAAGTACAGATGTTGAATCCCACGAACCTGTAACAGAACAAATCAAACAGGGGGAATTTTTTGGTGTAAAATCTGCACTGGGTCATTTTCCAAGGGAAGAAACTGCAACTGTTCTTCAGGACTCCGTTTGTATTTCAATGACTGTTCAGGAATTTGAAAATCTCTTCAGTTCAAACAAACAGATTATCATGAAAATGCTTCAGGTTTTTTCAGGACAGCTCAGACAGATTCACAAACGTACGGAAGATATCCTTAATAATAAACATGAAGACCAGCAGACTGGAATGCTTTCAGTCGCAAAGGCTTTTTATGACGATGAATCATGGAGAAGTTGTGCCGATGTCTGTAAGAACCTCGTAATGCGCTATCCGGCAATTTCTACAAATACTGAATTCAAACAGATGTTTACAACTGCACATGCACGGGCTCAGGCTTGTTCTTCATCTGCTTCAATCGATCCTACAAGTGAGACTTCAGAAAATAATGGTGCCCTCAAGGTATTCCAGCTTCCAGCCTTTAAGCGCTTTGCAAAAACTTACGAAGACGGTTCTGTAATCATTACGGAATTTGAACCGGGTGACTGTTTTTATCTTATTCAAAGCGGCAACGTTCAGCTTGTAAAATGTGTAAATGGCCAGAAAAAGAATCTTGATATTTTAAAACCAGGTGAATTTTTTGGTGAAATGGCAATTCTTGACAATTCTCCTCGTTCGGCAACCTGTGTTGCATCAGGAAAAGTTGAAGTTCTGGAATTCAATAAGGCAAATTTTGAACTTCTCATTGCAGGAAACCCGCAGATTGCACTTATTCTTCTCAAACTTTTCTGTAAGCGTATTTACGACCAGAAACGCCGTCTCAAGATTCTTGTAATTCAGGATCTCCAGGCACGCATTGCTGATGTATTCTGCATGTTTGATGAAATGAATCCTCAGGCAAATACAACTGACCGCCAGAGAAGATTCAATGTAACAATTCAGGATGTCGGACACTGGGCAGGACTTTCTGCAGAAGTTACAAGAGATGAGATGAACAGATTCATAACTTCCCGCAAAGTCGAAGTTTATGATAACTATATGATTATTGCCAATATTGTCGACATGAAGCGAATTGTAGATACACGATCCGTAACAAGAAAATAAGACTGTCGAATTCAAAAAATTAATTTTGCTTTTATTCAGATTCAGGTTTATACTTTAAATGTCGAAAGGGAAAATCTTCTCTGAGACCTGAATGCGTAAGTTTTCAGATTTCTGCAATTTGTCTCTTACGGGGCATAAGGAGTACTACTATGAATAAGAATGTAACTGCAGTTGGATTTGATTTTGAAGAAAAACAGACTGACATGATTGATAAAAAGCTCGAAAGAGTAAAATATGCAGAAGACCTTATTATCGATCTTATGATGAAGGTTCACCACGAAAAAGCTTACAAGTTTGATGTTACAGTAAACTTCCGCTGGGGTGAACAGGCTCATGTTTCTTCAGAAGACTTTGATTTTGGAGCCGCACTTAACAAAGTGATGGATGTTCTTGATACAAAGATTAAAAAAGAAAAAGACAAAATTCAGGGTAAATAACTGAAGTCTTTTCAGGAATAGACATTTTATGGGCCGATTCAAAATAAGAATCGGCTTTTTTTATAACTTTACAATTGAATAGAAAGTATAATGCTTGTATAGTGGTATCAGATGGCTGATAAAAAGTTTACTGTTCTGGATCTTCTTGATCTTGAACTTAAAGGACACAATGATCTTTGTCTCAAATGTATTACCGGACGTAAAGGTTTAAGCCGTGAAATTACAGTTCCTGATGTTAACCGTCCGGGACTGGCTTTAAGCGGTTTTTATGATGCTTTTGCCTGGCAGCGTGTTCAGCTTTTTGGACGCGGTGAAACAGCTTACTTAAAAAAGCTGGAAGAAGAAAAACATACAGAAACCATCTATAAGCTTTTTGACTTTAATATACCATGTATTGTTTTTTCTTACGGTCTTATGCCGGGTGAGGCTTTCTTAAAGCAGGCTGAAGAAGCTGGTTGTGCCATTCTTCAGACAAGTCTGGATTCTACAGAATTCAGTACAAGGCTTATTCGTGTTTTTTCCAACATCTTTGCGCCAAAAAAGACTATTCACGGCGTTCTTGTAGAAGTTTACGGTATTGGAATTCTTCTGACAGGAAGTTCAGGTGTAGGTAAATCTGAATGTGCCCTTGAACTTGTTGAACGAGGCCATCGTCTTGTTGCAGATGATATTGTAGAGATCCGCTGTGTAAATGGTAATACAGTTCTTGGGCAGGGGGCAAATCCTCTCATCGGCCACCATATGGAAATTCGTGGGCTTGGAATAATCAATGTTACACAGCTTTATGGTGTTGGTGCTGTCCGGGAACAGAAGGAAGTTCAGCTTGTGATTAAACTGGAAGAATGGGATTCTTCAAAAGTTTATGACCGTATCGGAACAAGTCAGGCAACTCAGGATATGCTTGGCGTAAAAGTTCCGATTCTTGAAATTCCGGTAAAGTCAGGCCGAAACCTTCCAATTATTATTGAAGCAGCTGCAATGAATGAACGTCTCAAATATATGGGATATGATTCTGCCCGTGACTTCAGTCAGAATATCCTTAAATGGATTGAAACAAGTCAGGCTCAGGCAGCTTACTATTCAAGTGATGATTCATACTGATTATAACGTTATTAAACAGGAGATAATATTATGACTGAAAAACTTTTGACTGTAAAAAACCGTGCAGGAATTCATGCCAGACCTGCAGCTCTCATCGCTCAGACTGCAAATAAATTTGCATGTGAAATCAATATTGAAAAAGATGATACAACTGTAAATGCAAAATCCATCATGGGTGTTATTACAATGGCTGCAGCTTATAATATGACACTTACCCTTAAATGCGAAGGTTCTGATGAAAAAGAAGCCGCAGAAGCAATTGCAAATCTTTTTGAAAGCAAATTTGAGGAAGAATAATGAAAGAAATTACAGAACGTCAGCAGGAAGTTTTGAATTTCATTACAAATTTTTCAAAGAATAACTCTTTTCCGCCGACAGTGCGTGAGATTGGAGATCACTTCAATATTTCCATCCGTGCAGTTCAGGATCATATTATTGCCCTGAACAAAAAAGGCTTTCTTTCAGTAACTTCCAAAAAATCACGTGCCTTAAAAGTAATTCAGGAAGGGGAAAGTGAGAGTCAGACTTTTATGACAAAAGTACCTTTGCTGGGAACAATAGCTGCCGGCAAACCTCTCCTTTGTGAAGAAAATCTTGACGGATATGTAAATCTTACGGAACCTTTTGTCCGTCCTGGAAAAACTTATTTTGCCCTTCGCGTAAGGGGAACAAGCATGATTAATGCCGGTATTCTTGAAGGCGACCTTGCCATAATTGAACAGTGTGATACAGCCATCGACGGCCAGATTGTAGTAGCTGTTATTGATGATGCCATTACTCTTAAACGCTTCTATAAAGAATCGGATAAAATAAGACTCCAGCCTGAAAACCCTGCATTTGCGCCAATTTACAGCAAGGATGTTCGTGTTGTCGGAACTCTTTCTAATATTGTGAGAACATACTAGGTATGGCAGTTCCAGTTTATCTTTACACGGGTCCTGAAGCCGGGGAGCGTAATGATGCAGTTCAGACAGTCTGCGAAGCCCTCAAAAAAAAGTTCGGTTCATGTGATGAATTCGTTTACTATGGCGGTGATGTCCGTGTAATAGATGTTGTTGCTCAGTTGAGAAGTGAATCTCTTTTTGTTCCTGCAACTTTCATTCACATACGCAATGCTGAAGTCATCAAACAGAAAGAAGATATTGAACTTCTTGCATCTTACATCGAAAATCCTCTTGAGAATAACGTTCTTGTTTTATCAAGTGATGAAATTTCAGTAGATCCCAAACTTGATAAATTAATACCTGCTTCAAACAAGAAAAAATTCTGGGAAATGGATGATTCCAGAAAAGAAGCCTGGGTACGCAATTTCTTTCAGAAAAATCATCTGTACATAGAACCTGATGCAGTTGCTGAAATCCTTGAGCTTGTCGAAAATAACACTGAAGACCTTAAGAATGAATGTTCAAGATTCCTTCTGTGCTTTTCCCAGGATCACGCAATTACGGTGGAAGATGTTGATCAGATTCTTTCACATAACAGGGAAGAAAATGCCTTTACGCTTTTTGACTCCATGGCAGACAGTGAGACTCCGCCTGCAAAGCGGCTTGAAAATTCCCTGGGGATCCTGCAGAAAATCCTTACGACAAAAGCTAATAATTCAGTAATGCTCCTTGCCGGTCTTGTTTCATGCTTCAGAAAATTGTCATTATGGAAAACAATTCATTCTGAAGGAACGCCTGATGAAACCGTGTTGAAATCCAGCGGTTTTTCAAGTAAAAAAGCCAGGGCGCAGTACAATCGTGCTTCAAAATTGTGGAACAGCGGTCAGTGTATGGCTATAATATCATTGATTTCAAGAACAGATATGGAAATCAGGTCTTCAGGAACTCAATTATCTCAATTTCATCTGGAAATGATGCTGTATCAGATAATCCTAAAGAAAGGAGCATATTGTTCCGTATATGAAGTATAGATATAATTATAATAATATTGTGGGAGGATTAAAAAAGTGAAACTTAGACACATTGTATTAGGAATCAGCGTTTTTGCTGCATTCTCTTTTATTGGATGTAAATCAGCTCCAGTAGAAGAACCAAAAACAGAACCAGTTGTTGAAACAGCTGTAGAAGAACCAAAAGAAGAACCTAAGGTTGAAGAACCAAAAAACGATTTTTCCGAAAATAATGCAAAACTTCTTGAAAAAGTTGAAGCTGCCAGAAACAAGGCTGTAGAAGCCGAAGCAGCAAAGGCATATCCTGAACTTTTTGCGGATGCTGAAGTAAAATATGAAGCTTTGAAGAATAATGTGGCATCAGATACTGCTACAGATTATACAGCTCAGCTTGTAGACCTTGCTGCAAAGTACAACTCACTGGCAAATGCTGCAGAAGCAAAAGCCCTCAAGGCAAGAGTTGATGAACTTGCTTTCAATGAAATGGACAAGACTGTTTATGGTGCAGGTGAAGCTGCTCTTTCTAAATATGCTGAAATGGGTGCAAACGGAACTGGTGCAGATCTTCTCGCTCAGTCTGTAATTGCCCTTGAATCATACAAAGCACTTATTAACAAAGGTTTTATCGCCCTTGCAGGTCGTGAACGTCAGGCTGCACTTGATGCAAAAAAACAGGCAGACAGTGTTAAAGCCGGTGTAGCTCAGAAAGAAATCTACAAAGGGGCATCTGAAACATTTAAGGCTGCAGATTCTTCTTATGTAACAAAGAACATTGAAGCTGCATACAATGGTTACAAATCATCAAAAGAAACTTATCTCAATCTTTTTGAAACAATTTCTGCAAAACGTGCAGCAGCCCAGGCTGCAATTGACCGTGCAAAAGCAAGAGTTGCAGAAGCAGAAAGCTATACAGCAGAAGCTGACACAATCGCACCTTTGACAGAAGAAGTCGCAGGTATTGAAAAAGAAGATGCTGTTCTCCTTGAAAAAGATGAACTTGCCAATCCTGAAGATGCCGTTATTAATGTAGAAGAAGGTGCAACTGCTGCAGCTGCAGAAAAAGCTGCTGAAACAGCAATCGCCATTGAAGAAGCTGCCAACAAAGCTGTTGATACAGTTGTAAATGAAGTTAAAAATGATATGGGAGATGCTAAATAATGAAAAAGTTGTTCTTGAGCATTTGTGCAGTCCTGGCTGCATCTACACTTTTTGCAGTCAGCTATAAAAACAATACTTATCAGAAACTTGCTGATGAATATACAAAAAAAGCAGAGGCAGCACTTGATGCAGGTGAATATGTTCTTGCTGAAGATTATGCTAAAAAAGCAGAAGAAAATGCTGCTTTGTCAGAAGCTTATGTAAAAAAGATGCTTGCAAAAAGAGATGCTGATGAAGCAATGACTGCAGCAGGCAAAAAACTTAAGTGGGCAGAATCTATTAATGTAGAACGCAATTTCCCGATGGCATATTCTGCTGCACAGAAAGCTTTTGGTTCAGCACAGGAATCATATAACAGTGAAGATTACCTCATGGCAACTTCTTTTGCTAAACAGGTACTTGATGCTCTTGCAGATGTAAAGGAAATTACACCTCTTCCTCAGTATTATGTTGTTCGTCCATGGGCTGACACAAAAGACTGTTACTGGAATATTTCCGGACGTAATTATGTTTACAATAACCCTCTTCTCTGGGAAAACCTGTATCAGGCAAATAAATCAAAAATGCCACGTCCAAATGATCCTAACCTTATTCTTCCAGGTATGAAGATGGAAATTCCTTCAATTACCGGTGAATACCGTGAAGGAACATATAATCCAAGTAAAAAATACGACGGTTATCAGGCTAACCGATAATTCATACGCCTGATTGTAGTGGCGGCGAAGCCGTTGCCTGTGATGGTGGTTACGCATGGCGGAACTGCCGTCACAGGCAATGGAGCGTAAGCGGAACCACGAAAAGCAGGAAGGTGCCGTTCAGGCACCTTCAGTTTTATAATCCTTTATACTGCAGATATTTTAAAAGTGCGCCGCACATAAGTGCGTGGGGATATTCTTCTGAACCCATTTTTTCAAAAACTTCTTTCTGCGGAATTTTCAGATATTTTACAAATTCATCCTTATCAAGTTCCTGTCGGCCTGTCGGTTCAAGGTCAGTTGCAGCAAAATAATGCATTTGATTTGCCATGATTGCCGGATTTGGATTTACTTTTCCAAGATAAATAAGATTTTTTGAGATATATCCCGTTTCTTCCTTCAGTTCGCGCATGGCACCCTGTTCAGGAGTTTCACCATCGTCAATTACACCGCCTGGAAATTCAATGCTGAGAGACTTTTCACCGTGACGCCACTGCTGAACCATAAGAAAACTGTCATCCAGAACCGGAATTACACAAACCCAGTCCCTGCTGTCCAGTACAATATAATCACCTTCAATTTTATTGTCAGGAGAAACTGAATGAATTGAGTTTACCTGGAAGACTTTTGTCTTCAAAAGAGTTTCTGTTTTACCTGGTGTCCAGCATAAGTTCTTGTCCATAGATACTTCCTTCAATTTGATTTGTAAAGTTTGGATTATTGATATAAAATATATCATTGGATTGACTGGAGGTAAATTATGGCAATCATCACAATTTCACGTCAAATTGCTTCTCTTGGAGATGAAGTTGCGACTGTTGCAGCTCGTAATCTGGGATACCGATATATTTGCCGTAAAGATATTGAAGAAAAAATCCTCAGATACGGATTTCCTCCATTGGAACTGAAAAAATTCGACGGACGTAAACCCGGCTTTTTTGCATCTCTTTCCAGAAACATGGATCAGTACATGGATTTTCTGCGCACTGCTGTTTATGAACTGGCTATGGATGGAAACTGCATTATTGTTGGACGCGGAGCTTCCTATATTCTTAATAATCTGCCAAACCAGCTTAGTGTACGATTCATGTGTGATCCAGAAAACCGTATTCAGCGTGTAATGAATGATTTTGTGCTGGATGAAAAATCTGCAATCAGACTTATAAAAGATAATGACAATATTCAGGCCGGATATTACAAAAGTTTTTTTGAAGCTGACCTGAAAAAAGCCCAGCCGTTTCATCTTGTTGTAAATTCAGGACTTCTTGATGTCGAGACTGCCGCAGCAATTCTTGAAAGTGCAGTAAAACAGTTTGATACACCTGAAAAAAATGAAACTGCAAAAATTAAGCTTGATGAAGTTCTCATTGCACAGCGCATTGTAAATATGATTCTTCTTGATTATGAAGTTCCGATTCATTTTCTGCGGGCTGACATTTCACACAAAAAAATCGTGCTCAACGGCATTGCAGATTCCAGTGCAACTGTTGAACGGGCTTTGACAATCTGTCATCTTGAAGTGCCTGATTATGAGGTTGTCTCAAATGTGAAAGTTGTGCAGGATTCCAGGGGAAGATAATTTGTAGCAAAAAAAAGCTTGCTTTGTGACATTTCTGCCAGTAAGTAAAATACCGCCTAAATCTTTGTGAAGGGTGGGACTGACATCCCGGGCAGCAAGAATATTGTCACCTCGGCCGCAGTGGAGAGGTCTTTTATAAAATATTTTTTATTATGAAAAATTTTGAATGTGTCCCTCTGGCATTGTTTTTTCTCACTTCTGGAGCATCCTTTGCTTCATTAACTGTAATCAGTATCGCCCGACTTGCCAAAAAAGAATACAGGTCTTCCCGCTTTGTTGAATTCTGTCTCCTTTTCAGCTGTGCAGTCATCTGCGCCACCTGGGCACTGTTTGCAGCGCAGGACTATATCTGCAATCCTTCCGCCGTTACTATTGCAGATATCTGTTATTTTGCCGCAGTTTTCGTAGCCGGAGTTTTGTGTTCCGTGTGGTGGAAGATCTTTATTCCTCTTTTTGCCTTTTTTTATATTGGTCTTGGATTTTACACAGGTGTTTTTTTGTATTCAACTTTTGGTCTGACCGAAAATTCATATACAGTTACAGTAAGATATGATCAGATTCAGGCAGGTGAAAAAATCTGGAATTTCAAAAATGTGAATGAAAAACAGCTGCGGTTTGCCTTTTATCAGACACCTGCAAAATTTGTATTACCTGTTGCTTCTCAGTGGAGTACCCTTGAAGCTGTCTGCGGCAACAATGAAGATTCTTATGGTGAAGAATATCAGATCCAGCCAGGAAATTTCCTGAGCCGTTACATTCTTTCGCAAAAACAGCTGGTATTTGTATCACTTCCTGAAACAACTGTATTCCCGGCCGAATATCAGATTGCCCTTTATCAGGGAAAAGACGGCTGCGAGTATAAGATTTCAAAAAGTTTTTAGTCTTGACTTTTTGCCACTCACTTATGATACTTAGTACTATGACTGTATCTAATAAATTTACACTTGCAAGAATTGTTTACTCACCAATATTCATTATTTTGTATTTTTATCCGATCTGGGTAAAAGCTCTTTTTCCACAGTGGTGGGGACATGAAGCAATTACTTTCGAAGGTTTTTTCAATACAAATCCTTCAGCATGGACAAATGGCGATGTTGTAGCTTTTGTTTCCCCTTGGATTTATATAACAGCCTCGATTTTTATTCAGATTACAGACTACTGGGATGGATATTATGCCCGCAAATACAATGAAGTAAGTGATTTTGGTAAACTGTTTGACCCTTTTGCCGACATCTTCCTTAATCTTACAGTATTTGCCTGCGGAACAACTGTTTCCTATATCACTGATTCAAACGGTAATCATTATCAGTATATGCCTATGGTATTTTTCCTTCTTTTGTTGTGGCGCGAAATCAGCATGCACTTTATCAGGATGGTTGCTGTAAGCAAGGGAACAACGATTGCTGCACGCCGCAGTGGAAAAGTAAAAACCGTATTTTATATTATTGCCGCATTCTTCTATTTAGCCATTGAATCATTTGGCCGCTGGAAGCTTAACTGGCTCCTGGTTGAATATTTTGACCTTAAGAGCTGTGGTTTTACATATGCAGTCTGGGATATGGTTATGGCCGGCTTCAGATATTTTACACTGGGACTTTTTGCGTTCTGTATTTATCTAAGTTACAGTTCGTTCTATGACTATATCAAAACTTTTGCATCAGTTTTAAAAGAAGAAAAGAAATAATTTTCACATAATTGATATTATGGTGGCCGGGTCTGATTCTGGTCACCATTTTTTTATAAAAAGGGCGTTGCCTCCGGCCCGGGCTCTTGCTGCAAGTCCTCGCCCAAAGGCTGCGGTCTTTCCGCAACGATCCCTAACGCGTCAAGATGTCATGATATATACATCAGGAAAATGTGGTACTCTGATTCGACGGAATCAGAGAGTCGGCGGAAGGTTCTAGCGTGCCGTGAAGAAGTCATTATCTAAAAAGTAACCACTTACTTCGACGT
>JAZLKD010000045.1:0-80274 GCA_045597415.1 Treponema sp. | reverse complement strand
TACATTATTAAAAAATGGAACATCATATGAAAAAAGAACTCCTCCTGCTATAACTAAAATAGCAGAAGAAGCTCTTTCATTAGCATCGTAAAAATATGGAATCAGGATGTCATGATATTGACAAATATCATAGGAGGCACGGTAAGGTGGTTGAGGCTCTCGAAACCACCTTTTTCATTCTGTCATTTCGACTGAAGTGAAGCGGAATGTGTCATTTCGACTGTAGTGAAACGGAATGGAGAAATCTCTTTTATTTTCTATTATAATTACGGACATAGCCGTAATTATAATATGATTTTCCTTTCAGACTTTTATAAATCCATTTTCTCCTGTAAGACTTACAAACTATCTGTAGATGCCGGATGTACATGCCCCAACAGGGATGGCACAAAGGGATGGGGAGGGTGTATTTTTTGCAGCGAGCAGGGAAGCGGAGATTTTGTTCCTTCACGAATAAAATCTGTCCATCAGCAGATTCAGGAAGCAAAGGAAAAAGTCATTAAAAAAGCCCGCGGACGAAGCGGTAAAAATGATTGTGCTTTTATTGCGTATTTTCAGAATTTTACTTCGACCTATGGAAACAGTGAACAATTAATTGAGAAATATAAAGAAGCCTTAAACTGTCCGGACGTTACGGGAATTGCTGTTGCAACAAGACCCGATTGCCTTAACAAGACAATTCTTGATTATCTGGCAGAACTTTCCCAGACAACTTTTGTTCAGATAGAACTGGGCTTGCAGACTTCAAATGAACAGACAGGAATTTTCATAAACCGGTGTTATACAGATAAAGATTATACAGAAACAGTAAACCGGATCAAAAAGGCTTCAGATAAAATCCATATTGTAACTCATCTGATATTCGGTTTGCCGGGTGAAACAGAAAATCAAATGCTTGAATCCGTTAAATTTGTTGTTGATACAAATAAAAATATCAATTCAAAAGACGGCTCCGGCAGCTGGGGAATTAAAATAACGTCTCTTTATATAGTAGAAAAAACAAAATTAGCTCAAATTTATCATACAGGACAGTATAATCCGGTTACAAAAGAAGAATATTTTCAAGTTCTTATTAAAGCATTAAAACTTCTTCCTCACGAGTGTGTAGTTCACAGGCTTACGGGGGATCCTCCCAAAAGTATTTTAATTTCCCCTCAGTGGCCCGCCGACAAAAAAAAGGTACTAAATGAAATAAAACAGCTTATATTAAGTCAGAACTGACAATAATTTCGATGGTTGAGGCTCTCGAAACCACCTTTCGCCAGAAAAAGATATATTTAGCCTGAAGTCAGTAAAACAAGTCATTTTGACTAAGAGCTGTACATGGAAAATTCCACTTAAAAAAAACGAAAAAATAACATTTTATTGTAGAAAACAGATAACGTACAAGTTATAATTAAAATGTAAAAGTTTTATTATCAAAAGTGGAGCGCAAAATGAAAAAAAGTATTTTGTTAGCCGGTCTCGTATTCGCAGCCGGACTGATTTTCAACAGCTGTGAGAATTTTGGAGATGTAAGTTTTAAAGAAAGTCTGGATAAATCAATTGAACTTGCAAAAGCTCCTAAACAGAGATTCACTGTAGCGCCTTTAGATGTTTTTGATGGTAATGTTACATCTAATTTATCATCTGCAAAAATCGGAGAAGAATTTGAGCTTTCCTTTACTCCAGATAAAAATGTTTATTTTGTAAACTGGATTGCCGTGGATGGGGATAACAATATTATTGGTGAACCGGATATTATTTTTACTTATAATATTTTAGATAAAACTAAAGTTAAAGTAAAAATAAATAGAGAATTTCAAAATTTGCGATTTGTGCCATATTGTATTAAGCGAAATGGGTATTATTGTTTTAAGCGAAATGAGGTTGATTACGAAAAACCTGTTTTTAAGTTACAGGCACCAAATTTTAGAAATTCTGAAATTGCTGGTAAATCTCAAATTTCAGATGATTCAAATTTAATTACGTTTCAAGTAAATTCTGACTATAGGTTTAATAAAGTTATTCTATCTTATGATTATGAAATATATGATGAAACTCGAAAAGCAGAAAATAAATTTGATACATTTGAATTTTCAATCGATGGTGTAAACTCAAAAACTGATGATTTTTTAATCGATCTTAGTGGTAATGACGATTCTTGGGGGGTAAGAATCATTCCTAAATTAGTACTTAAATCATTAAATATTCAGTTAGATTGTGTTCCAGTAAATGAATGTGGTATTGATGAATCAAGCGGTATTAATATTTGTCTTACCGTAGCAGATAAAGGTGATGTGACAAAACTGGTTAATGCTCCAAAATATAAAGAATTTTCACTTGATGGATATAAGTATGGAACTGGTATGCTGCCTAGTGTTTTTCAACATGTTTGTCCGTTTGATCATTATGTTAGTTCATATTCACCATACGCATCTACAAATTATAGTTGGGAATTAAAGTATACCTTTGAAACATCTGAAGAAATTGTTTATGGTGATAAAATAACAATAACTGAAAATGTCTTTTATTTGCCTAAAGGAACATATCTTAATAAAGATTATATAAACTCTTATATATCAAGTCAAAATGCTGTGAATGGATTTGAAGTTGGTGATGAAGGTTATCAGATTTTTTCATATGATGGTAATTTTATTGGTGAGAATTGTTACGAAGATAGAGTTTCACAAAATCAATCTGGGAATGGTTATTATCAAGATTATGGAGCTAAAAATTATTACTTGGATTTGACTGTAGGTTATTCTAATGATACATGGCTGGAAAAGGAAGCCGAACTTGTAAACGGAAAATATGTCTATAATGTTTATCAAAAGTTGGAAACTCATCATACAGATCACATGAGTTTAGGAGGAGTTCATCAATTTATTGTTACTTTTAGGCACTCTGGTCATACGTATAAAGAGGTTTTTTATGTTGAGAGAACAGGTCTCGATTATCAGGAAAATTTTGGATGTGATTCCTACAAACTTGATAAGTTGATATCAATAAATCCGAAGGAACTTGTAGCACATTCATCTGTAACGGAACGTGTTTCAAAAAACAGTATCAGAATATATCGAAGACCTACTTCAGAAGATCTTAAGAGTTATGATGGAGTAAACTGGAATATTGTTAAAGCTGCTGATGGTAAATCGGTATATTTTAATGAGGGAAGATTTGTTGTTAAAATCAATGATGATATTTTTGTAAAGAATTGTGCAGACGGTTATGTTGGAGAGCCCGGCAACAATTCAGATCCAATATTGTTTTATTATGACATCAATAATCTTAATCTTCCAAAAGAATTGCCTGCAAATATTGAAGCCAGATATATAGACAGTTATTTTGCTTCTAATTATGTTTGTCCTAAAACAGGCGAAGAGGCAGGGGAATATTATGATTATGTTTATAAAGATACGATTATGATAGGTTCAAGTGCTGTCGGTAATATCGTAATGATTAATCCTAAGACAGGTTATGTATTTGATCTGGATCCAGTTTCTTATCTTCATTATGACGGTAGGGCTGAACCAATTGCAGTAGTTGCTTACGTTGAAAATAGTTATATTTCTGCCGTTGGACTTAAAAATTTACCAACTGTCTGGAAGAATATAAATTCGAGACCTTTTACATTGTTAAATCCAACTTCAAATTCTGAATGGTTTAATTCATTTTATTATGGAGTATCTGCTGCAGATGAAAGAAAGGAGTGTCTGGAAAAATCTAATCATCTTAAACAGCTGGTAGGATATGGTCCTGCATATGCTTATTTTAATGTACCTTCTGATTATTGTACTGTATCAGGAAGTACTATTACTCTAGGTTCAGCAGTCCATACGGCAAAATATAGTAATAGTGAATATGTCTGGTATGAACCATCTCAATCAGAGTGGAAATCAATTGCTTATAACAAAGCTGTTGTTAATGAGTCTCTTGCTCTTGTGGGCGGTGATAAACTTGAAGGTAAATACTGGACTTTATATAACTGGGGTTATGTAAACATGGATTCAAGTTATATTACACAATATTCAGCTAATGCTTCTGATGTGTATAATTTACGGCCGACTTATAATTTTTATAAAGCCCTCACAGGCAAAGACGACATTATCGATGGTGTAAGCCACTAACCGGTATAGTTTAATATTTTTTTTTCACCTTACATCCCCTCTTTAAATGTGTTATAATTTAATAATACAAAAAGAGGGGATTTTTTTATTATGGATAAACGGGAAGCGCAGCTTTATATTATTGGTGCAGGGTTTGCCGGGCAGATGATTGCCAATGAAATTGCACGTAAAAAAGTTTTTGGTAAAGTTGCTGCATTTCTTGATGATGACAAATCTCTCATTGGTTCTACAATTGACGGTATTCCTGTTCTTGGTCCCATTGAAGCTGCTGCAAAAGTTATCCGCTGCGGCCGCAATGACGAAGCTGTTATTGCTCTTCCAAGTGCTCCTACCGAACGCATCAATCAGATTTATACTGTTTTAAAATCGGCCCGTTTTTCCCACATCCGCATTCTTCCTTCCGTAAGTCAGATTGTGGACGGCAAGGCTCATCTTGTTCAAACCCGCGAAATTGATCCTCTCGATATTCTTGGACGGACTCCTGTTATAATTCCTCTCACTGAAAGCCTCAAATATCTGCGTGGTAAACGTGTTCTTATTACTGGTGCCGGTGGTTCCATTGGTAGTGAACTTGCCAGACAGCTTTTGAGTGGTGGTGCAGAACGCCTTTATCTTTTTGGACATGGTGAAAATTCCATCGTAAATATTTATCGCGAACTCAATGTGCTGCAGAATGAAGGTGTAGGCGAAAAAGCAACAATCGTTCCCATTATTGGAGATATGAAGGACAGGGAATATGTCCGCTACATCATTAAAAATACCCGGGCAGATGTTATTTTTCACTGTGCCGCCTACAAACATGTTCCAATGATGGAAGAAAATCCTGTTGCTGTCATTGAAAATAACGTATTCGGTACTAAAAATCTTCTGGATGCTTCTCTTGAAAGTGGAGTCCAGCGGTTTGTTTTGATTTCCACTGATAAGGCTGTTGAACCATGTTCTGTTTACGGTGTATCAAAAATGCTGTCTGAAAAACTTGTTCTTGAAGCTTCTAAACATGCTTCTCAGAAACAGTCTTTTATGTTTGTAAGGTTCGGGAATGTACTTGGAAGCCGTGGTTCCATTCTTCCTCTTTTTATGAATCAGATAAAAAACGGCGGTCCTTTGACTGTTACACATCCTGATATGGAACGCTTTTTTATGACAATTCCTGAAGCCTGCTCCCTTGTTTTAAAAACCGGCGGTGTAGGTACAAACGGCAGATCCTATCTTCTTGACATGGGCGAACCTGTAAAAATCATTGATCTTGCCAGACAGATTATTCAGTTCTCAGGTCTTGAAGAAGGTAAGGACATTGAAATTAAAGTTATCGGTCTTCGTGAAGGTGAACGGCTTTATGAACCTTTGTGGCTTAAGGAAGAAGAACCTCGAAAAACTGAACATGAAAAACTTCTACAGCTTAAAAATATTGAAATGGATTCTTATGTCCTTAATTCTCTTCTTGAAAAGCTTTATCCTGTCTGTACTTTTGTTCCGGAGCAAAAAGAACTTTACCGTGACAAGGAAACTCTCTGCAGCCTTCTTGAAAAAGTTGTTCCAAGTTATGCGGAAAGTGTAAAAAATAAAATCGTTTCAAAATCTCTGTAGGAAGCAAGTATGAAAGTTCCGTTTTTTAGGCCAAGTCTTGGTGAAGAAGAAAAAAATGCAGTTCTCTCGGTTATGGATTCCGGATGGCTTACAACAGGTAAAATTACTCTTGAATTTGAAAAAGAATTTGCCGCTTATGTAGGCACCAGACATGCACTTGCCGTTAATTCCAATACTAGCGGCATGATTCTTGCAATGGAAGCCTGCGGGGTTAAAGCCGGAAAAGCTGTAATTACAACTCCGTACACTTTTGTTTCTACAGCAGCAAGTGCAATCCATCTTAACGGTGATGTTTATTTTGCAGATATCGAAAAAGATTCTTATTCCATTGATCCTGATTCCATTGAAGAAATATTGAAAAACGACACAGAACACAAAATTTGCGCAATAGTTCCTGTTCATATTGCCGGCAATGTCTGCGATATGGCGCGGATTTGCGAACTTGCACGAAAATATTCAACAAAGGAAAACAGGATTTATGTAATTGAAGATTGCGCCCATTCTTTTCCATCCAGAACTTCCGCTGGTTTTGCCGGAAATTTAGGTGACATTGGTGTATTCAGCTTTTATGCAACAAAAACTATGACAACAGGCGAAGGTGGAATGGTTACTGTAAATGATGACCTTCTTGACAGAAGAATGAGTACAATGCGACTCCACGGTATGAATCGTGATGCCTGGGACAGATACACTTCAGATAAAGCAAGTTTTGAATATGACATTGTAGACTGTGGTTTTAAATGTAACCTTCCCGATATTTTGAGTGCAATTGGTCGCGAGCAGTTAAAAAAAGCGGAAAGTTTCAGACTATCAAGAACAGAAATCGCAAAAGTTTATAATCAGGAATTTGCCGGACATGACATTTTTAAACTTCCACCTGATTCTGACGGAAATGCCTGGCATCTTTATCTTCTGCGCCTTGATCTTTCAAAACTTGATTGCGACAGAAATACTTTTGCAAGGGAATTGCAGGATGCCGGAGTAGGAATTTCCATGCATTTTATTGCCATTTTCAATTTTTCATACTGGAAAAAACTTTATCCTCAATATACTCCACAAGTTTTTCCAAATGCGCAGAATCATTATCTTGAAACAATTTCTCTTCCTTTCTATCCGTTTATGACAGATGAAGCACGTGATTTTGTAATAAAAACTGTAATTGAAACAGGAGAAAAACATCGTGTGCGCCAGTAAATCCGTAAAAAATGCAGATTTCTTTTCCAATGAATTTTACAGTGACATGTCGGCTACCTTTATGGACAATGCTCTTCTGCTCAGAAGTCCTGTTGTAATAAACGGAAGTTTTGCTTTTAAAACAGATGAACTTCCTTTGGGGTATTCAATTTTTTCTGCCGATGATATTCCTGGAAAAAAAGAAATTACAGTTAACGGCATTACGGTACCGGTTTTTGCAAAAGATTCAATTCTTTATAAAGGTCAGCCTGTGGGAATTGTTACAGGTCCTGATGTTCAGGTATTAAAAAAAATCTGTAAAAGTCTTGTTGTTACAGCCGCTGAAGAACCTTCTCCTGGAGAATCTGATAGCCAGAAAACAATTCTGACTTATGAAACAAAATCATCCGGTTATGATGAATCTTTATTTCCGTCCAGCGAACATGTTATCAGTGGCAGATGGATTTCTAACCTTGAAGATATCAGCATAAATGAAAGCGAAGGTGCGTTTATCGGTTACAATGACGGTCAATTTTCAGTATTCAGCCATTCTTCCTGTGGAGCTGAAATTGAAAAAAATGTTTCAATTGTAACAGGTGTGGAAAAATCTTTGATAGATGCCTATCAGACCAAAAATATTAAGAAACAGCGTGTATACGGCTGGCAGACTGCATTACTGTGTGCTCAGGTTGCCGTAGCAGCTGTAAAATTAAAAAAATCCGTTAAACTTGTATATTCCCGCCAGGAACAGCTTGATTTTGTTGTGCGTCCTATGGATGTTCAGGTCAATCACACAACAGCTCTTGACGAAAACGGCAGAATAATTTTGTGGAATATTGATGTCACTGTTGATGCCGGAAATATTGTTCCGGATGCAGACCAGCTTATACAGCGTTTTGAAACTGTTGTAATGGGACTTTATGACTGTCCGGAATATAGAATTAATGTGACTATCCTCAAAACGGACAATCCTCCTGTTTCAATTAATTACTGTTCAGTTGATTCATACTGTAATTTTGCTCTGGAATGTCATATCAACAAAATTGCCGATGAACTTGATCTTGATCCTGTAGAGCTTCGGATCAATAATGCATACAATGACAAGGATTTCAAACCTTTTAAAAGCAATAAAGATTCCCTTGTTCATCTTTTGACATCAATTACAAACAAATGTGATTTTAAGAGAAAAAATGTTGCTTACAGACTGTCAGAAAAAAGCCGCTATGCCCAGGATAATATTTCACCTTTTTTGCCTCCTGTAAGGGGAATCGGGCTTTCCTGTGGCTCTACCAGTGGAACTTCTGTCAACGAGAATTTCTTTGATCTGCCGGCAACTGGTTCCTGTGTTGTTGAAATGGATTTTGAACCTTCTTCTTTTGATATTACTCTTCGTGGTGTATGGCTTTGTATCAATGCCGGTCAGATTTCAAAAGAAGAAGTTACAGAAATAAAGAAAAAAATCAGTATTTGTGTCAGAAACGTTCTTTTTGATCTTATTGATGACCATATCGTTCAAAGTGACAGAATTGATCTGCTTATTGCAAGTTCTACAGAAAAATCCAGGGTTTACGATAATATTGCTTCAACTCTTGTTCCTGCTGCATTCATAAATGCCTTAAGCCAGGTTTTAGCTCAAATTGTCAATAAAACTCCAGTTTCAAAAGAACAGATTTATCAGATGGTAACTAAGGCCCAGATTGCTTTTGATGAAAAGATGGCACTTCTTCGTCTCTCTCAAAATCAGGGAAATGAAGGTGCTGATGCAGATGATGCAGACGGAGCTGATGTTCGAAATGGAGCAGCGGAAGCAGAGAAAATTGAGGAGAGCAGTGAATCATGAACATTTCCTTTGAAATAAACGGTGTTTATACAACAACTCAGGCAGAACCAGATGAAAAACTTTTGTCAGTTTTGAGGAAACATAATCTTTATTCCGTAAAATCTGGTTGTGAACAGGGAAAGTGTGGTTTTTGTACAGTGCTGTTAAATGACGAACCTGTGCCATCTTGTAAAGTTCCTGTAGCAATAGTTCAGAATTCCCGTGTTGAAACTCTCGAACATTTTTCCATGTCCAAAGATTACGAAATTATTATGGAAGGTTTTGAAAAAGCCGGAGTCAAGCTTTGCGGATTCTGTAATTCTGCCAAGATTTTTGCAACATATAAAGTTATCAACAGCCCTGAGCGTCCAGAAAAAAAAGCTTTGATTGAAGTTGCAGATACTGTGCGTTGTGACTGCACTGAGAGAGACAGTTTTATGAATGGGGTTTATTATGCCCTTGCTTTAAAACACGAACACGAAGGAAGAAGAAGAGATGGCAGATAAACAGTTTTTTTATGCAAATACCCTCAACGATGTTTTTTTTCAGAAAAAATCAATTAAAAACCTGCAGATAGTCGGAGGCTGTTCTGGTATTGAAGAACTTCCTGAATATTCTATTTCCGTGCGTTTTATAAAAGAATTAAGCGTTGTAGACAGACGTGAAACTTATATTGATTTTGGACCGGCAGCAACACTTTCAGAAATAATTGATATCGGGGATGAATATCTGCCTTCAATGTTTTACGAAGCTGTTTCCAGTGTTGCAAATCCCCTTGTAAGAAATCTTGCAACAATCGGCGGCAATATCTGCAACAAAAACTGGAATCATACACTGGTAGCCCCTCTTCTGGCCATGGATGCTTTTGTGGAAATTTCAAAACCACGTTCAAAAGGGCTTATTAATGAAAGTCAGTTTGTGCAGTTTTCCAAATTTGATGAAGTTCCTGAAGATTATGTCCTGACAAAAATTCGCGTCCCGGTGGAAGAGTGGGATTTTCAGATTTTCAGGAAATTCGGTTCATCACAGACTATAGATGAAACTTCTGCTTCTTTTGCCTTTCTTTTAAAGTCACAGAAAAATCAGATTACAGATCTAAGGGTTGCTTTTGCCGGGCCTTTCAGAATGCGAACCCGGGATCTTGAAATTCATCTTATCGGTTCATCACTGCCTCTCAGTTCTGCACAGATAAAAGAATTTGTTAATTTTGCCAGCGTTTTTTATGATGAACATGCTTTTCAGCATAATCCAAAACCTATTTTAAAGCAGCAGTTTTTAAATGTTTTGAAATTCAGTCTTGAGCAATTAACTTAAATTTTATATAATAGTAACACTGTTTCAGCTTACCTCTGAGCAGTAAATGATTGATTTTCTTTTTTCGCGGCTAGGAAAATGAAAATAACACATTTTTAAGGAGCACATTAATATGGCTACTAGAAGAAGTCCTCGTTTTAAGGAATGTAGAAGACTTGGGGTAAATGTTTGTGGTCACCCAAAAGCAATGGAAAGAGCTGGAGACCCAGCATTCAAAAAGACAAAGAAGACATCTGACTACGGTCTTCACCTTATCGAAAAACAGAAGGTAAAGGCATACTACGGTATCCTCGAACGTCAGCTTCGCCGTTATTTCGAACAGGCTTCAAAATCAAGTGAAAAAACTGGTGTTGCACTCCTGGTTATTCTTGAATCAAGACTCGACAACCTTGTTTACCGCCTTGGTTTCGCAAGTTCAATCCGTATGGCTCGCCAGATGGTAAGTCACGGTCACTTCGAAGTTAATGGACAGAAAATTAACATTCCTTCTTTCCAGGTTAAAGTTGGTTCAAAAATTGCTCTCCGTGAAAAATCGCGCAAGAGCTCACAGTTCAAAGAAGCTTTCCTTTCAGACAACAAAGCTAAGCTTGACTACCTTGAACGCGATGAAGCTAACTTCTCAGGAACTTTTGCACGTCTCCCAATGAGATCAGAAATTCCTGTACAGATCAACGACCAGATGGTAGTTGAATACTACAGCAAATAATTTTTACTATTTACTGTTGCAAAGTCCGTCATTATGTGGCGGACTTTTTTTATGCCCAAAAAAACTGTTAACTATTTTTTTTAAACTCCGATAATTTAAAAGTATAAAAATACGGGGGAAAAATGGGTAAGAGAAATTTTATTGCAATGGTTTTCAGCTTTTTAATGGCTTCTACTTGTTTTGCAAGATCACTTTCCATTCAGGTGGTACAGAATAATCCGGCAGCTGCAGAAGATCAGGTATTTGCTGTTTCAGACTGGGTTGAACAGAATGTAATCGATTTCTTTTTTGAAACAGGGAATATCGTTACAACAAGTCCGGTTTGTCTTTATGCTCAGGATGATTCAGAAAACAAAAAAAATCTTATGACTGCCTTAAAAGAAACTTTTATGGGTGGAATGGATACACTGATCCGGATTCAGATTGATTTTAATGACGAAAAAGATAATCCAAATATTCTTCTTTTAGATTATATAAAACACACATCATGGGTAATTTACGATGCCCGTTCTGGTAAAGAACTCGCCAAAGGTGAATGCAAAGTTCCAAAAGTTACTGTTGATAACAATAATGAAAACGGAATCAGAAATTTTGCTTCTAATATGGCCGGTGATTTGAGCAGAGGTCTTCTTTCTATTGGAAAGAAATAAGGCAGGAGGGGAGAAATGAGAAAAATACTTACATTTTTTGTTGCCATTTTTACATTAATAACAGTTTATGCAGCTGCAAGACCATCCCTTGATGGAAGAGCCGTTGTTGCTGATGCTGGAGAAATGCCAAAAGGGCTTTTTGCACGTACGATCGGCTATCTTCCGGGAGACAGTGTTTGTGTTACAAATCCTGCAACAGGGAGCACGGTTGATGTTCTCATTCTTGGTGCAATAGATGCCAATGAAGGCGTTGCAATTCTTCTTTCACCAGAAGCCGCTGATGTTTTGAATATAACAAAAAACTCAAATGTTCAGGTTAAAATTACAAAAAGAACTGGCAGTCTTGATGAAACTGTAACAGGTTCTGCAATGATTGCTGAAGATTATGATGACAATATCGTTAAAACTTCAATGCCTGGCGAATATAGAGCTCCCGCAGAAATTGCACCAGTTTCAACTGTACCGGGTATTGGGGAAACTGTTTATGCTCCAGAAGTTCTTCCTGTTGAAACTGCAGAAAATGTTTTGCAGGACGAAACTCCTTCAGCAGAGGTTTCAGAAGAAACTTTTGAAAACATTGAAAGTGCAGTAGAAGTTGCGCATACTGTTCAGGAAGAAGAAGTTGAAATTATTGAACTGACTCCAGTTGAAACTGTTACAGAGGAACTTCCACCTTTGTCTGAAGATCCTGTTAAGTCAGTTGCTGCAGTTGAAGAAGAAAATGATATAGAAGAACTTCCTTTGCAGACTGTTCAGGTTGTTGAGGAACTTCCGGTTGAAGAAGCTCCTTCAGAAATTGTTGAAACAGCACAGGTTGAAGAAATCCCTGAAGAAAAAGACTCGTTTGAAATTGTAGAGCCTGTCAAAGTTGTGGAAATTGTTCCTGAAGAAAAAATTGATGCAGAAATTCCTCCTGTTGAAGAAACAGAAGAATCCATTGTTACAGAAATTCCTTCAGAACTTCCTGAAAATGCTCCTGAAGAGGCCGTATCAGAAGAAGTTCCTGCGCTTGAAGAAGAAAAACCACAGGTAGAAATTGTAACTGAAATTCCGGCTCCTTCTGAAGAAGAAATTCCTTCTGAAATAGTTAATGAAATTGCTCCTGCTTTGTCAGTTGAACCTGAAACTGTTGTTGTAAATGTTCCTGAAGAAGAACCGACAGTTGATTTTGATTCAGAAATTGAAGATGTTGTTGAAAAAGAGGTTTCTGAAATTCCTGGTGTCGTAAGGGAAGAAATTGAAGGTGAAACAGACGAATACCAGCCAATCGTTCTTGTTCCTGTTGATGACAATCCTCCGGAAGGTGAAGAAGAACAGGTTGGATCTGCAGAAAGTAATGATGATGTTGTTGTTTCAGTAAAAGTTGAAGAAACTGTATCTCCTGCAGCAAATGTAATTACAGAAAATCCTGCAGAAAATAAGGTTGCTTCAGCTGAATCAAAAAGTTTTGAATCTTACATTACAACGGAAGATAAATTCCAGAAAAACAGCTGGTATATTCAGATTGGTACATTTGGAAATAAGGAAAATCTGAATAACATCGCAAATAAATTTGGTGAAAAATATCCACTTGCAATTATTGAACTGAATGGAGGAAAATCATACAGAGTTCTGGTTGGACCACTTAATGTAGATGAATACAGATCAGTTCATGAAAAATTCAAGTCGTATGGATATAAAGATTCATTCCTGAAAAAAATTAAATAAATTTCAAAATAAAGTTTGAGTCCGTAATTAATTACGGACTCAATTTTTTTAAAAGAGATTTTTGAAATTTTCCAGAGTGAGGGGATGAGACAGATAGAATCCCTGAAATAAATCACATTGATAGTCTTTAAGCATTTCAAACTGCTCAAATGTTTCAATTCCAACTGCAGTAATCTTTAATCCGATGTCACGGCACATAGAAATTGTTGAATTCAGGATGATGCTTGTGCGCTCAATATTCTCAGATTCTGTTATAAGTTCATTATCAAGTTTAATCAGGTCGCAGTTAATGTCCTTCAACAGGTTAAATGAAGTATATCCTGTACCAAAGTTATCGATGAGACATTTAAAACCTTCTTTCTTCAATGTGTTTATAAGGTCACGGCTCTTTGTTTCATCTGAAGTGAAAATTTCTTCTTTAAATTCAAACAGAATTTTTGAAGGATCAATTTTGTATTTATCAATTAATTTTAATATTTCTTTATGAATGTCGATGTAGAAAAAAGCTTTAGTAGAAATATTCAGAGAATAAGAAATATAATCAGGCAGCAGGTCCTTATTATCTGCAATAAACTTAAAGAGAATTTCCCATGAATATAAATCAAGTTTGTGAATTAAACCTGTTTTTTCCAGAATCGGAATAAAATAAGCTGGTTCATAAATTCCTTTTACAGGATGATTCCATCTGATAAGAGCTTCCCCGCCGCGGATTTCTTTTTTTTCATTAAAAATCGGCTGAAGCATAACTTCAAACTGGTTATTTTCAAGGGCCTTGTCAAATTCACTGGTAATATTTTTTTCAGCAAGAACTTTTTCCATCAAAACTGAATCATAAGTTGCAAAAGTCTCCTGATAATTTTCATTAAGGTTTTCCAGTGCCATTTTTGCTTTATCAAAGACTTTCATAGAATTATCTTTGTGTGCTTCACAGGTGCCAAAATTGACATTAATATGATATTTGCTTGCTGATAAAATTAACTGAAGTTCGGCTGAAATACGGCTTAAAAGTTTCTGTTGATATTTTTCTTTTTCAATGAAAATAGCAAACTTGTCATCAAAAATTCGGCCGATGATTGCATCATTCCCTATTGCATTCTGAAGAAGAGTTGAAAAATAACTTAAAACCTGGTCTCCTGTTTCATCTCCAAACAGATCATTTATCAGTTTAAAATCCCGGATGTTTGTACAGATCATGAGCATTTGTTCATTTGACTGCTGTTTTTGATTACAAAGTTCAAAAAACTGGTTTCGGTTGAGAAGATTGGTGAGGGTGTCGTGGGTGGCGGTGTATTCTTCAAGTTTATACTGAGAAATTTCTTTTGTTCTGTCATAAAAATTCAGATAAGAGCCGATTACATCATTTGCTTCGTAAATTTCAGCATGTTTTGGAATGTAATACAGCTTGTTGCCGTTAATTTCTGCATAAAACTGAGTATAATTTTCTTTTATTACGTCCTGATAAATTTTTTCTGCAAACTTCTGAAGACTCAATTTCTGAAATAAAGAAAATTCAACTGATCGTTTTTGAATAGACTTAAAAACATCTTTTGCAGTTTTGTTCATGTAGATGCAGTTATTATGTGTGTCAAAATAGCAGATAAGGTCTCTTGAAATTTCATTTACCCTGGAAAGAGAGTTTTCCATTAATTTTTTTTCGGCTCTGAAACTTGCAAAATAGGCAATATATGAAGCAAGAATGCTGTACATAAAAACAGAAATATCAACCGGTAAATCAAGACTGTAGCTGAGAAGGTTTGCGAGAATTACAATAAAATATGCAAAAAGAATGCTTGAGTATTTGGTTTTGTATGTATAAGGCGTTTTTATTGTCGCAATTAAGAGAAGTAATAATGTAATCAGGACAATAAAGTAACACAGTCCAATATGAATGAAATGTGGTGTCATCATCTCAAGACTCCAGTAATTAAGTCCATACTGGGTAGCAGGAGTTAAATTAAACATGTGCTTTGTAAAAGGAGAAGACAGAAGCTGAATTGTATCTAAAACACAAGGAATGATTAAAAATCTGAAAGAAAAGGGTGTCTTAATCTCTGGTGAAATGTATTTCAAAGCAAAAAAGAGCATAAAAAGTGCAAGCCAGTCTGTACAAATAAAATACAGACTGTCAAAAATCATTGCGCACTGTTGATTAGCTGAAAGCATGAATGCTGTGTAAACTGGAATTGTCAAAATGCTGAGGTAAACAGGCCTAAGCAATTCATTTTTAATTGAGAGTGTTGTATGTCTGATATTCTGCATTTTGCAGACGAGGATGAATTCAAGGAGAAGGGAAATGGAAAAATATACAAAATTAAATACCATATTTAAGCTTCTCCTTTTGAAATGAGATATTTTTTTTCGTATTCAGCGCACGAAATCGGCTTGTTGTATCTGTATCCCTGGAAAATATCTGAACCTAAATTTTTAAGAAGTTGAACCTGGGAGTCGTATTCAACACCTTCTGTAATTACAGACATTCCAAGTTTTTTTGCCATTTTGATGATGGCACTTAGAATTTTTTCTGAACGTTCAGGATTTTCTGTTTTTCCAAGAAATTCCATATCGATTTTAAGAACATCCATTTCGAGATTTTTAAGACTTGAAAGAGAAGAGTACCCGCTGCCAAAATCATCCATCTCAATCTTAAAACCAAAAGCTTTAAGTCTGTCGATGACTTTTTTGTGATAATTTTCATCATGCATAAGAACTGTTTCAGTAATTTCCAGATTCATTTTTGCAGGCGAAATTCCATATTCCCTGGTGAGGTTTGTAAAAATTTCGTATAAGTCGCCGTAATAAAAATCTTTTGCTGAAATGTTTACGGAAATATAATGATTCCAGCCTTTTTCCTGCCATTCTTTTAATTTTTGAGCAGCCTTTTCCCAGATAATTTTATCCATTTTAAAAATGTACCCGCCACGCTCAAAAATACTGACAAAGTTATCAGGAGTGAGAATTCCTCTCGTCGGATGATTCCATCTTACTAAGGCTTCAGCACCAAGACACTGGTCGGTATTTGCATCAAATTGCGGCTGCAGATACATCATGAATTCATCATTTTCAATGGCTTTATTGAATCCTGCAATAATATTTTTCTGCTTAAGCAGGTTTTCCATAAGTTCAAGATTGTAGTAAACGATGCTGGTTTCGTATGTTCCGTAAATCTTTTTAATGGCAAGATTTGCCTTGTCATACATGGACTGAATGTTTTCGTAAATATTTGCAATTTCATAAATTCCAATGTAGAGAATCATTTTGTAGTTCAGGTTTTTTGAAATCAGCTGTAAATCATCGGAAATAGACTGAAGTTTTTCGTGGAGGTCATCGGTTTTTTCAGCAATAATGCCGAATTTGTCAGATGAAATTCTTCCTGCAACAAATCCAAGGCGTTTGATTGATGATGCTTCAAGAACGAGAATTTCGTCTGCAAATTTCTGGGTAAAAAGCTCATTTAGGAGTTTAAAATTCTTGATGTTGGTGGCAATCATGTAATATTGCCTGTCAGGATTGCTTTCCAGAATCTTTTCACATTCCTTAAAAAATGTATTGCGGTTATACAAGTCTGTAAGGTAGTCATGCTGAGTTTTGTAAGTCTGGATATTAAGTTTGTTGATTTCTTTTGTGCGGTCATCAAGTTTTATGTAATTTCCGATAACTCTTCTGCGTTTGTCCCTGAACCGGTAAAATTCTACTGAAAATATGATTTTTTCGTCCAGAGAGTTAAAAAGTTTTATTTCCTGTTTTGAATCTTCATCCTGATTCTGTAAAGATTCGCACCATTCTAAATGAAGTTTTTTAAGTTCAGTTTCAAAATCAGGATTTGCAGCAAATAAGTCTGCAGCTTTTTTGTTTGTAAATATAAGTTTGTTTTCTTTGTTGTAGCAGAGAAAAATACTTTCTGTTGATTCTGTCAGTTGTTTTAATATTGTAGCTTTAATGTGGGACGGAATTGAAATAAAGCTGAAATAATAGCAGATGAAACACAAAAATGGAAAAATACAAATGGAGAAATCAAAAGTCCATTTGTAAAGTGTTGAAATTAGATGAAGAAAAGTGATTATTAAAAAACTCCAGAACATTGTGGCATAGCGCTGGCTGAAAAATTTTGCAGAAGTTGAGATCTTGTAAATAAGCCGGATTAGAATTGCAGTAACTGTGGAGTAGCTGACAAAATAATGAAATGCAACTGGTAATTTTGGCTTAAATACCCATATTTTCATATTAAGTAAGTTATTCTGAATCTGTTCAACTTCGAAAATCTGGTTGAAATAAAGCTGTGATATTAAAAAAATTGCATCCAGAATAATTATTGAAATACAGATATCCCTTAAAATAGGATATTTTATTGATGAACAGTTTCTGCCAGTTACAGTTAATGTAAACTGAAAAAGAATTAAAAGGGCAAAATCCAGCGTCGTAAGGTAGAGACAGTAGTATAGTTCTGCCAGAAACGGAGTATCGGCTGTAAGGGTAAAATTGTAGAAACCGATTGTAAAAATCGATGCAACAAGAAGAATTCCTAAAGGTTTTGAAACATTGTTGTCTTTACGGATAGTAACGACCAGCTGAAAAAACAGAATTATGAGAAGAATTACATTAAAAGCAATATAAAAGAATTTCATCCGTTTTCAACTGGTCTCTTTAATTAAAAGACGAATTCAAATCCTAAAGTGAATTTGTCCATCCATTTGTCGGCTTCGTCATAAGTTTTTGTGTAACCGCCGAGAATACCGAATTTTCCAAGGGAAAGATCTGTACTTACACCGATTCCGTAGCCTGTTTCCTTATTGATTTTACCGTATTCTCCGTAGATATTTACTCTCATCCAGTCAAACAGCTTATATGTAGCACCTAACTGACCGACAACAGTATATTTGAATTCGTAATCTTTTAAATTATCCATTGAGTCATCTTTTTTGTCTAAAACATCTTTGACAAGATTGTTGATATCCTTTATGTTTCCGATTTCACCTGAAACTCCGGCATAAAAATGATTTGTAATTCCCAGTGTCATTGTGTAACCCAGAGTCTGGAAAGAATCATTGTCAGTTTTGTAGTAGTTCCATACAGAAGGAAGTAGGATAAGTCCACCCCATGTAAAGCGGCGCGATTGTCTGTCGAGACGTTCAATGATGTTTTTCTGTTCTTCTTTTTTGTCTTCGATTTTTTTGATTTCCTGGGCAACCATGGTGGTTGTACGCCAGTCAACTTCAGTTACAGGGAAGTATTCAAAAGTCAAGGCTTTGGGAGGAACGATTGTATCAAGAATCTTTCCGTTAGTAAGATTCTGTAATTCAATTTTTTTAACTTCAACTTTATACTGTGAAGGTTTTGTCCAGTCTTCGCTTTTTACTGTGTAATAAACATGAGCATTGATAAAAGGCTTTGTGTTTCTGTAAAGGGCAGAGTACTGGTCGATGATGCTGTTGTATTTTTCTCTTGTTTTTGCAACGATGAGTTCACTTGTAGAAGGTGCTTTTGAACCTGTCAGTGTCTTATAAGGAATCATGCTGTCTGCTGAATAAACAGTTTTTCCGTCAAAATTAAACTGAAGTGTGTACATCCAGCCGTGTTTGTCACCATCATAGTAATCAATATGGAAAATTGTATCTTCGTCTGTGATGGAATTGCTTTCGTAAACTTTTGATTCAAGAAGTCTTACATCGTCATTGATGGCTTTTGCAATTTTGTCATTTGAAATGGCATAAAAAGCTTCTGTATCAGCCTTGTAACGGGCTTTTTCTTCTTCGAACTTTTTGTCGATGTTAATAAGGTCTTTCTGCATTAAAACTCTTGCAGTTTCATTGAGTGTTCCAAAAGCATCAACTTCTGAAGGTTCGGGACGACGGTTTTTGCGTTCTTCAAGGGCTGCAGTTTTTTCTTTATCTTTGTTAATGTCGTTCAGCTTTATTTTTTCAATGACTTTTTCTTTTTTGTCACTGAGAATCTGTTTGCGTGTTTCGATTATGTTAATCTGATTTATAATGGAAAGATCTGTTGCCGGTGCATTTGAAATTTCCTGTATGAGTTTGTCAGATTTTGCTGAAGTTTCTGCAATCCAGTTTTTAACTTCATCGCTTCTTTTCTGAAGTGCAATTCGTTCATCTTCATCAAAGACAGCCTGTTTTGTAAGGTAGCGGACTTTTTCACCGGCTCTTTCATGCTGAATTTTAACTATTTTTGAAGCAACTTCGCTGTCACTCTTTTTGATTGTGCGGGAGTGCTGAAGATTTATATCTGCAAGTTCATTCTGTGCTTCTTCAAGGGAAAGATTTGATGATTTTGTTTCAAGAAGAAGTTTTTCGCCAAGTGGAGTGAGTGTAATGTCAGTTAATGGAAGAAGTGCGTGAACGGCTTCTTTGTGGGCATATTCAATGTATTCATTTCTGTTCCATTCAATGGCAGATGTGTAGCCGTTGAATGTAGAATTGTTGTCAATCTGGTGAATTGTAATGTCAATGGAATAGGCTGGAACTGGTGTTCCTTTGTCGATGATTGTTTTAATGGAAAATGCATATTTCGCTTCCAGGAGGGTTCCTGCCTGAAAAACATCTGACAGATCTGCTGTTCTTGAAAGGGGATTTTTACTGAGCTTTTCAGCAGTTTCTTTAGAAGTAAAATCAACCGGGGTGTAATTTGAATAAATCTGATAGTCGGTAATGATGGCATTTTTTACAATTTCGGCAATGTAGTCGTCAGAATCATCTGCCGCAGGAGCCTGTGAGTTGATATATTCAACTTTTGAACTGTAAACAAGAATGTTTTGAGTTTTTCTCGCATTCTGTTCGTAATAACCTTTGTTTTGAGCAAAGATTCCATTGAGACTTAATAAAGCAACAATAAGGGTTGTTAACTTTTTCATAATAACTCTCCAAAACTTTTTTACAATAATTTATTCTATATTATACAATGAAATCGAAGACTTTTAAAGAATGAAACTGGAGAAAATGGATATTATTTGAAGGAGATAAAAATAAATGATAAAAAAAAGACTTTCGCCGGTACGAAAGTCTTTTAAGTGGAGATGGGGGGAATTGAACCCCCGTCCGATAGTGGAAGCCAAATGCGTCTACATGTTTAGTTATGCGAGGTAGTTGTCGGGAGCAGGTAGCAGCATAACAAGCGTCTTCTCCGTAGTCTGACTAAAAGTCCCGTGTGAACGCCAGGCGGAACACACAGCAAGTCCCTGTTTGTGACGGAAGTCGTAAACTTAGGAACAGCAGCCTACGAGTTCCGGCCCAAGTGCTTACGCAGCGAGAGCTTCTGCAGAAGAAGCTTCAACAACTTCTTCTTCTTTTCTTGCGAAAATTGCAGTTATTTTTTTCTCAGTTTAAGGAACCTTGACTCCTACATGCAGCAGATGCCTTGATCAGAATCGTCGAAACCGGTGCACCCCCGTGTAAATATAATATAGTAAATAATATTCTAAAATTCAATTAAAAATTTATCTTAAAATTAATTGAAAAAGAAAAGTCGTTTTCTACGCCGCACTGAAAAACATACTGAAACATTGTTATAGCCGTGTCTATCCACATGTGGGCTGCAGTTGAACCTTTTAATCCGCATTCATCGTAAATTGCCTGCAGGAGAAGTCCCATAAAAGCTCTTGATACAAAACCTGCAGTTACTTCATCCGCTGATTCTTTTTCGACTGCTATGTCCTGGGGAATATGAGCGCCGGAAAAGCAAATCGCATCAGTAATTTTGGCCGGTATTATTCCAAAGGAAACTTTCATTTCTTCATAACCAGTGCCTCTGAAAAGAGCTTCTTCTCCCACTCCTGTGACAGAATAATCAATAAGGGAATAGGCCAGGAGTCCTGCAAAACCTGCCCAGGCATTTACTTTTTTGTTGCCAAAATAGCCTGTTCCGTTTTTAAAGATTGAATCGTCAAAACCGTTCAGAGTATGGTTTACCAGAAGAACGGATGAATAACAGAGAATGGCAGTCATAACGTATTTTTCACGGAGAATTTCAATGTCAAATGGTGCAGACATCAGTTCGGTAAAAGCAAGTGATTCCTTGTTGTGATAAAGTTCATCACTTCCTCTTTTTCTTGCTTCGGCGTAACCATGATAGGCTGTGTACATATTCATATCCATACCGAAATGACCTGTAGAAGATAAACTTTTTGTTCCCAGGGAATATTTGGGAAAATCTTTTTTCCAGATGTCATGAACTGCCATCATTGAAGAGCCGGCAAAAGTCATGGGAATAGAATAGGAAGGATCTATGATACAGGATGGAATGTTTGCGCTGGCAGAAAATATGTTCATAACCGGCCCCTGAAGGTATTCAGGAAAAAGGTAGCGTGTTCCGATTCCCGTTAAAGTCAGTCCATAGGGAATAAAGGCTGTGGCTGCAATCTGGCCGTGTGTTAGTTCAGCTGGAGATGGTGAAAAAGTTATGGAAGTATCATTTTGAGTTGATTCCTGGCTAAAAGAAAAGGTGCATAAGAAAAATGATATTAAAATTGAAATAATTAAACGTTTAAACATAATGAAATAATAATATTTTCATGAAAAGAATATCAAGAAAAAATAACAACGTCTTAATATTTCAAAAGTTGAATCCCCTCAATTTTTTTACTATATTAGTTGTATAACTGGAGGAAAAATGAACGAAAAATTAATATCAGGTTATAAAAAATTCCTTGATGAAGGAAAAACAGAACGTGAATGCTGTACTTCAATTATTTCACAGGCAGAAAAACTGGGGTACAAAAATATAGATGATGTCAGTTCCTTAAAGGCTGGAGATAAAGTTTATGTTTCAAAAATGAACAAAGCTGTGGCTCTTTTTAAGATTGGAACAGATTCCATTGAAAAGGGGATGAATATTCTTGGTGCTCATATTGATTCACCTCGTCTCGATGTTAAGCAGAATCCGCTTTATGAAAAAGATTTTCTTGTTTACCTTAACACACATTATTACGGCGGAATTAAAAAATATCAGTGGGTAACTCTTCCTCTTGCCATTCATGGTGTTGTCTGCAAAAAAGACGGAACATCAGTAAATGTTGTGATTGGTGAAGATGAAACTGATCCTGTATTTGTAATCAGTGATATTCTTCCACATCTTGCTCAGAAACAAATGAAAGAAAATGCTGCAGAGTTTATTCCTGGGGAAAGCCTTGATCTGATTCTTGGAAGTGAAAATCCTCCATTAAAAAAAGAAGACGATTCAAAAGAAAATAAAAAGAAAGATCCTAAAAAAACAGCAAAAAAGAATATTCTTGAGATCTTAAAGGAAAAATACGGAATTGAAGAAGCTGATTTTGGTTCAGCAGAACTTGAGGTTGTTCCTGCAGGAATTACTCGTGATCTTGGTCTGGACAGAAGCCTTATTCTTGGTTATGGTCAGGATGATAGATCCTGTGCCTATACAAGTGCCCGTGCTCTTTTTGATTCTGATGATGTTTCTAAGACTGCCTGCTGTCTTTGTGTTGATAAGGAAGAAATCGGAAGTGTCGGTGCAACTGGTATGGGGTCTCATTTCTTTGAAAATGCTGTTGCTGAAGTTATTGCCCGCCTTGATGGGGGGTATTCAGAACTATCATTGAGAAGATGTCTTGCCAGCTGTAACATGCTTTCAAGCGATGTAAATGCAGCTTATGATCCGATGCATGGAGGATTGTTTGACCGTGATAATGCTTCTTTCCTTGGTGGTGGTATTGTTTTCAATAAATATACAGGAAGCAGGGGAAAAAGCGGTGCTTCTGATGCTAATCCAGAGTTTATTGCCAGACTCCGTAATCTTCTTGATGAAAATAAAGTTAAATTTCAGATGGCTGAACTTGGAAAAGTTGATCAGGGGGGCGGAGGAACAATAGCTTACCTTGCAGCAAAATACGGAATGAATGTTCTTGATGCCGGTGTTTCTGTTTTGAGCATGCATGCTCCATGGGAAATTACTTCCAAAGAAGATATTGAACAGGCTTACAACGCATATAAGGCATTTTTAACACTTAAATAATTTTTACGGATATGCCCAAAAAAATAATGATTTTTGTAAAAATTAATTGTTTTGTTCTTGACACAAATTAATGATATTTGATATATTATCTAAGTCGTCAAGACATACGGACGGTTAGCTCAGTTGGTAGAGCCCCTGGTTTACACCCAGGTTGTCGGGAGTTCGAGTCTCTCACCGTCCATATATCGGGATGTCGCCCAGCTGGTAGGGCACTTGGTTTGGGACCAAGCTGTCGCAGGTTCGATCCCTGTCATCCCGACTAAAGTTTTGTTTGTTTCTTTCAAAAATAAATATCCGGACGGTTAGCTCAGTTGGTAGAGCCCCTGGTTTACACCCAGGTTGTCGGGAGTTCGAGTCTCTCACCGTCCACTATAAATCGGTTGAATGTTTTCAGCCGGTTTTTTTTTTGACTGATTGTGTTCGGATATGGATTTTCTACGCCTGGGTGTAGTGGCGCAACGCGGTCCCGGATTCCGGGACTGAAACCACGGAACACAGGATGGTGCCGTTCAGGCACCACCAGTCCTTTCTGTCTCCTTGAAAAATTTCACAAAAAATGATAAATTAACGATGTCGGTAAAATGCGTTGTGTTTTTCCGGCTCTCTGGAGAGTCTCTGCGATGGAGCAGGGCGCCGAAGGGTTAAGACCATACAGGTCAATATCTCAGGCACAAGGGACAGGGCACAAATACTAACTGTTCTAACTTCAGAGGGCTTTGTATCCGGTTTTTGGATTTAAGCTCTTTATTTTTTTAAAGGAGATTCATGGTGAAAAAGTTTATGAGTCTTTTGGTGGCAGGTATGCTTTTGTTCGGAGCAACTGCCGTTTTTGCAGAAGAAACTTCATCTGACCAGACTGTTGCTTATGTTGAAGCTGCCGGTGAAGAAAATGTTTCTTCTGATGCAAGCACTGGGGAAACAGCTGCTGGCGAACAGAAAAAATCAAAGTCGTTCAATGATTATCTTGACATGATTGACGGCTGGGTATGGGGACTTCCGACAATTGCTTTAATTCTCGGAACAGGTTTAATTCTTACAATCAGACTTAAGGGGCTGCAGTTTACAAAACTTATCCGGGCATTCAAGTCGATTTTCAAGAAAACTGAAGGCGACGGTGAAGTAACACCTTTTGCGGCTCTTTGTACTGCTTTGTCTGCCACAATCGGAACTGGTAACATTGTCGGTGTTGCAACTGCTATTGTTGGTGGTGGTCCTGGAGCTCTTTTCTGGATGTGGCTGGCTGCAATTCTCGGTATTGCTACAAAATATACAGAATGTATGCTCGCCGTAAAATATCGCGATGTAAAAGAAGATGGTCATATTCTTGGCGGACCGTTCTATACAATTGAAAAAGGTATGGGGTCAAAATGGAAGTGGCTTGCTGTTCTGTTTGCCGTTTTTGGTGTTCTTGCAGGTCTTCTTGGTATTGGAACAATTACACAGGTGAACGGAATTACTTCTGCTGTAGACAATGCCATTTCGTCAGGTGTTGCTTTCAGTGCATTTGGAAAAAATTATACTTACGCAACTGCAATTTCAGGTGCTCTTGTTGCACTTTTTGTTGCCCTTGTAGTAATCGGCGGTCTTAAGAGAATTTCTAAAGTTGCAGAAAAAGTTGTTCCTACAATGGCTGTGATTTATGTTTTCCTCGGTCTTTCAATCATTCTTATGAATATGACAAAAGTTCCCGATGCTTTTGCCCTCATCTTTAAGAGTGCTTTTGGATTTAAGGCTGTTGCCGGTGGTGTAGGCGGTTATATCCTGAAACAGGTTGCCGATTCAATGCAGAAAGGTGTTGCCCGCGGTATTTTCTCTAATGAAGCCGGTCTTGGTTCTGCTCCAATTGCTGCTTCTACTGCAAAAGTTGATGATCCTGTTGAACAGGGACTTGTATCAATGCTTGGAACTTTCATTGATACAATTGTAATCTGTACAATGACAGGTCTTGCTATTGTAATTGCTTTCTACGGAGATATGCTTGTTAATCAAGACTGGAATATTGTTAATGGAGTACCTCTTGAAGGTTCACCTCTCACAGCTGCTGCTTTTGCAAAAGTTCTTGGTGGAGACGGTCATTCAGTTCAGTTCCTTCTTGCTCTCTGTCTTATCTTCTTTGCATTTACAACAATTCTTGGCTGGGATTATTACTCAGAAAAATGTCTTGAATATTTGACAAATGGAAAGATGCACTATGTAATCATTTACCGCATTCTTTACATTGCTGCCGTAGCTATTGGTCCTTATATGACAGTTTCTGCAGTATGGACAATTGCGGACATCTTTAATGGTCTTATGGCAATTCCTAACTGTATTGCGCTGATTGTATTAAGCGGTGTAGCTGCTAAACTTACAAATGATTATTTTACAAAACAGCCAAAACTTTAATGATTAAGGCTGTAAAATAAAAAAGGTCATCTGCAAATTTTATTTAATTTGCAGGTGGCCTTTTTTTATTCCGCAAGTCATTAATAACAAGTAACGCTTTTTACGGATATAGCCAAACTTATTATGGATGGAACACGGATTATTTATTCTTCCATCTCGTTTTTGATTTCTGAGCGGAACATCACAAGATCCATGATTTTAAGGCTTACAGTTGTATCAAGTTCACCTTTTACGATGGATTCTGCTGAGATTGTTGTGTCGAAAGAATATGTAACATCATCATAGCCTGGACAGGTAACGGTAATTGTGAATGTGAATTTTTTAGATTCACCGTCTTTTTGTGCAGGTAAAGCTTTTGGCCAGAAACTGTATGAACCTTTTGTGCTTGCAAATGTCGAAATCGGATTTGTCCATGTCATGTCTGCCATTTCAACTTCTTTACCGTCTGAAGTGATTTTAACAGTAGCACCAATAAGTGGTTCAAAAGTATTGCCTTCAAGAACAGTTCCCTGAATTGTAGGAAAATTAAATACAGGTTTATCAGAAGTCTGAACTGTACATGATTTTCGTGGAGAAGTGTGGAACGGACGTTTTGTTGTACTTACAATGCGTATTCCCTCAATTCCAATTGCATCAATATCAGCCCTTACCTGAGAATCTTCCATAACATCTTTGGCATGAAGAACACCTCTGCCAGATACAACATATCGAGGCGAAACTCTATTTAATACATAACTGATGGTGTCGAGGCGGCAGTTTTCACAATCACATGTAAGCCAGGAAGCATTAACTTCTTTTACCTGATCGTAAAGTTTGTTTACTCTGTAGATTACTACTTCTTCCATTAAGTTATGTACGTTCATATTTAAATACTCCCGATTTAATAAATTGAAATTCATTACTTTAAATTATAAGACACAAAAAGCCAATTCGCAACTTTTTTGAAAATGTTTATGGAAGGATTTTTTTTGAAAATGTTTATGGAAGGATTTTTATTTTGAGCTATGTCCGAAAACGGAGGTGTTATATAATGTAATGCAATCATAAAAAAAAGACACCGGCAAATAATTACCGGTGTCTTAAACTATTCAGTCAAGTTATTAGTTTCCGCCTTTGCGTGTGTAGGCTGCAAGTCCTCCAGCCATAATGATATCAGCTGAACGTTTAGCAATGTCGTTTACACATTCAATTTCTGTTTTTCCGTTGATTACAACTTTGAATGGTGTACCGTTCTTGAGTGAAGAATCAATGTCTTTGAGTTCAAGAGTGTCACCCTGTGCAATTTTGTCGTAATCTGCAGGATCAGTAAATGTCATTGGAATGATACCGTAGTTAATCAGGTTTGCCTTGTGGATGCGGGCAAATGATTTAGTAATAACGGCTCTTACTCCAAGATACATAGGTCCGAGAGCAGCATGTTCACGGCTTGAACCCTGTCCATAGTTATCACCGCCGATTACACAGCAGTCTGCGAATTTTGCTTCTTCTGAACGTGTATAGAAAGTTTCATCCAGTCGTGTAAGTGTAAATTTTGAGATTTCAGGAATATTTGAGCGCAATGGAAGAACTTTTGCTCCTGCCGGCATAATATCATCTGTTGAAACATTATCTTTAGCCTTGAGACGAACAGGAAGAGACATGTTTGATTTGTATTCGCGGCATGGTGGACATGGTTTGATGTTTGGTCCGCGGATAATTTCAATTTTAGATGCAGCTGATTCATCAAGAGGTGGAATAATCATTCCACGGTTCTGTGCTGTTGCTGTAATATCGCTGAGTGAAAGACGAGGATCTTTTCCTTCAAGCATAGAGAAACGAAGTCCGTTCTGCCAAACTGCATCTTCATAGCCCATTTTTTCAGCTTCTGTGAACACACCTGTAACGGCGGCAGCTGCAGCAGTTTCAGGGCTTACGAGGTAAACGTTTGCATCTGCAGTTCCTGAGCGGCCTTTAAAGTTTCTGTTGAATGTGCGGAGTGTAATACCTTCAGAGTTAGGAGCAAATCCCTGTCCGATACAAGGTCCACATGCAGATTCAAGAATACGGAAACCTGCTTCGATGAGTGTTTCAAGGATTCCAGCTTTTGATGCCATTAAAAGAGTTGTGCGGCTGCCTGGGGCAATACCAGCTTCAACTCCAGGGGCAATGTGTTTGCCTTTTACGATTGCAGCAACTGCTTCAAGATCATCAAGTGAAGAGTTTGTACAGGAACCAATTACTACCTGTGTAACTTTCTGACCTGCAAGTTCCGAAATTGGTTTGATAACGTCAGGGTTGTGAGGGCAGGCAGCAAGTGCGTGAAGTTCTGACAGATTGATTTCAATCATTTTGTCATATTCACACCCTTCATCAGCTTTCTGTTCTGTCCAGTCTGAACCGCGTCCCATTGATTCAAGGAAGCGTTTTGTTGACAAGTCAGAAGGGAAGATTGAACATGTTGCACCAAGTTCTGCACCCATATTTGTAATTGTTGCGCGCTGTGGAACTGTAAGGGTTTCAACACCTTCGCCGAAATATTCGTAAATTGCACCTGTTCCACCTTTTACAGTTTCGCGGCGGAGAACTTCAAGAATAATGTCCTTTGCGCCAACACCTTTGTTAAGTTTACCTGTAAGTTTTACACCAAAAATCTTTGGCATTGGAGTGTGGAATGCACCGCCACCCATAGCTACGGCAACATCAAGACCGCCAGCACCAATGGCGATCATACCGATACCGCCTCCAGTTGGAGTGTGTGAATCTGAACCAAGAAGTGTTTTTCCAGGTTTTCCAAAGCATTCGAGGTGAACCTGATGACAGATTCCGTTACCTGGACGAGAAAAATAAAGACCGTATTTAGCAGCAACTGACTGAAGATAGCGGTGATCATCCATATTTTTAAAGTCTGTCTGAAGTGTGTTGTGATCAATATAAGATACAGAAAGTTCCGTTTTAACACGAGGAATACCGATTGTTTCAAACTGGAGATAGGCCATTGTACCAGTTGCATCCTGTGTCAAAGTCTGGTCAATGTGGATAGCTATATCTTCTCCACGTGGAATCGGAGTGCCCTTTTTTAATTCAATGTTAGGGCATGCTTCAGGAACAATGTGAGCCTGTAAGATTTTTTCAGCAAGTGTAAGTGCCATTTATGTACCTCTAAATGTCTAAATAAAGTTGCCAAAAGTATACTGTATTAGGGTATAAAAATCTATTATAGAAGAAACTTTTATGTTATAATTTTTTTAGATGTATTTAAAAAAAATTGCGGATATAATTATTTTGCTTCTCATTTTTGCTGGTGCTTCCTGCAGTTCCAGTGACCGTTATGTGGGAAACGGTATTGAAAAAACATTGCGTAAACAGGCAGAAACTTATCTTGCTTCCATAAACTGGTCTGAAGAAATTGAAAGTGAACGGTTAACTGCACCTGTTCAGCTGCCAGATGGAATTAATTCTGCCGTAAAACTTTCTCCTGTTGTATTAAATGTTACTTCTGGAAAAACTGAGGGAATATATCCTTATCTTGAAGGTTTTGGTTCCCTTAATGTAAACAATATGCCCGAGGGAGTAAAAAAACTTGTAAAAGATTTTGCTTCTGCGTTTTGTAAAGATGAACCTTGTGATGATTATATGGCTCCTGACAGTAAATATGAACTGGGACTTTTATATCAGGATTTTGCAGTTTACTTTGATGGAAAGTCTGAAAAAGGTGCATTTGATTCATTTATTATGGGAATGGAATTTCAGACCAGCACCATTTGTGCAGTTCCACTTAGGTTTAATAAGGGTAAAAAATTTGTAGATTTAACTGTGTATTGTAAATTATGTCAGATAGAAAAAAAAGATGAATGGCTTATAGATAGTTTTGATATTATAAAATCTACAGCAGATCCTGAACAGAATAACAATGGTTCAAAAGGGGAGTAAAAGAATGGAAAATAATGCCCTTACTGGTCTGGAACGTGGAATTGTACTGCAGTACTTGATTGATGGAAATGTTCCTTTAACTGTTACTGCAGTTGAAGAAAAAAAACTTTCTAAAGATGGTGTTCCGGAAAAGGTTGCAGGAATTTTCCCTGTTGCATTAAAAAGCGATAACCTTAATGTCATGAAAGAAGGAATCATCCTTTTGAAAAATGCTCCGGAGACTGTAAAAAGTTTTGAAGGAAAAAATGTAAAGGTTCAATTTTATTTCAATAAAGTAGGATTGTATTTTGTTACCCAGATGCGTTCTACCAGCGGAGGTCTTGCTCTTGTTGTTCCTGGGTTAATTTACCGCGTACCTGAAACTGTGGTTCCTAAAAATAAGAAATATTCTGCTGTTTTGTACTTTGAATCCGGAAAGGACAAAAAACAGGTTAATATTCCCTGTGATTTTGATAATAATTATCCGATTTTTGTTGAACCTAAATGGAGTGATGTTGCTGAAGAAAATCAGGCTCAGGTTAAAAACTATCTTGAAAAAGCCGTTCTGTCTGCAAAATCTGACGGAAAATCCATTGGTAATGGTTTGTTTTTAATTCCATTGTGTAATTTTCTTGTTACAAATAAAAAATTGCAGACAAATATTGAAGGAAGAAAATCTTCCCCAAAAATCATTTACATTGACCATGAAAGAATTGTATTTGCAGGCTGTAAAGATGAACTGCTTATTGGTCCAGATACAGAATATGCTATGAAAATCAGTTTCCCTATCGAAAAAGCTGGTCCGATAAAAGAGCGTAACGTGTATGTTCTTTTTGTCACAACACAGATTTTTGAAAGCGAAAAAAAAGACGACACAGAAAATATCTGTGCCGTCTGTCATTATACAAGCATCAAACAGGAAGATGTAAGATATCTTTATGAGCTTTCACACAATGATGAAAAGCTTGTCTGACTTCTTTTATTTTCCTGCCTTGTAAATAGGGCTTTTAACTTCTTTTTTAGGTCCGATTTTGTCGAATCCGCAGAATGGAACGAGAACTTCAGGAATTGTAATTGATCCGTCTTCGTTCTGATAGTTTTCCATCAAAGCAAGCATTGCTCTACCTACAGCAATAGCAGTTCCGTTGAGCATATGAACGTATTTGTTCTTTCCGTCATCATCATGGTACTTTACGTTGAGACGACGAGCCTGGAAGTCTGTACAGTTTGAAGTTGATGTTACTTCACCATAGTCGCCTTCAGGTTTATCTTCTGTTGCACGGCTAGGCATCCATGCTTCAATATCCCATTTGCGGTATGCAGGTGCACCAAGATCACCTGTACAAGTATCAACAACATGGAAAGGAATACCCAGACCTTCAAAAATTTCTTCTTCAATGAGGCGGAGTTTTTCGTGAATTTCATCAGACTGTTCAGGAAGACAGTAAACGAACATTTCTACCTTATCAAACTGGTGAACACGATATAAACCTTTTGAGAACTGACCTGCAGCACCAGCTTCGCGACGGAAACAGTGTGAAAGTCCGCAGTAGAAGAGTGGAAGTGCAGATTTATCGAGAATTTCATTTGAGTGGTAACCGCCGAGGGTAATTTCAGCTGTAGCTACGAGACAAGTTCCTTCTTCTTCAATTGCGTAAACATTTGATTCGTTTCCACGTGGATTAAAACCGATTCCTTTGAGAACTTCTTCGCGGGCAACATCTGGAGTAATGAATGATGTAAAGCCGTGTTTGCGGAGAATGTTGAGGGCATACATAATGAGCGCTTCTTCAAGGAAAACAGCTTCGTTTTTGAGGTAATAGAATTTTGGGCCGGAAACTTTTGTACCGCGTTCAAAATCAATAAGGTCAAGAGCTTCTCCAAGTTCAACATGGCTCTTTGGCTTGAAATCAAACTTGCGGATTGTACCTGATTTTTTAACTTCAAGATTTTCTGTATCAACTTTTCCGATTGGAGTGTCAGGATGATGCATATTAGGAATCTGACGGCCGGCTTCATCAAGTTTTACTTCGATGTCAGCAAGTTTCTGTTCAGCTGCAGTGACTTCTTCCTTAATCTGTTTTCCTTCTTCAATGTACTTCTGGCGAACTTCCGGTTCAAGTTTGCCTTTCATTTTTGCTGCATTTTCGTTGCGTTTCTGCTGGAGTGCCTGGAGCTCAGTTGTAAGAGCTGTTCTTTCATCAAAAAGTTTTACAACCAGATCTGCATCAGCAACCATGTTGCGGTCAGTAATGTTCTTTTTTACTTCTGCAAGATTTTCTTTAATAAATCTGTAATCTAACATTTATTTTTCCTCTTTTGAAAAGATATTTTATTTAATTTCGTAAATTGCGCTCATTGTAACGCGGTATTCAATTTTACCAGCCTGTAAAGGTGTTGTTTCTTCAGCAGCATCTTCATATCTGATTGATGCACGTGCCGATAATGTTTTCATTCTGCGGTTATTTGTAACTAAAGAAGAGTTTTCAGAAATCTGAAGAAGTTTTCCAAGTTTGTTGCCGCTTGTTCCTACGATAAGGTTGGCATTTTCATAACAGTTTTTAACTGCAAGTGTGCGTGCCTGTTTAATTGCCATTTCGGGATTTGAACAGATGTAATCAAAATTGTAGAAATTTGTAGCTCCGGCTTTTACAGCGGCATCAACTACAGTCCCTGCCTTTGCAATTTCTTTTGTAGAAATCTTAATTGAATTTGAGCATTTATAGTCGCCTTCAACATATTCATTTTTTACGTATTTTGTTTCACGGTAAAGATTAAAATTTCGTGTGGAAATATCTGTATCTGCAATTCCGCAGCCTTTAATTGCTTCAAGAACAGCAGTCATTTTTTCAGCATTCTTTGATACTGCTTTTAACGGGTCTTTATCTTTTGTTTCTACTGCAAAAGAAAATTCAACTTTGTCAGCTTCTGCGTAAACGACACCTTCGCCGCTTACACTGACTTCTCTGTTAGTACCTTGGTACGATCTGATAGAGCAGGATGTCAAAATGAGTCCTGCAGCTAAGATTCCTAATAACTTTTTCATAAATACATTCCTCCCTTAACGAATGTCGATATAGAATCGCTTCAAATAAATGGAGCGTTCACTGGCTCTTTTCCACCATTTACTGGCCGGATGCTTTTTAATGATTGTATTGTAAGAATCAATTGCTGACCTTACATTTTTTACCGGACTTTCTGCCTCAAGAATCTGTCCCTGTACAAAAAGCGCTTCATCAATTTTTGTACTTTCAGAATCAAGATAAACCTGAATGTAAGAAAGTGCCGATTCATATTTTTTTTCTTCAAGTGCTTTTTTTGCTTCTTCAAGCAGATTTCCGGCAGGAAGAACTATGGTCCTTGTTGAATTCACATCATTTTCTTTTATTGAAGAAGATGGTCTGTCAGCTGGCAAGGTGTTTTCAACAACAGTTTTGATGTTTTCATCATCTGTTTCAATTTTTACCGGAGAAGAGTGGGAAATTGTATTGTTTTCAGGTTTTGTATTTTTATTTACCGAAGATATGGCTGAAGATTTATTTTCCGCAGGAATTTCTTTTTGAATTTCATTTGGAATTTCCTTTGACTCTTCTGTTTTTTCTGCTGTCTGATTTTCAGGTTCAATGAATGTTACTCCACGTTTTTCAGGTTTTGGAGGAACTATTTCAGCATAATGAGGTGCCTGTGCACGTTTATTTGATTTTGCGACTTCAGTTTCAACAGTTACATCAAGATAATCGTCGATGTAATTTCCTGTTAGAGGATCGTTTTTGTAAAAATGAAGAACTGTCTGGCCGCTTTTTTTAGATTTGAGGGAGAATGTTGTATTTCCTTTTGAAAGTTTCCGCCCGAAATATGTTAAAAGCGGATCTTTTTGAGTTTCACCAATGTAAATCCATCCTTTTCCAGGATAAGTTACGTCAAGAAACTGATTTGTTTTTACTGTAACGGCTCTGCTGGGTTTTATTAATGCCGGGGTTTCAAACAGGTCTGTTTCAGAACCTTCAGATGAGTTTTCATCAACTGCTGTTTCCTGAACAATACCAGCTTTTTCTTCAGAATTTTCGTTACCGCCGGCTGCAATCTGTTCATTGTGAACTGTTTCAGGTGAACTTTGAATAGACTGTGTGGTGGTTACAATTTCATCTTCTTTCACAGTTTCTTTTACAGGTTTGTTCAATGAATCGTTGGTAATTTTTTCTGAAATGACATCTTTTGCTGATGAAACTTCAGTATGTTCGTTTGGTGCCTTATTTTCATTTGACTGAATGTCATTTTCTGCAGATGAATTATCTTTTTCGGCAATTAAACCGTCAACTTTTTCTTCAAGTTTTGCAACCGCCTGGGCAATTTCCTTAAGGGGGTCAGAAGATTGAGCGTTCTTTTCTTCAGTTTTTACAGATTCCAGTACCAGCTGCTCCTGAGGAATTTCTTCCGGGTTGGAATCTTCAAGAGTTACAACTTCAAAAGTCTGTTCCTCATCATTTGTGCCTGATTCAGTACTTATAATTTCAGCTGTAACGCCTTCTGGAATATAGGCTGATTCTTCCTGTGGAATTTCTTTATTTGTTTCAGAAATGATATTTCCTGTAGTTGATGAATCCGCTCCTGTCTGTTTTTCTTCTTCTTTCGGCTTAATTTCAGCAGTTTCTGCCGGAGACAGCTGAACAGTTTCCTGTTTTGCAGAATCTTCTGCAGGTGGCTGGTTTGTTTCAACATTTGAAGTGGAACCACAGGAAATAAGAGTAAATGCAAGTCCAAAAATTAAGATTAAAGGAGTTTTTTTCATAGAGATGCTCCAAGAATGTCATTTATGATTTTGTCATTTTCTTTTTCAAGATTTGTCATTGGATTTACATCTGGTACAGTAAAATAGTTTAATATTTCGTTTTCAGACCATTGTTTTTCTGTTGTTCGTGACGGGAAATAATCTTTTTCAACATCAGGTGCATCAGGAGTTATAATCGGCTGATCTGGAACAAATTTGTCCCCTTCGTCAAGAACAATTGTTTTATTTCCGCTTTGAAAAAGAATTACAAGCAATGACAGTAAAAATAATGCGATGAGAATAATTGCGATTTTAAATCCGAGAGGATGCTGTTTTTTATAATTTTCGATTCCGTCTTTAAGATCGTCAAAATCAATCATTATTCTTCATTTCCTTCTGACTGCTGCTCCTGTTCCTGTGCCAGTTTTGCAGCTTTTGCTTCTTCACGAGCTTTTTTTGCAAGTTCTTTCTGTTCCTTGTGATAGTTTTCAATAACAGGATCTGTAATAGTTCCGTCCGGGTTGTGGATTCGTGGTGCAGGTCGAGGAGGAATTACAACATTTTCTTCCGGAGCAACATCTTCTTCTTCAAATTCAGCCAGATCTTCAAGAGGAGCACCTGTTTTGATGTCCTGATCAAGGCGAAGCTGCATAAGTTTTGAAACACCAGATTCTTCCATAGAAACACCAAGCATTGTAGACGCGCCCATTACAGTTTTTTTGTTATGGGTAATGACGATGTATTGAGAAAGTTTTGCAAATGAACGCAGCGCCTGAACGAAACTTGTAACGTTTTTGTCGTCAAGAGCCGCATCAATTTCATCGAGAAGACAGAATGGACTAGGGCGTACCTGATATGTTGCAAAGAGAAGGGCTACGGCAGTCATTGTACGTTCACCACCGGAAAGAAGTGAGATTTTTTCCAGTTTTTTTCCAGGAGGCTGAGCCCAGATATCAATACCGGAAGAAAGAACATTCTGAGGATCTTCAAGTCGAAGTTCACCACGACCACCATTGAAAAGACGGCGGAACATATTGTGAAAGTTCTTTTTGATTTTGTTGTATGTATCCAGGAACATTTCTGTAGATTTTGACTTAATTTCTTCAGAAATGCGAAGAAGTTTTTCCATGGATTTGTATGTGTCATCATAAGAGCTCTGAAGGTTTTCATAGCGTTCTTTCTGCTCTTCAAACTCTTCCGGAGCCATAAGGTTTACCTGTCCAAGATTTTTGAACTCTTCTCGTGTAGCAGAAAGTTTATCCCTTAAGACTGGTGAAGGAGTTGTGATTTTGTACATTCTCTCTTCAAATTCCATCAGGTCACGGGAATGAGTCTCTGTAAAGTTCTGTTTTATGTTGCGGATGTCATTATCGCTGGTAATAAGGTCCATACGAAGTTTTTCATACTGATCCTGGTATTTCCGCTGTTCATCCTGTTTTTTAGAAAGTTTGTTCTGAGTACCGCTTACAGATGAATTGCGTTTTGAAATTTCATTTCCCAGATCACCCATTTCCTGGGCACATTTTGCACCACGAACTTCAATTGCAGCCAGTGTGCTCTGGATTTCTGCAATCTGTTCATCCAGATCTTCCTGACGTTTCTTTTCGGCAAAAATATCATCGTTGGCAGAACGAAGGTTTGCCTGTTCACTGGCAAGCGATCTTCTAAGAAGGTCAGTTTTCTGTTTTGCTGAGAAAATCTGTGTCTGCATCTGAGCTTCGCTTACGCGAAGGTTCTGCAAAGTTTCGCGATATTCTGCAATTTTTTTGCTCAGGTCAACATTTTTAATTTTGAGGCTTTCAATTCTTTCACGTATTGTCTGAACTTTTGCCCCGTTTTCAGAGATTTTATTATCAATGTCACGTTTTTTTGTAATGATACCTTCAGGAGCGAGAAAATCATCGATAAATGAAGGCATTGTTTTAGAATAATCCTGGCTTGACTGGTCTACAGTTTCTACCATAGCCGAAACTTCTGCCATGGCATCAATTGCCTGGCCATTGAATTTTTTGTAGTCAGCATCCGAGTGTGTTGTAAGTGAACCGAAATCTTCAAAAATCTTTCTACGGCCTTCTGCAAAAATCCGGAGTTTTCCGATGGATTCTTCAAGCTTTTCCTTTGCAGCTTTATTTGCAGCGCTTGAAAATCCTGAATCCTTTAACTTTGCATCAAGTTCAGTAACAATATCTTCTGTAATTGCCTTAAGGTCATCCTGGTATTTTTCACGTTCATTGTTGAGGTCGTCAATTTCTGATTCGCTTTCAACTGTACGGCGGTTATTCTCATCAATCTGACTTGAAGCGGAATTTACATTTTCAACAAAACTTTCGATGTTCTTTTTAACTTCTTCCATTCGTTTTGTCTTAAGATGAAGATCGGCTTCCTGTTCGTCAATTTCCTCATTAAGTTCGTCAATTTTTTCCTGAATGGAACGCTGTTTGATTTCAAGAGTGGCGATTTTATCCCTGATAGTGCGTGACTGGTCGTTAAGCTGTTTTGACATTTCCAGCTTTCCCGTTTTTTCAGTCTGAATGCGTACGAGATCCTGCTGAAGTTCACTCATCCGGACCTGCAGGTCTTTGATTACATCGTTATTTTCAGTAAGGGTATCGATGATTGCCTGAATTTCTTTTTGAATTTCTTCACGCTTGACTTCAAGTTCTTTGATTGAAGCTTCCTGGCGTGCCTTGTCCTGAGTAAAGTTTTTAAGGCGCAAAAGCTGAATATCAAGTTCAAGTTCAAAAATTGCAGCTTTAAGTTCACGGTGTTTAATGGTTTTTTCAGACTGAACTTTAAGAGTTTCGTAAGAACGTTTGTTTTCAGAAAGAGCTGCTTCAATCTGAGCAAGATTCTGTCTTGTGCGTTCAAGTTCTCTTTCAGCTTCAGCACATTCTGCCTTTGAACGGCTGATACCGGCAGCTTCTTCAAAAAGATAACGTCTGTCTTCAGGTTTTGATGAAAGAATCTGGTCGATTTTTCCCTGTTCCATTACAGAATATGCTGCTTTACCAACACCTGTATCCATAAAAAGGCGCCGGATTTCAGTAGGACCTACCTGGCGGTTATTGATGTAATATTCACTTTCACCAGAGCGGTAAAGTCGTCGTTTAATTGCAATTTCAGCTTCATCAAGAGGAAGAAGTGAGTTTTCGTTGGAAAGGGTAAGTGTAACTTCTGCAATGTTAAGGGGAGGACGGGATTCAGTTCCGTTGAAAATAACGGATTCCATTGTAGGAGCACGGAGATTTTTTGCTTTATTCTCTGCAAGAACCCATTTAATTGCATCGACTACGTTACTTTTTCCACAACCATTTGGTCCAAGAAGAGCAGTAATTCCATCTGCAAATTCTACATGAGTTTTATCAGCAAATGATTTAAATCCAAAGATGTCCAGACTTTTAAGAAACACTTTTTTCCCCGTTATTCTAATTTTTACAATATTGTTATCTTTTCATTATACTGAGAATTACGGGGTGTTTCAATTAGTCGCCACTTTGTTCTTCAAGTTTGTTTGGATTGATAAGGGTTCCTTTGTAAATCATGCGCGGATAAACTTTTAACCCCAATTTTTTTTCAATGGCGGCATATTTTCGCATTTCGTATGCATCTCCGATTACAACATTGAATCCTGTTTTACCGGCTCTGGCAGTTCGGCCGGCACGATGTACGAAAAAATCTTCATTTGAAGGCATATCCATTTGTATTACATGGGTGATTTCAGGAATATCAAGTCCGCGGCTTGTAAGGTCACTTGTAACAAGTACTTTGATTTTTCCGCTTCTGAAACGGTCAATTGTCGCCTTGCGCTCCACTTTGTCTGTTTTTGCATGGAGACCTGTACATTCCACATTTTTATATTTGAGTTTTGAAACAATGTTTGCAACCTGATCAATTTTTCCTGTAAAAATCAAAACTTTTTCGCCTTTTATGCTTACAAGAAGTTTTCTCAAGGTGTCAATCTTATCCCGCTGTTCAGCAAAAATTGCAAGATGTGTTATTCTTTTTTTTAGTACATCTTCAGGAGGAAGAAAAAGAGTTTTTACCGGGCTGGCAAAAGTTCCGTCAGAAAGTTTTTTTGTGTTTTCAAGAATTTTTTGTGTATTTGATGAGATTGTAGCAGAGTTGGCAATGAGCTGTACATCCTTTTTTAAAGCCGTTACAAGTTCAACAGTTTCATCCCGAATTTCAGGGGAAAGAAGACGGTCAACTTCATCAAGAACGATTGCTTTTACACCTTCAACTTTAAGTTTTTTAAGGTGAAAAAGTTCAAGAAGTCGCGCTGAAGTTCCCACAACAATGGCAGGTTTTTCTTTTAAAGTTTCAATCTGACGTTTAATTGGTGCGCCTCCTACTAAAAGGCCTGATTTCAGATCTGTAATCAGTTGAATCTGACTTTTTATCTGAGAAGCAAGTTCGACAGTAGGTGCATTTATAACAAGGCGTATATCTTTTTTGTCATCATTGATTTCTGAAATTTTTTGAATGAGGGGAAGAAGGTATGCGAAAGTTTTTCCTGTTCCGGTTTCACTCTGAAACAAAAGGGAAGTGCCTGAAAGAATCTCTGGAATTGCCTGAGCCTGTACTGCTGTTGGAGAAGAAATATTTATGGCGGAAAGTTTTTCAATAATAGATGGACTGATGTTTAAAGATTCAAAAGTAATAGTTTCGTTCATAATGAAAGTATAGCAAAAGGGACTTATATTTGCTATAATTAAATATTATGAAAGTTGGCATAGATACCTTTGGCTGTGATCATGGAAAATCCGGTCTTGGCTCTTACCTTACATCTTTAACAGCATGTCTCAAAAATACTGACGATATAGAATTTGTCCTTTTTGGACCTGAAATTGACCGTTATACTTATGGAAATCAGAATGGTTTTGAGTATAAAGCAGTTTCTGTTGGGGACAGAATTGGTGCTGAACGTCAGTGGCATGTTTTCTGGGCTAACCGTTTTGCCCGTAAAAATGATTTTGATGTAGTTCTTTATCCTGCTGCAGCTCATATGCTCCCGTTGTTTTTCAGGGTTCCTGGGGTTGCTGTCGTAAATGATGTGGTATCAAATCTTCTTCAGGATAAAAAATTCAGTTCTTTCTTTATTAAACATTCATTGAAAAAAGCTGATAAAGTTATTGTTGCCAGTCATACAATACGAAAAGATATTGAACGGCTTGGAATAAAAAGTGACAATATTGTTGTAATTCATAATGGAATTAATCATTCTGAATTTTATCCTCGTGAACCTTTGACAGATGCTTTTGTTGATATAAAACCTTTTGCAATTCAGCGTCCATATTTTATTTATGCGTCTCGAATGGCTTCTGCATCTAAAAAACATGTTGAACTGGTAAAAGCCTTTACATTATTTAAGGAAAGAACTCAGCTTCCTCATCGTCTTGTACTTGCAGGAAGTGAAGGGGAATATGGTGAAGAAGTTCACAAGGCTGTATTTGCTTCATCTGCAGCTTCAGATATATTTTTAACAGGATTTTTCCCTCATGAGAGTTTTCCTGAACTTTATTCTGGTAGTGAAGGATGTATTTTTCCATCTGTAAATGAAGGTGTAGGGCTTCCTGTTCTTGAAGCAATGGCAACAGGTGTTCCTGTGGCATGTTCAAAGAGTGGTGTTCTTTCTGAAGTTGCTGGAAATCATGCTTTGTATTTTGACAGTGACAATATTGAAGAAATGTCATACGCCATTGAAAAACTTGCTACAGACAAAGAATTTTGTAAAAAACTTGTTGAAGGTGGAATTGAGTGGGCTGAACGGTTCAGCTGGGAAAAAACTGCCGAAAAAACTATAGAGGTTTTGCGTGAAGTTGCCAGTAAAAATAAAAAATAATTTTTAGCAATAAAAAAGCCTTGAACTTACCGTTCAAGGCCTTTTTTTTAGTGTTAATTATTCATCAACAGAAATACCATGCTGTTTTTTCTGGTATTTTTTAAGCATTGCAACCCCGTTTTTCTTTCCGTTGTAAACATATCCGCCATCCCAGTATTCAAGGGCAGCGAACAAAGCGTTACCACCATCCTGGTCATCCGATTCTTTTGTACGGAATGAAACATAATTAGCAAGTTCTTCAAAGTTTGAGTTGTGGAGACATTCAATACGTTTTTTATTGAATTCATTCCATTTTTCAAGATCTTTAAATCCTTCACCTTCATCCTGAACGATAATGTGAGCGTGTGCAGGACTGAAAGAATACCAAACCTTAACCTTTTTGTTGATGTCACAGTGATTACCGTGTTTTACAGCATTTTTGATTACTTCAGAAATCTGCTGTTCAAGAAGGTTGATTTCTTTAATTTCAAGTGGTGCAGACTGTACGATCAGAAGTGTAAAATATCTGATCTGTCTGAAGTCTGAAGAAAATTCTTTATACAACATGTTTGTTGTGTCAAAGAGCGGATCATTATCATCAGATCTAAGAAGTTTAAATTCGTCCATTATTTTCTATCCTCCAGATTATTCGTTTACCATAAGCAGTGCTTCTTCAACACTGTTGGCAATAGGAAAGTAACCCATAAGTTTTGTAAGTTCAATTACTTTTTTTACAGAACCATGGATATTTGAAATTGCAAGTTTAAGAGCCATCTTTTTGATTGTTGAACAGATGTAGATAAGAGCACCGATTCCAGACGAGTCGATGTAGTCAACCTGTTCAAGATTGATAATGAAGCTTTTTACATTCTTTTCAAGCATCTTCATTACCAGTTCCTTAAGTTTGTAAGAGTTGTAAAGGTCCATTTCACCATTTACATCGATGATATAAACTTCACCGTTTTTACGAATTTTCAGTTCCATTGGAATCCCCTTTCAATTACTGAATTTTAATTAAGAGAATTGTCTGGTCATCGTGCAGCAATTCGACACCAACAAATTTCTTAATATCTTCTTTGATTTTATTAGCAATGTCCTTACCGCTAAGTTTTGCATTGGCTGTAATGACGTTAGACAGCGATGCATAAGAATACTGTTTGCCTTCAGCATTCAAAGCTTCGATTACACCGTCTGTATATGCAATTATAATATCACCTGATTTAACTGTAAACACAATATCTTTATACTCGGTTGTTTTTTCAACACCAACAGGTTCTTTTGCAACTGAAACCTTTTCGATTGTGCCAGTTTCGGCTTTGTAAACAAGAACAGGAATTGTACCGCCTGTAGCCAGCTGAACTGTCTTTTTTGTAGGATCATAATTAATCAACGCTGCTGATGCAAAGTGGTCAATTGCAGCTTCACCACAAATACCTTTGTTTACCCAGCTTAAGATTGTTCCCGCACTCTGTGGAGTATTGCAGACAAGTCTCAGCATTGAACGGAGCATTGTTCCAACCGTAAGGGAAGTCATACCTTTACCGGCTACGTCCATAAGCATAAAGGAAACTCTGTTTGCTCTTGCCTGAAGTACATCGTAAAAGTCTGAACATACGCCAGCAGTCTGTGCAAAATAGTTTCCGAATGAAACTCCAGGAATTGCAGGTACTTTTTTTGGAATCAGCTGAAGCTGCAGTTTTGTAGCTGTGTCAGATTCTTTTGTAAGTTCCTGATTATCTTTGTAGTCTTTGAAAGAAATTGAAGTTTTAAGTGCAGATTCTGCAAATCCTGCCAGAGTCTGTGCATTGTCAAAATCCTGCTGGTTGAATTTAACGTTACCATAATTGCGGGAAAGGGCAAGTACACCGATAACGATATCTTTTCCGCGCAGTCTTAACGGAATGAAAATATTGCTTCCAAGTTTGAGGAAGTCTTCAGGTTTATTCTGGAATACACGTGAATCACTGGAAGAATCTTCAACAAGAATTGGTTTGCCGCTGATTGCAACTTCACCAAACACATTGTCACGAAGAGGAAACTGAGCAAATTTAAAGCTTGTCGATACACGGAGAGGTTTGTGTGGAAGATCGGCTGCCAGTTCGTATGGAGGAGGAAAATCTCCCATGAAAGATTTAACGGCAATTACATCATCAAAATCGTCAATAAGGAGAATTGCTGCTCCGTTGGCGTTTGTAACTTCCATACAGGTTTTTGCGATACAGTCGAGAAGTGTCTGCTGACCGTCTTTCTGTCCGAATGTATCTGAAGCCATTGTTACAAAAGTACGGCCTTTTTCGATCAGGTCAATTTTTTCAACAGGAATCTGTTCAACTTCTACCAGAGGCATTTCCTGTTCTTCTTCTACAGTTTCAACTTCATCTACTTCTGTACGTGGTTTTCCAAAGGCGAGAAGAATCAGATATGGAAGATAAATGATTTCGCCTGCAACAAAAAATGCGTAGAATTTTACAAAGTGGTCTGAATATAGAACGAATACATTAGATGCAATGAAAATTAAAATTAAAATGTATGAGATAAAACTGATTTTTGCAGTATTACGAATCTTACTGATTGTAATCAAAACAAGAAAAGCAACAGCAAGAACAATTGATGCAAAAACTGGAATAGCCTGAATCAAATCGAGTTCAATCTTTAGTTTATCAAACAAAATTCTTTCTCCAATATTTTTACTTTAAAATATTTTCTTTAATTTTACCATTGAAAAAAGTAACCGTCAAGTTTTGGAAGACTTTGAGTTTCTTTTGAAGCGGAATCCTGTAATTTTGTTCAATAGCCGGCGGAAAAATGACTGTCTGTATTCTTTTGTGATGGAAAGGGCTGCTTCTTCCAGTGAAAGGCTGTCACCGAATTTCTTTTTAAGTTCATCCCAGTATTTGATAATCCATACATACATGTCACTTCTTGTTCTGTCTTTAAAATGCTTCATGATTTTGTTTGAATCAAGAAAATTAATTACAGGAAGATACACTGTGGTGAACCAGGACATGATAGCCTTATCCATTGGAATTTCATCAGTCTGATTCATGTTGATGTAATATTTGTGGGTGAGGATGTGGTTATAAATTACGTCATACTGTCCGGGAACAGAGAAATCCAGAAGCCAGTAATCGGTAACATCTCCAAAACCTGTTTCAGAATAAAAAACACGCTTTTCGTACTCAATTACCTGTTTTGTCATTTTTTTGAGGGAATCTCCCGGGGTGAGTTTGATTTCCGACTGGAGACTTACGACTTCCGCATCGATGAATTCAACTCCCTTTGCCTTTGCAACTGAAACACGGTGATTGCCGTCACGGACAAAATATACCCCTCCAAGTTCGTACAATGAAATTGAAGGAAGGGGAATGTCTTTTATGAGTGCCATGTCAATATGTTCCCAGCGGGTTTTCAGGTGCATGCTTTTAGGAAAGAATTTATTGTCAAAATCCCTGTAGCGGCCTTCGCTTCCAACTATAAGATTAACAGGAACTACCTGAAGGCCTTTATAAACTTCATTTTTAGGCCGCAGGAGGTTTTTTATGTCCTGAAAAGAAATAAGGGTTGCTTCTTCAGGATTGAGAAAGTGCTGCAGCTGGTTAAAAAGTGCCTGATGTCTTGCTTTTGAAAAATCTTCGTCTGTTTCAGATGACAGTAAACTTTCCATCATTTTTCGCTTCCCTCCTGTAATTCAATAACTGTATGACTGTATGCGTTGACTACTGTTGTCTGGTTGCTGACTGTAAGGCGCTGTTCACTCATGTCGTATAAATGAATGTGGCCGTGTACAAGGAATTTAGGTGAAAATTTTTTTATAAACCAGTTGAAGCATTCAAAACCTTTGTGGCAGTCGTCTTCCTTGTCGTGAATGTGTCGCGGACTTGCATGTGTTAAAAAAATATCACAGTAAGTTCCGTAGCGGATTTTGTTCCATATAAGTCTGGGCCACATTTTAAGCAAATTGAACTTCATCTGTCTTTCTGTATACTGGCTCAGCCCCATATTGTACCTGTTGCATCCTGAAGCACCTGCAATTAAAAGAGGTCTTTTTTTGTTAGTTTTCGGGTCTGTAATCATCAGGGATTTATCTGCTATTACCTGAAATCCGGCATAGGTAGCACCAAAATTGTTGCTCATGTCGTAGATTTCCCAGCTTGGCGCATGAGTAGGGTGAGGCCCCTGCTTTTCCTTTACTTTGTGGTAATAATGATATTCGTTAAGGTTATGATTTCCAAAAATAAAATAAGCTGGTTTATTAAGTGAAGAAACAATAAAGTCTATGTAATCTGAAGAAAGGTCTCCCGCACACAGAATGCCGTCAACATCTCCAAAACGTTCTTTTATGTTATTACTGTAAACGAGAGGATCAATCTGATCTGAGACACAGAGAAATTTCATTTTTTAAGATTAAACACCGGCTTTTGATAAAAGGGCTTCCAGTTTTGGTTTTGGATAAAGCTCAATCGGACGGTTTTCGGCAAATGACTGGGCAGTACTTGTAAATCCGGCGCTGGAGAAACAGAATGCTTTTGCACAGTTCTGCTGTTTTGCCAGGTCCAGGGTTCTGCGGATTTCTGTATCTTCAACAGGTTCTGTATCGCGGTAAAAATTCAGGAGGAATGACTGTTTTCGGAGATTCATCCAGTCGTCACTTTTTGCTTCCTGGCCAATCATCTGAACACCCCATTTTTTTGTTTCAGACTTTTGAATGGCAATATTCAGTCCTTTAAGGGCTGTAATCTTACAGATTTCTACAAATTCTTCCTGTGAACAGGTGAGGAATTCTTTAAGGGAATCGTTGGACTGGAGGTCTTTGTATTCTGAAAGTTTTGCACCTACATCGCGGAAAGAATGGTTTTTAGAATAGATGATCTGCCACTGTTCAATGGCTTTGTCAATCTTGCGGTTCTTTTCATAACAGGCAGCAAGAAAATATCTTGCGTAAAGTGTGTCAGTGCTGCTTTCTTCTTTTGTAGACTTGATTGCTTTTTCAAATTCAAGCATGGCTCTGTCGATGGTATTGGCAGCCATGAAACATACGCCTTTTTCGAGAAGTGATTTCTGCTTGTATTCAGGATCACGCATTGATTTGTCAAAGGCTTTTACGGCACCTGAATAATCTTTTGCTTCCTTAAGGATTTTTCCAAGGTAATAATAAGAAGAATATGTTTCAGGACTGAGGGAAATTGCAAGATCAATTTCTTTTTTTGCCTCACCAAGCTGTTTATGGCGCATAAGAATCAGGCCTTTTGAAGCATGGGCATTTACATGGCGTTTGTTGTAGTGAATTGCTTTTTCGTAAAGTCCTAAGGCAATGTCTGCACGGTTTTTAGATTCATAGATTTTGCCGGCATTGTAGTAGTTTTCAGCATTTGTAGGTTCCATCTTTGTAAGGAGAACATATTCTTTAAGAGCTTCGTCAGTCTGATTGAATTTTGCATAAAGCTGTGAAAGGGTTTTGCGGAATTCGACTTCAGGAATTTCTTTGCCGAAAATTGCTTTCTGTGCAACCAGCTTGTATTCCATAAGTGCCAGTTCTGATTTGTTGTCCGCAAGATAGGCCTTACCCAGGTAGTAGTGGGCAATGTAGTCAGAAGGATTTTTTGCAATTATTGATTTTGCAGTTTTCTGAGCTGCTGTCAGTTTTCCCTGTTTGATGAATTTCTGGATGGAATCAAGTTTTTTTGGCTGGAGAATTGATTTAAGTGCGATTGTTGAGAGGAAAATAATAACTGCTACGATGAGGGCGATGATTACAACCTGAATGCTGCTCATTTTTTCTCCATTAATAAACTTTTATTTCTTTAAATTATTTTATTGTAAGGATAAGTATTTTGTGCCAATATGTCAAATTATGAGAAAATCAGCACTTGTTCTTACATTTGGAATTTTAACCCTTTTTTCAGTATTTTCACAGTCAAAAAACAATAAAAATGACAAGAGTTCTCTAAAAGTTGCAGAAAAAGCTCCTGAAATTCAGATTGTCTACAATGAAACCTTTGAGCAGGCTAAAGAACTTTTCGGATTGAACAAACCTGAAGAAGCAATTCCTCTTTTTGAGCAGCTTGCTGAAGAAAAGAATATTGATCCTGCGTACTGGATTTATCTTGGTGTTTCTTATTATCAAGTGGGAGATTATCCGAAATCTTATTCTGCATGTACAAAAGGAATGGCTCTTCCGGGAACAGATAAAAAAATTCTTGCCTTTAATGCCGGAAATTCTGCCTATGCCCTTGGAAATTATGCCCGTGCCAATGCCTGCTATGTGATTGCCATTAAAGAAGATCCTGAGTTTGCTTCAGCTTATCTCAACAGGGCCAATGCCCAGTTAAAACAGGACTATCTTCAGGATGCAAAGGAAAATTATGAAAAATTCCTTCAGCTTTTGCCTGAGGATGAACAGTCGGAAAAAATCAGGAATCTCATTCAGCTTCTTGAAGAAGAAATTCAGCGCAGGGCTAACCAGAAACCTGAAGTAATTGATCCTGATGATTTTATTGAAAACCGAAAAATGGAAATTCCTGTTGTTCCTGAAAAAATTGTTGACGCTGGTCCTGAACCGATTCAGGAGGAAGCTGCAGTTTCAGATGAGTTAATCGGTGAAGATGCTGTTGCTCCGGAACTTAATCCTGAAGAACTTACATTTAAAAATCAGGAAACAGATGAAAAGCGCCCTGAAGAAGTTGTCAGCAGGGAAGTTCTTCCACCGGAAAACGATGAAAAAACCGTGGACATAATTCCTCAGGAAGCAGTTACAAAAGAAATTCTTCCTCCTGAAAGGGATGTGAAAACTGTTGAAACAGTTCCGGAAGAAGCTGTAACACATACGGAAGTTCCCGACTTTGAGGAACCTCAGGTTGCAGAACAGCTTGAAGACGTTGATCCTGAAGATAAGTGGGTAAGATAAGATAAAACCTTATTCAGTTAGCGGGTTCTCCGGACCATTTCAAAAAGCTGCTCTTTTGATAAAGTCGTCCATACAGGCCTTCCGTGTGGACAGTGGGGATCTGGCAGTTTTAGGGCGGCACGGCAAAGTTCTTCTGAAGTTTTGGCATCAAGAATATATCCGTCTTTAACTGCGGCTTTACAGGCTGTCATTGCTGCAATTTTGTACATGATGTCCTTTGGTGTTTTTTTTGCCCTGATTATTTCTGTCATAAGGTCTTCCTGAGTTCCTGTCCATCTTACGGGAATTGTTGAAACTTCCCATTTTCCGTCTTCCTGTTTTTCAAAGTGAAAACCTGTTCTGTCAAGTTCTTCCTTAATTGAATCAATAAACCTGTCATCATCTTCGTCATAAGTTTCAATAGAATATGGAATGAGAAGATTCTGTTTTTCACCGCCGTTATTCATGATTCTGTCAAAAAGAATCCTTTCATGGGCTGCATGCTGGTCAATAAAGTATAAAGTGTCACGGATTTGAGCCAGAAGGAAAGTTCCAAGAGTATTTCCCACATATTTAAAGGACAAATCCAGTTCTTCATCGGTCATAGGCTTATAAATCTGAGCAGAAACGGGAGAAGAAGCTTGTGAAGATGACAAAACTGGTTCCGGATCGCCACTTAAAGCCAGGACTGCAAGAGAATCATTTGCAAAGGAGTCTGCCTTGTAAGGGTTTGATTCATAATTTTTAAAATGATTCATCTGACTGTAAGAATTTTTTTCTGCCATTCCAGCTGAAGTTGCAAAAGATGATTTTGAGGAAGGGGAAGGTGCAGAATAAGTGTTTTTGAAAGCTGGCTGTTCTATCCAGTTCCTGGATGATTCCTGAATTGTGGGAATTGAATTCTGATCTTCTTTCGAAGCAAAGTCGAATTCCTTTTCCAGTGAAAAATCTTCATTTTCAACTTTTTCTCCTGCCGGAGAATGAACTGCGTAATTTCTGAAAAATGCTTTTGTAATTGAACTTACACCATGATGAAGTGAGGCTGAATCCTTAAAACGAACTTCTTTTTTTGCAGGATGAATGTTGAAGTCCACGAGGGAAGGATTCATCTGAATAAAAAGGGCTGCAACAGGATGTGTTCCGTTGGGGAAAAAGCCCTGACAGCCATATTCAATTGCCTGCATCATGGAATATTCCTGAACGCGGCGGCCGTTTACATAAATAAAAAGCTGTTTTCTGTCGGATCTGTAAACTGAAGGTTCGCCGATGACAAGTTTAAATGACCAGTCTGGTTTTGAGCCGTTATTTGTATCCTGTCCTGAAATTTCATTGAAAAGAGAAGAATCTTCTTTTAATTCAAGGGCTCTTACAAATCTCTGGGCAAGAGTTACATCCTTTGGAAGGTCACTGCGTAAAAATCCGTCAATAGTCAGCCTGAAGGAAATGTCTGTGCGTGGCAGGGCTTTTTCAATAAAAGTTTCACGGCACATCATTGATTCAGAACCAGGTCGTTTTAAGAAGAGCCGGCGGGCAGGAAAATTTTCAAACAGACCTTCGCTCATGACGATGGTGCCTTTTTCGTTTTGAACAGGCGGGCAAGGTTCAATTATGTGGTCTTCTGTAATTGAGCATCGCATTCTGCTTGTTCCGCTAGAAATTGTAAGGCGTCCGACTGCTGCAATTGAAGAAAGAGCTTCACCGCGAAAACCCAGAGTCGTAAGGTTTAAAAGATCATCAGCATCACTGATTTTGCTTGTGGCATGAGGGCGGGCACAGGCAGCAAGGTCCAGGGGAGTCATTCCTGTTCCATTGTCGGAAATACGGATTTTGTCGATTCCACCGTTTTCGATTTCAACGGAAATTGAATCTGCGCCTGAATCTACTGCATTGTCCATAAGTTCCCGGACAATTGCGCATGGACGGTCGATAACTTCACCGGCAGCAATTTTTCGCGCAGTGTCTGCAGGAAGCTGTTTTACAGGGCGATGTTCCATTACTGTCTCAATCCTGTAGCAGGAGCACCGCTTGAACCTGTTTCCATATCTGCACCTGTAAACAATCCGAGCTGAGGTTCTTCGTTTACAGTTCCATCCTGATTTTTTGAAGGCTGGTTCAGGAGAACCTGGATTTTGCCTTCAATGCTGTCAATTTCCTTTTCAAGGGTCTTTGCAAGGGAAACACCTTCTTCAAAATCCTTAAGGGCATCTTCAAGGGAAATGTCGCTTCTTCTGATGTCGTTGGAAAGTTCTTCCAGTTTTTTAAGTGTATCTTCAAAATTGTTCATTTTTTTTCTCCAGGTATATGTAATCTGCTTAGTTTATGGTTTTTAGTTTACAGTGGCCGAAATCTGACCTTCTGCAGGATAAATTGCAAGGCGTGTTCCAGATTCAACATCCTGCTGCCGTCTGACAATTTTATCAGTTCCTTCAATGCGAATCATGGAATAGCCGCGGGAAAGGATTTTTTTAGGACTGGCTTCTTCAAGAATCTGTCTGTGCCGTTCTACAAGAAGCCGTGTATCCTTTGTTTTTTGGACCATGTTGTTAATGAGATTCTGCTGGGCATTGGCGAGTCTTGTCATAAGATTATTTTGAATTGACCTGAATCTCTGTTCCATATTTTTTACGTCAAAGGTTTTTAACATAAGGCGTAGTTTTGAAACTTTGTCTGAAATACACTGATACATGTCAGTTTTCAGTTTATTGATTGAATTTATAATATCATTTTTCATCGGAACTGCAATTTCAGCTGCTGCAGAAGGTGTAGGTGCCCTTAAATCTGCAGCATAATCGCTTAAAGCCCAGTCAATTTCGTGACCGACTGCACTTATGACAGGAATCCTGCAATCTGCAATGGCACGACAGACTATTTCATCACTGAAACACAAAAGGTCTTCAAGAGAACCTCCGCCGCGGCCAACGATGAGAACGTCGCAAAGGTTAAAATCACTGGCATTTTTAATCTGGGCTGCTATTGAAACTCCGGCCCCGGCTCCCTGAACAAGGGAAGGAAAAATAATTACATTAACGTTGGGATTTCGCCTTTTTGTAATCTGCAGAATATCCCGTAAGGCTGCTCCCGTTGGACTTGTTACGATTCCGATTGTTCTGGGCATAAACGGAATGTTTTTTTTACGGCTCTGGTCAAAGAGTCCTTCAGCTGCCAGTTTCTGTTTTCGTTCTTCCAGCATCTGAAGTATATTTCCTGTACCTGCAGGTTCCATTTTAACGATATTTATCTGATATTTTCCCTGAGGCGGATAAACGGAAATATCTCCCGTAACCTTAACTTTGTCGCCTTCTTTCGGTTTGAATGTAAGTCCAAAGGTTTTTCCCCTGAACATTACGGCACTTATCTGAGCATTATCATCTTTAAGTGTAAAATAAAGGTGGCCTGAAGCATTGGGACGAAAATTTGAAATTTCGCCTTCCAGAGTTATGTTGTGAAATCCCTGTTCAAGAAGTTCTTTTATGAGAAGAGTTAAATTTGTAACGGAAAAAACTGTATCCTGGGAAAAAAACTGCGAAGCCATGATATAATTTTATAAGGAGTTTTCATCTTGTTCAATTATGGAAAGATGTTTTATTATAAAAGCGGTGGGATAAAATGAAATCAACAGTTGTACTTAATGGTGCCTTTCTTGGTGACGGTCTTTTTGAAAAATCATTTGACGGTTTTTCTGCTTTTTCGCTCTGTCTTAAATGGGCTTTTTCTGTATCTGATAGTGTAGTTGTTCTCTGTGATCAGAATAACAGGACTCTTTTTGAAAAGACCTGTGAGGAAAATAAAAAAGTTTCCATTGTTCAGCTTTCAGAAAATAATTGTCTTTCTCTTGTAAAAACACTTTTTAAATCATGCTGTGATTCAAAAGCTGATTATGCTGTCTATGCTTTTGCAGATTGTCCATTCATTAATAGGAATCTGACTGATGAACTTATTCAGACTCATGAAAGTTACCGTGCTGAATATACTTTTGCCGACGGATACCCTTATGGCTTGAGTCCTGAAATCATTGACAGGGGAACTGCAGGCATTTTAAGTGAACTTGCAGGTGGAATTCAAAAAGCAAAAGGTGAAGAAATCATAAACCGGACTTCAATCTGGAATTTAATGAGCAGTGATATTAACGCTTTTGAGATTGAAACTGTAATTGCAAAAAAAGATTACAGAATGCTCCGGCTGGAATTTGAAACTTCCACAAAACTTAACCGCATTGCCTGTGAACAGGCTTACAGAACTGCCGGCCGTGAACAGGATATTATTGCATTTTGTGACAAAGTCAGCGGTTCTTCACAGGTTTTGCGTACAATTCCGGCTTTTTTCAACATACAGATTTCAGGAAATTACAATCAGGATATTTCGTATCTGCCATACAAAAAACTCCTTGTGCGGGATAATAAAAAATCTGGGGATATGTCCTATGAAGATTATGCCCTGATAATCAGAAAAATAGCACTCTGTAATCCTCAGGCAACCGTAAGCCTTTCATGCTGGGGAGAACCTCTGCTGAATAAAGATTTTGTAAAAATTGTAGAAGAAACATGTAAATATCCTGGACTTAAGCTTTTTGTTGAAACTGACGGGCTGCTTGTGACGGAAGAAATTGCCAGCCTGTGTGCAAAAGCTGCAGCCGGCCGTATTGACTGGTGTGTTCTTCTTGATGCTGTTGATGCAGTCCTTTATTCAAAAATTCATAATTGTAGGGATGAAAATGAAGGAGAAATGCAGTTTTCAAAGGCTGTAGAATGTGTTTCTCTTCTTGAAAAATATTTTGAAGGTCATGTTTACCCTCAGATGGTCAGAATGCACCAGACTGAAGAACAGTTGGAAGGTTTTTATAAGTTCTGGAAAAAAAGTGACAGTCCCTCAAAAGGTAATTTCATGATTCAGAAATTTGACCATTTTGCAGGTTTTACATCCGATGAACGAAGTGCAGACCTTTCTCCGCTGAACCGTCATCCATGCTGGCATCTTCGAAGGGATTTTGTAATTCTTGCAGACGGTTCAGTACCATTATGCCGGGATTCCGGTTTTGCACAGATTTGCGGTAACGTGATTACAGATTCAATTGAGTCTGTTTTTGAAAAATTTGATGGAGAATTAAAAGCTCACATTGACGGCAATTACTGTTCAATGTGCAGTGCCTGTGATGAATACTATACCTTTAACTTTTAATGAACATCAGATTAATGCAACGATTCTCGGAGGATGGCAATGTCCATCTTTTATTCCACGTAAAATGGGAATTATTCTTCTCAACAGTTCTGCCAGTGTCCAGAGAATGCAGATACTTGAAAGCCTGATCAGGCAGGGATTTGAATATATTGTTTCCATTGAAAAAGATCCTAAAAATTACAATCTTGAAGAATTTTCCAGAAATTTTCCGAGTGTAAAGTTTATCATTCCTCTTGAAGAAGTAAATGACGGCGAATGCATAAATCTTGGAATGGCAGATTTGTCTACTGAATATGTAATGGTTCTCAGGGATACCTTAAAACTTAAAGGTGAAGTGATTTCTCCTGGAGTTGCAGAAACTTTTATGGACGATGAATGGCTTTGTACCGTTCCGCGGCTGATGAAAAAAAACGGCAGTCCTGTAGCTGCAACATTCATTCCCTCTGTTGATAAATCCCATTTTCATGTGATTGCAAGTAATTACATCAGTGAAAACGTCAAAACTTTTTATCCTTTTGACAATATCGGCTTATATAACAGACAGAAATTCATTCAGCTGGGTGGCTTTGATTACACTATTAAAAACTCCTATTATCAGAATCTTGATTTTTCCATGAGAGCCTGGTTATGGGGAGAAAAAATCAGGCTGACACCATATTTTTCACTGCAGTATGACAATGAGGTTCCTGCAGAAGATTCAACACCAGGCCTGGATTCTACAAGGTTTTATCTTAAAAATCTGCTTCCACGTTTTGTACGCGATCATGGTGAAATACTTAAGCGCAGTTTTTTGCGGTTTTATTTCTGGTCCCGCAGTGGACTTATGGCTGCCATGGAACAGTTTAGTGAAGCCAGAGGCTGGGTAGAGAGCAATAAATACCGGTTTAAAACAGATGCAGGTCAACTGATAGAAAAATGGGAGAATATTAAATGATTTTAGTAGCTGTACAGTGCAGACTTTCTTCAACACGCCTTCCCGGGAAAGCAGTTCTTCCTCTCGGTGGAAAAACAGTTCTTGACTGGTGCCTTTCTTCCATGAAAAAAGTCAGGGCAGATGAATATTATGTTGCAACAGATAAAGATTCCTATGAAACTCTTGCACCTGTCTGTGAAAGAAACGGTTTTAAATGTTTTCAGGGGTCTCTCAATGATGTTTTAAACAGATACTGTTCACTTATCCGGCAGACAAAGGCTGACATTGTAATCCGTGCTACAGCCGACAATCCATTTTTGTTTTATGAAGCTGCAGGAGAACTTCTTGAACAGTTTATCCGCCGCCGTGAAACTTCAAAATGTGACTACATTACATGGACAGGCCTTCCTCACGGTTCTGGAATTGAAATTTTCAGCGGGGAATCCCTTTTAAAAGCCGAAACCCTCACAGATATTCCATATGACCATGAACATGTAGGACCGGCCCTGTACAATCATCCTGAAAATTTTACAAGTTTATTTCTTCCGTCACCTGTACAGTGGAATTATCCTCATCTGCGCACAACCATTGATACTGCCTCTGACTACAGAAGGGCGTGCAGGATTGCTGATTATGTTTCTTCAGGAAAAGCTGGAGAACCTTATGAATGCCAGCAGGTAATTGAAGCATGCAGTGTGCAGAATATAGCAAAACCTGTTCTTCTTGTACCAAGCGTTAAACAGGGGAGAGGAACCGGACATCTTCATCGGTGTCTTGAAATTGCTGCTAAAATTAAGTGTGATGTTTATATTCCTTCTGACAGTGACCTTAAGGAAATATCATGGGTTTTAGAGAATGCTTATGATAAAGGATTTGAAAAATGGCAGGTTCGTGATTCACTTCCCCTTAAAGATGAATATGCACTTATACTTACAGATTCTTTTGAGACAGATTCTCAGCTACTTGAAAAGCTTGCATCCCTTGCAGTTGTCTGTGGCCTTGATGAAGGAAACATAAGTAATGATTTTGCTGACTATCTTCTGGATGTAATCCCTTCAGTAGAAAAATCCCGCTGTGTAAATTATTCAAATCCTGCCTTTATTGAACTTCCGCAAAATACAAGACAGGAAGATGCTGTAACTTCTATTGAGCAGGTAAAAAATATTCTTGTCTGTTGCGGTGGAGAAGATCCTGCGGGGCTTGCTGTACCATCCTGCAGGGCTTTTGCTCAGACCGGTAAAAAAGTGACTGGAATAGTTAAAAATCCACAGGATGCGTATAAAAATATAAGCGAAGACGAACAGAAGGTAATTCTGTTCATTCCGCCAGTAGCAAACCTTAAAGAAAAGCTTTTTGAGTATGATATTGTTGTAACTCATTATGGATTGACTGCATTTGAAGCTCTTGCTGCCGGTTGTGGAGTTATTCTTCTTGAAACTTCAGAACTTCATGCCAGACTTGCTGAAAAATACGGTTTTCTTTATATGAAAAGAAATGAGATTACAGGAGATGCTGCTGTAAAGCTTTTGAATGAAGGAGTGGCAAATTTATATCCCCGTTTTGCAGCAATAGACGGTAAACGGACAGGACTTTCAGATTTTGTAACTGAACTTTCCGGAGGAAGAAGATTTGCATGTCCTGTCTGTCAGAATAAAGACAGCATGAATCCTGTACTGGCGCGGATTGAGAAACGCACTTTTCGCAGGTGTAAAGACTGTGGAATGCTTTATATGTCATGGACTGTTGATGAAGAAAATACAGACTATAATGAAGCATATTTTTTTGATGACTACAAAAAACAGTATGGCAAAACGTATCTTGAAGATTTTGAATCAATTAAGTCACAGTGTGTTCGCCGTTGTGGAGAAGTTGATTCCCTTTTCAGAAAGCATAATAAAAATGTTGTGACACCATCTGTGCTGGATATCGGTTGTGCTTTCGGACCTTATCTTGATGCTGCCAATGATGCAGGATGGCAGGTATCTGGTACGGATATTTCAAAAGAAGCCGTAGAATATGTACAGAACACGCTGCATTACACAGCCTGTGTTTCTTCCTTTCCTGTATTTGACAGTGAGGCAAATTTCGGCGTTAAGAATTTTGATGCAGTAACCATGTGGTACGTTATTGAACATTTTCAGAATCTGGATGCCGTGCTTAAAACTGTTTCAAAACTTTTAAAGGTTGGCGGCGTATTCGCTTTTTCAACACCTTCTGCCGGAGGCGTAAGCGGAAAATATAATACCTTAAGCTTCTTTAAAAATTCTCCAGCAGATCATTATACTTTGTGGGAGCCAAAAAAAGCTGCTTCAATCTTAAAAAAGTACGGATTCAAACTTGTAAAAACAGTAATAACCGGACATCATCCAGAAAGATTTCCAGCCCTTAAGGATAAACCTTTGAAAGGATTCAAGTGCTGGTGGTATTCCCTTAAGAGCAGAATTCTGGGACTTGGTGATACGTTTGAAGTTTACTGTGTAAAGGAAAAGGATATATTTAAATGAAAAAAGTAATGATATTAGGTGCAGGCCTCATGCAGAAGCCTGCAATCATGGCTGCAAAAAAACTTGGATATGAGGCCTGGGTGGCAGATGCAAATCCCAATGCTGTTTGTGTTCCTCTTGCAGATCATTTTGAAGCAATTGACCTTAAGGACAGGGATGCACTGACAGCTTTTGCAGAAAGAATTGACAATGAAGGCGGCAAAGATGATGGACTTGCTGCAGTTTTTACGGCAGGAACTGATTTCAGTGCCAATGTTGCCTATGTGGCAGAACATTTTGGATTTAAAAACCATTCTTATGAAGCATGTCTCAATGCCAGTGACAAAGTTCGAATGAGAGGGTGTTTTTCCCAGGAAAATGTTCCAAGTCCTGATTTCAGGGGAATTGAAGGTAATGAAATTGATTCTCTTTTTGAAAAAGCTCAGAAGGGAGAAATAAAGTTTCCGAAAGTAGTAAAGCCATGTGACAATATGGGAGGGCGCGGATGCCGTCTTGTACGAAGTGTGGAAGAACTGGAAGGGGCTGTTACAAATGCAGTCCATAATTCCAGAACGAACCGGGCAATTTTTGAAGATTATATGGAAGGGGCGGAATTCAGCATTGATTCAATAGTTTACAACGGCACCCTTACAATTACAGGTTTTGCCGACCGTCACATTTACTATCCGCCTTATTTCATTGAAACCGGCCATACAATGCCGACTCAGATCAGTGAAAAAATGAAGAATGAATTAATAGCAACTTTTGCACTGGGAATCAAGGCCCTGGGCCTTACTCATGGAGTTGCAAAAGCTGACATTAAATATACAAAAGACGGCCCGATGATCGGTGAAATTGCAGCCCGTCTCAGCGGCGGATATATGTCAGGATGGACTTTCCCTTATTCCAGTGCAATGAATCTTACGGAAGAGGCATTGAAAGTGTCCCTTGGAATGGAACCTGACTATCTTCTCGCCAACAGACGTCCTGTTCCGTGGGAACCACATGAATCTGTTTACGGCAGACAGCAGCCTTTTGTCCTTTATGAAATTATCAGTGATCTGGTATGTACTGAACGGGCATGGATGAGTATTCCAGGTACAATAAAAGAAATCTACGGCCTGGAAAAAATAACTGGAAATTTTGGTATCCGGGACGTACTTCCACGGTCAAAGGGTTCAGATAAGGTTAATTTTCCTAGAAACAATGTTGAAAAGTGCGGAAATGTCATTGCGGTAGGAGTTGATCACAAACGGGCTATCAGTTATGCCCATGAAGCTGTAAGTGACATTACAATCCGTCTTGAACCTCATAATCAGGAAACGGAAAAATTCCTTCGCGGTGAATATGCAGAAGATGAAAAAGGTTTTCCGCCATCTGCTTTTACACTTGCGCCTGGTCCCGGAGGAATTGCTTCTTTTCGTGCAAATGGGAAAATTCCTGCAGGAGCTAAAACTGTTCCTCTTATTCCTGAAAACCTGGTGCCTCTTGCAGATTCTGTGGAAGACTGGAATCATTGTACATTGCGCAAGACTCTGGAAAAATATGATCAGATTTGTCCTGATCATCCGGAACTTGACGGAGAAATTTTCTGGAAAGCAGTATTACGGGGCGGAATTCAAGGTGCGCTCTATATTACCGACTGTATAAAGTAAGGTGAACTTATGAAAAAAATAATCTGTTTTATGCTGGCAGTTTTTGCATCAGCATTTTTGTCAGCACAGAGTCTTTTAAATCTCAGTGATCACGCTCAGAAATCAGGTATGGAATTTGCCTTTGATCCCATGAGCGGGGAAGGTGTACTTGAAAAAAACGGACATCAGCTGTCATTCCGTGCAAAAGATGAAGTCGTTCTTCAGGATTACAAGAAACTGTCATTTACGGATGCTCCTGTAGTTGAAAACGGAAAGATGCTGGTAACTAAAAAATTTATTGATGATGCAGATAGATTCTTCAAGACTGATCTTACGGAAGGCGGTTACAAAATAGGTGCCATCCTCATTGATCCGGGACACGGCGGAAAAGATCCTGGCGCTCTTGCTACATACAAAATTAACGGCAAAAATGTAACTATTAATGAAAAAGATGTAAATCTTGATGTGGGACGAATGCTTTATTCCCGCCTTAAAAAGGCATATCCTGATAAAAACATTATGATGACCCGTTCAACAGACAAATTCCTTTCCCTTGCCCAGCGTACGGAAATTGCCAATTCAGTAAAACTTAAGGAAGGGGAAGCAATTCTTTATATTTCAATTCATGTAAACTCGTCAATGGACAAAAAAGCCAGCGGCTATGAAGTCTGGTATCTGTCTCCAGGCTACAGAAGGAATGTACTTGATAAAAATGCAGTGGAAGACCAGAGTCTGTATACAATCATGAATTCCATGATGGAAGAGGAATATACGGCTGAAAGTATTCTCATTGCAAAATTCATCATGGACGGAATTCAGGCCCAGGTAGGAAATCAGGCTGTTCAGCGGGGGATCAAGGCGGAAGAATGGTTTGTTGTAAGAAATTCCAACATGCCGAGTGTTCTTGTTGAAGTTGGTTTTGTTTCCAATGAAAAAGAAGCCAGAAACCTCTATTCCCAGTCTTACTTGCAGAAGCTTTCACTTGGAATATATAATGGACTTGCCGCTTTTGTAACACATTTTGAACGTTCCCGCGGCTTTACGGAAGCTAATTAAAATGACAGTGCCATCAAAAAACAACAGTAAATTTTATTTTCTCGTAACAGCAGCAGCTTTATTCATTGTTTCTGTTATTTTCTATATCTGGAATTATCCAGGACACAGATACACCTTTGAATTTTCCCGCATCGGTTCAGATTCAACTAATACTGAAGTAAGGTATCTGCCTGCAAAACCTGTTCAGGGAAAGATTCAGTGTTACATTGATGAACTGATTCTGGGACCTTCAGTACAGCGCTCACGTCCTCTTTTTTCCAGGGGAACACAGGTTGAATTCTGCTTTTTGCGTGATAAAATATTATATGTAGGCTTAAGTCTTCAGGCTATATATCAGGATTCTGAATCAGAAAACTTTGACAAAGGCTTTGAACTTCTGGTACACAACATTCAGAATAATTTCAGCGGAATTAAAAAGGTTGAATGTTTTGTAAATGGAATTCAGGTTGGAAAAGTCAGTAAAACTGAAACAAATTCTCTATAAAAATCCGTTGACAAAATTATATTGTTCGATGATAATTGATAGTATATACAAGGCTACATCAATTTGATTTTTTTAAAGGAGCTTCAAATGAAGAAAACTTTAGTTTTTTCAGCAGCAGTAATGATGCTTTGTGCATCAGTATTTGCTAAAGAATCAACACTTATCGACTTTTCTATGCTCGACGGGGATATCTCTGTAAAAGCACAGGACAGCGATGTTGAAATCAAGCAGAACAAACGTACAGTAATGAACTACGGTGTTGCTGCAGGTGCTTCATTCAGCCAGGACCAGAAAGATCTTATGAAGACATCTCTCTACCTCGGTGAATGGGAAGTAAAACTCAACAGTTCTGCACAGTCAGTAACAGCTCTTGCTCAGTCAACAGTTGTTCCAGCACCAGTAAAAGACAGTGCAAAAGTACCTTTCGCAGGTAAAAACGTAATGGGTGTTCATGTTGTATTCCCATCATGGAACTCAAATGCCAATGCTAAAATCGTTCCACCATTCGAAATCCCAGCTTATGAACCACTTTCAACAGCTGATGACAATGGTGACCGCCAGACACAGACTGACGAAGAAAAAGCTACAGGACGTACATTGTTCGAAGCTGATTCAGAAGATACAGCTGCTTACGGTCTCGTAAAGAACGTTGGAACAATCAAATCTATCGCTGTAACAACAATGGGTATGAACTTCCCACACGGTCTCTATGTTCTCCTTAAGGACAATGACAATGTTGAACGCCGCTACTTCATGGGTTACCTTGGATTCGACGGATGGAAAACACTCGTATGGAACAACCCTGAATATATTTCTGAAGTTCGTACACGTGAAATCCGTGTTTACCCAATCTACCCACGTGGACTTCCATTTGTTAAGTTCCAGGGATTCCAGGTAACACGTGATGCTGCTCACATCGGAGATGACTTCATCGGTTATTTCAAAGATGTAAAAATCATCTACGACAAAGCAGAACTTACTTCAGAACGTGATATCGCTGACGAAGATCTTTGGGGTATCGTAACTCGCAAAGAAACAGCTCGCCAGAATCTCGAATTCAGCCGCTTCGGTAACAAACAGGTTAACCGCTACCTTGAAAAGTCTAAGATGGCTACAGAAGAATCATTTACATCTTCACTTGATGCTAATTCTTCTTCTAATGCTCAGCAGACTGGTGGTCAGGCAGCTGACGCTAAATAAGTTTTCTGGATTAGATTAAAATCTGGAAACTTCTGTGAAACCCGGTTGATTTATCAATCGGGTTTTTTTTATGCACTTTTAACAGAATTTTTACAACCTTAGTATTTTGTATTTGTATGTTTTTTATGTTAATATATAAATATGGATACAAAAATTACTTCATTTCCACGTAAGAATGAAATCAAAGAAAATTACGAAGCTTACAGACTTGTATTTGCTCCGATTCTTGCAAATGTTGAAGCAAAACTTAAAACTACAATTAAACTTGCTTCAATGCCTACATATAAATCACGTGTAAAATCATTTAACAGTTATTACAGAAAGATATTGCGTCTTAAAGCAGAAGAAGCTCAGAAAAGAGGGAAATTTGTTGCACTTACGGATATGATGGGGATTCGTGTAATATGTGCATTTCTTGAAGACCTCAAGGAAGTGGAACGTCAGGTTAAAGAGAATTTTGAAGTTGTGGAAGTTGAATACAAAGGAGCAGGGCAGAATTTCAGGGAGTTTGGATACGAATCTGTTCATGTCCTCATATCAATTCCTTCTGACTGCATTCCTGAAAAACTTCCCTTGCCTTTACCTGATAATATTGTATGTGAGATTCAGGTCAGAACAATTCTTCAGGATGCCTGGGCGGAAGTTGAACATGAATTGATTTATAAATCTGAATTTTCACCTTTTGACATGCCTTTAAGGAGAAAACTTGCTTCAATGAATGCAAGTCTTAGTCTTGCTGATACAATATTCCAGGAAATTCGTGATTACCAGAAAAAACTTCAGGGCGAAGTTGCAGCACGGCGTGAAACATTTTATGAAAAAGCAGATGAACTAACCCATGGAATTGTTCCTGAAATGAAAGTTCCGGAAGTAAATACTGAAATTGCCAGAGTTTCTCCATACGTTATGGGTACAATTGATGATATGATTCTTGAAGCTATTCATTCTCATAATTCTGGAAATCTTTCGAGAGCAATTGAGATTTATTCTTTAATTATTCAGTCTGAACCTGTTCCAAGTGATCAGGTTTTAAGTGTAATTCATAAACATCGCGGGATGGCGTACTTTGCACAAAGTGATTATGAAAAAGCACTGGAAGATTTTGAAAATTCTGTAAAATATGATATCAAAGGTTTCAGGTCTTATTATTATATGGGGATTGTTTACAGTGTTATGGATAATCATAATAAAGCCATAGAGGTCCTGACAAAATCTTTGGAAATCAATGAATACCAGTCTCATGCTCATTACAGAAGGGCGGTATCTTATTATAAACTTGGTAATTATGAAGAAGCTTTAAATGATCTTGTTGCAGCTGAACAGCTGGGGCTTGATGACAAAGATTGTAAAGCCCTGCATGAAAAAATTGTAGAAAAATTTGGAATGGGAATGTAAAAAAAGAGGACAGATAACATCTGTCCTCTTTTTTTACATAAATTGAATTTAAACAAAAAAAGGTTCAGATTAAATCTGAACCTTTTAGCATCTCCTAGCAGAATTGAACTGCTGTTGTCGGGATGAAAACCCGATGTCCTAACCACTAGACGAAGGAGACATTAATCAACTCATCTCGTTGAATGTGAATATATAATACGCTTTTTTAATAAACACGTCAATAGCTTTTTATCAAATTTTTAAAAAAAATTAATTTTTTTTTGTTATGTCTGTAAAAAAATATAAAATTAAAATCAGAATTTTACGGTAATACCCAATGAACCGGATGCAAGTAATAATATTATTTTGTCCACTGTTGCGTCATACGAAAGTTCAAAATCAGAATTTAAAGTAACATATTTATTTATCTGTACATCGGCTGAGTGGAGGTACTGAATCGTACGTTTTTTAAATTCTTCATTCCGGGAAAAAAGCAGGTTCAAGCTGTCTTTTCTTGTGCTGATATATTCATTTGAAGGAGTGTCTGAAAAAAGTGACGCAATGGATGACAATAATGTCCATGGAACCTGTCTTGAGTAGGAAAGTGTCTCTTTTATGTTCCACTGGTCTGAGCCTTCTGCAGATGCTTCAAAAGCGTTCTTAATGAGATCTGAAGAGGTAATTCGGAAATCACTCAAAAAATAGCCAGAAAACAGCACAGAAGTTTGTCTGAGACTGTTTGATGGGAGTTTTAAACTGGCCTGAAAATTAGATATGTAACTGTCCTGTTCAAATATATCAAAAAGATGAACGGTTCCTGTTTTGCCAAAAACATTCATGGCTGTAAATGTAGCAAAAGTCTGGTATTGAAAAAGGTCAGTTTGTGATGAAGAACAGGTTATATCACGGGAAAAATTAAAACCTGCATTCACTGGAATGAAAAAGTCATATTTTGTAGCTGAAAAATTCCTTTTCCACCCTAATCTGTAAATGGATGAGTACGAAACCTGATTATAATTATTTTGTTCAACAAAGTCTTTTGTAAAATCGGCAACAGGCAATGCTTTGTAATACCAGTTAATGTTATTCTGGTTGTGGAACATATAATCAATGTCTTCTTTGTAAGAAGCTTTCTGAAAAGTGTTTTCCTGTGAAGTTCCCTGTTTTGTCCAGCTTAAATTAAATGAATTTGAATTGAAATTAAACGGAATGAAAAGAGAAGTTGAAAGTGAATTTTCATAAAGTACAGAAGATGTATTTTTGTATGACTGATTTATATCATATGTAAATTGAGGTTTTATGTCTGACAATGGAATCTTAAAAGAAAGGGCTTCATTAAAATTAACATTTCGTTTGGAATTTGTTTCACTTCCTGCAGAAAACTGAAAATCAGTAATTCCTTTGTATGCATCAAAATAGTTATTGAAATTTTCAGTAGATGTATTGTTTTGCTGGGAAAGTGTAATGGCAGTTTTTGATGAAAAGTAATCTCTGGAAAAGGAGATTTCATTTTTCAGGTTCTGAATGTTGGACCAGGTATCCATAGAGTTAAAGGAATTTAAATTTATGAGTAAAGGAATAAATGTTTTATTAAAATCCAGAATAACGTTATTATTTTTTGCAAAGGACCTGTTTTCAATGTCGTAAGAATAACTTTCCTTAAAAGTTGCAATATCAAACACTTTTGAAACAGATAAAGAGTGAGCTCCCTGTGGAATTGGATTTCCATCAGTTGTGGTTGTAAAATCTGCCTGTGCATGAACGTTTTTTGCTGATACTTCCAGAGAATTTTGTGTTTCAATAATTGTTTTGGAATCTTTGTTGTCAGATGACGAGTAAGATTCTTTAACTTCAGAAGCAAATTTGAGGGTGTTAAAAAGTTTTGTTGAAGTTCTATATTCCAGTTCTGTTATATTTTGTATATCCATTGAAGATACACTGTCTGTAAAAATAAATTCATCCATAGCAAATGAACCGCTGTCATCTGCCTGAAGAGTAACATTTAGTCGGGAAGCTGTAATTTTTGGACTTACATATGCAGGAGTTGAAATCTGTCCTATTTTTGCAGTTTTCTCCTTAAAATTTACAGTAAGTTGATAGTAGGTGTCGTCTGCAAGCAAAGAAATCTGTTCTTCACTTATATCAACCTTTAATGCAGTTAAAAAAGAGCCGTATTTGTCAGGGGAAACAAGTTCAAGGCTGATTTTTTTTAAGGAAGAATCTTTTTTAATCCAGATACCTGCGTTTTTATAAAGAGAAATATCAGTTTCATCAAAATAAGTAAAGAATTTTAATTCCTGCGATTGAGGTAGTTTTCCCCCAGATGAAGTTTTGTAGTTAAAGAACTGAACATAATTTTTTGAACTGTTCAGCTTTTTAATTTTTGAATCGTTAAGGGTGGAATCCTGTTCTGTGGACAGTGATATTTCAAAATCTTTGTTCTTTTCAAAGTTAAAAAGAGTTCCATCTGTTTTGTAAGGACCTGCATAAATTGTTCCAGCCTGAACTGAAGGAGATGTGGCGATAAATCGTGCAGAAGTTCCGTTATTGATTCTGGATTTTTGTTCATCCGTTATGGATACGATAACTGTTTGCCATTCACTGCTTCCTGATGTCAGCTGATCTGTAATTTCCCATGTTGGTAGATATGTAGATTCAACTGAAAAGTCATCTTTTGAAAGAACTCCAAGCTGCAGGTAGATTTTTGTGTCAGAAGGTAAGTCAGAAGCTTTAACTGCAATAGAAAAACTGGCAGCTGTTTTTAATGTTGAAGATATTCCTGGAGTTGCAATTGTCAGTGCTGCCCAGTTTGGATTTAATGAGACTTGAGGAGACGAAAATTTCCACGAAAATGGAACAGCATAGCCTGAAACAGAAGAATCTTTTTTGCCTTTTGCGGCATTTTGTGAGCAGTCATTTTCTTTCTGCAGAATTTCATCGAAACCGGTTAAAACAGGAACGATTGAATCTGGCAGATTGGAAGCACTTCCTTTGGATAGATAAAAAGTTTCCCTGTCGTTATCCATGGAAAGAAGCCGTAAAGTTCCTGTAGTGTCTGCTTTTTCTAAGGAAATTGCAGCTGTGTTTTGAACTTTAAAATTCTGAGTGTCGTATTTGAGCTTTGTTGCAATTGTTGCGGACCCTGGACTTGATGTTTGAGTTGTGGAAAAGGATTCAGAAGGATTGTAGTTCCATCTTGAAGCAACTGAAAAATCTCCTGTAAGGTTCTGGATTATATTGAAATTAATCCCAGATGCAAATGTTATGGAACCTGTATCTGTACTTTCAGAATCTTCGAACCATTGTGCAAAAATATGGTCAGACTCGTTAATATTGCCTGAAAGGGTGATAGTTCCTGATTCCGGATTGTATTTTGCTGAAGTGTCGAGGCTTCCGTTTCTGTAAACTTTTACAGTTCCTGGAATTGCCTTTGAACCGATATCAAGTCGGTTAATTTTAGTTAAAGTCCGTAATCGAAGTACATAATCATCAGATGAATTGTATCCGAGATAAACTGCAGGATTGGCAGATGCAAAAGGGTAGCGCTTTAGAGTTTCATTTTCAATGGAATCTGAGTCAGATAAATAAACTGTGGCAAAAATGTGATTTTGATTTATGAAATCTTTGGAAACAAAAGTAGAAGATTCCTTATGTAAATCGACTTCATATTTTGTTATGGCAGTTTCTGTGGTTCTGCTTGCAATTTTTGCGTCAGTTGCAGGTGTTATTCCTGTGTCGTACATATTTGCATAAACAAAAGGAGAAAAACCGTCAGGACTTTGAATTTTTATTCTTGCTGTTCCGTTTCCATAATCGAAGGCGAAGTTTTCAAGTTTTACCTGGTCAAAAGTTTTCTGCACTTTTCCCAGAAAAGAATGTTCATCATTCCATGTTCCAAGATTTACCCGTTCACTAAATTCAACAATAACTTGTGGCAGTCTGCCGTTTTTGATTCCTGTTTTTGCATCCTGTGAGAGGTAAAGCACATCAGAATCCATTGAATCGGATGTTTGCGTTAAAAAGTAATTATGATTGATTTTTGTGAAGGAGCCGTCATATTTTTCGACATAAATGTCTTTAATTTTTGCAGCCGTGTTTTTAGGAAGGGCATATTTGTAGCCGGTGAACCAGTCAGAAAGATCAATGTTGTCAGTGGAAATACTGTTTTTTCCCTGCCATGATTTTTCGTACGATTCAACCATGTCGTATCTGAATACTGTATCCCAGTTAAAATTATCATTTCCAAATTTTAAATGAACGCCTGGTGCTGAATTATTTCCGCCTCCAATACCTTTTCCTGCATCATCAATAGAGTAAGTTGACGGAAAGATAATTCCTCTGTTGGCAAGACGTATATCTTTTACGAAATTTTCCCCTGTATAGCCTGCAGCAATAGTATTTTTTTCAAAACCTTCGGCAAATGCAGTTTCAAAATACCAGTGCCTGTTAATCATGAGCCATAAATCCAGGTCAACATTCTGAGTAAAAATTGAAGGCTGGTTCTCTGCTGCAGTTTCCGTTCCGTAACCTGTGGTCATGGTAAGGCTTTTTGAAAATGAACTCTGCCACCAGCCATTTGCCATAAATTCTATTTCATTGTCATCAAGATTGTAATTAAAGAGGGAAGTTGCATTCCTGTCAAAATAAGGCGAAATGTTTCTTGTATTAAATACTATTGAAGAAGCACCGTCTGTTTTTCGTTCGTTTTCAGTTACTGTCTGTCCATAGGAACGGCTGGATGCAGCGAAAAGAATTCCTGCTGCAAAAATTATTGAAAGTTTTTTCAGCAGTGAAGCTTTTGTAATTTTGATACCAGGATTTTTTTCCGTAGCTTTAAGGATCGCCTCTTCAACTTTTGCTTTATTTTTTTCGCTAAAATCAAAAAGTTCTCCCTGTACAGGAGCATCAGTTGATTCAACATTACTCAATCCAACTCCAAGAAGTCTTATCCCGTGATTCTGTTCATATTTTCTGGCAAAGAGTTTTTTAATTTTTGAATACAGGTCATCACTTGAAGAAACATAAGAACCGAATGTTTCCTGAATTGAGACAGTGGTAAAATCTTCATAGCGGATTTTCAGATGGACAGTTTTACTTTTTACTTTTTCTTTGAGAATTCTGAAAAAAACAACCTGTGAGAGTTCCAGAAGCGCATACTCAAACTGCTCATCGTATGTCAAATCTGTTTCATAAGTATTTTCTGCAGAAACGGAATGATTTTTTGTTTCAGAAATAAAAGTTTCAGCTTCAAGTCCACGAACTGCCTTGTAGATAAACTGTCCTGAAGCTGTTCCCATCAGGTTTTGAAGAATTGAAAGGGATCTGGAATGGATTTCTTTTGTTGTTCTCAGCTGAAGGTTCATAAGCCTTTCGTATGTTTTTTTTCCGACTCCCCAGACTTTATCCAGAGGAAGTTCAAGCATGAATTTTTCTTCACTGCCGGAAGGAACAAGTGTAAGGCCATCAGGTTTTTGCAATCCAGAAGCAATTTTTGAAATATACTTATTGGATGCAATTCCAACACTTACAGTAAGTCCTGTTTTTTCTTTGATTTCTTTTTTTAGTTTTCTGGCAGTATCTTCCGGCTTACCAAAAAGGTTTTCAGTTCCAGTCATATCAAGAAAAGCTTCATCAATAGACATCTGCTGAACATCGGGAGAATAGTTTTTTAATATGGACATAACTTCTTCTGATTTTTCAGAATAGCGTTTGTAGTTTCCGTGAAGGTAGATTCCCTGTGGACATAATTTGTATGCAATGGCAGTTGGCATTGCTGAATGAACGCCGAATTTTCTTGCTTCATAAGATGCAGTTGAAACAACACCTCTTGGTTCCCCTGGCTTTCCTCCGACTATAACAGGTTTACCGCGATATTCAGGATGATCCAGCTGTTCAACAGAAGCAAAAAATGCATCAAGATCTACATGAAAAAATACTTTTTCCATCAGCGGCCACCGGCAATGTTTTTGCGTACGACTTCAGTTCTGAACCAGTTGTCTTTTCCCGGATACCAGGCTTCAACAGAAAGGTTCAGGTTTGATTCTTCTTCACTTGCAAAAACTAGGTTGATTTTTGACGGTGGATAGTCCGGCAGAAGGAATGTTGAAATTCCCTTATTCAGGATTTTATAATCGTAAAGCGAGTCAAAAATTGGAACTTCCGTATTGGAATTTACAGTAATTTTGTAGCGCAAAGGCTGTTCCTTTGAATTGATTGAAACCTGATAGTTTGCCAGTCCGTTGATCTTTTGTTTTGTCGATGAAACGGTAATCTGAGCTTCTTCACTGGTAATGTAGTGAAACTGCTGCGATGCAGGATTTTTATTTTTAATGACAACAGAAAGAACAACAAAAAAACTGATGGCAATACAAATGAGGATTGTTGTTGTCAGACTGATGCTGATGAGTCGTTTTTTTAAATCGTGATTTTTTTCTTTCTGCCATACGCTGAGATTTACAAGAATCCTGAGCCACATTATTTCAAAAGGAAACAGTCCCATGGTAAGAAGAAGATTGATTCCAAAGGTTGAAGAAGAAAAATCCGTCAGGCTTTGTGGATCACCCGTAGTCAAAAGCACATAGATATACGGCACAAAAGGAAGAATCATAAGAATGATCGATATGATCAGATGCTTGGTAGTTGTTGTTGCTCTTGAAATATGAACGAGAATGTATTCAACAAAAAAGACAAAAAGAAGAAGCAGGTCGACAGTTGAAAATACAAATATGTTGACGATGGAAAGAACCGTCAGGATGTAACCGTATACAAATTCGTCCATGTTGATTTTTCTGTGTTCCTGATAAGCAAAAAGGCAGGAGATGATCAGCATTGAAAAAATTATTTTAATTCCAAAAAGAATGAATGGGGCAGAAACTCCGCATTTTGAAACGGTCCAGGCAAAAAACTGTCCAACATATAGAGAGCAGAAAGAAACAGTAAGGGTTAAAGGAATCATGTACCAGGTCTTTTTAAGCTTGTTTCTGTTTATTTCCTTGTTTTTTCCGACAAATGAAAAAAATACGATGATGAAAAGGATGACAAAAATTATGATCATAAGGCAGATTGCAAAAAAACGTTCACCCAGCCACAAAGAAGTAAAAGGAAGTGAAATACAGACATAGTGGTTGTCCCACTGATATGTTTCTTCAGGACTGAAAGTGTCTAAAAATAATCCCAGGGATTTAAGTGAAGCTGAAGAATTGAGTGAAAGTCCGATGGCAGGAATTGTGTTATTGATATAAGCAGATAGTCTTCTGTCTCCTTTTACAAGACCCATTCTGTACAAAGACATGATTATGTGATCCATAGAGTAGCTTTGTTCATTGCTTTCAAAGGATCTGGCCATTCTTCTGGCAAGCCATAATGGTGTAATTGTAGAAGTTGAACCGATGTTCAGATAATTGTTTTTTGATTCGTCAAAGGAAACCGAAACCGCACAGGAATTATCTTTATTCTGATAGGAAAAAGCGTAATATTCAGATCCTGAGGAAATGGCTTCTTCTGTAGGAAGGTTTGAATCTACAGTTGAAAAGAGGTAGATGATTCTTACTTCCTGAGAACGGGAACTTTGAATCAGTGAAATGATTTCCTTTTTGTTTTTGAGGAAGTCCTGCTGCAGAATGTCGACTATGACTGTGTTCCTCAAGTTTGTCTTTACTTCATCGTTAAGTGTAAGGGAAATGTTATAGGGGAATTTGTCCCGCCCTGTGTATCGCAGATATTCTCTGTCAGGATAAAAACCATTTTCTGTCAGAATTGCTTCAACCTGCTGTGAAAGCTGGTAACCTTGTGGAAAATTCTGTGCAAAACACACCAAACCTGTGAAAATGGAGAGAAATAAAAGACTTAGAATCTTCCGCAAAAAGTGCATAATATAAGATAATATTTGTCTGTTTACAATGCAAGTAGGTTGATATATAATGAATTTATATTTTAGAAGTTCATTAGATTCGGAGAAGTTTTCATCCATGTGTGCAAAAAAATTTAGTCTAAATCTTCCTCTTAAAGTAATTCTAACAGAAGAAGGAACTTCTCATTTTATTAGTAACAAAAAAAAGCTTCTTCGTTTCAGACTTGCTGATAATGTTGAAGAATATGGCATTTCATTAAATCCATTCAGTCCTCAGTCTATTCAGAATATGATTATGGTAGGCTACATTTCCAAAATTGAAATTTCCATGACTGAATTCGTTTCTGCCCGTCAGGAAGTAATGGACCTGTCAAAGGTTATTGTTTATTCCCTTATGTATAAGCAGTTTGACCGTGAAGTTTTTTCAGATTTCATTAAATGTGATTGTGTGCAGAAACATAACCGTAAAAATCCTAGCCAGCTCATTGATGACAGAACTAAAATGTCAGAACAGCAGCTTAGACGTGAAATTAATTCAAACCAGGGAAAAATCAAACTGGCAAAAAAAGAAATCCTTGATCCTATCTGGAAATTCATTCTTGAAAATAAAGATTATTCACCGGAAGAGCGCAACATAAACCTTCTTATGACAGAAAAGTTTATTGACCGTCTTTCCCTTATGAACTGGTACATTATCATTAAATTTTTCGGTGATGATGGATTTTCTCAGATTAATCTTGCAATCCGCCATCTTCTCCAGCAGTACATGGAAAAATCACGCGTTGCCGAATATATTTCAATTCTTGTTATGGAACTTGCCCTTAACAACGAAAATACAAATATGCGCAAAGAAGCCAGAAAAATGTACGGCGGTACTGAAGATACTGATGCCCTTATTTATGATCCTGAAGTTCGGCAGAAAATCATTCAGGAACTGGAACGTAATCATGAACAGGTTTTCCTTTCATGGAAACTTGGCGGCGGTTCTTCAGCTATTGGTAAACAGGGACGACTTCAGATTACACTTTACAATAAGGATGATGAATTCCAGGAAGTAAAAGAATCTTTTGAAGAAAAAATGTCTGCAGACCTCCGTAAGAAAGGGCTTATTGATTTTTACCGTGAATTGCCGGAAGGTCAGGAAAGCACAGACCTTGGATTGTATTATCTTTCCTATCTTGATGATGCCTGCAAAAAAGTTAACGTAAAGTTTGAATCTTTTGTTAACCAGTTTGCCTCAAGTGAACTTACAGTTATCAATCTTGTGTTCAATTTCTAAGGTATTTATGCGTAATATCCTGGTGATTATCGCTGCGCTTTCTGTTTTTTTTACAGCCTGCGATTCTGAAGATTCTGAAATTATTTCAACAACTGCCAGTGCCGTTTTTGATTTTAAAAATGAAAAAGATTTTCCTTCGGCTCACCTGAGCTTTTTTGTACAGATTAATAATGAACTTCAACGAGCTGAATCCATGGAAATAAAGAAAAAAGATTCGGATTATGTGTGGAGAATTTTCAGACCCCAGCTGATTTCAAGTGACAATAAAAAGTGGGCAGGTTCTTCAAACATTGTTTTTCCTGACGGTCAGAATATTGAGAATGGAATTTTTACTGTAATTTACCAGGATGCTGCCGGAAATGAGGTTTCAAAAGATACAAAAATTGATTTTGATCAAAAACTTTTGCGAAGTTCTGCTTCACGGTGCAAGGAATTCTTAAAAACTAATTACAGTGAAAATTACGCTCTTTATGATGAAGACGGAAACTTGATATTCTTTGGACGCAAAAGATCTGCATGGAATGAAAATCAGGATATTCTTAAAGAGTATAGGAACTGTAAAGAACTGAGAATTTGTTTTACGACAGCCAATAATTCAATAATTTGCATGATGCCTGCTGTAAAAATAGAAAAGGTGAACAAATGAGCGATAGTGAAGTAATAAAAGAAGAACAGGAAAAAGAAGTTTTTAAAAGAGAAGTTCATACTTTTCAAAAGCGTGCCGGTCATTTTACCAATGCTGAGCGAAAAGATTATGACGCATTGATGCCTGTCTGGGGTGTCGCTTTTCAGGAAGAATTTGCTGATTTTGAAAAAATTTTCGGCAACAAAAATCCGGTAGTTGTGGAAATCGGTTTTGGAATGGGAAAAGCTACGGCAATTATTGCAGAAAACAATCCGGACATTAATTATCTTGGTATTGAAGTTCATACTCCTGGAATTGGAAAACTTTTAGGCGAAATCCGTCAGCGTGAGCTTAAAAATCTTCGTATTGTTGAATATGATGCAATGGAAGTTCTTAAAAAAATGATTGCTCCAGGTTCAGTTGATGCATTTCACATTTTCTTTGCTGATCCGTGGCCGAAAAAGCGTCATCATAAACGTCGTCTCGTTCAGCGTCCTCGAACAGATCTTATGACAGAAAAGCTTAAAACAGGCGGATATCTGTATTTTGTTACGGACTGGCTTCCATACGCTGAATTTGCACTTGAAGAACTGAAATCTACATCAGGTCTTAAAAACCGTTTTGAAGGTTTTGCACCACATCAGGAATGGCGGCCAGAAACACGTTTTGAACAGAAAGGTCTTGATGCAAATCGGGTCATTTCAGAAATTATGTTTGAAAAGGTATAAAAAATGGCAGATTTGTTTGATATTGAAGAGTCAAAGCGTGTCAGTGAACTTGTTTCATTGATTAAAAAATATCAGGCATCTTACTACAACGGTGAAGCAGAAATTGAAGATGCTGAATTTGATAAACTTTGGGATGAATTGAAATCGCTTGATCCTGCCAATGAAGTCCTTCAGAAAGTTGGTGCAGATTCAGGAAATTTTGCCAAGGTAAGGCATGTAATGCCAATGGGGTCCCAGGAAAAGGCTGCAACTCCAGAACAATTCCTGTCCTGGGCAAAAACTCATTCTTATGAGGAATATCTTGTCGAATATAAACTTGATGGCGCTTCCCTGGAACTTCAATTTGAAAACGGAATTCTTATTTCTGCCGTAACACGTGGTGATGGTACTATTGGTGATGATATTACCTTGAATGCAAAGAAAATGAACGGAGTTCAAAGTGCCATATATATTGACGGCATAAAATCAGATTATACAGGCGGCATTCGTGGTGAAGTAATCATGACTCATCAGGTGCACGATACCTTGTATGCGGACAAGGCAAATTGCCGCAATGCAGCCAACGGCCTTATGAAACGAAAGGATGGTGAAGGTTCTGAAAATTTAAAATTCATCTGCTATGATGCTTTTGCCACAAAAGGGGAACAGCCTTTTAAAGATGAAGTTGAAAAAATTTCATGGCTTAAAAAATGCGGATTTAATACGGTTCCAGTTGAAATCTGTACTTCACCAGAAAAAGTGATTGATTATCGTGCCCAGATAATGGAAGAACGAAAAAATCTTGAATTTGACATTGACGGGCTTGTTATAAAAGAACGTACAATCAATCATGAAGATGCAAGCAGGGCAAGACCTGACAGACAGATTGCCTTTAAGTTTTCTCTTGAAGAAGCTGTAAGTGTTTTGCGCCAGGTTGAATGGAGTGAATCTGGAGCAACTTATACTCCTGTGGCAATTTTTGATGAAGTTCAGCTTAACGGTACAACAGTTCAAAGAGCGAGTCTTGCAAATCCGGATACTATGCGTTCCCTTGGATTAAAAATCGGAAGTCACATTGTAGTTGTAAAGCGGGGAGAAATCATTCCGAAAATTGAGCGGGTTTTGCCTGAAGAGGAAAATCAGAAAACTGAAATTATTGTTTATCCTCAAAACTGCAGTGTCTGCGGAACAAAACTTATTGATGATGGTTCCAGACTTTATTGTCCAAACAAAGACTGTACAAAACGAATTCATCACCAGCTTTTAAAATGGCAGAACGTCATTGATATACGCGATCTTGGAGAGACTTTAATTCAGGAACTTTTTAAGAGTAAAAAAGTTAATTCCATAAGTGATTTGTACAAATTGACTGTTGAAGAACTTACACCGTATTTTTTAAACGCAGAGAGTCTTGAAAAAGAAAAGGATTCCCTTGGTGCTCAGAAAGTATTTGATTCCATTCAAAGTCACAAAAAGGTCAGACTGGCACAGTTTGTTGCAGGTTTTGATATTGAAGGAATTGGCGAAACTACTGTTCAAAAACTTGTAGAAGCAGGTTTTGATACTCTCGATAAATTATTTGAAGCTTCAGTTGACCAGATTGCCAGTGTTTACGGTTTTGCAGAAATTACTGCCAGAACCTTTGTGCAGGGGCTGGCTGAAAACAAAGAAGAAATGTTCTATCTCAGGAATTCTGTCTTGAATATTGAGGAAGGTTCTGCCCGTGGAATCCTTGCAGGAAAATCTTTCTGCTTTACTGGTGAACTTGTCACTATGAAAAGAGCTGATGCTGAAGCACTTGTAAAGGCAAATGGCGGAAGTTCAAAATCATCGGTTACAAAAGATTTATCCTATCTTGTTACAAATGACACATCGTCAGGATCAAGCAAAAACGTAAAGGCTGCAAAACTCGGAATTCCTGTTATTACTGAAGAAGAATTCTTAAAGCTTTTAACATAACCTTTGCGTCCAAAGGTTATGTTAAAAAAAACGGGTGTTTCAGACTGGAGGAATAATGTCTACTTTTGTTGTTGTTTTAATAATAATTTGTGCAGTGTTTTTTGCCGTAAGGTCAGTTTTAAGGTCTAAAAAAAAGGGTAAAAACTGTCCAGGTTGTTCTGATTGTGGAAACAACTGTTCCGGCTGTAATGGCTGCTGATTTTTTATGGTAGTTTTGCCTTAGGATAAAAATACTTTTTCCAGACATAGTCTTTTAGAAAAGAACTATTTTGCATTAAAAAAAGCAAAATCCTTTGTAAAATAATCAGGATTTACAGCTTCCATATTGAATCTCATTTCCCAGTGAAGATGGGGACCTGTCGCAAGTCCTGTTGCTCCTGAAAGTCCAAGCAGTTTTCCCTGTTCTACAATCTGTCCTTCCTGAACGTCTAGTCTGCTCATATGGTAATAAATGGAATAAAGGCCGGGAAGATGTTCAATTACAACGCTCCATCCTGTAGAAATTCTGTCTTCTGCAAGAACTACTTTTCCTCTTGCACAGCTTTTTACTTCTGTTCCTGTGGGAACTCCATAGTCTTTTCCATAATGAAGTGTAGTTGAAGTTTTTCCATTGGAATAGGCAAATACTCGTCTGTCTCCAAAATAAGAAGTGTATCGTGTACTTTCACATGGAACTGAAAAAGATTTTGACTGCCAGATTCCTTGCGCATTTTTTGTGTCAAATATCTTGTTAAGCCGTTCAATCTGCGCCATTCTTTCTTTTGAATAATTTGTTCTGATTCCTGTATTTTTTTCATTCAGAGGAATTGTTTCCGACAGAAATTCTTTTTCTTTTATTTCCAGGGGAAGTGTAAACGAAGCTTCTTCAACTCCAAAAGCATTAAGATTAATGTCAATTTTATAAAGCCCTGGTTTGAAATATGTAGAAAGGGGAATTCCTGTCAAAACAACATCTTTTTTAGAAGCTGAATTATGGAATCCGTTTTCAATGTTCATTGACCAGAAAATATTCTGTCCTTTCGGCTTTAATGACTGTTCATCATTTTCTTGTGACGAATAAATTTTTACTTCGCCGGCTGTTTGTTCAGTGGAATTTTTTGCAAGACGGGATTTTTTATCCAGAGAAATTCTTACAAAAACAGCATCTCCGGGATAATTTACATTGTCATAAAAAATGACACCTTTAAAATTATTTCCTTTGATTTTTACTTTTTCTGCAGAGACTGAGAATAAAGCAAAAAATATTGCTGCAATTGTAAGAATTTTTCGCATTTTTTAATTTCCTTATTCGCTGCGTTTTAAATCAACGATTTTAAGCTGCAATGTTTCAACTCCATTGAATGTGTTTCGTTCCAGCTCGTAAAGAATGTCTACATAGTCACCTTTGTCAAATTCCGTTTTGAGTAGATCTCCGGCTCCCCAGTAGAGTCCAGGCCATTTTGAGGATTTTGCATCAAGTGTAAGTTTGACAGACATTGGTTCACTTTTTCCGATTAGTCTTGCATCGAGAATTCGTAAACCTCTTGTCATAAACAATAGCCTTTTGTTCTGTTCTCCGTAAGGTTCAAAGGAATCAACAATATCAATGAGTTTTGGTGTCAGGTAATTTGGAGGAATCTCAGCATCAATATCAAAAATTCCATCGGTTTCTTCATCAAGCTCGATGGCAGGAGTAAGCATGTCAAGTCTTTCGAGGAACTCATTTACACGGGACTTCTTAAAACTGAATCCGGCAGCCTGATTGTGGCCTCCGTGGTTAATGAAAATGTCACTCATCTGATCAAGAAAAGCAGTAGTGTTAAAACCTCTGCAGCTTCTCATGGAACCGATTGCAACGTCATCTACAAAAGTGATGGCCATTCCTGGAACTCTGTATTTCGAAACAAGTTTTCCTGCAATAATGCCTGCCAGACCTCTGTTTATACGTTCGTCAATTACAGCACACAGTTTGCCGCCATATTTTTCTAAGGCTTTATCAGACTGCTCAAGAGCATAATACCAGCCTTCATCTCCCAGTTTTTTGCGCTGTTCATTAAGTTCGTAAATCTGACTGGTTTTTTCTGCAGCATTTGCTGGAGTTATGTCTGTAAAGAGATTGACACCGATTTCAGGTTTACCAAGTCGGCCGCAGCTGTTTAATACAGGACATACATTCCATGAAAGTTCGCCGCTTGAAATGCGTTTTCCAAGAAGGTTCAGGGCACTTAACAGTTCTTTAAGTCCGTCACGGCATCTGCCTGAATTAATGCTGGTCAGTGCATGTTTCAGAAAAATGCGGTTTTCATTCCTTAAAGGCATGATATCTGCAAGAGCGGCAAGTCCTACAAGCTGAAGATCCATTTCTTCTGCAAGGGCGTGGCTTTTGAACTGGTTGTAATAAACTTTATTCATGAAAGTCACAAAAATGTTAAAGAAGCCCTGAATCTCTGTTGAATATTCTGGCTTGTATCTTGCAATACGGGACATGGATTTCAGGCGCATGAGGCTTAGTGAACCCAGCTGGGGAAATATTTTAGCTACTTCCGGCTGTAAATCAGTCAGACCGAATTCAATTCCCGTTCCAAAAATTTCAGTGAGAAGTTTTTGAGTTGTTTTTGCATCCCAAACAAAAATCTGTACTCCTTTAAGAAATTCTGCAAGTCTTGTCTGCTGAAAGGAGAGTGTGCCAGGAATGATTGTTTCGCTGATGGAATCTGTTTCTACAAGATTTTCAGTTTTAATACAGTCGATTGTATATGCTTCATTTACTGGTCTTACAGTCAAAAGACAGACTTCATTGCGGTAAAGTTCACTTTTACTGAAACGCAGGGCACAGCATAATTTGTATGCAACCGCACAGCCAGAAATATCCTTGAAAGGATAACCTGAATCACTGCATTTAGGATTGATGATAATGGCAGGATTTGGCAGCTGCTCCGGAGGATTATGATGATCAACAACAATGACGTCAATTCCAAGTTTTGAAGCATATTCAATTTCTGCATTGTTGGAAATTCCACAGTCAACGGTAATAATCAGAGTTCCATAGTCCTGGGCAAAACTGTCTACGGCAGGAATGTTCAGACCGTAAGGATCTGTTGCTCCAGGCAGTTGCCATCGGACATCAATTCCCATTTCCTGAAGGCAGTTGTACAAAACTGTTGTTGAGGTAATACCATCTACGTCTTTGTCTCCGAAAATAAGAACTTTTTCACCTTCTTCCTGTGCCTGCAAGATACGTTCTACAGCATCGGTCATGCCTGCAAAAGCAAAAGGTGAGTGAAGGAATCTTTTGTCGCTTTCAATGAAATACTGGATTTCATTTCCGTCAATTATACCGCGTCGTGCCAGAATTGAAGCGGTAATAGGATCGATTCCGTATTTATCTGTAAGTTCTTTAACGACTTCCCGTGAGACTTCTTTTTTGTTCCAGATTTTCATCAGTTGATAACCTTGTAAATCAAAGGTTTCTTTTCAACTGGTTTATCGCTGTAGACGATCGCTTCATTTTTAATAAGGTTACAGGCACTTTTAAGACATTCTTCATCTTTTCCGTAAACATCAAGAATCAGGTCGCCTTTTTTAACCTGGTCACCTGTTTTTTTATGAACAATAAATCCTGCATCGGCACATACTTTGTCATCAGATTTGTTGCGTCCGACTCCAAGGTATACAGAAGCAAGTCCTGTTTTAAATGCATCAAGAGAAATATAGCCGTCTTTTTCAGCTGTGACTGTGGCATGGAATTTTGAACGGCGGTTTCCCTGTTCCTTAAGAAGTTTGTCAGGATCTCCCCCCTGCATTTTTATATTTTTGAGGAATATTTCAAGGGCTTTACCAGAGGATACAGCTTCTTTCTGCATGGCCATGGCTTCTTCTTTTGTTTTTGCTTTTCCGCCAAGAAGAATCATTTCAGCACCTAAAGCATAAGTGAGTTCCATAACATCTTCAGGACCATTCCCCTGCAAGCATTCAAGAGTTTCTTCAATCTCAAGGATGTTTCCTACAGTGTGTCCGAGAGGTGTGTTCATGTCAGTAATGAGTGCAGTTGCTTTTTTGCCCATTGCCTGTGCAGTTTTTACAAGGGAATTGGCAAGTTCTTCTGCATCCTGCAAAGTTTTCATAAATGCACCGGTTCCGCATTTTACGTCAAATACAAGACCGTCTGCACCTTCTGCAACTTTTTTGCTTAAAATTGAAGCAGTAATCAGAGGAACTGATTCAACAGTGCCTGTTACGTCGCGGAGGGCGTACATTTTTTTGTCGGCAGGTGCAATAGCAGGTGTCTGACCCATCATGGCAAAACCGTTTTCTGCGATGAATCTGGCAAAAGTGTCCGGGTCCAGGTTGACATTGTATCCTTCAATGGATTCAAGTTTGTCCAGGGTTCCTCCCGTATGGCCCAAAGCACGGCCACTCATCATAGGATCCTGAACTCCGCAGGCAGCAACGATAGGTGCCAGTGGAAGGGAAATTTTATCTCCAACACCGCCAGTTGAGTGTTTGTCAATAAAAGGACCTGTAAGTCCAGGTTTCCCATGAAGTTCAATAACGTCACCGGAATGAAGCATACAGTCTGTAAGTACACCTGTTTCTTCAAAAGTCATGCCGTTAAAATATACTGCCATCAGCCATGAACTGATCTGATAGTCTGGAATCTTTCCTTCAACGTATCCGTCAATAAGGAATTTTATTTCCTCACGAGTGAGGGTAGTGTCTGCGGCAAATATTTTTTTGCCTGCGTCGTCGCGGATGAATGTTCCCCGCTTTTTCATAATTATGTCTGTTGCTCTCATGTAACAATTACTCCCTAAAGAATACCGATACCGCTTTCCATGGTTTTTAATTTGCATCCAAGGGCAGCCTGTATCATATAAAAACAGAAGTTTTTCATTTCAGTCATGGTGGCGCCATCTACAATAATCTTGCGCACTTCAGAAGGACTTAAAGATGAAACAGCTTCCAGATAAGTTAAAGCATTTTTCCCAAGAACGAACATTTTATCGTTCATGGAAGTGCATTCATTGCATATAAATCCGTTTTCAGATTCACTGTATGCACCTTCATATATTAAACCCCTTTCGCCGATTTTTCCACTTAAAAATGATTGTCCGCAATGACAGCAGCGGGTTAAATCAGGTTTTAATCCTAAGAGTTCTATATATCTCCATAAATAGCGGATTGTTCCGATTCTGGAATTGTTTTCATCGCTTAAATCCATTCCGTCTAAGAAACCATTGGTAATTCTGTAAGCTTCTTTCGGACTTCCTGCGCAACGGGATTTAAGGACAATTTCTCCGGCAAGGGCAGCTGCAAAGGATTTGTAAAGGCTTTCCCTGAAAGTCGGATGATATTTTTTAACGTCAAAATCACTTATCTTACACTGATTTTTTGTTTCGTCTTTATAGAGGTAGGCAATTCCACGGTTAAATGGAGAAACAAGTGACTTGAATCTGGATTTGCTGCCACCGTAAAGTGTTGCGTATATAATTCCTTCTTCGCTGTTTATCATGGTTACAGTGCGGTTATTTTCACCTTGTTGAGTAACATTTAAAATCAGGCATTCAGAAGAAATGTTTCGCATATCCATAAATAATATAATAAAAATCAGGAATTAGGAATTAGGAATTAGGAATTAGGAATTAGGAATTGCGAATTGCGAATTGTAAATTGCTGTAGCTCTTTACAATGAAAAATGTTAATGTTTTTAGTTATGGGTGGATATTTGCAGACAAAAAGACGTTTTGTTCCTGAAGTAATTGAGCAGATCAAGCGTGAAATCATAGAAGCTGATAATAATGAAGTTTTTTTTACCGGTTATATTAATGAAGAAGGAATTGTTGTCAGTGTAAAAGCTGTAGCCCGTGGAAATATTCATGAAGTTCCCGTTCATCTTGCAGAAGCCCGTATCTGTGCTGTTCTCATTCACAATCATCCCAGCGGAAACCTTCATCCTTCGCAGGCCGATCTTGGAGTTGCACAGAATTGTTCTCAGAATGCCCAGGGGTTTTACATTATTGACAACACCTGTTCGGAAGTTTATTGCGTCCTTGAGCCTGTAAAACCTGTTGTAATTGAAAAACTGGACAGTGAAGAAACCGCACTTTTTCTTTCAAATAATGGTCCTCTGGCAAAAATTAGCCAGAATTATGAAGAGCGTCCGGGACAAATAGAATTAGTTAAAAAAATTGTAGGCGTCTTTAATAAAAACGGAATCGGTGTATTTGAAGCCGGAACCGGTGTCGGAAAATCTTATGCCTATCTTATCCCCGGCATCCTCTGGGCTTCTAAAAATAAGGAGCGCGTTGTCATCAGTACTGGGACTATAAACCTTCAGCAGCAGCTTCTTGAAAAAGATATTCCCCAGGCAAAAAAGATTACAGGGTGTGACATAAAAGCCGTTCTCGTAAAGGGAAGGCAGAATTTTGTCTGTCTCAGGCGGTTGAGTGATGTTGCAAAAGACAGGGATATGTTTAGTGAAGACCAGGAAATAATCGACAGAATCAATGACTGGGCTCACCAAACTATTACAGGAAGCCGCAGTGATATCAGTTTTAATGTTCCTGATACAATATGGGTTCGCGTTCAGTCTGAAAGTGACGGCTGTTTTGGTATGCGGTGTCCTCACAGGGAAAACTGCTTTGTCATGAAAATGCGTAAAGAAGCTTCAGATGCCAATCTCCTTATTGTAAATCATCATCTTTTATTTGCTGACATAGAATCAAGGATGGAAGGTGCAGGATATGATGATGCAGCTGTTCTTCCTCCATAT